>NZ_KI911559.1:3456692-4176524 GCF_000515255.1 Rhodovibrio salinarum DSM 9154 | reverse complement strand
GATCAAGGAATGTCAGCTGGATATGTTCGCCGACCGCACCAGCGCGGCGACCATGAAGGCCAACCAGCTCCGCCTATGGTTCGCGTCGATCGCCTACGTCCTGCTCGCGGCCCTGCGCCGGATCGCACTCGCGCACACCCAGCTGGAGAAGGCGACCTGCGGGTCGCTGCGCCTGAAGCTCATGAAGATCGGCGCGCAGGTAACGGTCACCGTTCGTCGCATCCGCGTCGCCATGGCCTCCGCCTGCCCCTATGCTGAGGAGTTCGCCCTGGCGCACGCCCGATTGTGCCGTTGATCCGCGCGACCCGCGCTACCGTCACCCGCCAATCAACAACGCTGGACCCGAACTGACCTGGTAGCGCCCACGCGGCGCAAGGATCAGGCATGCCTGCGTCGCTCTGGATCACACAGCAACCGTCGACTGCACCCCACGACGACGGCTCAGAAGCCCTGGTGAGAAAAGCGGGCTAAACATCCCCGGCGAACGCCGTCGGGTCCTGGGCGCGCAACAGGCGCTGGCTGGCGACCTGGGCGAAGCGCAGGGTCACCGCGCGGCGACGGCTGGCGTGAAGCTTCGATTCGGTAGGCGATTGCACCGTCTGCGCGTCGTAGGGATCGGCCACCAGGATGCCGCAGTCCTGCGGCAGCAGATCGCGCGGGAAGTCGGGCGGGACCGCGAAGTAGAAGCGGTCGCAGAATTCGAGATACGTCTGCCACTTGGCATCGGCGCGGAAGTCAGCGCGCGAGGACTTGACCTCCACGATCGTGATCCCGCCCTGGCCGTCGAGCGCAATGACATCGGCGCGTCGGCCGCCTTTTAGCGTGAACTCGGTCAGCGTGCCCCAGCCATGGCGCGCGAACGCCCGGCAAACGCCGCGCGCCAGCCGCTGACCCGGCTGCAGCCCGCCGAGGATCTCTTCATCGGTGTCATCGGACGCGCCCACAGGTGCGGTCGGTAACGAGTCGGACGGAGCGAAGGTGTCGGGCGCGGCCATGACAGCCCCTGTTGTCGGTTCCACGCTTTCATCGCTGGCCAGCGATTAACCGCCGGTCAGGGCGAATCGGAGTCGAGCGGGTACGAAACTGGACTATATCATGAACAAAACAGGGTCATGAGTCGAGTCGTCCGAGTCGCACCGTGTGTACCAAACGCGAACGCAGGGCTGTGCAGCGGCTGCCTAGATGTGCCCGGAGCGAGCCTTCTCGACGGCGTTCACCGTCAGCGCGATCACCGCCAGCGCCGCGACGTCGGGCAGCAGGGAGCTGTTCAGGTAGGCGACGTCGACCGCCCAGACCAATGCCTGGTCAAGACCGCCGGTCAGGGTTCCTAGCCGGCCCAGGATCAGCAGCAGCAGGTGTTTGGCGACCGCGAAGGTGGCGAAGCCGGCAGCGACCTTCTCGACCTGACGCTTCAGCGCGCCATCCTGGTCGGGCAGGCGCGGGGCGACCAGGGTACGATAGGCGATACCGGCGGCCAGTGCATGCGCCCCCAGGAACGCTGCGCTGCGCAGGTAAATCCCTGGTTCGGCCAACGTGACGATCAGCATCAGGACGAAGGCGATCACCACTTGCCCGGCGACGAACGCGGCCGTTGGCCCGTTGCCGGCATCGTCGGCGACATCGGTGTTGGTAAACCAGGTCTGCTTGGAACGCGTCGTTTGCGAACCGGACGCCATGACAGGACCTCCCCGCTCGTCACGATGATCGGGGACAGGTAGCGATCCGACGTGCGCGTTGTAAAGAGGCCGTCAGATGCCGCGGCGGCCTAGGGGTAGGCGCAACTTTCCCATGTCACCCGGGCGAAGGCGCGGTTGTCGCCCTCGGTAATGGTGAAGCGGTGCTCCTGGTCGCCGATCACCACCGAGTAGTTGATCGGCAGCTTGCCCTTGACCTGCTCGTTCTCCCCACCGACGCGGTAGAAGGTCGCGGTGAGTTCCGCGCTTGGATCGTACCAAGCTTCCGGCTGGCCTTGTGCGTTGGTCGCGGAAGGGCCGCCGGCGGTTACGGTGATCCGGCGGCTGGCGAAGGACACGGAACTGCTGGCCCCGGTCGACAGCGGCGTCTGGACGATGAACCGCTTGGTCACTGGCCCGCCGGTGCATTCGCGCTCGGTGCTTGCCTTGTGAATCACGAAGCCGAGTCGATCGGCCGAGACGCCCTCTTCCAGGCGCGCGCGGACCAAGTCGAGCAATTCGGCGGGCTCCCCTTCAGGGACCTCTTGCTGGTAGCGCTGACGCCACTGGGCGAGCTTTTCCTGGGTGGCTTCCAGATCGTTGCGCAGAGCGCGTTTTTCCTCGCCTGAGTCCTGCAACCGGTTTTCCAGGGTGGCGACCCGATCCTCCAGCTGCTCAACCTCGATTCGAGCGAGCTGCCGGGCGGTCTCGTAGGCGAAATAGAAGGCAGCCCCCAGCGCGGCGAGGATCAAGAGCCACTTGATCATCGACCAGCGCCGTTGGCGCTTGCGGCGCATGCGGGTTTCTTGAAGACCGAGGCTCATCGCGCGAACGGATATCCGTGAGGCAGCGGTTAGGCAAGGGCGGTCACGATATTGCCCCGGCGATTGGGCACGACGATTCGGGCACGCGCAAGGCAAACCCACCGCGACCCATGCAACAAGGGGCGGGTGGCCCCGACTTTCTAGCGTTTGCAGACGAGGGCGCGGGAGAGCTGGTGGACCCGGCAGGATTCGAACCTGCGACCTTCGGCTCCGGAGGCCGACGCTCTATCCAGCTGAGCTACGGGTCCTGCGTCTCAACGCGGGCCAGACCATAAGCCCTCTGCCCCGGCCCGACAACCGGGTTTCAAGGGCGATCGGTCAATCCGTGTGCCCGGCGGACCTACTGTCGCATCATGCCGCCCATCGGGCCGCCCTGCATGGAGTCGGGCAGCTTTGACATGTCCATCACGCGGGTGCCCTGGGGCAGGGTGAACAGCGCGTTCGGCTGGTCGCCGCGCACGACCTCCTTGAGGGTGATCCGGATTGGCGACCTGCTGCCGTCGGAAAAGCGCACCGTGCCGGCCAGCTTCGCGCGGATCCCATCGTCGGTGACCCAGGCATGGCCGTCGAAGACGGTGCCGCGCCCGTTGTCGCCGGCGATCCGGTACTTGGTGGTGTCCAGGCCGTTCACCGTCTCCTGAGCGACCGGATCGGCATCGAAGCCCTGCAGGTCGCCCGAATCGAGGTCGCGCATCGCGCGTTCGTATTTCATCTTCATCGCGGCGTTCCTGCCCGGCATCAGCATCAACAGCTCTTGGTCCGCCGGGCGGGTGATGATCGCGACCGTCTGCCCGTCCACGTGCATCTCGCGGCGCTCGCGCAGACCGTCCCGGTAGACGGTGGCCTGCAGGCTGCGCCCGCCCTGAACCTCGACGGTCTCAACCGCCTTGTAGCTGGTCTGCGGGCCCGGGACTGGTTCGGCGGCCGCCGGGCGGGGGCCGGCGATCTGCGTAAGGGCGGCCAGCAGCAGCGCAATGAAGGGCAGGCGGATAGACATAGTGGGCAGGACCTCCCGATCGATCGCGTCTTGTTGGTTGTTCGGCTCATCCGCCCGCGTCGCGTCTGGCCGCGCCCCTGTCGTGCCTTACCCCAGAACCGACAGGCTGATGGCGAGGTAGTGCAGGCTGGCGGCGGCCAGGACGAACAGGTGCCAGAGCGCCTTGTGATAGGTGGCGTGCTTCATCAGGTAGATGCCGACGCCGGCGGTGTAGGTTACGCCACCGGCCAGCAGCAGCCAAAGGGGGGCTGGCGCGACCGACTCGATCAGGGTGTTCAGCGTCATCACCACGCTCCACCCGAGCAGCAGGTAGAGCGCGATCGACACCCGTTCCAGCCGGCGCGGGAAGGCGATCTTGAGCGCGGCCCCCGCGAGGGCACAGACCCAGACGAAGGCGGTGAAGCCCGCGCCCCAGGCGCCGCCCACCTTGACCAGCATGAACGGCGTGTAGGTGCCGGCGATCAGCAGGAAGATCGTGGCGTGGTCGATCGCGCGCAGCCGCTCGATCCGGTGTTCGGCCCGGGTCATGTTGTACGTGGCGGAGAACACCAGCATGGCGATCAGCGTCGCCGTGTAGAGCAGCAAGCTGACCCAGGTGAGCGCGCCCGCTTCGGGGGTCAACGCCGCGCGGCCCAGCATGACCGCAGCTGCGATCAGGCCCAGCGGCACGCCCAACAGGTGGACGACCGCATCCGCCCGGCGGCCGCGCCGGGCCTGCGCATAGGTCAGCGGGTGGTCGCGCCGTTCGGGCGTGGTGGCGTCGTCCAGGTGTGGTTGTGCGGCCGGATCGCTCATGGCGTGTGCAAGGGTAATACCCGTCTTGCCTTTTGCGAAGGGTGGGTCGCTATTCCACCCCCGCCCGGATGCGTTTGGGCCGGGGCCGTGACTGAAGGCCATCCTGTTCGAGCGCGGCCTCGGCTTTTGCGTCGGCGCCGGAGGGGAGGGGGCCTTGGCCGCCCTGCACGATCCAAGCGCGGATGTCGCGCCAGACGGTGGGGGCGTGCAGGTCGCGCAGCATCATGTGCCAGCCGGTGCCATAGAGCGCCCGGGTCTGTCCCTCGGGAATCCGGCGCCACAGCTTCTCGGTCGGTTGCGGCGGCACGATCTCGTCGCGCCGGCCGTAAAGCGCCAGGGTCGGGACCTGCAGCGCCGGCGCGGCGGCCAGGGCTTCTCCCATCAGTTGGGTCAGGCCGTAGATCGCATCCACACGGCTTTGCGAGATCACCAGCGGATCGCGGGAGAACTGGCGCAGCATCGGGATATTGTCGGAGGGCAGGCGGTCCAATTCCGCCCCCGAGAGGGTCATCCAAGGCACCGTGTAGGCGGTCAGCCACAGGGCCGCGCGCTGATAGAACGGCATTTCCGAGATCGCCCAGACCGCCGGAGCCGCCAGCACCGCGCCATCGGCTCCGCCCAAATCGCCGCGTCCGGCCGTGGCCAGAATGACCGCGCCGCCCATCGACGCGCCCATCAGGTAGACGGGCGTGTCCGGATGGCGCTGGCGGATCAGCCGCGCGGCCGTGCGCGCGTCGGCGACCAGTGCGTCCGTTCCGGGCCACAGGCCGGCGTGGTCCGTACGGCCAAAGCCCCGCTGGTCGTAGGCGTAGAGTGCGATGCCGTGCTGTGCGAACCAACGTCCCGGCAGGGCGAAGGCGTGGGCGTAGTCATTGAATCCGTGCAAGGCGACCACGGCCGCCTCGGGGGCGTCGTCCGGTAGCCAGCTTTCGAGCGGCAGGCGCGCACCGTCCGGCATGACGAGCGCGCCGTCAGCCAGCCGCGGCTGTTGGGTTGCCGCGCCTGGCGGAACGGTCTTCGGCGCGCAGGCAGCGAGAAGCAGCAGCAGGGTAAGGGAGACGAGGCGCCGGACGTTCGCCGTCGAACGTCCGGCGTAATGCGCGGAGCGCGCCCCGCTCAGCGGGAAGACGACATACTCAAGTATCGCCTTCATGCTGAGCTGTCGGTCCTGAGCGGGACGCACGACCGGCACGCCCACGCGCGTTGGACGGCAACCGCGGGCACCGGGCGCCCAACGGCCGATCCCCTAGGACGCCGCCTTGGCGGGTTCGGCGTCATCGGCTTCGGCCGTCGAGGTCAGCTGGAGGAAGATATCCTCCAGGTCGGTCTCCTCGGTGGAGACGTCGACGATCGTGAGCCCGGCGCTGCGGACGGCTTCCAGGATTTGCGGCACCGGGCTTTCGCTCGCGCGGTAGCGGAAGACCAGACGGCCCTGGCGGTCCAGCTCTGGCTGGAAGGGCTGCAGGGCCGCCGGCACGGCCTCCACCGGCTCGGCGACGTTGAGCGCGAGCGCCTTGGTATCGAGGCGTTTCAGAAGCTCCGGGGTGGTGTCGCAGGCGATCACCTGGCCGTGGTTGATGATCGCGATCTCGTCGCACAGTTCCTCGGCTTCCTCGAGGTAGTGCGTGGTCAGCAGGATCGTGGTGCCGCGCGCGTTCAACTGGCGCACGTGCCGCCACAGCTGCCGGCGCAGTTCGACGTCGACGCCCGCTGTCGGCTCGTCGAGCACCAGGATCGGTGGATCGTGCACCATCGCCTTGGCAACCATCAGCCGCCGGCGCATGCCGCCGGAGAGGGTCCGGGCATAGGCCTCCGCCTTATCGCTCAGGCCCATGACCTCCAGCAGCTCGTCGGTGATCCGCTCGCTCTTCGGCACGCCGTACAGGCCGGCCTGCAGGTCCAGGAGCTCGCGCGGGGTGAAGAAGGGGTCGATGTTGAGCTCCTGCGGCACGATCCCGATCGCCGAACGCGCCTGGCGCGGGTTGCGATCGATGTCGTAGCCCCAGAGCTTCATCGTGCCGTCGGTCTTATGGACCAAGCCGGCCATGATGTTGATCAGGGTCGACTTGCCGGCGCCGTTCGGGCCCAGCAGGCCGAACAGTTGACCGCGGCGAATGTTCAGGTCGACGCTGCGCAGCGCCTTCTTGGCTTCGCCCTGGCCGCTGGCGCGGTAGGTTTTGTTCAGCGCCTTGACCTCGACCGCGTCCTCGGGCAGGTCGGCGCTGTCGGCCGCGCCGGCTTGGCCGGGAGCGACAGCGCTGGGATGGGGCGTAACGTTGCCCTGGACCGGCGTATCGGCGTCGCCGGTCGGGCGCGGGCTATCTGTCTGGGTGTCGTGATCGCGGGGCATGTCCACCAGATGGGCGGCGCGCCGCCGCCTTCAAGCGCATAAGGGCAACAAGGCGCGCTCGGGCGACGGCGGCGATTGATCGCAAGCCGCGCTTCGCTATCATCGCCCCCGCGCCCGGTCAACGCGGTCCCCGCGCGGCGCCCACTGGCAGCTGCCATGCGCCGGTCGCAAGCCGGGCCGACGCCCACCTCTCACGATGTTAAGGACGCGAGCCTTCATGCAGCCAGTCGAGACGGTCTACGTCGAGGCCGAAACGGTCCCCTGCGACGGTGGCCCGAACCCCGCCCTGGGCCATCCCCGCGTGTTCCTGAACATGGAAGGGCGCGGCCAGGTGGATTGCCCCTACTGTGGGCGCCGTTACATCCTGAGAGAAGGCGCCAAGGCCGGCCACGGCCACTAAGGCATCTACGGCCACGGCCGCGCGCCTCTTGTTTACACCCGGTGGAGCCACGGGAAGCGTCATGGCGAGTGAGAGTCCCGCCCAGCAGGCGGAAAAGCCATCCCCGTCGCAGGCGGGCACGGAGAGCCAGGCCACGTCTGGGGCTGATGTTCCAGGCGGCGTCCGCCATCTCTACCTGATCGACGGTTCCGGCTACATCTTCCGGGCCTACCACAAGCTGCCGCCGACGATGACGCGCCCTGACGGCACGCCGACCTTCGCCGTCTACGGCTTCATCAACATGCTTCTGAAGCTGTTGCGCGACATCGGGGACCGCGAGGCGATCGCGGTGATCTTCGATGCCAGCGGGCACAGCTTCCGCAACGACATCTACCCCGACTACAAGGCCAACCGGCCGGAGATGCCGGAGGATCTGGCGCCGCAGATTCCGCTCTGCCGGGAGGCGGTGCGTGCCTTCAACATTCCCTCGATCGAGGAAGAGGGCTACGAGGCGGACGACCTGATCGCCTCCTACGCCAAACTGGCCGAGCAGCAGGGCACCAAGGTCACGATCGTCTCGAGCGACAAGGACCTGATGCAGCTGATCCGACCGGGCATCGATATGATGGACCCGATGGATGGCCGTCTGATCGGGCCCGAGGATGTCGAGAAGAAGTTCGGTGTGCCGCCGGAGAAGGTGGTCGACGTACAGGCGCTGTGGGGCGACTCGGTCGACAACATCCCAGGCGTCCCCGGCATCGGCCAGAAGATCGCCGCCGAACTGATCCAGCAGTACGGCGACGTCGAGACGCTGCTCGCCAAGACCGGCGAGATCAAGCAGAAGAAGCGCCGCGAGAACCTGGAGACCTACGCCGAGCAGGCGCGCATCTCCCGACAGCTGGTCCGGCTCGACGACGCCATGACGTTGACGCACGGACTGGAGGATTTGCGGGCACGCGAGCCCGACCCGCAGGTGCTCAAGGGCTGGCTGGAGGAGCAGGCCTTTACCTCGCTGCTCGCGCGCCTGGACCTGGAGGGCGAGAAGTCCGACCAGCCCGCCCCGGAGGCGGCGGAGGCCGAGTACGAGCTGGTGCAGACGCAGGCACGCCTGGACGCCTGGATCGCCGAGGCGTTCGATCGCGGTGTGGTCGCCTTCGACGCGGAGACCACCTCGCTGGATGCGCTGAGTGCGGAACTGGTCGGGGTGTCGCTCGCAACCGCACCGGGACGCGCTTGCTACGTGCCGCTCGCGCACACCGGCGAGGGCGCGGGCGAACTCGACCTCTCCGGCAAGGGGGCACCGAGCCAAGTCGACTTCGACGCGGCGCTGAAGGCGTTGAAGCCGCTCCTGGAAGACCCGGGCACGCTCAAGATCGGGCAGAACATCAAGTACGACCGGGTCGTGCTGGCGCGCTACGGCCTCAAGATCACGCCGATCGATGACACCATGCTGCTGTCCTACGTGCTGGAGGGCGGGCAGCACGGCCACGGCATGGACGAGCTTGCTCAGCACCACCTCGGCTACAAGACGATCGCCTACAAGGAGGTCGCCGGGACCGGCAAGGCGCAGGTCACGTTCGACAAGGTCCCGCTGGACAAAGCGCTGGATTACGCTGCCGAGGATGCGGACATCACCTTCCGTCTGCACGCGCTGCTCAAGCCGCGGCTGCTGCCGGAGAAGATGGTCAGCGTGTACGAGACGCTGGAACGTCCGCTGTCCCAGGTGCTGACCGACATGGAACGGGCCGGCGTCAAGGTTGACCCGGCGGTGCTGAAGGAGATGAGCCGCGACTTCGGCGAGCGCATGGAGCAGCTGGAGGAGCAGATCTACCAGCTGGCCGGCAAGCGCTTCACCGTCGGCTCGACCAAGCAGCTGGGCGAGATCCTGTTCGACGAGATGGGTCTGCAGGGCCAGCGCAAAGGCAAGTCCGGCGCCTACTCGACGGACGCGGAGGTGCTGCAGACGCTGGCGAACCAGGGCCACGACCTGCCGGCGCGCGTGCTCGACTGGCGGCAGATCCAAAAGCTGAAGTCGACCTACACCGACGCGCTGCAGGACGAGATCAACAAGGATACGGGGCGGGTGCACACCGCTTTCCAGCAGGCGGTCGCCTCCACCGGCCGCCTGTCCTCGAGCGATCCCAACCTGCAGAACATCCCGATCCGCACGGAGGAGGGGCGCAAGATCCGCCAGGCCTTCGTCGCGGAGAAGGGCCAAACGCTCCTGAGTGTCGACTACTCGCAGATCGAGTTGCGCCTGGCCGCGCACATGGCCGAGGAGAAGAGCCTGCAGCAGGCCTTCCGCGACGACGCCGACATCCACGCCATGACCGCAAGCGAGGTGTTCGGTGTGCCGGTGGAGGGCATGGACCCGAGCGTCCGCCGCCAGGCCAAGGCGATCAACTTCGGCATCATCTACGGCATTTCGCCGTTCGGCCTGGCCCAGAACCTGGGTATCGAACAGTCGGCGGCGAAGCAGTACATCGACACCTATTTCCAGCGCTATCCGGCGATCAAGGCGTTCATGGACGCCAAGAAGGCCTTCGCCAAGGAGCACGGCTACGTCGAGACGCTGTTCGGCCGGCGGATCTACCTGCCGGAGATCAAGTCGAAGCAGCCGGGCCGCCGCTCCTTCTCAGAGCGTGCGGCGATCAACGCGCCGATCCAGGGCTCCGCCGCCGACATCATCAAGCGCGCCATGATCCGCCTTCCGCGCGCGCTCGACGACGCCGGCCTGAAGGCGCGGATGCTCTTGCAGGTGCACGACGAACTGCTGTTCGAGGTGCCGGAGGCCGAGCTGGACGCGACCTCCAAGTGCGTGCGCGAGGTCATGGAGCAGGCGGCCGAACCGGTCGTCGAACTCGCGGTACCGCTGGTCGCCGAGGCCGGCACCGGCAGCTCCTGGGCCGAGGCGCACTAGCGCGTCCCCTGCGCTGCAGCATCTGGCAAGGCCATGACCGACCGCGCGACATCAGCCGACCCGCCCGCTGCCGAGCCGGTCTGGCTGTTCGACCTGGACAACACGCTCTACCCCTACGCCTGCCGCCTGTTCGATCAGGTCGACCGGCGGATGGGGGAATTCGTTGCCGGTTATCTCGGTTTGGATGCCGTCGAAGCGCGCGCGGTGCAAAAGCGCTATCTGCGGGAGTACGGCACCACCCTGACCGGGCTGATGCGGGTCCACGGCTTGGATCCGGAGCGTTATCTCACGTACGTGCACGCGATCGACCTGTCGCCGGTCGACCCGGCGCCAGAGCTCGATGCGGCGCTCGGCCGGCTGCCTGGGCGCAAGCTGATCTACACCAACGCCAACACCGGCCATGCGGACGCCGTGCTGAATAAGCTCGGCATCGCGCACCACTTCGAGGCGGTGTTCGACATCGTCGCCGCCCGTTTCACGCCCAAGCCGCACCGCGAGCCGTTCGACCGGCTGCTGACTCAGCATGGCGTCGATCCGAACGGCACCGTCTTTTTCGACGACATGCCGCGTAATCTGGCCCCGGCAGCGGACCTCGGCATGACCACCGTCTGGGTGGAAAGCGACAGCGAGTGGGCGCGTTTGGAATACACCGGCGAGGAGCCGTTCGTGCACCATCGCACGCGTGATTTGACCCGCTGGTTGGACGCCCGGGCCGGTCAGGCGCCAGGGCGGATCGCGAAAGCTTGACCGGCCCCCGCGGCTGACGCATCGTCCGCGCGGTTTTCGACCCCGGCGCGGCCCCGATTTGCGGGCGCGCGGCCGGGATGCGCGTTGCGCGACCACCCGCACATTAGATCGAACGTCAGCCACGGAGCTTGAAGCCGCCATGAACCGCGAAGACCTGCAGCAGGCGATCGACCAGGCCTGGGAGCAGCGCGGCGAGATTTCGCCGGAGACCACGGGCGTGATCCGCGATGCCGTGGAACTCGCCCTCGATGGGCTGGATTCCGGGGCCTATCGCGTCGCCGAGAAGGTCGACGGCGAATGGGTCGTGCACCAGTGGCTGAAGAAGGCGGTGCTGCTGTCCTTCCGCCTGTATCCCAACAAGACCATCCTGGGCGGTCCCAAGGATCAGGCGTTCGGTGAGGCGGCCTGGTTCGACAAGGTGCCGAGCAAGTTCGGTGACTGGACCGACAAGCACTTCCAGGAGGCGGGCTTCCGCGCCGTGCCGGGGTCGATCGTCCGGCGCACCGCGTTCATCGCGCCCAACGTCGTGCTGATGCCGAGCTTCGTGAACGTCGGTGCGCGCGTGGATAGCGGCACCATGGTCGACACCTGGGCGACCGTCGGCTCCTGCGCGCAGATCGGCCAGAACGTGCACCTGTCCGGCGGTGCCGGCATCGGCGGTGTGCTGGAGCCGTTGCAGGCGAATCCGGTGATTATCGAGGACAACTGCTTCATCGGCGCCCGCGCGGAGGTCGCCGAGGGCGTGATCGTCGAGGAGGGCTCGGTCCTCTCGATGGGCGTCTACCTCGGTCAGTCGACCAAGATCGTCGACCGTGAGACCGGCGAGATCTACCGTGGCCGGGTGCCCAGCTACTCGGTCGTCGTGCCGGGGACCATGCCGGGCAAGAACCTCCCCGACGGCTCGCCCGGGCCGGGGCTGTACTGCGCGGTGATCGTCAAGCGGGTCGACCAGCAGACCCGTGACAAGGTCTCGATCAACGAGTTGCTGCGCACCTGAACCCGCTCTACCTAGCTGTCCATGACCCAGCCGCTCGACCCGATCGCCTGTGCGCAGGCCCTGATCCGCTGTGAAAGCGTGACGCCCGTTGACGGCGGCGCGCTCGACACCCTGCAGGAGATGTTGGGGCGGCTAGGCTTTAGCTGCACGCGCCTGCCTTTCCAGGAGGACGGGAGCGAGCGGGTCGATAACCTGTACGCCGAACGCCGTGGGCCGGCCCCCAACGTGTGCTTCGCCGGGCATACCGATGTCGTGCCCGTCGGCGATCCGGCGGACTGGTCGGTACCGCCGTTCGCGGGAGAGGTGGTGGACGGCGCGCTGATCGGCCGTGGCGCGGTCGATATGAAGGGGGCGATTGCCGCCTGGGTCGCGGCCGTCTCCCGCATCCCGCTGGAGGCCGGCACGCTGTCACTGCTGATCACCGGTGACGAGGAAGGCCCGTCGGTCAACGGCACGCGCAAGGTGCTGGATTGGCTGGCCGATCAGGGGATTACGCTTGGCTGTTGCGTGGTCGGCGAGCCGACCAGTGGCGTGCGTCTGGGCGATACCGTGAAGATCGGCCGGCGTGGCAGCCTGAACGCGACCGTCACCGTCTACGGGACGCAGGGCCACACGGCCTACCCCCAGCATGCCGACAATCCCGTGCATCGTTTGGCGGCGGCGCTGAACGATCTGGCGTACGAGCCGTTCGATCAGGGGACGGAGCATTTCGAGCCGACGGGCCTACAGGTCACCAGCGTGGATGTCGGGAACCCGGCGACCAACGTGATTCCCGCCCAAGCGACGGCGAAGCTGAACGTCCGTTTCAACGACCTGTGGGATTCGGCCGCGATCGAGCGTTGGATTCAGGAGCGCCTGGATCGTCACTGTCCGCGCAATGAATTGTCAATGCGCGTTTCCGGTGAATCCTTCCTGTGCGCGCCGGGGCCCCTGTCGGACGCGCTGGTCGGTGCTTGCACCGAGGTCCTGGGCGCGCCGCCGGAGCTTGGCACCGGCGGCGGCACCTCGGACGCGCGCTTCATCAAGGATGCCTGCCCGGTCGCCGAACTTGGCCTGAAGAACGCGACCGCCCACCAGGTCGACGAGCACACCCGTGTGGACGAGCTGTATCGCCTGACCGACGTCTACGAGGCGGCGCTCAGACGGTTATTGGACGGCATTTAGCGATGTGGCCGGCGCCGCCCGCACAGGAGGTTCTGTCCGGTCTTTACGGCGCCTGGCGGCTGCTCAAGCGCGATCCGCAGCAGGCGGAAGCCTGCTTTCGCGCGGACGCGCAGGGCTTCTGGAATTCCTTCTTCGCCGCGATTCTGGTCGCGCCGGGCTATGTTGTGCTGGTTGCCCTGCACCTGGCGGGCGGCGGCGTCTCGGCGGACTGGATCTCCACCTTTCTGATCCATACCGAAGCGTACGTGCTGACCTGGGTCGCCTTCCCGCTGGCGATGTTCTACCTCGCCATCGGCCTGCAGCGTCCCGAGCGATGGGTGCCCTTCGTGGTCGCCTTCAACTGGTCCAAGGTCATCCAGCTTGCGATCTACCTGCCGCTGTCGCTGCTTGCGGCGGTTGGTTTCGGGGGCGTGCAGGGGGCTGCCCTGATCACGCTGGTCGCGCTGGCGGCCGTGCTGATTTACCAGTGGTACGTGACCAAGACGATGCTGAACCTCGCGGGGCTCCCGGCCGCCGGTCTGACGTTCCTCGATTTTACCCTTGGCCTGTTCATCACCAGCGCCGCGGATGCCGCGCTGGCGTAGCGGCTACCGCGGCCGCTCGACCGTCTTCCAGATCGGCTGGGTGGCCTGAGGCTCGGTGTCCCAGGGGAATAGAATCCAGGTGTCCTGAGATACCTCGGTGACGAAGGTGTCGACCGTCGGCCGGCCGTCAGGCTTGGCGTAGACGGTGCCGAGGTGCGCCTGGGGCAAGAGCTTACGCACCGCTCGCGCGGTCTTGCCGGTATCCACCAGGTCGTCGATGACCAGCCACCCCTCGCCGTCGCCGACGTCCTGCTTGACGTTTTTCAGGACGTGAAGCTTGCCCTGGTCCTGCTCGTCGTAGGAGGCGATCGACAGCGTATCGATCGTCCGGATTTCGAGTTCGCGCGCGACGATCGCCGCCGGCACCATGCCGCCGCGCGTGATCGCGATCAGGCCCTTCCAGGGCCCCATTTGGACCAGGCGCCAGGCGAGCGCCTTCGAATAGCGGTGCAGTTCCTCCCAGGAGACGGGAAAGGGCTTGTAGACGGGCGGCTGCTGCTCGCTCACGGCTGCACGGGCTCCAAGGTTGCGGCGAGATATTGCGGCTTGAAAGCCTGCGTCTTAGCGGAAGCCTTGGGCGCAGGGCAAGGGCGGGACAGGGAGTCCCCTCAAGACTTTCGCGCTGACGCCTGCACGCGAGCGCGCCTGCGCGCGGTTACGACGCAGATCGCCTGCATACGAAACCGTGAGCGCCCGGCGCGACCGATCCGGACTCGCTGTCAGGCGGGGCCAGGGCTTAGCCCTCACCCCTCACCCCTCACCCCGCGCGATCTCCTTCGCGCGTTCGCGCAGCTGGAACTTCTGGATCTTGCCGGTCGAGGTCTGGGGCAGCTCCTCGAACACGATGTGCCGTGGCGCCTTGAACTTCGCCATGTTTTCGCGGGCGAAGGCGATCAACTCGTCGGCCGTGGTGGCTTCATAGCCGTCGGCCAGCTCGACGAAGGCACACGGCGTTTCGCCCCATTGCTCGCTCGGCATCGCGACGACCGAGCAGGCGGTGACCCCCGGGTGCTTGTAGAGGACGTTCTCGACCTCGATCGACGAGATGTTCTCGCCGCCGGAGATGATGATGTCCTTCGAGCGGTCCTTGAGCGCGATGTAGCCGTCCGGCTCGGTCACGCCGAGGTCGCCGGTATGGTACCAGCCGCCGGCGAACGCCTTGTCGGTCGCTTCCGGGTTCTTCAGGTAGCCCTTCATCACGACGTTGCCGCGCATCAGCACTTCGCCCAACGACTTCCCGTCCCAGGGGAGTGGTTCCATCGTTTCCTGGTCGGCGACGATGACGCCCTCCTGGACCGGATAGGCGACGCCTTGACGGGCCTTCTTCTCGGCCTGCTCCGTCATCGGCAGCGCGTTCCAGTCGTTATGCCAGGCACAGGTGACGGCGGGTCCATAGACCTCCGTCAGGCCGTAGACGTGGGTTACCTTGAAGCCTTCGCCCTCCATCCGTTCGAGGACCGAGGCTGGCGGCGGGGCCGCGGCGGTCATGACGTTGACGGTGTGTGGCAGGTCGCGCTTTTCGTCATCGCCGGCGTTCAGCAGCATCTGCATCACGATCGGTGCGCCGCACAGGTGAGTAACGCCCTTGTCCGCGATCGCGTCGTAGATCGGCTTGGCCGCCACCTGGCGCAGGCAGACACTGGTGCCCGCCATCGCGGCGACCGTCCAGGGGAAGCACCAGCCGTTGCAGTGGAACATCGGCAGGGTCCAGAGGTAGACCGGCTGGCCGCCCATCGACCAGGTGAGCACATTGCCGACCGCGTTCAGATAGGCCCCGCGGTGGTGGTAGACGACGCCTTTCGGGTTGCCGGTGGTGCCGGAGGTGTAGTTGAGGGTGATCGCCTCCCACTCGTCCTCGGGCATCCGCCAGTCGAACTCGGGATCGCCGCCGGCCAGGAAGTCTTCGTATTCGATGGACCCCAGGCGCGCACCGGGCTTAGCCGCCTGAGGATCGGCGATGTCGACCACCGGGATATCCCGGTCGATTTGCTCGAGCGCAGCCTGGATCGTGGGCGCGAACTCGGTGTCGGTGATCAAGAGCGATGCCTCGCCGTGGTCCAGAATGTAGGCGATCGTCGCTGCGTCCAGCCGAACGTTAAGCGCGTTCAGCACCGCGCCCGTCATCGGCACGCCAAAGTGCGCCTCCCACATCGCTGGGATGTTGGGCGCCATCACAGCGACCGTATCGCCAACCCCGATCCCGCGCTGATGCAACGCGGAGGCGAGCCGGCGGCAGCGGACGTACGCCTCGCGCCAGCTGTAGGACCAATCGCCGTGGCGGATCGCGGTGTGGTCCGGGTAGACCTGGGCCGTGCGCTTGAGGAACGACAGCGGCGTCAGCGGCACGTAGTTTGCCGGCGTCTTGTCCAGATGCCGCTCGTAGATGGTGTCCGCGCTCATGCCTGCTCGAAACCTCCCGCTCGTCGTTTGCGGCGCGGCCAGGGGTGGGCCGAACCGGTTTTCGGATTGATCGCGCAACGCGAGTACGCGCGCTTGCCTTGAGCCACGTCAAGGCCGTCGGCGGTCGGCCCGGTATGGTTTTCGCGCAAGGCCAACGTCGGGATTTGAACGGCCGGTCGGCATGGCGCATGCTGGCCGATGAACAAAAAGCAGGCCGACCGACCGCGGCCCGGACAAAACGACACGAACGGGGGTATCGCAATGGGCGACTACAAGCAGACCTTCCGCCGCTCCCTGGACGATCCGAACGGCTTCTGGGCGGAGGCGGCCGAAGGGGTCGCCTGGGACAAGCGCTGGGACAAGGTCCTGGACGACAGCGATGCTCCCTACTATCGCTGGTTCACCGGTGGCCGGCTGAACACCGCTTACAACTGCCTTGACCGCCACGTCGAAAACGGGCGCGCGGCGCAGTTGGCGCTGATCTGGGACAGTCCGGTCACGGGGCAGGTCGCCAAGTACACCTTCGCCGAGCTGCGCGACGCGGTCGCGCGCTTCGCCGGCGTGCTGAAGGCCCAGGGCGTGGGCCATGGCGACCGGGTGATCATCTACATGCCGATGATTCCGGAAGCCGCGATCGCCATGCTCGCCTGTGCGCGTTTGGGCGCGGTGCACTCCGTCGTGTTCGGTGGGTTCGCCGGTCATGAGCTGGCCAAGCGTTTCAACGACGCGCAGCCGAAGGTGATGGTAACCGCCTCCTGCGGCATCGAGCCGGGCCGGATCGTGGACTACAAGCCGCTTTACGAGCACGCGCTGGAGGAAGCCACGCATGCGCCGGAGACGGTGATCGTCAAGCAGCGCGATACGCAGCGCTGCGACCTGACGCCGGGGCGCGATGTCGATTGGGACGACGCGATGGCCACGGCGACCCCCGCCGACTGCGTCAGCATCGCGGCGACCGATCCGCTCTACATCCTCTACACTTCGGGCACCACCGGTCAGCCCAAGGGCATCGTGCGCGACAACGGCGGCCACGCGGTCGCTCTGACCTGGTCGATGAAGACGGTCTATAACGTCGACCCGGGTGAGGTCTGGTGGACCGCCTCCGACGTCGGTTGGGTGGTCGGCCACTCCTACATCGTCTACGGCCCGCTGTTGAACGGCAACACCACCGTGATGTTCGAGGGCAAGCCGGTCGGCACGCCCGATGCCGGTACCTTCTGGCGGGTGATCCGGGATCACGGCGTCGTCTCGCTGTTCACTGCGCCCACGGCCTTCCGCGCGATCCGCCAGCAGGACCCCAACGGCAAGCGGATCGGCGATTACGACATGCCGCAGTTCCGCACCCTGTTCCTGGCGGGCGAGCGGTGCGACCCGGACACGCTGTACTGGGCGCAGAACAAGCTGAACGTGCCGGTGATCGACCACTGGTGGCAGACCGAAACCGGCTGGGCGATCGCCGCCAACCCGATGGGGCTCGAACAGTTCCAGGTGAAGGCCGGCTCGCCGACCGTGCCGGTACCGGGCTGGGACGTCCGCGTCCTGGACGGCGAGGGCCAGGAGATGCCGCGCGGCAAGATCGGCGCAATCGTCTGCAAGTTGCCGCTGCCGCCGGGGGCGCTGCCTACCCTGTGGCAGGCGCGCGATCGGTATCATCAGGCCTACCTGGAGGCTTTCCCCGGCTATTACCGAACCGGCGATGCCGGCTTCTTCGACGAGGACGGCTATCTGTTCGTGATGGGCCGGACCGACGATGTCATCAACGTCGCCGGTCACCGCCTTTCCACCGGCGCGGTCGAGGAGGTGCTGGCGGAGCATCCGGACGTCGCCGAGTGCGCGGTGGTTGGCGTGCGCGATGAACTCAAGGGACAGTTGCCGGTCGGCCTTGTCGTGCTGGCCGCTGGTGTCGACCGTGCGAACGCTGATATCCAGAAGGAATGCGTGCAGCGGGTGCGTGACGAGATCGGTCCCGTGGCCGCGTTCCGTCACGTCGCCGTGGTCAGCCGCCTGCCCAAGACCCGCTCGGGCAAGATCCTGCGCGCTACCATGCGCAAGATGGCCGATGGCGAGCAGATCGAGGTGCCGCCGACCATCGACGATCCGGCGATCCTGGACGAAATCAAGCTGTCCCTGCAGGACCTGGGCTTTCGAATCTAACCATGCCGCGTCGCCGTCGCCGAAAACGCTCGGGCCGTCCCCGCCGCCTGCTTGTCGGGTTGCGCCTCTTGTTGCGCGCTTGGGCGCGCCAGCGCGAGGCGGCGGCCCGCCTGAGCCTGGTGGACAGCCTGCAGTCCCAGGTCCCGGATAACCGCTCGCAGGGTCCCTGGCGCGGGGCGTGAACAGCTGGGGGATGTGCGCGGTCATAGGGATGATGACGTCTTCGCGCATGCCCCTGCCTTTCCGATGTCTCGATGCTGGCTGGGGCGGCGCGCGTAGGGGTGTACGCTCCGGCCCTCGGCAGACAAGATGCTCAAGCCGTCATCCGGTGTTCCCGTCACGCCGGCCGTCTGTATCTGTTCGATCAGTCTGAGGGAGAGCCAACGTCATGCGCCTGGAGAACAAAGTCGCCGTCATCACCGGGGCCGCACGTGGGATCGGGCAGGCGATTGCCGAGCGGTTCGCGCGGGAAGGCGCGAAGGTCGTGCTCGCCGATGTGCTGGACCAAGAGGGCGAGCAGGCGGCCGAGGCGATCCGGCAGGCGGGCGGCGAGGCCGCTTATGTCCACTGTGACGCCGGCGACAAGGCGTCGGTGGATGCGCTGATCGCCAAGACCGTCGAGCTGTACGGCCGGGTCGACACGGCCGTTGCGAACGCCGCCCTGGTCGCGGTCAGCGAGTTTCTGGAGTTGACCGAGGAAGACTTCGACCGGGTGATCCGTGTCAATCTGAAGGGCGTTTTCCTGCTGGGCCAGGCGGCGGCCAAGCAGATGGTGGCGCAGGGCGGCGGCGGCACGCTGATCAACATGTCCTCGGTCAACGCGGTGCTCGCGATTCCGCAGATCACGCCCTACGTCACGGCCAAGGGTGGGATCAATCAACTGACCAAGGCGGAATCCCTGGCACTGGCGCCGCACGGCATCCGCGCCAACGCGATCGGGCCGGGGTCGATCGGCACGGATATGGTGCGCCAAGTGAACGCCGACCCGGAAAAATGGCGTGGCCTGATGTCCCGAACGCCGATGGGCCGGCTGGGCGAACCGGATGAGGTCGCCAAGGTCGCGGTGTTCCTGGCGAGCGAAGATTCCAGCTACATGACCGGCCAGTGCCTCTACCCCGACGGCGGCCGGCTCGCGCTGAACTACACGGTTCCGCCGCCGGAGGAGGCTTAGCGACAAGCTGCGCTTGTCCGAGCTTGCGCGCACAAGAGCTTGGTGGACGACCGTAGAGCCAATGGGGCGCGGTGCTGAAGATCGTGCCGCCCGCCGAAGGCCCTTCAATACGAAAACGGCGCGACCCTATCGGATCGCGCCGTTTTCGTGCTCCAGGCGACCGTCCGTGGCGGGCGCGGCTCAGTAGTCCTCGCCGCCGCCTCCCGGGATGTCGTCGTTCGGTTGCGCGGCCGTCTCGGCGCCGGTCTCGGCCGTGGCGTCCTGTTTCTCGCCCGGCTTGCGGGCTTGTTGGCGGCGCGCGGTTTCGATCGTTTCGTTCAGTTCGGACTGCGTGCACAGACCCAGCAGGACGGGATCGCGCTGGCGGATGTTGGGGGAGTTCCAGTGCGTACGGTCGCGGATCGCCTGGATGGTGTTCTTGGTCGTGCCGATCAGCCGGCAGATCTGCGCGTCCTTCACCTCAGGATGGTTGCGCAGGATCCAGGCGATGCCGTCCGGCTTGTCCTGGCGCTTGGCGATTGGGGTGTATTTCGGCCCCTTGGTGCGCGAGACCGGTTTCGGCAAGTCGCTTTTCGCGGGCTGCAGCTTGGCGCTGGGGTTCTTCTGGCAGCGCTCGATCTCCTCGCGCGTCACCTCGGCGTTGGCGATCGGGTCCATGCCCTTGATGCCGGTGGCGACCTCGCCGTCGGCGATGCCTTGCACCTCCAGCGGGTGCAGGCCGCAGAACTGGGCGATCTGGTCGAAGGTAAGCGCGGTGTTTTCCACCAACCACACGGCGGTGGCTTTGGGCATCAACGGCTGAGCCATTTCGTTCGTCCTCCTTGCGCGACCATAGCATCCCGCACGCCAAGCGCGCGCGAGCGCCTTAGAGGCGCGCATCTTGCGGTTTGGTGCGGCCGATAACCGATCGGCGCGCGGCCGTTGCCTCTCGCTTCAGCGGCCGTCAACGCCAAAAAGCGCCCGTGCGTCCAGCACGAGCGACTTCGGCACCATCGGCATGTCCGGGTGACCGGTTGCAAATATAAGGGCGAACGGACGCGCAAGAAAGGCCGATCCGCGCCACCGGCGGCGGGAATTTGCGATCCCGTCGCCGGTGGCTGATTTTACAGCCTAGCCGAACGCTTAGCGGAAACGGCTCCAGGCATCCCTGACCGCCTTGTCCATGTTGTCCCAGGCGCTGTCGATGCCCTTCTTCACGTCGTTCCAGGCACTTTCACTCGACCGACGCAAGGTGTCGAGCTGCTCCTGCATCTGCTGCTGCTGCTTGCGCAGCTTATCGATCTGCTCTTCGTACTGCTCGCGTGCCTGGGCCGTTGCCTGATCGGCCTTGTCGCGGAGCTTATCGATTTCCGCGTTCCATTCGTCGATCTTGGCTTTCAGCTGCTCTTTGTACTGGTCCTTGCTTTCAGCCATCGTATCGCTTCTCCTTCGTGTCTTAGCCTTTCACTGCACTCAAGAGGTGGGAATGCACCAAGCGCGATAAAAGGCAGGTCACAGGATCGCCATGATACCCGTGATCGTTCTGACACGCGCGCTCACATTGTGAGTACGATCTTGCCGATATGGGTCGAGCTTTCCATCAGGGCATGGGCGTCCCCCGCCTTTTCGAGCGGAAAGGTCTGATGGACGAGCACCTTGGTGCGACCCTGCTCCAGCAGGGGCCAGACGTGGCGGTGCAGTTTCCGCGCCACGTCGGCCTTGAAGGCGACTTCCCGTGCGCGCAGCGTTGAACCGGTGATGGTCAGGCGTTTCAGCATGACCGGGGCGAAGTTGACCTCCGCCTTCGGCCCGCCCAGGAAGGCGATGAAGACAAGCCGGCCTTCCGGCGCCAGCGCCTTGATGTCGCGCGGGATATAATCGCCGGCGACCATGTCCAGGATCAGGTTGACGCCGCCTTGCGTCTGGCTCTTCACGACCTCGACGAAGTCTTCCTCGCGGTAGTTGATTGCCCGGTCGGCCCCCAGCTCCGTGCAGGCACGGCACTTCTTCGGCGTGCCGGCGGTCGTGAAGACGCGCGCCCCGAACGCGTGCGCCAACTGGATCGCTGTCGTGCCGATCCCGCTTGAGCCGCCATGAACCAGGAACGATTCCCCGGCCTTCAGCTGGCCGCGGTCGAACACGTTGGAGTAGACGGTGAAGTATGTCTCGGGGATCGCGGCGGCATGCACGGCGTCGAAGCCGGCCGGCCAGGGCAGGCATTGCGCGGCTGGCGCGGTGCAGTACTGCGCGTAGCCTCCGCCGGTGACGAGCGCCGTCACCTTGTCGCCGATCTGCCAGTCGCCCGCGTTCGCGCCGAGCGCGGCGATTTCGCCCGCGATCTCCAGACCAGGGATGTCGCTGGCGCCCTCCGGCGGCGGGTAGCCGCCCTGGCGCTGCATCACATCGGGCCGGTTGACGCCCGCGGCCTCGACGCGGATCAGCACGTCGTCGTGGCCGGGTGTGGGCACCGGGCGTTCGGTCGGGGTTAGCACCTCAGGACCGCCGGACTGCGGAATCTCGATCGCGGTCATTGTCTGCGGCAGGTCGGCCATCAGCGTTCTCCTGGCTGTGCGGCAGGGCTCTCGCCTCGCGCCGACCGCTCTAGTATCCTCGCGCGCCGAGGGCAAGCGCCAGCGCGGTCGAGACGACAGGAGACAGGCCATGCGTGATGACGAGGAGCCGAGCGTCCGGCTGGATCAACCGCGACCGCTCAATGATTTGTCGGTCGAGGAACTGGATGCCTACGCCGGCAAGCTGGAACGGGAACTGGACCAAGTCCGCGAGGTCGCCCAGCGCAAGCGCGCCTACATGCAGGGGGCGGAGAGCCTGTTCAAGAGCGACTAGCCGCCCGACACCCCAGCCGTGTGGCGGCGGGACCGTTGCGCGCGGCATTATGGGGCTATGCGCCGGGCAAGAACGACGTCCACGCCGAAAACCCCTATCTGGAGGGGCCTCGACGCGGATTTGCAATGTTCTGAAGTCGTTTACCAGGCGCTGGCGGTGGTCTTGGACAGGCCGCTCAAGACCGCTGCGAGGGAATCCCCAGTGATGGCCGGATAGCTCGCGCGGATGTTGTTGATTGCCTTCGCCCGGAAGGCATCGTCGAGCGCACGGCCACTTTTCAGATAAGGCTGGGCTGCCGAACAGGCCGCGTTAAAGGCATTGAACAGACGCTCGGCGATCCCGGCCTCGCGGTAGAGGCCGCTGCGGGCAAAGGCATCGCCGGCTTCTATTTTGCGGGCCGCGTCTTCGTAAGCATCGCCGGCCCGCGCCGCCAGGCCGTGCACAAACAGCGTAAATTGGCCTTCCAGCAGCACCCGCAGCAACAGCCGGTCGGTCAGCTTGCCGCTTTGCACCAGCGTGTTCACGGTCTCCGCGGGGTCGTCGCTTTCCTTGCCAGCGAGCACGACGTGCAGCGCGGCTTCCTCGCCCAGCGCCATGACATTGTCGCGCACCGCCGCCGAGAGGTCCTGACGTTGCAGCAACTCGCGCCGCAGATCCTCGCTGGCACAGTTGACGAGCGCCACCAGGACCCGGGGCGGCAGTTGCCGGTTCAGCAGTCCGCGATGCACGTCCTCGCTGTTTCGGAAGCGCGACAGCGCCCAGCCCAGCGAGCGTTTGGCGATCTCGGCCCCGTCGTTGTTCAGTAGGTGCGTTACCGTGGCCTGGTCGCCCTGTTCGATCAGCGCTCCGCTGACCCGCTGGCTGACCTGGTCGCGCTGGCTGATCACCTGGAGCTTCTCAGCCTCGGCATACTCGATGATCGCGATGAGGTCGTTGTCCGACAGGGTCTGGGCGTACCGCAGCACCGGCACGGCGACTTCGGAAACGTCGCAGGCCAGTTCCCGCGCCCAGGTCTCCGGAAGGGCGGGGGAGTGCGCGAGTTCGGAGGCAACCGCCGCGCGTACCGCGGTCGCCGTGTCGTAGATCAGCATTTCCAGGATGTTCAGCGCGAGCTGGCTTTCGGACTCCGACAGGTGGCCCGAATTCAGCCCACTGGCCACATCGCGCGCTGTCTGCGCTCGGGCGGCGGCCCCGGGGGCCTCTCGCAGATTTTCAAGATGCCGCGCAAGCAGCCTGCGCGCTTCCTGCGGTGAGACTGGCTTGTCGGCCACCGCCTCTCTCCCTTCCTCGGCCAGCCAAGCTGACACCGGTTCCCAGCAACTCAGTACGAAATGACGGTACTGTGAATGCGCTGAAAAAGCAACTAGCAATAGTATTGTCAAAGAGAGGTTAAGAACAGCGAAGGCTTGCCTTGAATGCAGGGTTATTTTTGTTAATTATTTATTTACCGTTTGGCGGGTCGACGGGAGATTCAGCGCTAGACTCATGTTTGGCGCCGTGATCGCGCAAGGGTGCAGAAATCATCAGGTCGAATAAGAAAAGCGGCCCGACGCCTTGCTTGTGCGCACCATCAAACAAGAGCCGAGGGACGTGCGGTCAATCAAAAAATTCAGCGTGCCTAAAACGTAACCGCCCCTTGGTCCCTGGATCGCCAAGCGGCGGAGCTTCGGGGACCAAGGGGCGTTGGTAGGCTGCGCGCAGTCGTATTTGCCGGCCTTATCCGTCTTGGCCTGCGGAACTGGCCAGCAGACGTCCGGCGATCAATCGCTGTGGGGGCTACAGCTCCGCGAGCAGTTTGTCGGCGTTGGTGACCTCGACGGAGCCTGGGCTGTCCTCGACGTTCAGAGCCTTGACCACGCCGTTGTCGACCAGCATCGCGAAGCGCTTGCACCGGGTGCCGAGGCCGGCGCCACTGCCGTCGAATTCCAGGCCCATTTTCTGCGTCAGTTCCGCATTGCCGTCCGACAGCAGGGTCACGCTGTCACCGACGTTGCTATGCTCGCCCCAGGCCTTGAGGACGAAGGGGTCGTTCACCGACATGCAGGCGACCTCATCCACGCCCTTGTCGTGGAATTGCTTGGCCTTCTCGACAAAGCCCGGCAGGTGCTCGTTCGAGCAGGTTGGGGTGTAGGCGCCGGGCACGCCGATCAGCGCCACCTTGCGTCCCTTGAAGAAGTCTTTCGCGGTGACCTCGTCGATGCCGTCCTGGCCCAGCTTACGCAGGGTCGCGTCTGGAAGCTCGTCACCCACTTTGATCATCTCATTCATCCCCTTTGCTTCGATGGCTTTCCGGCCGGCGTGCGGCCGTCGTCGGTGGGTCGCCAGCGGCTATGCGCCAGAAACCGCACCGGAGGGTCGGGTATCTGGCGCTAACATAGGAGAGCCCTGGACCCACGAAAAGGTCGGTCCGGCGGTCTTTTGGATAGGGGCGTGGCCGTCGCGGACAGTCGCAGGCATCACGGCCGTTCAGCGCGCGGCAGTCTGTTGGTCCTTCGCCTGGGCGATCGCATCCATCACCGCGGATTTGCTGAGCAATTCGGGCAGCACGAGGCCGTCCGGTGCCCCCGGACCATAGACCGCATTGAATGGGATGCCGTACCGCCCGAAACTGGCGAGATAGTTGGCGATCCGGTCGGACGGCTCGGTCCAGTCGCCACGCATGCGCACGACCTGTGGCTGATTCAGGCGTTGCTGCACCCGATCGCTATCGATCACCAGCTTCTTGTTGACCTGGCAGGTGATACACCAGTCGGCGGTCACATCGACGAACACCACCTTGCCGTCATCGACCATTCGATCGATCGCCGCCACGTCCAGCGGGCGCCAGTCGGCACTGTCCTGTTGCGCGGCGCCGGCCTTATCGCGGTT
Source organism: Rhodovibrio salinarum DSM 9154 (assembly GCF_000515255.1). Lineage (NCBI taxonomy): Bacteria > Pseudomonadati > Pseudomonadota > Alphaproteobacteria > Rhodospirillales > Rhodovibrionaceae > Rhodovibrio > Rhodovibrio salinarum. Next base: position 4,151,678 of record NZ_KI911559.1, on the reverse strand, counting down.
GCCGGCATCCGTGGACCCAGGCAGGGCGACGGGCGCGGCGAAAGCCGCCAGGGCCAGCATCGCCGCCCCGGCCGGGACCGCCTTGCGCAGCGTCCCGGCCAGTTTCAGGCGCAGCGCGATCAGCCCGCCCAGGGCGATCATCAATCCAGTGACGACCAGTGCGGTGACCTGTCCGTCCTGCGCGGCCAGCACGGTCAGCAGCCAGACGGCCGTGCCCGCCAGCGCGACGCCTAGGATACGACGTACCGTGACCATCCACTGCCCGGGGCGCGGCAGGCTCGCCGCCAGCGACGGGACGGCGGCGACCGCCAGGTAGGGCAGTGCTAACCCGATTCCGAGTGCCAGGAAGATCGCCAGGATTTCCAGCAACCCACGCGACAGCGCGAAGCCGATCGCCGTGCCCAGGAACGGAGCGGAACAAGGGGTCGCCAGCAGGGTCGCGAACATGCCGGTGGCGAAATGGCCGGCCAGTCCTTCGCGGTGGCTGGGATCGCCCGCACCGCTGCCGGCGCGCGCCAGCGCGTCGTTGAGGCGGCCGGGCAGGCGTACCTCGAACAGGCCGAACAGGTTGCAGGCGAACAGCGTCAGGATCAGCGTCAGCGCCACCAGGAACAGCGGTTGCTGGAACTGCACGCCCCAGCCCACCGCCATGCCGGCGGCCTTGAGCGCTGCCGCGCCCGCGGCCAGCAGCAGGAAGCACGCGACGATCCCTGCCGCGGAGGCGAGGAAGGACTGGCGCACGTGCCGGCGCTCCCGGCCGCCCTGGCCGACGACGCTGAGTAGCTTCAGCGACAGCACGGGCAGCACGCACGGCATCAGGTTCAGAACCAGCCCGCCCAGCACCGCGAGCCCCAGGATGCCGACGAAGTCGGTGGGGCTGACCCCCGGGCCGCTCCAACTGAGCCCGCCGCCGTTCGAGGCGGCCGGCGCTCCGGGCGCACCGGCGCCGATCTCCTCGCCCAGCGTGAGCTCACGCTCCAGCCCGCGATTGCCGTCGAACAGCGTGATCGTCACCGTTTTGCCGGCAAGCGTGCCTTCGGCCAGCTTGCCGCGTTGCCCGGTCAGCCGCAGCACGGCGTCCCGGCCGTCTGCGGTCAACGTCACCTCCGGCTTGGCGAACTTGGTCTCCGGCAGTCCCTCGACGACCGCGTCCGGCGCTTCGAACGGCGGTTGGGCGCTGGCCGTCAGCTCGAGCACGGGTTGCTTGCTGTCGGCCACCAGGTCGACAGCGGTGAGCGCGAGGCCGGCGGCCGCCCCTTCTCCCGGCACCTGGGATCGGAATCGGTCGATCAGGTGCGCTTGCTGGCTGGGACCGCCGGTGTCTGCGGGCAGCGTCATCGCCAGCGTTGCCTTACGCGGGACGCAGATTTCCGCGCAGGTCAGGTAGTCGAGCTTGGCGTGCACCCGCACCGGCTTGGCAGGGTCCTTGGCGACCGCGTCGACCGGCAGCACGACCTCCCCGCCGTAGCCGAAGGTCTGCAGCCCGAACAGTTGAAAGCGGTGCGGCACCGGCCAGCGGATTTCGGCATCGGCGAGATTCTCCGAACCGCTCCAGTCGACCTGCGGCGGGTAGCCGGCTTCCCCCGGAGAGCGCCAGTAGATCTTCCACCCCTTGGCCATGTTGAACTGCAGGCCGAGCCGGAGGTCGCTCTGGCCACCGGTTCCCTGGCTGGCCGAGATCAGGCGCACGCGGCCTTGTTCGTTGTTGGCCCAATCGCTGCTGGCGGCTGCGACTGGTGCCGCGCAGGCCAGCCACGCGGCGGCGACTGCCAGTAGCGCCAACACGCTGGCGTGTGGCCGCGTCTGGCGGCTGATGGCTCTCCCGTTCGAGGCTGCGGGCGTTTTGGTGTACGGACGTGCGAACAAGGGTGTCTCAGCAGGCGTTAAACTCGTGGCGATAGCGCCTATATAGGATGATTGGAGCCCGCCGTCAGGTCACGATGCCGTGGCCTTGCGTCGCCCCGAAAGTGCATCACCTGACACCTTGCGGCCCGTGGTTGGAGGGCGCAAGCTGACGGTGCGGCGGACGGATCTGAGGGGCCAACAGTCACGGACGGACGTCGAGCGATGACGGATAGCAAGACCAGCGCGAACAACGTCGAAAGCAGCGAGAACAGCCTGGCGGGTCATCTGCTGGTGGCCATGCCGAACATGAGCGATCCGCGTTTCGAACGTGCGGTGATCTACGTTTGCGCCCACGGCGAAGACGGAGCCATGGGACTGATGATCAACAAGTTGGTCGACCAGATCACCTTTCCGGAGATGCTGGAACAACTCGGTATCGACAATGCCGACGTCTCGGACCAGATCCGCGTTCACTTTGGGGGGCCGGTCGAAACCGGCCGGGGATTCGTTCTGCACTCCACCGACTATCGCCAGGACAGCTCGATGGAGGTGGATTCCCAGATCGCGCTGACGGCGACCGTCGATATCCTGCGCGACATGGCTGGCGGGCAGGGGCCGCGGCGCAGCCTGCTGGCGCTCGGCTATGCCGGCTGGGGTCCCGGTCAGCTCGACCAGGAGATTCAGGCGAACGGCTGGCTGCACGTTGATCCGGACGAACAGCTGATCTTCGACACCGACCTGGAAGACAAGTGGCAGCGGGCGATCGGCAAGCTTGGCTTCGACCCGTTCAGCCTCACCGGCCATTTCGGCCACGCCTAGCGCGTCGCGTTATATGGTGGATTGACGCTCTCGGCAGCCGCACGTTTGCCGGGCGCATGTGGTGCATCGGGCCTTTGGTTCAGGTCCGTGGTGTGCCGGTTGCGGTACGCGTTGCGTTTAGTGCCGTTTCTGGCTCGGAAAGGCCTCGGCGTACATCAGGTCGATCAGGCAATCTGGACCGGTACCTGTGCAGCGTGGACAGGCACGCATGACTTCCCCGACGACGTCGCTGGCCAGGTCCTGCACGCGCCCACAGGCAGGCATGGCGATCTGCGTGCCCTGCGGGAACAGTTCCGCGTGTTGAGGATCTTCCGGGTCGTTTTCATCGGCCATCGGGGTCAGGAATATCTTGTTCATTATCTTAGGTTATCTTTTCGGCCGCTTCTGTATAACGCCCCTTGTCAGGTAACATAGACGATGCCAGAACTGGAAATGAAAACAAGCATTGTCCCTGTTGTTTAGGTTGGGACAACTTTAGGTCATTGTCGTGACCCAAACGGGTAAGCGTGCAAAAGAATAAGTTTGGCAGAGAGCCTCAATCCAAAGGTGTGACTTCTAAGGCTTCTGGGTGTTTCAACGTGTATCGTGACGCAAGATGGCGAACAGTACGTGATCTTGCCAGATGCCATTGATACGCAAATATTCGCGGGCATAACCCTCTTCCGTGAAGCCGGCCTTGGCGAGTAGCCCGCGCGAAGCGTTGTTGGCGGGAAGACAGGCCGCTTCGACGCGGTGTAGGCCCAACGTCTCGAAGCTGAACGAGAGCACGGCTTGCAGCGCCTCTGCCATGTAACCGTGACGGGCAAAGGGTTGGCCGATCCAGTATCCCAGGCTGGCCGATTGCGCCACGCCGCGGCGGATGTTCGACATCGACACCCCGCCGAGCAGGTGATCGTCCTGCTTGCGGAAGATCAGGAAGGCATAGCCGGTTTCGTTGCGCATCTCCGTGCGGTACTGCTGCAGGCGCCGGCGAAAGGCAGCACGCGATAGGGCGTCGTACGGCCAGGTCGGCTCCCACGGTTCCAGGAAGTCGCGGCTGTCCCGGCGCAGCGCGGCCCAGGCGCGCCAGTCGCTGTGCCGGGCGGGCCGCAGGTAGATGCGGCCGTAGCGCAGCAACGGTTCCTCGGGCGTACCCGGTTTCAACAGGGACAGCATCAGGCCACCATCGCCACAGGGTTGCCGTGCCTCCTCTCCCCGCTGGCGTTCAGGCCGCGAACCGCTTGGCCACGGTTTCGAACGGTTCGACCTGCGCCACCGGGCCCAGGCTGGTCAGGGTCGGTCGGCTCGCCGCTAGCCGCGCGGCCAGCCGCTGGACCTGCGGTGCGTCGACCGCTTCGATGGCGTTGACGATTTCTTGTGTCGCCAGTGGGCGGCCATACACCAGCAGGTTATTGGCCAGTTGCTCGCAGCGCCCGCTGGTGCTCTCCCGACTCATCAGGATGGAGGCCTTCAGCTGCGCCCGCGCGCGGTCCAGTTCCTCGGCGCCGATGGTGTGCGCGACGTCGGCAATCTCTTCGCAGACCACCGGCATCAGCTCGGCGACCTCGTCCGCACCGGTGCCGGCATAGACACCGAACAGCCCGCTGTCGCTGGCGGCGTTGTGGAAGGAGAACACCGTGTAGACCAGGCCGCGCTCCTCGCGCAGCTTCTGGAACAGGCGCGAGGACATGCCACCGCCCAATAGCGTCGCCAACACCGCGCTGGCGTAGTAGTCCGGGTCGCGGTAGCCGACGCCGGGCAAGCCCAGGATCACGTGGACCTGCTCCAACTCCCGCGCTTCGCGGTAGTCGCCGCCGACGTAGGATGCAGGCTCCGCCGATCCGGCCGCGACCTGGCCAAGACCGTCGAACGCCTTGGCGGCCAGCTCGACGAAGGCGTCATGATCGATCTTGCCGGCCGCCGAGATCACCATGTTCCCCGCACCGTAGTGCCGCTGCATGTAGCTGCGCAGGTCTTCGGGGCCGAGCTCGGCGATGATCTCCGGCCGACCCAGCACCGGGCGGCCGACCCCTTGGTCGGGGAAGGCGGTCTCCTGGAAGTGATCGAAGATGATGTCGTCGGGCGTGTCATGCGCCTGCCCGATCTCCTGCAGGATCACCTGCCGTTCGCGCTTCAGTTCCTGTTCGTCGAACGCGGGGTTGAGCAGGATGTCGGAGATGATGTCGAGCGCGAGCGGCGCGTGCTCCTTCAGCACCTTGGCATAGAACGCGGTGCTTTCCCGGCCGGTATAGGCGTTCAGCAGGCCGCCGACCGCTTCGATCTCCTCGGCGATGTCGCGCGCGCTGCGTGTTGCGGTGCCCTTGAAGGCCATGTGTTCAAGCAGGTGGGCAACGCCATTCTCCGCAGCCCGTTCGTGGCGGGTGCCCACACCGACGAAGGCGCCGAGCGCCACCGTCTCGACGTGCGGGATGTGGTCGGTGGCAATCGTTAGCCCGTTGTCGAGGCGCGTGATGCGCACGCTGTCGTCGGTCATGAAGCTCCTTCGCAAAGGCGGGTCGCAGGCCGCGCCGATGGCAAGCGGGCCTGCGGGGTTGGTGACGATAGGTGAATCTATGCGCTAACAGCCGACGCGGGAAGCTGCCGTGTCGCCGCCCGCCCGGCGGCTGACCGCGCGCACATGCGTTTCAACGCGCGCCAGCTCGTTCGGCAGGGTGGTATAGTGTTCCGGCCGGTCGTACAGGTCGGCCAGCCGGTCTGGCAAGGACGGGCGCTGGCCGGTCGCCTGTGCCACGGCGTCCGGGAACTTCGCCGGGTGCGCGGTCGCCAGGGCCACGGTGGGGACGTGCGGGTCCGGCCGGCGTGCCCGTGCGGCAGCCAGGCCGATCGCGCTGTGCGGATCGATCAGCAGGCCCGTGTTGGCGTACTGCCGCGCCACCTCCTCCAGCGTGCCGGGATCGTTCAGGCGGAATCCGTCGAAGCCGGCACGCGCCCGGCCCAGTTGGCCCTGCGACAGCGCGAAGGCGCCGGTCTGCTTGAACTGCTGCATCTCCCGCGCGACCGCATGGCCGTCGCCGTCCATCAGCTCGTACAGCAGCCGCTCGAAGTTGCTGGATACCTGGATGTCCATCGACGGCGAATGGGTGGCGACCACGCCCTGCGTCTCCATGCGCCCCGTCTCGAAAAAGCGGGTCAGGATGTCGTTGGCGTTGGAGGCGACGGTCAGCATCTCGATCGGCACGCCCATCTTGCGCGCGGCGTGCCCGGCGAAGACGTTGCCGAAGTTGCCGGTCGGCACGGCGAAACTCACCGGGCGGTCCGGCGCGCCGAGCGCAACGGCGCTGGTCACGTAGTAGACCGTTTGCGCCAGGATGCGGGCGAAGTTGATCGAGTTGACGGCCGCCAACCCGACGTCGCGGCGGAAGTCTTCGTCGGCGAACATCGCCTTCACCAACGCCTGGCAGTCGTCGAACGTGCCTTCGACCGCCACGTTGTGGACGTTGGCCGCGTCCACCGTGGTCATCTGCCGGCGCTGCACCTCGCTGGTCCGGCCTTTGGGGTGCAGGATCACGATGTCGACGTTGTCGCGGTCGCGGCAGGCCTCGATCGCCGCGGAGCCGGTGTCGCCGCTGGTCGCGCCGACGATGGTGATCCGCTCGCCGCGTGCGGCCAGCACATGGTCGAACAGATCGCCCAGGAGCTGCATCGCCACGTCCTTGAAGGCGAGCGTCGGGCCGTGGAACAGCTCCAGCAGCCAAGTGCCCTCGTCGATCTGTGTCAGCGGACAGGTGCCCGTGCGCGCGAACCGGCCGTAGGCTTCGCGGCACAGTCGGTCGATCGCCTCCACCGCCGCGGAGCCGGCCATGAACGGGCGCATCACCTCGGCCGCGACCTCGGCATAGGGGCGGCCGGCAAAGCCAAGCAGCCTGTCGCGGTCCAGCTGTGGCCAATGGTCTGGCAGGTAGAGCCCGCCGTCCGGCGCCAGGCCGGTCAGCAGCACGTCGTCGAAGCCAAGCGTGGGAGCGTCGCCGCGGGTGGACTGATAGCGCAAGGGAGGTCTTCGTTTGTGTCAGGCGGGGTTAATATCCCGGCGATTGCTTGGCGCCGGGGTGCTCGGTGCACTCTAGCTGCGCGGTCGGCGCCGGAGCAACGCACCTGTCTGCGCTCGGTGCTTGTGCGCGTTCGCAACCGCCGAGCCCGGTGCCCAAGGCTTGTACCGCGTGGGCTTAAACGCTACCTCGACAGGCACCATGACCGTGTCCGCCGAGCATAGCGTTAAGCCCTTGTCCGCACGTCCGCCGTTAGACCGCCGGCTGTCGGTGGCGCCGATGATGGACTGCACGGATCGGCACTATCGCTATCTGGTCCGGCAGATCTCCCGGCACACGCTACTGTACAGCGAGATGGTGACCACCGGGGCCGTGCTGCACGGCCCGCGCGAACGGCTGCTGGGGTTCGATGGGATCGAGCATCCGATCGCCCTGCAATTGGGGGGCAGCGACGCCGACGAGCTCGCGCGGTCCGCAGAGATCGCTCAAGCCTGGGGGTATGACGAGGTTAACCTGAACGTCGGCTGCCCGTCCGACCGGGTGCAGACCGGGCGGTTCGGGGCTTGTCTGCTGAAGGAGCCGGAGACGGTGCGCGCCGCATGTGCGGCGATGCGCAGCGCGTGCGACCTGCCGGTCACGGTCAAGACACGGATCGGCGTCGACGACCTCGACAGCTACGCGCATCTGCTCGCGTTCGTCGACCACGTCGCGTCGGCCGGCGTGACCTCGTTCACGCTGCACGCCCGCAAGGCCTGGCTGCAGGGTTTGAGCCCGAAGGAGAACCGCGAGGTGCCGCCGCTCGACTACGCCCGGGTGCATAGGCTGAAGGCCGACCGGCCGCAGCTCGAGATCATTTTGAACGGGGGGCTTCAGACTTTGGCGCGGGCGCGTGCGGAGGTCGACGCCGGCATTGACGGCGCGATGATCGGCCGTGCGGCTTATGGCGATCCCTGGATGCTGGCTGAGGCTGATCCCTGGCTCGCCGGCACCCCGGCACCGAGTGCGGATCGCCGGCAGGTGGTCGACGCCATGGTCGCCTACGCCCGGCGGATGCAGGCGGCGGACGTGCAGGTCAAGCGTGTTGCCCAGCACATGCTGGGCTTGGCCAGCGGCTTACCGGGCGCGCGCCACTTCCGCCGCTATTTAAGCGAGCACACCCGGGCCGACGATGCCCCGCCCGAGCGGATCGCCGAGGCCTGGGACCTTGTCGAGGCTGCGAGGGCCCGCGCCGAGGCCAAGCGCGCGGAAGCCGCCGCTTGAGACACTGGTAGAGCGCGGCGGCGGTAGAGCGTGGCGGCGAATTTTCCCTTCCATAGACTGATCTTCCGGACCTGATCCATGTCTCAGCCCGACGATTCCGCCTACCACAACCCGCGACGCGTTCATGTCGCGGGGTTCCTGATCTTCCTGGGCGCGGCGGTGGTCGTCCTGGCAGGGCTCGCGGCGGCGTTCTCGGGGCTGGGGAGCCGGTGGGATTGGTGGCGCTTCCAGGCGGGCTTCACCATCCTGCAGTGGTCGGTGGTCGCATGCGCCGGTGGCACGGTCGCGAGCCTGATCGGCCTGTTGAGCGCGGCGCTGCAGCGGGAAGGTCGGCTTGCCCTGCGTGCGGTACCGGCCATTCTGGTCGGTCTGGCGATCCTCGCTTACCCGCTGTCCCTGCTGGAGCAGGCAAGCAGTGTCCCGGCGATCCACGACATCACCACCGACACGCAAACGCCGCCGCAGTTCCAGGCCGTGGTCCCCCAGCGTGCGGCGGCGATGAACGAGGTGGCCTATCCGGGCGGCGATACGGCGGCCCGGCAGCAGCAGGCCTATCCCTGGATCACGCCGCTGCTGGTCGACCGGACGCCGCACAGCGTGTTCGAGGCCGCCCGCCGGCAGGTCGAAGCCGAAGGTTGGGCGCTGCACACGGCCGATCGGGCCGCGGGCCGGATCGAGGCGACCGCGACCAGTTTCTGGTTCGGCTTCAAGGACGACATCGTCGTGCGCATCACCGAAACAGACGATGGGCGCACGCGCGTTGATGTCCGCTCGGCAAGCCGGGTCGGGATCTCCGACCTCGGCGTCAACGCCGACCGCGTGCATGCCTTTCTGACCGCGCTCGAAGAGCGGTTGCGGGGGTAGGCTACTGCGGGATCGCCCCGTGGTAGAAATAGACGCCCAGGCCGCTGGTGAAGATCAGTTGACCGGCCAGCGTGTGCAGGACGAACACCAGCGGGAACGAACGGCTGCGGCGGTACACCTCGGCAAAGATCAGACCGCCCAGGAAGGTGAGCGTCAGCGCGATCCAGTTCTGGTAAAACGCGTGGGTGAGCGAGAACACGCCAGCGTTGGCGAGCACCAGGGTAACCGGGCCGGCGAACAGGTCGCCGTAGCGCCGGAAGAACAGCGGGCGGAACAGCAGTTCCTGGCCCAGCACGCTGACCAGCGGATAGAACACCATGACCAGCGCCCAGGTCTCCGGCATGTGGCGCGGCAGGCCGAACAGGCGATACGGGATCAACGCGAACACGAGCGCGAAGATCACGCCCGCCGCCACCACCGTGAATCCCAGGATCAGCCGGCCATGCCCGCGCAGGCTGGAGACTGCGACCAGTTCGCGCCAGCGCCAGCCGGGGGTGATTGCCAGCAGCAGCACGCCGGCCGCCGTCACCACCGCCAGCGGCGCGAACACGCCGAGTATGTCGAAAAAGGCCACGTGGACGATCGGCGCGACCACGAACAGTAGCGACGCCTCCGCCGCGCGCCATGCCCGTGCGGGCAGGCGCGTGTCGGGCGCAACGGCGCGGTCGCTCAGGCTCATGGTTGGTGATCCAGACGCATGCGTTTGATCCGTTCTTGAATCGTACAATGATCTACGACGGTGCTTCTGACTTGGTTCATCAGCGCGGGTGTGTCATGGGCGTATGCAGAAGCCACGCGCGGCACTTGCGCAGCCTGTACGGTTCCGCCGCCAACCGACAATCGAGGAGACAGCCCAGCCGATGAGTGCGTCCGCCATCACCGTCGAGGTCGCCGCCGGAGAACTTCTGGACAAGATCACCATTCTGGAGATCAAGGAAGCCAAGTTCACCGACCCGAGCAAGCTCGCCAACGTCCGGGCGGAATTGGAGACGCTGCGTGCCGCGCGCGACGCCAATTTGCCGTCGAATGCGGGGATCGATCAGGCGGTTGATGGTCTGCGCGCGGTGAACCAACAACTCTGGGACATCGAGGACGAGATCCGCGAGCACGAGCGCAACCAGGATTTTGGTGCGCGCTTCATCGAGCTTGCCCGTGCGGTCTACAAGACGAACGACCGCCGTGCGGACCTGAAGCGCGAGATCAACGACCTGACCGGCTCGCGCCTGAAGGAGGAAAAATCCTACGCGGCCTACTGAGCCGCGCCTTGTTGCCGCCTAGAAGCTGACCCGACGGAATTGGGCGTGGAGGACGTCGGACAGGGTAATCTGGTCGAGTGCGGTGAGCAGGCCCCGCCGCGCCCACTCGACGGTGGTTTCATGGCCATTGAAAGCCCGGTTTTCCAGAGTGCCGGAGGTGGTTCTGTCGCATCCGGCCCGGCGCGCCGACATCTGCTGTGTGTGGGCGGCTTCGATGATCTGGGCGATCGTAATCCCGGAGGGGGGACGCGTGGCGGCGTAGCCGACCCGTGCCGGCTCCAGGTCAATGGTCAGCAGCCGGGCGGCGGTGAGATCGCGCAGAGCGCGGTTAACTCTGGCGTGCGGCAGGTCCAACTCCGCAGCGATCTGCCTGGCGGTGCGGGGTCCGTTGGGGCCCGCCAGTGCGATCAGCGTCATCACGGACAGGGCACAGTGGGACGGTCCATCGAGCACCATGGCGCCGTTTCCTTAGTCCTGCGGATGGTTTAAGTCTAAAACTATCCCAGCGCGTATGCACGTTGTCAATATGGATCGACGCGCGTAGGCTTTGGCCATGGCGAGTCGTCCCACCCGGTCTCCGCGGGCGCTGGCCGCGGCGTTGAAGCATTTAGCCCGTCTCAGCGAGTCGGAGGCTGGCACGGCAGGCTTGACCGCCAACCAGTGGACCGCTCTGCGCTATTTTGCTGAGGCCAACCGCTTTTCCCGGACTGTCTCGGCGTTCGCTGCCTACAATGTGACCACCCGTGGGGCCGCATCGCAGACGGTGAAGGCCCTGGAATCCAAGGGCTATCTGGTCCGCATCAGATTCGGCCGCGACGCGCGCAGTGCCCGTATCGACTTGAGCCAGGCTGGTTGGGCGAAGCTTGCTCAGGACCCGGCGGTTGCGCTGACCGAGGCGTTGACCAACCTGCCCGAGACGCTGCGGGGTCAGATGGATCGGGCGGTCGAGCGGGTTACCTGCTGGGTCGCCGCCGCCCGGCGGCAAAGCGCCTTCGGGACCTGCGCGGCGTGTCGTTATTTACAGGTTAGCGCGGATGCTGCCTCGCGGGCCGGCGGGCACTACTGCCGGGCACTCGCAACCTGGCTCGATGTGGAGGACATGCAGGGCCTGTGCGCGCTGTATGCTCCGGCGCCGGGTATCGGCGGGACGCCCTGAATCCACGCATTTTACGACGATAGGGTTAACGGCCGGCTCGATCGATTGTCAGCCGAAAAGAATGAGTGGCGTAGCTGGGTGCGTTGGAGTTTAGCCGCCCGCGCCGTCGACAGCTAACGCGGGCTTGCCGCAATGATAGCAAGGTGCGCACCGATGCTGCCTGAACCGCGCGCTTCAGGCGGTTAGTTGCGTCTGCCGGATGGCGGATTGGAGGCCTCCGGATCAACGAATGCCCGCGCGGCTCGGGCGCATAATAGAGGGCAGGCAGGAACCCGTGCGGCGCGCTCCACCCGACCCGCCGCGGTATCAAGGATGATCTAGATGGACACGACAGGGAGCCGCCACTTGCGGATCCTTCTGCTGGAGCCGAACCGGCTATGGCGAGAGGGGTTGAGCCGGGTTCTGGAAGATACCGGTTACAACGTGGTTGCCGCCGCAGGCACGTTGGTCGAAGGCCTGGCGGAGATGGCGCGTGGGGGCGAGACGCCAGACATCGTCGTGCTGGACGCCAGCGCGACCGCCGAAGCCCCCGCGACCGAATTCGAGGTTGCGCGCACGCGTTTCCCGGAAACGCGCATCGTCGTGTTTACCGACCCCGAGACCCCAAACGACGCCTTGGCCTGTTTCTTGGCCGGCGCGGATGGGTGTCTGATGAAGAACATCTCCAGTAAGGCGATGGCCGGATGTTTAGATCTGGTCGCGTTGGGTGAGCGGGTGTTTCCGGCCAGCCTGATCGGCGCACTCCTGAAGGATCCCGGGATGGGCAGCAGCCCCACGCCGGTTCCGGAAGTGTACCAAAACCTGGCCGACCCGGCGACGGCGCAGCTATCCAAGCGGGAACGCCAGATCCTGGCCTCCCTCGCGGTTGGCCGGTCGAACAAGCAGATCGCCGAGGAAAACAACCTGACCGAAGCGACCATCAAGGTCCATCTGCGCAACATCCTGCGGAAGATCCACGCCACCAACCGCACCCAGGCCGCGGTATGGGCGATCACGCACAAGGTTTCGGACACTCCCGCAACACAGTGACCGGGGTATCCGCCTGGAGATGCGCCCGAAAGGTTTAATACCTCAAAATCGGTGGACTATGCCAATGCCAGACGGCCTACCGCAGGAAATCTGAGTAGAGTCAGTCTGGGCGCGTTCCGTGAATGGGGCTTGCGTGCCCTGTGAGCGACTGGCGGGCGGGGACCTCGCGTGTCGCGTAGTACCGGGCGAGCAGTACCGGGTGACCGGCCGACAGGAGGTCTGAAGTATGCAATCCCCCCGCCAAGGGACCAATGGCCCGCCCGGGTTGGCGAGCTCTGAGGAGCGTGCGTCGTCTGGGCGGGGCGCGCGGACCGAACCGGCGCGCCGTCGGGACTGGTTCGGCGAGGGTGAACAGCGTCCGCTCGAAATCGTGCTGGTGACGCTGCGCGAGGGGCTGGCGCAGCAAGTTGCGATGAGCCTGCGCCACGACCCCCGGTGCCGCCTGTCGCGCGGCGACCCGGTGCGCACCCTTCAGGGCGCTGGCCCGGATGAGGTCGATGCCGTCATCCTCGACCATGTGCTCTACAACGAAATCTACCTGAACGATCTGAACAGGGCGGCCCGCCGGGCGGTTGTGCTGGCGCTGCTGGAGCGTGCGGAATTGCTCAGCGCAAGTGAATTTTTGGTACGGGCCGATGGGTTTCTGTTCGCCGACGGCCAGGCGGACCATGCGTTCGACGTGATCGCCTGCGCGATGGTGGGCTATTGCGCCATGCCCGGTGAGCTGGGTGTGGGCAACCCCTTCTCCAGCCAGCGTCTGCAGCGGGCCCGGGCGCTGGGCACGCTCGACATGCAGATCCTGCGCATGCTGGGGCGCGGCTGGTCGAACCGGGAAATCGCGCTTGCCGTCGGCATTTCGGAAGCGCGCGTCAAGGCCGCTCTACGGGCACTGCTGCACAAGCTGAGCCTGGCCAACCGGACCGAGGCGGCGGTGTTTTATGTCTATAACCGCGGCATCCTGGACCCGGATTTGCCGGCTGCGTCCGGTTCCGAGAACCAGGGAAGCTCCGAGGTGAGGTGAGGGCGAAGGTAAGTCTCCCCGCGCCCCAACGCCGCCAGTCTCAACCGTTCACGCGTTCGCGCCCTGGATCGCGGCGATCACACGGTCGGTGACGGCACGCGTGGTGGCGTCGCCGCCCAGGTCAGGGGTGAACGCCGCGCCGGTCGCAAGTGTCTGTTCGACGGCGGTGATCAGAGCGTGCGCGGGCTCGCGCTCGCCCAGATGCTCCAGCAGCATTGCCGCGGTCCAGAAGGCGCCGACCGGATTGGCGATGCCCTGGCCCGCGATGTCGAAGCCGCTGCCGTGGATCGGCTCGAACATCGAGGGGTAGGCGCGTTCCGGGTTCAGGTTGGCGGTCGGCGCGACGCCCAGGCTGCCGGTCAAGGCGGCGGCGAGGTCGGACAGGATGTCGGCCTGCAGGTTGGTCGCGACCACCGTGTCGATCGTCGCGGGCTTGAGCACCATGCGCGTGGTCATGGCGTCGACCAGCACCTTGTCGGTGGCGACGTCCGGATAGTCCGCCGCGACGGTCGCGAACACCTCGTCCCACAGCACCATGCCGTGGCGTTGGGCGTTCGACTTGGTCACGCAGGTTAGGTGTTTCGCTGGGCGGTTGCGGGCGATTTCGAAGGCTTGGCGCATCACCCGCTCGACGCCCTTGCGGGTGAACACCGCGACCTCGGTGCCGACTTCTTCCGGGTGGCCCTGATGGACCCGTCCGCCCGCGCCGGCGTATTCGCCCTCGCTGTTCTCGCGCACGATCATCCAGTCGATCGCTTCCGCGCCTGCGGTGCGCAGCGGCGGGGTGATGCCCGGTAGCACGCGCGCCGGGCGAATGTTGGCGTACTGGTCGAACCCCTGACAGATCTTGAGCCGCAGGCCCCACAGCGTCACGTGATCCGGCACCCCCGGGTCGCCGACCGCGCCGAAATAGATGGCATGGGCGTCGCGCAGCTGGTCGAGGCCGTCGGCCGGCATCATCGCCCCGGTTTGCTTGTAGCGGGCGCTGCCCCAGTCGTAGCGGGTCACGTCGAGGGCAAAGCCGCCGTCGCGCGTGGCCAGCGCCTGCAGCACCTCCAGCCCGGCCTCGACGACTTCCGCGCCGATGCCGTCGCCGGGGATGGCGGCGATCCGATAGCGGCGCGCGGTCAACCGGCCACCGCCGCGCACACCGCCTGGGCGACGCGCGTCACCTGGGCCTCCGTCATCTCGGCGGTCAGCGGCAGGCTCAGAACGCGCGCCGCCAGCCGCTCGCTGACCGGTAGGCTGCCGGGGCCGTCGCCGAACGCCTGGTAGGCCGGATGCAGGTGCACGGGCGCATGATAGTAGACGCCCGCCCCGATCTGCTGGTCGGAGAGCGCTTGCTGGATGGCGTCGCGCCGCTCGCTGCGCAGGGTGTAGAGCGCCCAGGCGCTGGTGCAGCCAGGGTCCCGCGGCGCGGGCTCGACGGCCTTCGCCAGCAGGTCGTCGTAGCGTTGGGCAAGCTGCTCGCGGTGCGCCCGCTCGGTCGTCAGATGCGGCAGCTTGGCCAGCAGGATTGCCGCTTGCAGCGTGTCCAGCCGGTTGTTCATGCCGAGTGCGACGGCGGTGCGACTGGCATCCGTGCCGTGGGTGCGCAGCAGTCGTAGTCGCTCGGCCAGCGCGCCGTCGCTGGTCAGGATCGCACCGCCGTCGCCCGCGCACCCGAGCGGCTTGGTCGGGAAGAAGGAGACTGTCGTCGTGGGTGCGAGCGCGCCGACCGCCACGCCTTCGCGTGCGGCGCCCATCGACTGCGCGGCGTCGGCGATCACCAGCAGATCATGATCGTCGGCGACCGATTGCACCCCAGCGTAGTCGGCGGGCAGGCCGTACAGATCGACGGGCAGCACCGCCCGCAGTCTCAGGGTCCCGCTCTTGCGCACCCGCGCCGCTTGCCGGTCGAGGTCGGTTGGATCCAGGTTCGCGGTCGCTTCCAGCACGTCGCAGAACACTGGTGTAGCGCCGGCAAGGCGGACGGCGCCGGCGGTGGCGACATAGGTGAAGGCGGGGACGAACACCGCATCGCCCGGGCCGATCCCGTGGGCCAGCAGGCTCATCACCAGCGCGTCGGTGCCGTTGGCGCAGGCGACGCACGCCGTCGCGCCGGTGCTGCGGCACAGCGCATCTTCCAGCTCGGCGATTTCGGGGCCGTTGACGTAGGCGCCATGCGCCAGCACCGCCGCGACCCGCGCGTCGATCTCCGTCTGCAGGCGTTGGTATTGCCTGCGCGGGTCGAACAGCGGGATTGGCTCGTCGGCGCCGGGGGTGGGCGACATGGTGGCGGAAGGGGGCATGCCAGCAGAACTCGGCCATGCAGGGGACGGGGGTTAGCCGTCACCCTACAGCCGCGCCCATGACCCGGCAACGGGCCGGTCAGTGTGGTTGCTTTGCTAACGCAACCCCTGTTCGCGCAGCAGCTGGTACAGGGTTGGCCGGCTGACGTCGAGCAATCGGGCGGCTTCCGAGATGTTGCCCTCCGACTGCGCCAGCGCGCGGCGCACGGCTTCCCGCTCCGCCCGGCCGCGGATCGTCTTCAGGCTCTCGACGTCGATTACCGGCGCGGCGGCGAGGCCGAGGTCTTCCGCCGTGATCACGCGGTCGGCCGCGACGGCCGCGCGCTTGATCCGGCTTTGCAGTTCGCGGACGTTGCCGGGCCAGGTGTGGTTGTTCAATGCCTCCAGCGCTTCCGCCGAAAAGCTGCGCGCCGCCAATTTCTGCTCCTGGCACCACTGCGCCAGGAAGTGCTGGGCGATCAGCAGGATATCCTCAGGACGCTCGCGTAGCGCGGGGACGTGGACGACCGCTTCCGCCAGACGGAAATACAGGTCTTCCCGGAAGGTGCCCTCGGCCACCATCGCGGTCAGGTCCCGGTTGGTGGCGGAGACAATGCGGGTGTCGAACGGGATCGACTTGCGCCCACCGACCCGCTCGAAACTGCGTTCCTGCAGCACCCGCAACAGCTTGACCTGCAGCGGCAGGCTCAGGTCGCCCAGTTCGTCCAGCATCAGGGTGCCGTTCTGGGCCTGTTCGATCCGTCCCGGGTTGGTCTTGTGCGCGCCGGTGAAGGCCCCCTTCTCGTAGCCGAACAGCTCGCTTTCCAGCAGGTTCTCCGGGATCGCCGCGCAGTTCAGGCCGACGTACTCGCCCTTGCGCGTGCCGCCGGCCATCTGGTGCAGCCCGCGGGCGAGCAGCTCCTTGCCGGTGCCGCTCTCGCCCACGATCAACACGCTCAGGTCCGCCCGGGCGAACCGGGCGATCTGTTGGCAGGTGGCCTGCATCGCCGGGTTGCAGGTGATCACGCCGTCCACGGCCGCGCCGGCGTTTTCCTGCAGGCTGCGGTTCTCCGCCTCCAGGGCAGCCAAGCGAAAGGCGCGGTCGACGATCAGCGCGATCTCCTCCAGCTGCACCGGCTTTTCGTAGTAGTCGTAGGCGCCCAGCGCGATCGCCTTGAGCGCATAGGCCCGCTCGCGCTGGCCGGTCATCACGATGACCTTGGTGTGCGGCGCACGGTCGAGGATTTCCTGCAGGGTGGCCAGGCCCTCGCTCGGGCCGTCCACGTCGGGTGGCATGCCGAGGTCGAGCAGGACGACATCGCTTGGGTTGCGGGCGTGTGCGGCGAGCGCGCTGCGCCGGTCTTCCGCCAGGTCGACCGTGTGCCCGTCGAACGCCCAGCGCAGCTGCTTGCGCAGGCCGGGGTCGTCATCGACGATCAGAAGGCAGGGCTTTTGGTCGTTCACGACGCAGTCTCCAGAGGTTCGTCATGCGAGGGCGGCGCGCTCGGCGCCGCGCGAAGGTACGGCACGCTCAGACGCATCGTGGTGCCGGCGCCGGGGGTGCTGAGGGCTTCCAGGTCACCGCCCAGTTCGCGCGCCAGTTCGCGGCACTGATAGGCGCCCATGCCAAGGCCGCCCGACTTGGTCGACCGGAACGGCTTGAACAGTTCCTGGTCGACGAAGCTTGGCGACATGCCGCAGCCGCGGTCGACCACATCGATCACCGCCGCCGTCTCGCTTGCCCCCAGTTCCACGCGCACGGGCGCGCCGGACCTCTCGGCGGCGGGATCGGCCACCGCCTCCCGGGCGTTGGCGATCAGGTGGTCGATCACGGCGGTGAAGCGCGCGTGCGGCAGTCGGGCGGTGAGCTCGCTGGCGGCCGGGTCGACATGCAACTCGACCGATGAGCCGCCCTCCCGGTTCAGGCTGTGCACCCGGGTCTGTAACAACTCGGCGAGCGGGGTCGGCGTCAGATCCTCTTCATCCAGCCCCGACTTGAGGCCCTGGATGCGCGCCGTTAGCGCTTCCAGCCGGCCCACGGCATGGGCCACCGTCTCGGTCATGTCGGCGCGGAATTCCGGATCGTGGCCGTGGCGTTCAAAGTTCTTCAGCAGCAAGGCAAGTTGACTCACGATGTTTTTGATGTCGTGGACCACAAAGGCATAGTGCCTTGAGAAACGCTCGAATTGTCGAGTTTCCGCGCTTGCCTGCGCCATCCGTTGCTCGGCCAGCTGGCCGGCGCAGTGCTGCGCGGCCATGACGATCAGGGCGCGGTCTTCCGCGTCGATCGTCCGCGCCGCGCGGGGCCGGGGCAGGGCGACGAAGCCGACCAGCGTGGCGCCCCGAACCAACGGCACGGCCAGCCAAACCTCGGGCGCACGCGTTTCAAGCGCGGCCTGGTCCAAAGGCTGCGGTGCGGCCGGACCTTCCCGCGACGGCATGCTGGTCTCGAAATCGGCGGGGTGTAATGCGGGCGGGCTTGCCGGCCGGAAGTTCCAGCTGCCCGCCAAACGCGGGCGCGCCTCCGTGCCCGCGCCGGGGTCGTAGGTGTAGAGCGCGCCGCCCGGCGCTTCCACCAGGTTCGCGATCGCCTCGATCAGGCGGGTTTCCAGCGGAGCGCCGCTGCGGTCATCGGCCAGTGTGGCGAGCAGGCGCTGCCATTCGTGCAGATAGTCGTATTTCCGGGTGAAGAAGTTACGCGCGATGAAGTGTTTCGCCCCAGCCCGGACCGCGCCCGACGTCAGCACCGCGAGCAAGGCCAGCACGGTCAGGAACAGGAAGGCGACCTGCACTGGCAGCCGGTAGGCGGGCGCCAGTCCGCCCAACGCCACCGCGACCGCCGCCACGACCAGCAGGTACAGGCCGCTCGCGATCAGTGCGGTGGAGTAGAGCGCGCCCCGGTGGGAGATTTGCAGCTGGCGCTGCCACAAGCGGGCGCGCAGCACCCCCAACGCCATCACCGGAACGGCCACCAGGTTCAACAACGCCTGAACCTCCAACAACTCCTGGCTCCAGACGCCGAGGCCCAGCAGTTGCGCGTCCAGGAACAGCTCGTAAGCAAACAGTGCGGCCAGCGGGAAGCAGAGAAATTTCAGATGCCAGCGCGCCGCCTCGTCGGAGTTGCGCAGCACCCCGGCGATCAACGCCAGCACGAACACCCCCGCGACCAGCTGCAGGGCGGCGACGAATTGCCAGACCCCGGGCACCCCCGCCCAGGCCAGCGTCGTCAGGCCCAGGAAGATACCGGCCAGGAGTCCGACGACGGTCCAGGTCCGTCGGCCGGCGTGTGTGCCGGCGGTATCTTCAGGCGTCGAGGACGCGCTGTCGGTGCGGTGCGCACGTGTGGTGGTTAGGCCTGCGAAAAAGACCATCCAAGCCAGCGCGCGCGCGAAATGGAGGTAGGGCTCGGCGATCCAGCTCACCGGGCTGGCGATGGCGACGCTTACGGCCCAGAGCCCGTGCAGTGTCAGCGCCGCCGCCAACAGCCGGGCCTGTCCGCGTGCCCAGCCGAGTACGGCCGTGAGGGCGGCAAGACCTAGGAATCCCAATCCGGTAGCGAGAAAGGCCAGTGCGCTGATCATCGGGTCGTCGCGCTTTGGCTGCCCATGGATTACCCCTCATGACCCAGTAAGTTGTAAATAATTTCAGACACATCTCCATTATACACGTGTAAGGTTTTTGGACAGTCGGCCATCTGGCCAGCGCTCAATTCGATGGTAGGGGATGAGTTCTAATGAGTACGCCGATTGAGCAGGTTCGACTCGATGTGGTTATGCAGTGTCTACATCTAATGGGGGATGTTGACGCCGCGATCGAGGCGGCTCGCCGGATCGTGGACTTTGTCGCCGAGGATGAGGAGGCGCCAGCCTCGCCCCTGTCGAAGACGGTCAGTTCGGCCAATGGACGCCCGAAGGTCGTCATGACGGAGACGGCGCCGCGCCCGGCCGGCCCGACCCGCCGTCAAACGACTCATCACGAGACGCCGGTCGCGTCCAAGGCTGCGTCCGGGGCGGCCGGAGAAGCGGGCGGTCGGGCCGATCCTGGGGCCGCAGCCGTGCGCCCGTCGTCACAGGAGGCCCGCGGGGGTACCGGTGTTGGCCGCGGTGCCGGCCCCAAGACCCGCTGGGACGAAGGCGCCGAAGAGGTGCTGCGGGCGGAATGGGGCACCGGGCGGCCGGTAGAGGAGATTGCCGCCAAGATTGGCCGGACCGTGGGCAGTACCCGCGAGCGCGCGCGTCGGTTGGGTCTGAGCCGGCCGAAGCGCTCCGAGGTGGCGCCGGAATATCGTCCCCAGCCCGCCAACCGCCCGGTTGCGGCGAAGGGAGGCGGAGCGGACGTCCGCACCCTCCATACCAAGACGAAGCGCAAGGGCCGGCGCCGGCCTCGGCACGCGGACGTGCGTCGGGTGGAGCCGATCGACATCTCGGCTTACCGCATCCAGCGCCCGAGCGAGACGATCGACAGCGTCGTGAACTTCGTGCGCAGCCGCGATTATCAGGTCGTCCGCGCAGCCGACGGCACGTTCGTCGTCGACGGCCGGAAGGAGTTTACCGAAGCCGCGTTCATTGAATGGGCGAACGGCCTGCGCCGGATGCTGAAAAAGCCCGCCTTCGCCCTGGAGTGCGCCCAGGGCACGTAAACGCTCTGGGGCAGCCGTGTTGCGAGCGCCTTGCGGTCGACTGCGTACGACGCGGAAACTGGTCTGAAGATGTTGCCAACTTGGCGCTCTACAACAATAGCGGGCAGGACCATGGCGTCTAAACTTTCAAAGCTCACCTTGTGTTTGTCGTTGGCGGCCGCATTGACGGCCTGCGACAGCCAGTCTCCCGAACAGAAGGTGGAAGCGCTGCGCGCGGCGGCGGCCGAGCATATCGCGGCCGGCAAGTATCAGTCCGCTGTGATCGAGTTGAAGAACGCCCTGCAGGTGCGCCCCGACACAGCGGAGGTCCGGCATCAGCTCGGAAATCTGTATCTGAAACTGGGCGACCCGGTGTCCGCGTTGAAGGAGTTGGAACGCGCGAGCGCGCTTGGTTTGGACACCCCCGAGGTGATCATGGGCCGCGCCCGTGCGCATCTGCTGCTGCAAGACAACGCCGCCGTGCTCGATCTGGTGAAGGCACCGGCTGCGGACGCGCCCCTGCCGGAGGACGCGGCGCCGGGGCCCTATGCCATGCGGGCGCGGGCTCTCGTCGGCGATGGCCAGTTGGACGCGGCGGTCGATCTCGCGCTCAAGGTCCTGCGGATCGAGGATCATCCGGACGCGCGCCTCGCCCTGGCCGTTGTGGCCGCGCAGCGGGGCAACACTCAGAACATGATGGCCCAGGCACACACGGTTCTCGATTTGCGGCCGGATGACCTGCAAGCCCTTTGGTTGCTTGCCCTCGGGCAGGTGCGGTCGAACGACAAGCCAGCTGCTCGTGCCACGCTGGAGCGGATGCGCACGCAACTGTGGTGGCCGGTCAAGGCGGACTTGCTGACGGTCAGTTTGGCGCTCGACGCCGGTGACCGGGAGTACGCGTGGAAAGTGCTGGACAGGCTGGAGAAAACCGCCGCGCAGAATCCCGACGCGCAGCTCTATATCGCCATCGCGGCCCTGGAGCGCGAGCAGTACGAAAAGGCCCGCATGACGGCGGAAACCCTGCTCGGCCGCTATCCGAATGTGCCGCGTGCGGTCTTCGTGGCCGGTGCCGCCAACCTGGAACTCGGCAACTACGTGCTTGCGCGCGATTACTTGGAGCGGTTCGTGCGTACTGCCCCGGACGATGCGCGCGCGGCTGGAATGCTGGCCCGCGCCGAGGCAGCGGCCAAGCGGATGGTGGCTGCGCGCGACAATGTGGCCACCGACCCCGAAGCGCAAAGCGAACAGTTCGTCGACGCGCAACCCGATCCCACCGAACGGCAGGTCGCGACGATCGCGGACGACGATTTCGAGGCGGGCGGTCTGCAGGAACCGGAAGCCCCCGATGCGGAGGACCTGCGGGCGCGGGTCGCCGAAATCCTGGCGATGGTCAAGCGCCAGGAGTTCGACGCCGCACGGACGGCGGTCGAAGAGCTGAAGGCGCAGATGCCTGACGATGCGACGCCGCGCGAACTCGAAGCGCTGGTGATGTGGGGTGCTGGCGCGCGTGCCGAGGCTGTGGCTGCGATGACGGCGCTGCAGAAAGAAACCCCAGCTTCGGTCGCCCGGACCACCAATCTATCCCAGATGCAGCGGGCGATGGATGCGCCCGAGGCCGCGCTGGAGACCATCCAGCGGGCCCGGGCGGCTGGAGCGGAGGACCTCCGCCTCCATCGTGAGGCGGCGCGGGCCTACGCCATGTTGAATGATGCGCAGGGGGCGTTCGAGGAGTTCCGCGGCGCCTTGGCGCTGGACCCTGACAACTTGCGGATCCGGGCGGTGATCGCGCGGTACCACCTGCAGCAGGGCGACCCGCAGGCGGTGCTGGATATCATGGAAACGGCGCCGGCCGCGGCCGCGGACGATCCCGAGCTGGTGCGTCTGCAAGCGCAGGCCAACCTCAACCTCGGCCGGCGTGAGGAGACGATCGCTCTGTTGCGCCACCTGACCGAGATCCAGCCGGAAGATCCGGTCGCCTACCAACAGATCGGCGAATTGCTGCTCGGCATGGGCCGTCCGGCCGAGGCGGTGGCGCCGCTCAAGACGGCGCGCCTGCTGTCCGACGAGGCTCTGGCGCCAAGCCTGCGGCTCGGCAGGGCGTTGCTGGAAAGTGGGGAAACGGCGGCGGTTGGCGCGCTGATCGACGAGCTCAAGACCGCGCATGCCGAAGACCCCCGCGTGCTGGTGCTGATCGGGAACTATGCGCTCAGCGTCGAACAGGATGTCGATGCCGCCGAGCAGGCGTTCCGCCAAGCCTTCGAGCGCGATCCGAGTGAAGCCCGGCTGACGGACCTGGTGGCCCTGATGACCCGCGTCGGCCGGTTCGACGACGCGATCGACGCGATCGAGACTTGGCGCGCGGCGCATTCGACCGGTCTGAGCACCGAGGCCACGCTGGGCGAACTCTACATTGCAAACGGCGATGCGCCGGCTGCGGTGGAGGTCTACCAGGGCTTGGTCGCGCGGGCGCCGGAGACTGTCGCCTACCGGAACAACCTGGCCTGGCTGCTGAAGGAGCAGGGCCAGCTTGAGGGCGCGCAGGAGCATGTTACAGCCGCGCTGGATCGGGCGCCGGACAATGCCAACGTCCTCGACACGGCGGGCATGATCGCGCTGGCACGTGGCGATCTCTCTACAGCGGTCAAGCGACTCGCGGAAGCCGCGGCGGCCGCCCCGGAGAATGCGGAAATCCAGCTGAATTACGCGGAGGCCCTGTTATCCGCCAAGAACGGGGGGACCGCCCGCGAGATTCTGGCCGGGATGGACCGCGCCCGCGTGCCGGAGCGGCTGCACCCGCGCCTGGACGCCCTGAGCGCGCGTAGTGCCGATCCGCAATGAGAGCGTGTGCGGTACGCGCGTCGTCGGGGGGAGACGCGGCTCGATGGTCGCGCCTCACCCGAACGGGGTATCTCTTGTTTCGCAAATCGAATTTCGGATCACCCAAAAGCATTCACGGTTTCTCCAAATGAAACGCTGGCCTTGCTTGTTGTGAATAGAGGGTGGTGAGACGATGGCCTTCAGAAAAATTCCAATTTACGGAGTGAATAACGTGCGACGTTTTGGAAAAGGGGCGCTCGCGGGCGTTGTTCTGGGAGTCGGCGCGGTTGCGCTCGGCGCCTGCAGCAGTGTCGGGACGTTGAGCGAGGAAGAAGCGGCGGCGCGCGTGGAGGCGCCACTCTATCGGGTTGGACCGGGGGACTCGCTGCAGATTTTCGTCTGGCGCAATGCCGACTTGACGACTCAGGTCGCGGTTCGTCCCGACGGGCGGATCACAGTGCCGCTGATCGAGGATCTGGAGGCGGCCGGCAAGACGCCGACCGAGCTTGGCAAGGACATCGAGACCGAACTGGCGGCCTATATCCAGGACCCGCTGGTCACGGTGATCATGACCGGCTTCGTCGGCACCTACCAGCAGCAGGTGCGCGTCGTCGGCGCGGCGGCCAATCCGCAGGCGATGCCATACCGCGCCGGGATGACCCTGCTGGACGTGGTGATCAACGTCGGCGGCTTGACCGAATTCGCGGCGGGCGATCGCGCGACCCTGGTGCGCACGGCGGACGGGCAGCAGACCCCCTACCGCGTCCGTCTGGACAGTCTGGTGCGCGATGGGGAGATCGACGCCAATGCCGCCGTCTACCCGGGCGACATCCTGATCATTCCGGAGACGTACCTCTAACACGCGCGGATCGCGGCAGACGCGATCGCAACCAACGCTCCGGTCCGCGCAGCGGCGCGGTTTCATGCACGTCCCGGATCGCCGGCGTCTCGCCAGGCGGCTCCGTGGGAGGGTCGTAATGCAGGATATCTTGGATCAGATCTACCAGTACCTCGATGCTGTCTGGCAGCGGCGCTGGATCGCGTTCGGTGCGGCGGTCGGTCTGTCGCTCGTCGGTTGGGCCGCGGTGGCCACGCTGCCCAACACCTATGAGGCACGGACCAAGATCTTCGTCGATACGGCGAGTGTGCTGAACCCGCTGCTGCGCGGTGTGGCGGTCGAGAACGATGTCGACCATCAGCTTGCGGTGATGCGCGAAACGTTACTTGCCCGCCCCAACCTCGCAGAGGTGGTGCGTCAAACCGATATGGATCTCACCGCCGAGACGCCCGCTGAACTCGAGGCGGTGATCAATTCCCTTGGCAAGCGTATCCGGGTCGATTCCACCAAGACCAATATCTTCACGCTGGCCTACACGGACACGCAGCAAAAGCGCTCATACGAAGTCGTGCAGTCGCTGATGACGATGTTCGTGCAGAATAACCTGGGCCGGAATCGCGAGGATATGGACTCGGCGCAGGCGTTTCTGGACCGGCAGATCGCCGAGTACGAAAACAAGCTCGATACCGCAGAACACACGCTTGCCGTTTTCAAGCAGCAGAACATGACGCTGTTGCCGGGGCAGAGCGGGCTTCAAGACCAGTTGAGCAGCGCGCAGTCGGAGCTCGCGCTGCGCCGGTCCCAGCTCAACGACGCGATCGCCCGCGAGAAGTTGCTGACCGAGGAACTGGCCGGCACGCCGCAGACCCTGACCCAACAGGTGGGGGGATTCGGGTCTGGCCCGCCAACCGGCGTAGAAGCCCGGATCATGGCCCTGCGTGGTCGTCTGGAGGAGTTGCGCTCCCGCTATACCGATCAGCACCCCGACGTACAGGCCGCTCAGCGGCAGATGGAGGGGCTGCAGCAGGAGTTGGATGCGCAGGCGCGTCAAGTCGCGGGCCCGGGGGGAGAGGCGCCCCTGACCCCGGGTGGGATCCAGACCCCGAACCCGACCTATAGCGAACTCCGGGTCCGGCTGGTGGACACGCGCGCCACGGTCGAGACGTTGCGTCGCCAGGTCACGGATGCCGCCGCCAAGGTCGAGCAGATTACCTCGCGCCTGGAGCAGGTGCCCGAGGTCGAGGCCCAGCTTCAGAAGCTCAAGCGCGACTACGACGTGATGAAGCACAAGTACGAGGAACTGCTGACCCGGCGCGAGTCCGCGCAAATCTCCTCCGACCGCGAGCAGCAGGGCGACCGCGTTCAGTTCCGCATCATCGAGCCGCCGCAGATCCCGACGATCGCGGCCGGCCCGCCGCGCAGCCTGTTCATGACGGCTGTGCTGGTGGTTTCAGTCGGCGTAGGCGTGGGGCTCACCATCCTCCTCGGATTCTTCAGGACGACTTACGCCACCTCTAGCCATCTGCGGCGCGACTTCGACCTGCCGGTGATTGGCGTCGTCACCAAGTTGCGCGACCGCCGCTACGCCGTCCGCCGGCTGATCAGCAACCTGGGACTCTGCGTGGCGCTGGTCGGTTTCCTCGGCCTGTTCGGGGCGCTGCAGCTGGTCGAGGCCAAGGTCGGGCTCGGCAACCTGACGCAGAGCCAGATGACACCCGCGGCGCTCAAGAACGTGCTCGCCAGCACGGTCGATGGTGTTCAGTCCGGAACGATCGGGGCCTCCAGTGAGTGATTTGACCCGGCCGCGCGGTACGCACGGCGCGCCTGACAAGCGAGATGGCAAAATGACCGAGCAAACGCCGACCGACCGTGTTGCGCACAAAACCGCTGACCGTCTGTGGTTGATCGAGCGGGCGGCCGAACGCCTCGATGCGGCCCGGACGAATGGTCATGCCGCGCCCAAGCCGACCTTGGCGGAGCGCGCGGAGGCCGCGGCGCAGCGACCGACCGACCCGGCTGTGGACGGCCAGCGGGACGCCGCGTCGAACCAGCAAATGTCGCCACGCAAGTCGCAAACCGTCACGCTGGACTTCGCATGGCTACAGGCCAAGGGCTACCTGACGCCGGCAACCATGACCAGTGCGCTTGCCGAACAGATGCGGATGGTCAAGCGCAGCCTGCTGCATCGGTTTCGCAAGGGCACCCGGGCGCGTAGCAACGTCATCCTGGTCACCAGTTCGCAGCCGGGCGAGGGCAAGAGCTTCATTTCCCTGAACCTGGCGATGAGCTTGGCGTGCGAATACGACCTGCGGGTCGTACTGATCGATGGCGATTTCGGGCGACCGGACCTGTTGACCCGCATGGGCGTGCACGAACAGGCGGGCCTTCTGGACATCGTTGCCGATCCGTCGCGCGATCTTTCCGAGGTGTTGTTGCGCACGGACCTCGAGCGGCTGTCGCTGATCCCCTCCGGCCAGAACCGCGAGCTTGCGAGCGAGTTGGTGGGCAGTCAGCGCATGGGGCAGATCGTCGACGAACTATCGACCCGCTATCCCGACCGCTTGGTGATCATCGATTCCGCCCCGGTGCTGGCCGATTCCGGTACGGCGATTTTGAGCGAGTACGCCGGTCAGGTCGTGTTCGTCGTCGAGGCGGACCGCACCGACCGGGCCACGATCGACGACGCGCTCGAGCAGATGCCGGCCGATCTGGAACCGCAGATCGTGCTCAACAAGAACCGCGGCCGCGGGCGGGTGCGCACGCCCTACTACAAGTACGCCGCGCCCTGAGCCTCACGGCCCGCCGTCCCGTTCCCAACCGCTGGACCGATTGCGGATGTACCTCGAACATTATGGCCTGACGCATCTGCCCTTCCAGATCACCCCGGACGTGCGCTTCTTCTTCGAAAGCCACGGCCACAGCCGCGCGCGCGCGACGATCATCTACGGCCTGTCGAAGAGTGAGGGGTTCGTCGTTGTCACCGGCGCGGTCGGTGCGGGCAAGACGACCCTGTTGGAGCATCTGCTGGCCGGCGGCCGCTTCGCGGATGCGGTGGTGGCCCGGATCAATACCACCCAGCTGGGCGCCGAGAACCTGCTGGGGCTGATCGCCTACCGTCTGGGGCTGCCGGAAAATGCGCCGACCAAGGCGGGACTGCTGCGCGACCTGGAGCGCTTCCTGCTGGCCACCCGGGCAGAGGGCAGGCGCACGCTACTGATCGTCGACGAGGTGCAGAATCTCTCCCAGGAATCGCTGGAAGAGCTGCGTATGCTCTCCAACTTCCAGGACGCCGAGCATCCACTGCTGCAGACCCTGCTGGTCGGTCAGCCGGAATTCCGCGAGCGCTTGGCCCAGCCGGATACCGAGCAGATCCGTCAGCGCGTGATCGCGTCCTATCATTTGGCGCCGCTCGCGCCGGAGGACGTGCCCGCCTACATCGGCTATCGCCTGAAGCACGCGGGCTACGCCGGCCTGCCGCTGTTCACGCCGGAGGCGCTGGCGGAGATCGCGGCTGAAACCGGCGGTGTGCCGCGCAAGATCAACCGTCTGTGCGACCGCGCGCTGCTCTATGGCTTCCTGGAAGACCGTCACGAGCTGGATGGTCCGGCACTGGCCGAGGTGATCCAGGAAATGCGCGCGGAATGCCTGCAGGCCGACGCGCCCGGTGCGCAGGCAGAGTCCCAGGCGACCTCGGCCGCGCAGCGGGTGCGCGCGGCGGCGGTGGAGCTGTCCGAGGCCGCATTGGAGCCACTGGAACTGGTCGATGCGGTCGAGGACGCGGCGCCCGAAGGCGTCGGGCCTGAAGAAGTCGGGCCTGAGGAAACTGGGCTCGACGCCGACACCGCTCCGGCCGAGGCCCCTCGCGCACAGCCGCAGCGACCCGTCGTGGTCGCCGTGAACGGTCACGCGCACCCCGATCTTGCTTTCGATGGCGCGCCGGCTGCGCAGAACGGCCACGGGCATGGCGGATCGGCGATTGACGACCGTGCAGGTCTGTCGAGCGAAATCGCCGCGTCGCCACCAAGCGATCCGGCGACGCTGAGCGCGACCGTGGCGCAACTGCGCACCGAGTTGGCGGCGTGCAAGGCCAAGATTGCCCGGATCGTCGACGTGCTGTCGCACGATGGCGGTCTTGATGGCCGTGAACGGGAGCGGCACTGATGTCCCGCCGCGCCAGCTGGGCCGTTGATGCCACTGCCCTTGCCGGCCCCCGTGCCCATGCGATGAGCGTCGACGTCGAGGAGCATTTCCAGGTGTCCGCCATGGCGCCGGTGGTCAAGCGCACCGACTGGGACCGCCATCCCTCGCGCGTCGCCGCGAACACGCGCCGGGTGCTGGAGCTGTTCGACCGCCACGGCGTGCGCGCGACCTTCTTCACCCTGGGTTGGGTTGCTGCGCGGCATCCGAACCTGGTGCGCGATATCGTGGCTGCGGGCCATGAGTTGGCCAGCCATGGCAGCTTGCACCAGCGCGTCCACACCTTGAGCCCGGCCGAATTCCGCGCCGACGTGGGGGACAGCAAACGGCTGCTGGAGGATGTCGCCGGCGTCGCCGTAACCGGCTACCGCGCGCCCAGCTTTTCGATCGATGCGCGCACGCCCTGGGCGCATGAGGTGTTGCGGGCGGAAGGTTACCGCTATTCCTCCAGCGTGTTTCCGCTCAGCACCGACCACTACGGCATGCCGGAAGCGCCGCGCTTCGCCTACCGTCCGTTCGACGACGACGGTTTCCTGGAGATTCCGCTGACCACGGCGGAGGTCGCCGGCCGACGTGTGCCGTGCGCCGGCGGCGGCTACTTCCGGCTGCTGCCGGTCGGCCTGTCGACCCGCGCGATGCGCCGGGTCACGGACCGGGACCGGGAGGCCTGCGTCTTCTACTTCCATCCCTGGGAGGTCGATCCCGACCAGCCGCGCGTGACCGGACTGAGCGCCCGCGCGCGCTTCCGTCACTACCTCAACCTCAAGCGCATGCAGCCTCGCCTGGAAGTGCTGTGCCGGAGCTTCGCCTGGGACCGGATGGACCGGGTGTTCCCGGTCGATCGGGCTTCGGCGACAACCGCGCGCGCAGCATTGGCGCCGGCGCTGGAGGCAGCGTCGTGAGCGAGCGTCGGTCGGTTACGGTCGCGGAGCTGGCGCCCGGAGAGGAGGCGACCTGGGACGCCTTCGTCAGGGCGCATCCGCAGGGCACCTTCTTCCATCTGTCCGCCTGGAAGCCGGTGATCGAGCGCGCTTTCCGCCAGCGCGGGCATCGGCTGGCCGCCTGGCGCGGCGGTGAGTTGGTCGGCGTTCTGCCGCTGACGCATCTCAAGAACCGCCTGTTCCCGAGCGCGCTGGTGGCCAACGCCTTCTGCGTCACCGGCGGACCGCTTGCCACTGATGGGGAGGTGCGCCGGCAGCTCGACGCGGCCGCGCTGTCGTTGGCCGACCGTCTGGGCGTGCACCACCTGGAATACCGATTGGGGGCGGGGGCGGCGGAGACGCCGCCGGCGGCCGGCTGGCACCGCCGTGACGACCTCTACGTCACCTTCCGCAAGCCGATCACGGCCGACCACGACGCCAACATGAAGGCGATCCCGCGCAAGCAGCGGGCGATGGTGCGCAAGGCGATCGGCTTCGGCCTTGCGTCCGAAGTTGCCGCCGACACCGAGGCCTTCTTCCAAGTTTACGCCGAAAGCGTGCGGAATCTGGGCACCCCGGTGTTCACGCGCCGCTATCCCCGGCTTTTGCAGGAGGCGTTCGGACCGGCCTGCGAGACGCTGCTGATCACCCATGAAGGCCGGCCGGTCAGTGCGGTGATGTCGTTCTACTACAAGGGCGAGGTGTTGCCGTACTACGGCGGCGGCACGGCCGACGCACGCGGGCTGGCGGCAAACGACTTCATGTACTGGGAAGTCATGCGCCGGGCCGCCGACCAGGGCTGTACCTCCTTCGACTTCGGCCGCAGCAAGACCGGCACCGGCGCGTATGCCTTCAAGAAAAACTGGGGCTTCACGCCGGAGCCGCTGACCTACGACACGCATCTGGTGCGTGGCACGGAAGTCGCGGAGGTGAACCCGCTGAACCCGAAGTACGCGCGCCGGATCCGCACCTGGCAACGCCTGCCGTGTGCGCTCGCCAATACCCTGGGTCCGCCGATCGCGCGCGAACTCGGCTAGCTCCCGTTCGTTCCGGCCGTTCTCGAAGGTTCCAGCACGATGACCACCCTTGGTCCGACCCACGGCCTCGCCGCTGCGCCGATCTCCCCGCTCCGCCGGGCCGGGCTGGTCTGGCTGGCGCTGGCTGCGATCATCCTGCTGGCGCTGCACGAGACCACGGCCAGCATCGTTGGCGTGTGGAGCAACTCGGCGACCTACGGGCACGGTTTTCTGATCGTGCCGATCGTGGGCTATCTCGTCTGGCGGCGTTGGCCGCTGCTGACGTGCCTGCCGGTCCAGCCGGCCGCCTCCGGGCTCGCGCTCATGTTGGGCGCGGGGCTGGTATGGCTGGTCGGTACGCTCGCCAATGTCAATCTGCTGCAGCACTTCGCCCTGGTGGGGCTGCTGCAGGCGAGCGTGCTGGCGGTGTTCGGCTGGCGGATCACCTGGGCGGTCGCTTTTCCGTTGGCCTATCTGCTGCTGGCTGTGCCGTTCGGCGACTTCGCGGTCGCCCCGCTGCAGACCCTGACGGCGGAGTACACCGTGCCGCTGGTGCGGATGAGCGGTGTGCCGGTCTATCTGGAGAACTGGCGGATTCAGGTACCTGGCGGCGCGTTCCTGGTTGCGGAGGCGTGCGCGGGCGCGCGCTACCTCTTGGCGTGCATCGCGCTTGGCCTGCTGGTCTGCGACCTGTTGTTTACGGCCTGGTGGAAGCGGGTGCTGTTCGTCGCGTTGTCGATCGCGGTGCCGATCGGCGCCAACGTGCTCCGCGCCTATGGCATCATCATGCTGGCCTACCTCAGCGATTTCGAGATCGCCGTCGATGTCGACCACCTGATCTATGGCGGCATTTTTCTGAGTCTGGTGACGCTGATCCTGATCGCGCTCGCCGTCTGGCTGCGTGATGACGGCGCCATGGGGCTTGGACAGCTCGTGCCTACGTCGAAGAATGCCGACGCCGGTGCACCCGCGTCCGCTTCCGCCTGGCGCGGACTGTCCGCCGTAGGCGTGGCCGGCATTGCGATCCTGGTCGTGTTGCGCGCCTATGCCGGCTGGGCGTCCTCGCCCCCGGTGGCCGAAGCGCGGGCGCTGGACGTGCCCGACCGCCTCGGGTCCTGGCAGCGCGTTGATGATGCACCGGTGGACTGGCGCGGCGACTTCCGTGGCGCCGATCAGCAGGCCGCTTGGGTCTACCGGGATGGGGCCCGGCAGGTGACCTTGTTCGTCGCCTACTACGCCTATGACCGCCCCGGGGCCGAACTCGTCTCCTCGCGCAACAGCCTCCTGGGCGATCCGGAAACGAGTGTGCAGAAGCGCGGTCAGGCCAGTGACGGCATCGTCGCCGGCCTCCCGGCGCCGCAGTACCTGCGTTTGCGGGGGCCGATGGACCGGGAGGGGCGCCTCGTCTGGTCGTGGTACCGCGTTGGCGCGGCAGTCACTGGCCGCCCGGCCGTGGCAAAACTGGAGACACTGAAGGCCAAGTTGCTCGGCACCGCCGTGCCAAGTTTGGCGGTCGCCGTCGCGACGACGGCAACGCCTGCGGCCGAGGAACTCTTGGCGGACTTCGTGAGCGAATTGGACGGGCTGACCCGCATCCAGCTGACGCCGACATCCGATGCGCCCGGGGCCGCGGCCCAAGCGGTGTTGTCCGGTTCCGACTAACTCTGCGAGAAGGATACGCCATGTGCGGACTGGCCGGCCTGTTCGACAGTCGTGCGCGTCGCCCGGTGGATGCGCGCCGCCTGACCGCCATGACGGATGCGATCAGCCACCGTGGTCCCGACGATGCCGGCTATTTCCAGGCCGCGGGCATCGGACTGGGCCATCGGCGTCTGTCGATCATCGACCTGGCGAGCGGTCACCAGCCGTTGTTCAACGAAGACGGCACGGTTGCCGTCGCCTACAACGGCGAGATCTATAACTTCGCGGAATTGATGGCGGAACTGAGTGCCCTCGGCCACGTCTTCGCCACCCGCTGCGATACCGAGGTGATCGTCCACGCCTGGGAAGCCTGGGGACCGGACTGCGTCGATCGTTTCCGGGGCATGTTCGCTTTCGCCCTCTATGACGCGAACTGCGAGACGCTGTTCCTGGCGCGTGACCGAATGGGCATCAAGCCGCTGTACTACAGCGCGTTGCCCGATGGCCGAGTCGCCTTTGGCTCCGAACTCAAGACGCTGCTGGTGCTGCCGGAGGTGGCGCGCGAGCTGGACCCGATCGCGGTCGAGGAGTTCTTCGCGCTTGGCTACGTGCCGGAGCCGCGCTCGATCTACCGGACCGTGCGCAAGCTGCCGCCGGGCCATGTGCTGACGATCCGCCGTGGCCAGGCGATGCCCGAGCCGCGCTGCTATTGGGACATGACCTTCCAGCCTGACCAGACGGACGAGGCTGCTGTTGCTGCCGAGTTGCCGGAAAGGCTGATGGAAGCGGTCGGCATTCGCATGATCGCCGATGTGCCGCTGGGGGCTTTCCTGTCCGGCGGGGTGGATTCCAGCGCGGTCGTCGCCTGCATGGCAAAGTCGCGGGAGACGCCGGTCACCACCTGCGCGATCGGCTTCGGCGAGGCGGACTACGACGAGACCAGCTACGCTGACCAGGTCGCCCGGCGTTACAAGACCGATCACCACGCCAAGCGCGTGGCGGCGGATGACGTTGGCCTGTTGGATCTGCTGCCGCGCGTCTATGACGAGCCGTTCGCGGATTCCAGCGCGATCCCGACCTATCGGGTGTGCCAGGAGGCGCGCCGGCATGTCACTGTCGCGCTCTCCGGCGATGGTGGCGACGAGCTGTTTGCTGGCTACCGCCGCTACCGTTGGCACCGCTACGAGGAACTGGTGCGCGCCCGTCTGCCGCAGAGCGTGCGCGGGCCGCTGTTCGGCGCTCTGGGCCGCAGCTATCCCAAGGCCGACTGGGCGCCCAAGCCGCTGCGGGCCAAGACCACCTTCCAGGCGCTCGCCCGCGATACGGCGGATGGCTATTTCCACAGCGTCTGCGTCGTCGCCGACAGCCACCGCGAGGCGCTTTACGCGCCCAGCTTCAAGCGCGAGCTGCAGGGCTACCGCGCGGTCGAGCGCATCCGCGAGGTGATGGCCGCTGCCCCGACCGACGATCCGATCAGCCGCGTGCAGTACGCCGATCTCAAGACCTATCTGCCGGGCGACATCCTGACCAAGGTCGACCGCGCCAGCATGGCGCATGCGCTGGAAGTGCGCGTGCCGATCCTGGATCACAAGTTCGCCGAGTGGACCGGGTCGATCCCCGCATCCGCCAAGCTGCGCGGGCGCGAGGGCAAGGCGGTCTTCAAAAAATCTCTGGAGCCGCTGCTGCCCGAGGAGGTGCTGTACCGGCCGAAGATGGGCTTCGGCGTGCCGCTGGCAGGCTGGTTCCGCGGGCCGGCGCGCGCCCGCGTGCTGGCCAGCCTGAAGGGCGAGGCGCTGCGCGGCTGCGGGCTGTTCGACGTCGCGGCGATCGACAACCTGGTCGATCGCCATATGAGCGGACTGAGTGACCATACCCAGCCGATCTGGGCGCTTTTGATGTTCGCGGGCTTTCTGGAGCAGGTGCATGTCGCGCCAACCCTGCCGGCTACGGCGGCGGTGGACGCGTACGACGCGGTGGTGGCCTGAGCCGACCGGATCTCCGGCGCTGTCTTTATCGAGGAGACAATCGTGGGCGTGAGTGCGCGGGTCGTCTGGCCCCTCTACATTCTGGCAGTGGTGGAAGCGGTGGCGTTGGTCGTCCTGTTCATCACGGTCCAGTACACCGCTTTCACGGTCGCGGGCGAGGCGGTCGGCTTCTGGTACTTCGTCGAGCGCGCTTTGCTGCTGGGCGCGCTCGTGCTGACGATGCTGTTCGCGGTCGGGCTGTATTCCTTCCATGTTGCCGAGAGCCTGCCCGATCTCGCCGCGCGCGTGTGCGTGGCCGTTTGCCTGGCGTTCGTGCTGCACGCGATCCTGACTTACGTGTTCCCGCCCGTGCGGATCACGATTAGCGCCCTGATCCCCGGCCTGCTGTTGGCCTTTGCGCTTGTGTTCGCGTTGCACCTCGCGTTTTTGCGGGTCGCGGACCTCGCGCACCTGAAGAGCCGTGTGCTGGTGCTCGGCACGGGGGACAGGGCTGCCAAGGTGGGGGCGCTTGCCCACCGTGGCCGGCGCAGCCGCTTCATGGTGGTTGGGTACGTCGAGCTGGAGCCGGTAGCCTGTGCCGTCTCGGGTGCGAAGCTTGTTGCCATGCCCAACGACCTTCGCGCCTATGTCGCCTCGCACGCGATCGACGAGATCGTGGTCGCGTTGGAGGACCGGCGGGGTCAACTGCCGTTGAACGATCTGGTCGCCGCGCGGCTGGAGGGGGTGCGGGTCACCGATTATCACATGTTCGCCGAGCAGGCGCTGGGCGCGGTCGATCTGGATGCGCTGTCGCCAAGCTGGTTCTTCGACCGGGCGGGGTTCCGTACGACCCGCGTGCATCTGATGGCCAAGCGCGCGATTGACCTGGTCGCCAGCCTGGGTCTTTTGACGGTGACGCTGCCGCTGCTGATCGTGACCGCGCTCGCGATCAAGCTGGAGAGTCCCGGGCCGGTGTTCTACCGGCAGGCGCGGGTCGGGCAGGGCGGCCAGCCGTTCATGCTGTTCAAGTTCCGCTCCATGCGTCAGGACGCGGAGGCTGACGGACGGCCGCAGTGGGCGCAGCAGGCGGACCCGCGAATCACCCGGGTGGGCGCGTTCATCCGCAAGACCCGGATCGACGAGATCCCGCAGGCGATCAACGTCCTGCGCGGGGATATGAGCTTCGTCGGGCCGCGCCCGGAACGCCCCTTCTTCGTCGACGAATTGGGCGCGCAGATCCCCTTCTACCGCGAGCGGCATAGCGTGAAGCCCGGGATCACCGGCTGGGCACAGCTCAACTATCCCTACGGCGCCAGCGTCGAGGACGCGCGCCAGAAGCTTCAGTACGACCTGTTCTACATCAAGTACTACACCATCATGCTGGACATCGCGATCGGGCTGCAGACGGTGCGCGTCGTCCTCTGGAACGCCGGCGCGCGCTGAAGGCGGCAACCGTGTATCCCCTAAAGACCCAGCAGCCTTCGACGCCGCCCCCCACCTTGTCCGAGGTGCGTCCGGTTCAGCTCTTGCACGTGTTTCCGACCTTCGCGGTTGGCGGGGTGCAGGTCCGCATCGCCGACGTGGCGCGGCGTCTGGGCACGCGTTACGCGCACACGCTGATCGCGTTGGACGGGCGGCACGAGGCGCTTGACCGGGTGGACCCCAACAACCCCTGGACCCTTTTGCCAGCGGACGGCTTGACCGGGGTGAAACGTTTGCCGGCGATCCGCCGGGCGCTCGCCCGCTCGGAGGCCGATATCCTGTGCACCTACAACTTCGGCGCCATGGACTGGGCGCTTGCCAACCGGCTCGGCCCGCGATGGCCGCACCTGCATTTCGAGAGCGGCTTCGGGCCGGAGGAAGCGGTCCGGCCCCTGCGGCGGCGCAGCCTCTATCGCCGGCTCGCGCTGGCCGGGGTCGACGCGCTGGTGGTGCCCTCGCATGGCTTGCTGGAGATTGCCCGGCGCCACCGCTGGGCGCCATCGGGACGGCTGCGTCATCTGGTGAACGGGGTCGACCTTGCCCATTACACGCCGGCCGCGCCGGTTCCGCCGTTGCCGGCGATGGCCGCGACCGTGCCGACCGTCGTGGCGGTGGCGCCGCTGCGCGCGGAGAAGCGGCTCGATCGGCTGATCGCGTTGTTCGCGCGGGCAGCCGCGGACACCGACGCCCGGCTCGTGATCTGCGGCATGGGCCCGTGCGAAGCCGATCTGCGCGCACAGGCGGCGGCGAGCGGCCTGGGCGACCGGATCGCCTTCGCCGGACAGGTCGCCGATGTGCGCGCGGCGCTGACGGGGAACAGCATCTTCGCGCTGACCAGCGTGACCGAGCAGATGCCCAACGCGCTTTTGCAGGCGATGGCGATGGCCCGGCCGGTGGTGGCATTCGACGCTGGCGACGTGGCCCGCATCCTGCCCCAAACCGCGCCGGCCCAGGCGTTCGGCCAAGAGGATGCCGGCGGTTTCGAGGCGGCGTTGAGCCGGCTGCTAAAAGACGGCGAGCTGCGCGCGCGCCTCGGGGCTGCGAACCGGGCGCGCGCGGAAACCGCTTACGACATGACCGCGATGGTGGCGGCTTACGACCGCCTGTACCGCAACGCGCTGGAGCGCCCGAGCCCGTGAACCTGCTGGTTTTCACCACCCTCTATCCCAACCCCGGGCAGCCGCATCACGGCGTATTCGTCGAGAACCGGTTGCGCCACCTGCTGGCGACGAGCGGCTACCGCGCCAGCGTGATCGCGCCGGTGCCCTGGGTGCCGCCGGGGCTGCGCGGTCATCCCCGGTATCAGGCGTTGACGCGTGTGCCGGTGCACGAGGTGCGTCACGAGCTCGACGTCTGGCACCCGCGCTATCCGGTGATTCCCAAGGTCGGCATGACGGCGGCGCCCGCGCTGCTGTATGCCGCCGCGCGCCGGCAGGCGCGGGCCTTGATGCGGGCGGGTGACCGCTTTGATCTGATCGACGCGCACTATTTCTACCCGGATGGCGTCGCCGCGGCGTTGCTGGCGCGCGAGCTGGGCCTGCCGTTCACCGTGACCGGGCGTGGCACCGATCTGAACCTGATCCCCCGCTATACCGCACCGCGCCGGATGATCCGCTGGACGGCCGCGCGGGCGGCGGGACTGATCACGGTGTGCGATGCGTTGCGTCAGGACCTGGCTGGCCTGGGAGTCGATCCGGGCCGTGTTCAGGTGCTGCGTAACGGCGTCGATCTGGCGACCTTTTGGCGCGATGCGGCGGGCCGGGCGCGCTGGCGAACGGAACTTGGGCTGGGCGAGGCGCCGGTCGTCGCCTCGGTCGGGCATCTGATCGCGCGCAAGGGACACGATCTGGCGATCCGTGCCCTCGCCGGGCTGGCGCCGGATACACACCTCCTGATCGCCGGAACCGGCCCGGAAGAGACCGCGTTGCGGACGCTTGCCGGACAACTGGGCGTCAGCGACCGGGTGCACTTCCTGGGCGCGGTGCCGCACGACCAGCTGCGCGCGGTCTATTCCGCCGCGGACGCGTTGGTACTCGCCTCCAGCCGGGAAGGCTGGCCGAACGTTTTACTGGAAAGCCTAGCGTGTGGGACGCCGGTGGTCGCCACGTCCGTCAACGGCACGCCCGAAGTGGTGCGCGACCCGGTCGCCGGGCGCGTCGTCGCCGAGCGTACGCCCGAGGCGCTCACGGGTGCTCTGGCAACGATCCTTGCCGCACCCTCCGACCCTATGACCATACGCGCCTACGCCGAGAGCTTCTCCTGGGCGGCGACCAGCCGGGGGCAGATCGAGATTTTCGAAGGCCTGGCGCAGGCGGCGAGCGCTACGGCAGCTCTTGGTTTTGCCGGGAGTGGCTACGCAAACGACGTGGCGCTAAGTGCCTGCCGAAGCCGGAGGCGCGGATGAGACCGGGGACCGACGACGTCGAACTGGAGACCATCAACGTGATCGACGATCACGCGGTGCAACCGACTTTCAGCATCGTCATGCCGTCCTACAATACCGAACGCTTCATCGGCGACGCGATCCTGAGTGTCGCACGGCAGCATTACCAGCCGGTCGAACTCGTCATTGTGGACGATGGCTCAACCGACGAGACCGCGGCGGCGGTGGAGGCTTATCAAGAGCGGTTCGCCGTCCCGATCTTGTTGCTCCGACAGCGCAACCAGGGCGCCGGCGCCGCAAGAAATGCGGGCGTCGCAGCGGCGGTGGGCGAGTGGATCGTGTTCCTGGATTCTGACGACGTTCTGGAGCCGAACGCCCTCGCGGCATTCGCAACCCCGCTCCACACTTTTCCCGACGCGCAATGGATTGGCGGCGACTTTTCCGTCGTCGACGAAGATGACAGGGCTGAGATTATCCCCTCCCTGGCCGACCGGCAGAAGGTCCGCGAACTCCTCGGGGAAGCGTTCGAGGATCGGAGACCTCTGCGGCTCGAAGATTCCGGGCCAAAATTCATTCGAGTGTCCTTAACCGCGGTCGGCGCTTTGGCCGTGCGGCGGGACTTCTTCTGTCAGGCTGGGGGGTTCGATGAATCGCTGAGACAGGCGCAGGACTATCATCTCTGGATACGGCTTGCGCATCTTGCGCCGTTTCATTTCGTACCCGAAAAGGTCTTCCGGTACCGTCAGCGCGCAGGAAGCAAGACGAACTCTGGGATGCCGCCCCGTATCGGAGCAAGGGCCGCGTTTCATGCCTTATGCGATGACAAGTGCTTGGGCGTCGATCATGACGCGATCTCCGAGCGACTGAACGAGTTTTACGTTACGGATAGTATTTACTGTGCCAGGAAAGGCAGATTCCGATCCGCATTGCGACTATTCTGGCAGGCGCGGCGGTATGGACGATTACGCGTGCGAGATTTCTATGTGCTCGCGAAGGCGCTGCTTAAGGCGGTCATGTATGGCGCGGGCCGTTGGCAGTCGTTCAACTAAACAATGCTCACGTACGCTGCGTACGGTGGGACGCGCATTTGGAGACGCTCAAGATGACCGACGTGACCGTAGTCATTCCCGCACACAACGCGGCGCAGTATGTCCGGACCTGTCTGGACAGCGTCGCGGGGCAAACGCGCCTTCCAGAAGAGGTGATCATCGTTGAGAATGGATCTTCCGACGGGACCCGGGACGCCTGCGCGGATTGGATCGCCGCCCATGATCTTCAGGTGCGCCTTGTCAGTCTCGACTACGGGAACGTCTCGAACGCCAGGAATGTCGGTTGTAGCCTTGCGACAACCACGTTGGTCGCTCTACTCGATGCGGACGATTGCTACATGGCGGATTTTCTCGAGACCTCGGTGGAGGCCTTCCGCCTGATGTCAGATATAGATCTGTTCTTCGGCGATCGGATGCTGTTCGACGAACGGACGGGCGACCTGGGGCCCGCGCTCGCCAAGAGCGGCCTGCGGTTCGTGTATCGCGACGCGGTAACGCCCACAGTGTTCCGGTTGACCGAGGGGCTCCTCGAAGCCTTGGCGGCTGGTAACTTCATATCCCCAAGTGGCTCGGTATGCCGTCGGGCTTCGGCCTACGCGGCCGGCCTGTTCAATCCGCGTCTGAAATCGAGCGAGGATCGCGAGTTCTTTTTCCGGATGGCTGCGCTTGGGCCGGTGGCGTATACGCCCAACCTCGTGACTCGATATCGTGTCCATGCCGCGAGCACAATGGCGGTCACCGAGACTGTGGAACTGCAGAAGAACGCGCTCAGATCCATCGTCGCGATCTTGGCAGATTCGGATCAACTCAAGCTGACGCGGTCTCAGATTCAGGCGCTCGCTTCGGTGCGTCAGGTCTGCGCGGGCCGGATCCTGTCGCTTGCGCGTCGGGCCGGTTTTAAATGCTTAAGAGCCGAGCAGAGCTGGCTGCGCGGCCTGAACGCGGGCGGCTGGCTGCGTGCGCTCATTTGGCCGCTCACGGTGCGCGTGTCGCGTTTCTGGCCCCGGCGCTGGCGCGGGAGGTCGGACGCAGTGTCGCGCGAAGGAGCGCCGTCAAGTGTACCTCCGTTGAGCCCGCAGTGACGCGGCTTTTCGGTTTATATCCTGGAAGCGGTCGCGTGACGGGCCTGTTCCAGCCGCTCGTGTCTCCTTTCAACTCAACCCTTCGGGGACTGCCGTCGTGAGTATCCGGAAAAGCTTGGCCTGGTCGTTCAGTCAATCCGCCGGTCAGAAGCTCATACAGTTCGTTGGTTCGATCTTCGTCGCTAGGCTTTTGACCCCGGATGAGGTGGGTGTTTTTTCCATCGCGATGGCGATGAATTACTTGCTGGGTTCATTCCGTGAGTTCGGGGCAGTTAACTATCTGATTCGGGAACCGAATCTGACGCCGGACAAGATCCGCACGGCCTTCGCCATCATGATCGTGATCCAGTGGAGCCTCGGTGGCCTGCTGTTGGCGGTTCGGTCGTTCCTGGCGGAGTTCTATGGCGAACCCGGGATCGCCGACGTTCTGACTGTCGTCGCCCTTGGCTTCTTCATCAGCCCGTTTGGGCAGCCGGCGATCGGGTTGCTGCGCCGTGCGATGCGGTTCGACCTGCTGCATCACATCTCGATCTTCGGTGTGGTCGTTGGGACGACGACGACCATCGTGCTGGCGTTCCTTGACTTCAGTTACATGGCGTTGGCCTGGGGAGTCCTAGCGGGGAACGTCGTGCGTAGCGTTTTGCCATTATGCGTCCAACGCGACCACCTTATGCTCGTCCCTGGGTTCAGCCATTGGCGTGAGATTTTGAGCTTCGGTGGCTTCCTCGCGCTTGCCGGCATATGCGGTACGTCCGCGAGCGACGGTCGGAAATTCATTCTCGGCGCGTTTATTAGCCCGGCTGCCATCGCCCTTGTCGAACGTGCCGAGCAGATCCCGCGGACCTCGCGTGAAGCGCTCTTTCTGCCGATTGGGCGGGTTCTTCTGTCATCGTTCTCGAAGGATATCCGCGAGGGCCGGTCGATTGGGCCGAGTGTCGAGGCGTACGTCGGCGCGCTGACGATCGTAACTTGGCCGGCGTTCGCGGCCTTGAGCGCCCTCGCGGTGCCGGTCATTGTCCTGCTGTTCGGCGAGAACTGGCGGGTGGCGGGCGAGATCCTTCCGTTCCTGCTGCTGGCAGCAGGGCTCCCCAGTGCCTTGCCGCAGCCGGAGCAGATCCTGATCTCCCACGGAGCCGTCCGGCGGCTATTCGTTCTTCGCCTGTGTCAGCTTGTCGTCGCAATAGCTGTGAGCACCGTCGGGGCGTACTACGGCTTGGTCGCGTTCGCGGTTTCTCAGATCTTGATTGCTGCTGTGCTGCTGGGCATCGTCTATTTCTTTATCGGGGATCTGATGGAAACCTCATTAACCCGACTGCTGCCGTCTTACATCCATGCTGCTGGCCTCTCGGTAGTTTGTGCCAGCCCGCCCGCCATGGTGTATTGGCAGTACGGCGATGGGCCGCCGGTCAGCTGGGTCTTGGGCGCGTTGGCCTTGAGTGCGGCGAGCTGGATCGGTGGGATTATGCTGTTGCGTCACCCGCTTTCGTTGGAAGTGCGCCACCTTTGGGGTCGAGTTGCGCAACGACTATAACCGGGCGGTGACGTGCCACACGCTCCGAAAGCCCTGTCGGACGTCGCTTGGTGAGCGGGGAGGCGGATGCGGCAGGTGACCTTGAGGGTCGCGGAACGTCGACGGCGGTGGACCGACGGGTAGAAGCTGGCGATCCTGTCGGAGATTGGCGACAAAACGAGTGGTCCGTCGAGAGGTGGCGCGCCGCTATGACCTCAGCCAGTAGCAGCTCTACCAGTGGCGCCGGGAACTGGTTTGCAAGAGCCTGATCTCGGTGGAACCGATCGTTTTCCTGCTCGTCATCGCTGAGGCGAGCAAGAACGAAGACGCCCACGCGAATGGTAGCATCCACACTGTCGAACTTGGGCTGGCCAAGGTGCGGATGCTGGCCGTCAAAGATGGACGTGCCGGTGATCGTTCAGCAGCGGCTCATTCGATCGGTTGAGAGCGCATGATCGGCCCCGGGACGGTGTTCGGGTCTACCTGGCCGCAGGCATCACCAACATGCGAAGGGGATTACCGGGCTGGCCGCGCTGGCGCAGCGCGAACTCTGTCAAAACCTGACCTTCGGCGCGGTGTTTGCGTTCCGGGGAAGATGGGGCGACAGACAGAAACTGCTGTACTGGGACGGCCAGAGGGGGCTGCCTGTACTACAAGCTCCTGGAGCACGGCGGTTTCCCTCGCCATCACCGGCGGACCGCAGCGTCCGCGCCTGACTTTAGCGCAGCTCGCGATATGCTGTGGAAGGGGATCGACTGGCGGCGGCCGGCGTCGACTGCGCCGTCGGCGCGCGTGGTCTAATTGAGTCACTGAAATCAGGGTGATAACGCTGATGCGAGGGGGTAGGTTGGAGTAAAATCCGGCATGATTCAGGCACTTGACATGCGCCCCGACGACCCGGCGGAACTCAAGGCGATCATCCTCGTCGAGTGCGCCCTGCGGCCCATGGTCCTCACGCGCAATAACGCGTTGTTCGCCGAGTCAAATGCTGGCGGCGAGACGTTCGTCGGTCGATCGCGGAGCGTCGTCGCGCCTTGTCGGTGACGTAGCTGTTATGCGCGATGTGCGGGGTCACACTCATCTCGCACAGCTCCATGACGAAGTCGCCGGTGTCGAAGCCCTTGTCGGCACCCAGCGTCCGACCGGGACGCCTCGGCAGGTCGGCGAGCATCTCCAGGGCCGCCATCCGCTCGGCCGATCCGTGAGCCCGGGTCTTTCGCGCGCTGACGACCAGGCCATTGCGGTTCTCCATGAGCACGTGCCCCATGTAGGCGAGCCGCGCCTCCTTGCCCGGTCCCTTGCGGAACAACCGGGCGTCCGGGTCCGTGGTCGATGCGTGGGTCTGGTTGGACCGCCGTTCGCCACGGAAGTTGTGCGACGGGTTTCGGACCTGGTCCCGGTTGGAACCTCCAGAGCTTTGGT
The DNA here is from genome assembly GCF_000515255.1 of Rhodovibrio salinarum DSM 9154. Lineage (NCBI taxonomy): Bacteria > Pseudomonadati > Pseudomonadota > Alphaproteobacteria > Rhodospirillales > Rhodovibrionaceae > Rhodovibrio > Rhodovibrio salinarum. Next base: position 4,109,233 of record NZ_KI911559.1, on the reverse strand, counting down.
CATCGTCATCGCCGCTGCTGCCACCCTGACCCTCGCGCGGGTGGAAGCTTTTCATTGAGGCCCATGCATCGATCAGGCTGCCGTCGACCGAGAAGTGCTCGCCGCTCAACAGCGGCTTGACCTTGGGGTGGTCGAGCACCGCGTTGAGCAGGCGCTCGGCGACATCGCTCTCGAAAAGCCGGTTCCGGTTCTTGGCGTACACCGTCGAATGCCACACCGGGTCATCGATCCCCAGCCCGACGAACCAGCGAAACAGCAGGTCAAACTCGAGCCGCTCCATCATCTGCCGCTCGGAACGTAGGCTGTGCAAAATCTGCAGCAGCAGCGCGCGCAAGAGTCGTTCGGGGGGAATGCTCGGGCGGCCGTGCGTGCTGTAGATCTCCGAAAAGGTCGGCGACAGCTCCTGAAGCGCGTCGTCGACGACTGTCCGGATCACCCGCAGCGGATTATCTGACGGCACACGCTGCTCCAGGTCCACGTAGCTGAACAGGCTTCCGGAACGGCCGTCATCCCCGCGCAACTTGGCACCTCCATGACCATGCTGAAAACACCGAATCATGCCCGGATGGGCCACGTCTGCCGGGATTTTCAGCAACCTGCTAGCTGCGTTTGGCCTTAGCTAGGTTCGTAAACTGCTTTCAGACGGGCCATCATCTCTTCGCACAATTCGGTGATATCTGGCCGAAGTCTCGGCGGATCGTTCTTCTTCAGCGAGCTAGTTTTGACGGCGCGGGTCAGGCTTGGCGTGTACGGGATTTGAGCGAACCGGCAGACCTGTCGGCCGACCACGGCCGGGCGGCGCACGAAGTCATCGTAGAACAGGAGCAGCACGTTTGTTTTGTCGGCAAGCCCTTGATCGAAGAACATCTGATTGCGATAAGCCCAGAACAAAGCTATTGCGTCCGCATCGCTCATAGCTGGATCGTAGTGCTGGCGAATCATGTCCAGCGTTTCGTCACGAATCCCGCGGGCCCGCCAGTCCTCCAACGCCCGCCCGTCGGCGATCTCGTCCAGGCGGTTGCGCCCGCCCGGCCATTTCCGCAGGTACGAATTCACCATGTCGGTGTAGCTGCGGAACACCCAGATCGCGGAGGCGCCCGTCGCGTCCATCCAATCCGCGAGTTCCCCCGCTTCGAGCAGTGATTTGAACACGACGAGCGACGTGTTGGCCTGTTCGGTCAAGTTCAGTATGCACTCGACGTCGCGAAGCGCGAAACGATCAAATGCGCGCGGATCACCTTCGAAGAACACGGATGTGTCCAGGCTAGCGTCTAGAGTGCCGAGGACGAGGTTGGTTCCAGACCGCTGAACGCCGGAGACCAGCAGAATCCGCTTATCACTGGGGCGGGCGAGAAGTCGGAGGGCCTGGTGCAGGCCGGTCTTTTGCCATTTCCATACCCGGTCGATTTTGGCCGAAGGGAGCATTGTCGCCGTGTCCTCTCAGAATATCGTGCGGGTCACGAAAGTTGCGCAACCACGTGTCGGTCCGAATGGGCAAGTGGTCCAGAGCGGGCCTGTGTCCGGCGGGTGGGAAAGATCGGAAGGCGTGTTATTTGCTCCGAGGTCATTCTTGGCCATGCGCTACTCGTCCGGATTCCCGGTCGTCGATTGGTTTTGCTGAAGCGGGGCGAATTCAACAAAGAAATAGGGAAAGTGTTTGTTTTCCCCAGCGGCTTGCCACATCTGGGTATCTGGCGTGTAGTAGACACCCATGTAGCGGATTCGGCTGACCCCGCATCGGACATTGGATCGATGCCAAGCCGGCATCCACACCTGGAAGTCTTCGTTCATGTGCGGCTCCAAATTGACCCAGGCCAGCATTTTGGGCGCGCACCAGTAGCGCAGCCCAAACCACGCGGGGCGGCGGTGTTTGAAATTGTCGCGCACCAGGTTGTGTTTGCTCACGTCGTCGATCACGGCGAGTCGTCCGGGACGCCCCTTGTAGCTCAACGCCTCAGCACGCCCTCTCGCATCCGACCAGCCGATGCCGTCCCGCCCGGCTAGATCGTAGGCGAGACCGAAATAGGATCCCGACGGGGCGTGGTACACGACGTCGCCGACCAGCTGCGCAGCCCGCGCGGGCGTGACGATTGAAAGGGGCGCAAGCAGCGCGACCAGCCCGGCCAAGGCCAGAGCGGCGAACGTCCGAACCATCGTTGTTATGCCTCTCGGTGTAACAGCATGCAGGGATTTTCGGTCACTCCTATAAGGAGTCGCGTCTGCGTCGCCGCGTTCGGCGGAAGCGCGTGTTCACCATCGTTCCAGGTTCCCTCGGATCGGTGCTTTCGCTATCGCTCTGGGGTGCGCCGGAAGCTTTGCCGGGGGTGGTCTGACGGCGGCATTGGCGTGATGACCGCATGCGGCTGTCGTCCTTCATGCCCGTACGCGAGGTGGCGGAGATGCTGAATACACCGGTCTGATCCGACAGGGCCGGTTTGTCATCATTCTTTATCAGCCAGCGGAAGACCAGGAAGATCGTCGCGGTGTAGATGACGAGCAGCAGGGATTCGATCACCGCGGGCCTCCTGTCGTGGGGCGCGCGGATCGTGGGACCGGCACCGCTGCCGCTGTTCGGGGGGCGAGCGCGGTGCGCGCTTGGGAGCGGGCTCGCCTGGATTCGCGCAGGCTCACGCGCGTCTCGCCAGACTCTTGCGCGGCGATGCTGTAGCCGCAGACCACGACCGCGATGATCACGTAGTACAGGTCGAAGAACGCCATGTTCAGGAACATACCTGCGGTGGCGAACGCGACGAGGCTGGCCTTGCACATACGGCCGAGATCGCTGGCCCAGGCCAACGCGTGGCGTCGGCCCAGCCACTCCAGCTGGCTGGCACGAAGCCACGTCATCAGCAGCAGGGTCAGGAAGATCGCGATTCCGACGCCGCCGTGTTCGCCAAGGACCTCGAAGTACACGCTGTGCCAGGCGCGCGGCATAAGGGCATCCGGCACCAAAGCCATGAAGTAATCGCCGTCGTAGTAGGCCCGGAAGCCGCCGCCAACCAGAGGGCGTTCTTCGAAGATGCGCCAGGCATACGTCCAAGCGTCGAAGCGGCCCTGCACCGACTTGTCCTGCTCGTACTCCTGGATCGATTGCATCCGCTCGATCCACGATTCGGGCAGGAAGAAGATCAGCGCGACCAGCAGACTGGCCCCCAGACCCGCGAAGACGAGTCTGTGGCGTGACTTCAGCGCCAAGTAGCCGGACACAATGACGAGCGAAACGAAGGCCCCGCGTGACTGGCTGCCGACGACCGAGAAGACCGACAGGACGAGACCGGCAAGCAAGCCCCAGCGAACGTACCGGTTTGCCGCGTTCTGCGACAGGTAAAAGAACAGCGGCAGTGTCATCAGCACTGCCATGGCCAGCTGGTTGTTGTCTTGGATGAACGATCCCTTCGGACCCCAGACGAGGTATTGGCCGCCCGTGGTGATCGTGAATAGCCCCCCTTTCATGCTGAAGAATCCGATCGACAGTACCGTGATCCAGATCAGCGCGTGCAGCCTGTGCACGTTGGTCGTCAGACAGAGCGTGACGTAGGTGAACAGCAGGATCTTGATCGAGCGGTCCCAGATCCTGAACGCGCCCTCGGGGACCAGTGCGAATACCGTCGTAATGCTGATCCAAACCGCCAGCATGAATAGCACGAACACGATCCAGTCACGCGGTGGGCGCTTGGGCTCGCGTGAGATCATCCAGGCGCCGAGCGCGAAGGCGCCGACGATCATCGCGGCGGGTACCGTCTCGACGGCGCCCCAACCAAGCCGGTGCGGGTTCATGAACGCGATCCAGTGCCAGCCTAGCAAACCGACGAACGGCGACAGCAACGCCAGCGGTGCCATGCAAAGCACGGCGAGCAGGATGAAGATGTTCAGCATGATGGCTGGTCCGCAGGCCCGGGCGTCGTGTTGAGGGAATGCGCCATCACATGCACCGCCCGTTCGGCCACTTGATCGCCTCCGCGTTTTCCAGGGTGGGCGCATTGCCCGCCCGGAACCCAATGAGGCGCGAACTGCCGTCGCAGTAAATCGTCACGTTATCGAAGGTGATCCGGTTGTCCGGATGCTCGACGCGCTGTTCGTGGTCCCATCCGATGACCTCGCGGTTGCCGTCGTCAGCGCGGGCGTAGATGGTCACGTCGTGCAGGATCAGGTGACCGCCGTTGTAGGCGTCAATCGCCCGTGATCCCGCGCCGTCGCGCTCGTCGAGAACGCTGTGCTCTACCCGGGTCACGGCAGCGCCAGATTTGATCAGGTGCGCACCATCACGCGCGCGGCTCAGACGCGCGTTGCGCACCGTTAGGTCACCCTGGTTAGCGTTGTAGTAGACACCGTGGGCCCGACCGCACTTCCGGCTGCAGTCGCCGCCGACGTTTTCGATCTCGAGGCCGTCGATTACCAGCGCCTGCATGTCCGGGTTCCCAAGTAGGAAGCTCTGGCCATCCGTCATGCGCGCGTTCTCGATCCGCAGCGTTCGCGCTTGCTGACGCACGCACGCGCCGTTGCCGCTGCCGGTGGCGATCTCCCGACAGGCGAGGTTGCGCAGCGTCACTCCGTCGCTTCGCACGATCAAAGCGGCCTTGCCCCGGATCGCACGCACCAGCCGGCTGCCGGCGAAATCGTACGTGCCTGTACGGTTGATCACCGCACCGCTTCGATAGATGCCCGTCGGCAGTGCGCCGCTGTCGATGAGCGCAGCCTGTAGGTCAGGACACTGCCAGTTGAGCACGCCGTCCGCGCAGTCGAAACCTTGCGCCGCCAGGCGGGCGCGCCGCGGGTCGACGCTCGATTTGCTCGGCAGCCGGAAGAACCATACGCCCTGCTTGATGTTGTTGTAGCCTATGAAGACGTCGTAGGCGTCGAGATACGCCCACTTGGAAAACACTCCCTGCGATCGGCCGGGGCGCGGCTGGGGCGCAGCCTCGTTGGCAGGGATGTAGCTTTGCCAGAGATCGTTGGTCGGGTCCCAAGTGCGCACTTCTGCGCTGCCGCACCAGACCACCAGCAGTTGCGCGCCAGGGTGCCAGTCCATCCCCTGCTTAGGGCAGAACGGCTTGCGGCCGTCGTAAGGACCGGCGGCAACCGCTCTCAAACCGTTCGTTGCGACCCACATACGCTTGTTGTCAGCGTACCATACGATCTGGCCCGTCGGGTCGTTGCCGAGCGATCCCTGGCTTTCGAATTGCGACCAGAGGGTGGGGCGGCTCCAGGTGCGCGTCGCCGGATCGAATTGCGCTTCGCCATTCCGTCCGCGCACGACGATCTTTCCCGATTGGGGATCGAACCGTGACTTGACCGATGGGCCGTCCGCGGCGATCGCGGGCAGGACCTCACCGATATGCTGCCAGCGCGGGTGCGTTTCCCGCGGATTGAAGACAAAGACGGTGCTGTTCGACTGGTTCTGGACCCGGCTGGCGTGCGGCCAATAGCCAACCCCGCCGAAACGGAAAACCTCGCCGGTGGTGGGCGCGTAGACCAGCCCATCGTAGGTATGAGTGGCCCCCGGTCCGCCGCCCGGATAGATGTCCTCGGCGAACGCCTCGGGCGGGTAGGCCGCGACAGGTCTATCTTCGGGCGTGATATTGAGCGGGATCCGGAAGTCCCACGCGAGGTCATGGTAATTGAACCCGATGACCTCGTTGCCGCCGTAATCGTTGTGGCCGCCCCCGTGGAAGTACATCCGATCGGGGTCCAGCGCCGCCCCGTTCCAAGAGTAGATTAACGCGCGTGGACGACCGAGCAGGACGTTTGGAACCTCCGCCCGGTCTGTAAGCGGTATCGGGTCGGTACCGCAGGTCGTCCACGGGCTTTGCGACCAATCGTGGCTGTTGAGACAGCGTGCCAGCGCGGTGTCTCGCACCGCCTCGTCGATGGAGGGGGGCGGGGTTGCAGAGTGTGGTTGCGGTGCAGCCTTATGCTCGGCCCTGCGATCCGGGGCGGGCGCGGACGATGTGGGTGGTGATGCCGGGCTAGTTGGTGGCAGCGCGGCGGGTTTATCGGCGATCGGATGCGACCAGTTGTCTTCGTCTAGCAGGTATTGCGGCAGCTGACTGTCTGAACCGTTGGCCTTGACTGCTCCGGGTGTGAACAGCGTGGCCGCCAGCATGGTCACAAGTACGGCGACGTGCCAGCTGCTACGACTTGCGCGGGGCAGGGCGCGGGCATTGAAAGTCCGGCTAAGAGTGCGCCGGCTTTGCCAGTTTTCGAAACCAGACGATGGCATGCGGGAAACTTGCGATTTGTGATCGTCGAGCTTACCTGATTATGAGGCACCGTGGATCGAGCACCAGCGATCCTCCGCCCAAGCGTGCGGTGGATAGTGGGTACATCCAAAGTAGGCGTTGCCGCCCGCCCTTTATTCCGATCGCTCCCACGATCGGTCGGGGCTGCGGTCACCCCGACTGGCTGATCGTGGCGATTCCGGTCTGGAGGTCGGCCGTTTGCGTAGTCATTTGTTTGAACCGTTGGTGCCAAGCCCGCGGTTCCCGACGGTCGCAGTGAAACTTCGGGCGGGTGGACACAACGGGCAGAAGTCAGAACGCGCGAGCGGCCGGGCGGCGTACCCGCCATCTGGCATCTCAGAATTAGAAATCGATCCGGCCGCTGACCGTGAAGGCGTTTTCCACATAGTCATCGTTGGGGGCCGTGGAATCGCGGCGGGAGTAGGTGTAGCCGGCCGAGAGCGTGATGTCCTGGAAGCCGGTGTAGCTTAGGTTGAGGCCGCCGCGGTAGTTGTCGTCCTCGACCGTTTCGCCGCTGTTGATCCCGCGCAGGTCGTCGAACTCGACGTACTCGTAGCCGACGAAGCTGGAAAACTCGACCACCCGGCTGAGCGGCCGGACGAAGGTGAACCGGCCGCCGATGCTTTCCTCGTTGGTCTCGCCGTCCTCGACGTCTTCCTGAACCGTGCGGTAGGTGCCGGTGAGCCTGAAGGTGTTGCGGCCGATGCGGGTTTCGGCGCCGACTTCCGCCGTGTCCGTCAGGGTGGTTTCGTCGCTGATCGAAAAGCGCCCGGTCTCGGGGTCGCGGGTCTGGACGTCCTGGATCGTGCCGGGCAGGCGGTTGGCCAGGCGTTGCTGGCCGGTCGCGACTTCCTGCTCGTAGCTCGCCGTCAGGGTGGTGCGGGCGCTGACGTCGTGGCGGGCATCCAGTTCCAGCGTCAGGTTGTTGTTGCGCTGGCCGTAGGTTGCCAACACGTCGGTATCGGGCGACGGGGTCCACTGAAAGCCGGCGGCGTAGAGGGGCGCTTCGAAGCTGTCGGTCGGATCGTCGCTTTCCAGCTTCTGATAGCCGATGTCGCCGATCAACGCGAACGAGCGGGTGAGGGCGTAGCGGTTGCGCAGCACGGCTTCGCGCCGCGACTGATCGGAGTCGTTGCCGAAGCCGCTGTCGCCGCCATCGCCCTCGAAATTCAGTTCCGAGGCCAGCGCGGTCGCCGTCCAGCTGTAGCGGTCGAACCGCGGTCCGCTGCGCGCGGTGAAGGACACCTGGTGTTCGATGCTGTTGGATGCATCGCTGCCGGGGCGCAGGCGGGTGTCGTTGGTGTCCTCGTCGTCCTCGACCAGCGTCACCGTGCCGGCGTAGCGCAGCTCGGTGAACACGTACCGGCCGAGCCGGTTGGTCAGGTACGGGCTCAGCCGGTAGGTCTGCACCATCTCCGTGCTGGCGTCGTTGCTGACGTTGGAGGAGGTGCCGCGGGAGCTGTCGATCGTCTGCTGCGACACGCTGGCCGCCGCATCGGTCCAGAACAGGTTTTCCACCCATTCCGCCGTTGCGGTGCCGGCCAGTTCGGCGCGGATGTCGTCTTCTTCCTGGTTCAGGCTGGTGCGCTCGTAGAGCAAGCTGCCTTCCAGCGCGGCCTGCAGGCGCGCGGTGTCAGCCTCGAACGACACTCCCGGGCCGACTTCGGTGATCAGCGCGTCTTCCTTCTGATCGTCGGGGTCCAGGTCGACGTTGTCGGTATAGGTGATCCGGCTGGTGGCGAACGGCTGAACACGCCAGTCGCCGGCCAGGAAGCTTTCCGGCACGACGATCGTGTCGCCCGGCTTGAGCGTGCGGTTCGCGCCCGGGTCGCGGCCTTCCTCCAGGTCTTCCAACTTGATCGGAACTTGACGCGTGTTGCCGTCTTCCGTCCGGCGCAGGATGTAGGCGTCGTTGCCGTCGGCCGTCTCCGGCAGGCCGCCGATCGCCAGCACCGCGTCCAGCGCGGTCATCCCCTTGTTGTAGGGCAGGCTGCGGGGGACGAGTGCGCCGCCGATGATCCGGATCCGATTGGCGATCGTGCCGGTCGCTCGCGCGACCGTGACGGTCGCCTGCGGGTCGGTCAGATAGCGTGCCAGGCGCTCCTCGATCGTGTCGGCGAGCGCTTCCGGCATTTGGCCCACCGCCTCTACGTCGCCGATTAGCGGCATGCTGATCCGCCCGTCCGGCCGGACGAGGTACTCGTTGGACAGCTCCGGCTCACCGCGCACGTCGATCGACAGCAGATCGTCCGTACCGATTTCGTAGAACGCCTCCTCGCCGGAAGCGGCGGCGCGATCGGTGCTGTCGGGCGTCGCGTCCTGTGCCTTGGCGGCCGTGGGACCGCCGGCGGTCATGGCACATACCAGCGCCACGGCACCCAGGAGGGTGAGGACGGTCCGGGAATGACGAGGGCTCGTGGAGGGAACACGCCGAGACGCTGGAGAAGACTGGAGCGCCGTCGACGCCGCGAGGTACGCGCGGAAGCGGTGAGCTTGCAATGGAGTCCTCAACACGATGAAGATAGTTCAGTAATAGCTTGGCACAACTCAAAAAGCAAAGATGCAAGTTCTATTTCATTACCGAATCCTGGCGCAAGATGGCATGCAAGTTCACGTTGCAGAGCTCCTCGCGGCTATGCAACGTCAAGGACATGCCGTGCGTGTGGTCGCGCCCGGGGTCGATGACACGAATGCGTGCGATGGCGCCCGCGAGACTGCGTCGGGCGGGCGGCGCGCGGCGGCCGGGATCGTCGCGCGCTTTGGGGCCTTGCGCCATCGCCTGCCGGCTTGGATGGCGGAGCTGCTGGAGCTCGGCTACAGCGTGCCGGCCTATTTGCGGTTGCGCCGGGCCGCGCGCGCCCGGACGCCCGATGTGATCTATGAGCGTTACAACTTGTTCCTGCTCGCCGGTGTGTGGCTGAAAAGGTCCCTGGGCGTGCCGCTGCTGCTGGAGGTCAACGCGCCGCTGGCCGAGGAGCGCGCCGCCCATGGTCGCCTGAGCTTGACCGCGCTGGCTCGTTGGTCGGAGCGATTCGTCTGGCGGCGCGCCGATGTGGTGCTGCCGGTCAGCCACGCCCTGGCGGCGTATGTACGCGCCGCGGGCGTGCCGGACTCGCGGATTGCGGTGATCCCGAATGGCGTGCGCCCGGAAGTTTACGCGGCCAGGGACGGCGACGTGCGCGCCGATCTAGGCCTCGACGACGGTCGTGTGGTGTTCGGCTTCGTGGGCTTCATTCGCCCGTGGCACGGCCTGGAACGGGTCCTGGACGTGATTGCCGGTTTAGATGATCGCCCGCATTTGTTGGTGGTCGGCGAAGGGCCGGCCCGGCCGCTGATCGAACAGCGTGCCAATGCGCTGGGTTTGGCCGACCGGGTGACCATCACGGGCGCGGTGCCGCACGCTCGCGTGCCTGCGTATCTGCGGGCTTTCGACGTCGCCCTTCAGCCGGATGTGACCGCGTACGCGTCGCCGCTCAAGCTGTTCGAGTACATGGCGGCCGGCTGCGCGATCGTGGCACCGGACCGGCCGAACATTCGAGAGATCGTGACCGACGGCGAGACGGCGGTTCTGGTCGATCCGAGCGACGACGCTGCCTTTGCGGCCGTGCTCTCCCGCTTGGCAGCGGATACTGGACTGCGCCGGCGCCTGGGCCGCGCCGCCGCCGTGGCGGTCAAAAGGGACGGCCGGACCTGGGAAAGCAACGCCCGGCGGGTGATCGAACTGGGGCGCCTGTGCGCGCGCCGAACAGGAGGCGGCGCGTCGGCCGTGCTGGATACACCAGCCGGCGGCATTGGCCAGTGAGATTATGGGCAACTGGGCCATGACCAGTTGCCCGCGCAACCAAAACGGTCACGCGCGTGACAATTTTGGGGTCTGGCGGGCCAGCTGTTCGGCCTCGGCTACGCTAAGTGTGGTTTCGTGCTCCCTTCTCCGGCAGTTTTCGTGTCTTCTCCGTGATTTCTATAAAAATCGAAATTTCATTTCCGGATATCAATTGGCAGAAGTACCACGAAAGATATTTCCAATCTCTACCCAAAAGGAAAATCCTGTTCATAAAGTGTTAGTCCGTTCGGGCCTATTCGGATAGTCAGCCGATATTCCCGATCAGGAGGCGACGATGTCGTTTAGTGAGTTAGCAACGAGTTTGGATGGCATGGATAGCCAGCAGTGGATGCAACTGTCATCCAAAAACAGTTTTCAAGACGTGATGGTGAGGACGACCCTACACGACCAAATCGTCGACAGCAGTGGCGGCGCAAACTTCTGGGGTACCAACGGCCCGCAAGCGGTTTTTGATGCGTGGAACAGTTCCGCCTACGACGCCGACGGAAATCGGATGTTCTTCTTCGGCGGCGGGCATGCCAATTACGGGGGCAACGAAGTCTACAGCTTTGACTTTGATACCCTGGAATGGTCGCGGTTGAGTGACCCAGCACCGTTGACAGGGGAAGACGGGCCGGACGGTCACATGATCCCAGAAAATTCGCCGCTGGCGCCGCATACCTACGACGGGTTGGTGTGGAATTCGACGACACAGACCCTGTGGCTCACGAACACGGGGATCGGCTTTGCCTCCGACCTTGGGAGCCCGCACGCGCCGACGGAAAGCAACATTTGGGAGTTCGACCCGGCGACGGGCGATTGGACGGCGCATGCGTCCGACAAGACGTTTTATCGGTCCTCGAGCGTTTTCATCGAGAGCACGGACGAAGTCCTGGTTCTGTCGAACAACAAGTATGGCGAGGTTTCGCCGACCGTGATCGACTCGGATGGCGGGACTACGCACGGCGACACGACCGAATTGGAAACCTTCTCAGGCCACAGCGGTCGGATCGACGCCTCGCTGTTCGAGAACCCGCTGACCGGTACGCTTTATCAGGCGCGCAAGAACGGTATCACCCAGCTCGAGACGACCACGGACGCAAATGGCGATACGGTCGCGATCTCCGGAGCCTCCGTCGAGAATGCCCCGACCGATCTCCACCAAGCCGGCTTCGCCTTCAACACCGATGACGGCAACTTCTACATCTGGAACGGCGACCGCGAGATCATTCGCTGGGATGTCGGCGACGAGGCGGACCTGTCCGACGACACCTTCGAGACGCTCTACAACGTGGCTGGCGACGCGCCGTCGGGCGATGGCAGCAGCAAGATCTTCGATAAGTTCGTCTACCTGGAAGAACTGAATGCCTTCGCTGGTATTCAGAACGTCGAGGGGGACGAAGGCGGGGTTTGGTTATACAAGCCGGGGGAAAACGGCGATCAGGCGTACCAGACCAACCTGGCCGGTGTGACCTTCGACGCGCCGACCAATCACGCGATCCATCTCCACGTCGACGGCAGCAACTTTGACGTCAACGGCGATGGCAGCGTTGAGGTCAGCTATCGCTTGACCGGCACTGCCGACTGGCAGCCAGCTGGCGCTCTGGTGCGCAACTCGGCGGGTGAGTACTCTGGCTCGGTCTTGAACCTCCAGTCGGGCAGCGACTATGAGGTCAAGCTGGACGTCCTCGATCCGGACGGTCTGGTGACCGACTCCTTCGCCGGCGGCACCTTCACGGTCACGACCTCTTCGCGCCCGGCGGCCATGACCGAGGGCAACGAGATCCGCGTCAATTCAATGGCCGACCTGCAGGCCGCGGTCGATGGCGCTCAGGGCGGTGACAACATCGTGTTGGAAGATGGCACCTATGTGGGCAACCTGAACGTCAAGTCCAGCGGCACCAGCGATCAGCCGATCGTGATCCGCGCGGCGGAAGGTGCTGACAGCATCATCGACGCTGGCGGCAACGGTGCGGCCGTGCGGATCGAAGGCGACTTCGTTCACCTTGAGGGGTTGACCATCCGCAATGCCTCCCATGGCATTCAGCTGCGTGACGGCCGCGGCGATCACGTCGAAGGGGCAGTCATCCGGAACAACAGCATCCTCGACGTTGACCGCGGGATCGACGCGAACGAGGGCCACCGGGACATCACGATCACCGACAATTACCTGGTTGGCCGTAACGCCATTGGCGACACCAGCAGCGACACCTGGGGCGACGAAGGCATCGTGGTCACCGGCGAGGGCATCGAGGTCGCCTACAACACGATCGCCGGCTTCGGGGATTCCCTGGGCCTGAACCACAACACCGATCTGGCGAACCGGGCGATAGCGATCCACCACAACAAGGTGCTGTGGGGCGGCGACGACGGCATCGAGCTCGACTTCACCGACCGAAACGTCATCGCCCACGACAACCTGCTGATGAACACGGCGAACGGGATCAGTTTCCAGTACGTCGATAACGGTCCGGCGACCGCTTACAAAAACCTGATCTACAACGTCGAGCGCGGCCCGTTCAAAATCAAGCCGGAAGCGGACACGAACGAAGGCGTCCGTCTCTATAACAACACCAGCATCAAGAGCGGCGAGGCGTGGAAGGACTTCAGCGGTAACCCCGTCGATACGCACATCGTGAATAACCTGTTCGTGGGCGATGGTCAGAGCGCGGACACGGTGCGTGCGGATACGACGATTTTCGACGACCTGACGATGGACTTCAACGCATGGTCTTACGATGGGCGCTTCCAGGTCGGTGGCGTCGGCACTTTCGGTGACTTCGCCGCCTGGCAGGCCGGATCGCAGGGCGACAACGACCAGCTGTTGGAAGGTGAAGCGATCTTCGCTGGGTTGAGCCTGGCGGAGGCGACGGCCGCCTTCTCCGAGTTCCGCGAAGCCGACCTCGCCAGCCTGGTGTTGGCGGACGTGTCCAGCGCCCTCGATGCGGGAACGGTCATCCACGGCGTCACGGACGGTTACGTCGGTGCTGCCCCGGACATCGGCGCGCTGGAGAAGGGTGCCGTGAGCGAGCATTACGGTACGCGGAACGCTCAAATAACGCGGAACGCCCCGATTGCCGGCGCCGACGAGGTCGCGGCTGAGGCGGCTACTGCGGTCGTGATCGATCCGCTTGCGAACGACATCGACCTGCAGGGCGGCCAGCTGCAACTGGTCAGCGTCGCCATGCCGAGCGCTGGGACCAGTAGCATCACGAGTGATAGCAAGATCACCTATCAGCCCGCTGACGGGTTTGTCGGCGAAGACAGCTTCACCTACAAGGTTGCCGACGCCGACGGGAACACGGCTACCGGCAAGGTGATCGTGACGGTGCAAGGTGACGGTGGGACCCACGGTAACACGCCACCGTTAGCCGCGGACGACAGCGTCTCCGGCGTGGCGGGCGAGATGCAGTCGATCAGCGTAGACACTCTGTTTGCGAACGATAGCGACGCTGATGGCGATCCGCTGAAGGTAAGCGGCGTCTCGAGCGCTCAGAACGGCACGGTCAGGCTGTCTGACGGGATCGTCACTTTCACCCCCGATGGTTCTTCGACCACGGAGGGCGCGTTCGTCTACCATGTATCCGACGGCGATGGCGGCAGCGCGACGGCGCGGGTTTCGATCGAGTTCGCGTCAACCGGCACGGTTGCAGGCACGGACTACCGCGATACCATCGACCTCAGCAACAAGACCGACGGGCAGGCCGTCGATGCCCGCGGTGGCCATGACGTCGTGACTGGCTCTGCGTTCGCGGACGATATCACCGGCGGCACCGGCGACGATCAGCTGAGTGGCGGCGCCGGCAATGACGTTTTCCGGGTCGACGGCGACGCGGGCCTCGACCAGGTCGATGGCGGCGCGGGGGTCGACCGTTTGCTGGGCGGCGCCGGCGACGACTTGATCGGTCTGCGGGACCTCGCCGGCATCGAAATCATCGATGGCGGCGCGGGGACCAACCGGATCATGGGAACCTCCACTCGCGACCGCCTGGACTTATCGACTACCGAGATCAGAAACATCGCCGTGATCGACGGGGCGGGCGGCCACGACATCCTGACCGGCAGCGCAGGCAACGATTTCTTTCGGGGTGGCGCCGGCGCCGATCAGATCGCAGGCGGGGCTGGTGTCGATATGGCCGTGTTCGACGGGAACTACGCCGACTACACCGTCACTCAGAAAGGCGGCAATCTGGACGTAGCCGCGCTCGTCAGCGACGAGAGCACTGACAAGCTGAACGGGATCGAGGTGCTGCAGTTCAAGGACGGTCAGTGGCAGAACGGTACCTTCACCGCTGGCGCCAACGGTCTGCCGGACGGCGGAGGTGAAACCACACCCTCCGACACGGAGCCAGAGTTCGTGGAGGCGGTCGATGATACCGGCAGCCTGGCCGAGGACGGATCGCTGTCGCTGGATGTTCTAGCGAATGACATGGTGCCGTCCGGAACGACCGTCCAGGATATCACCGTGCCCGAGCACGGCACGGCTGTGCTGGAGGCGGACGGGGGCGTCACCTATACGCCCGATGTTGACTTCAACGGGGCAGACGGTTTCGCCTACAGTCTTCTCGATGCCGCCGGCAATGTCTCCACTGCGACGGTCGGGATTGAGGTGATGCCGGTCAACGATGCCCCGGTTGTGGTGGACGACCAAGCTAGCATGGAGGAAGGCGACAAGACCGTAGTTGACGTACTGGCCAACGACACCGACATCGACGGGGACACGCTCACCTTGGCGTCGGTCACCGCCGAAGGGGGCGGCAAGACGACTTTCCAAGAAGACGGTCAGATCGTCTACACCGCCGAAGCGGGCTCAGCCGGCACCCACCGTCTGAGCTATACAGTCGAGGATGGCCAAGGCGGCGGTGCCACGGGCGAACTGGTGATCGATGTCACGGCCGCGGTGATCAGCCCGACTCAGACCTTTACCGGGATTGCCTACCGCGACAAGGTCGACCTTTCGGGCGCGGCCGAGGGTTACATCATCGACACGCTGGGGGGGCATGACATCGTTACTGGAACGGTCTTCGCTGACCACATCTACGGCGGCGGCGGCGACGACCAGCTCGCGGGGGGCAGCGGCGACGACATTTTCTTCGGCGCTGAGGGGCTGGACACCATCGATGGCGGCGCTGGCGTCGATATACTGCAAGGCCTGGACGGAGATGATCTGTTCGGCTTGCGGGGCTTCGCGTCGCTGGAGCGGATCGACGGCGGCGGCGGCAGCGACGCGATCCGCAGCACCGGCAGCCGAGACCGACTGGACTTTTCGGATACCGAGTTGGTCGACATTGAGCTGATCGACGGCGGCGGCGGCCACGATATCGTGACCGGTAGCCAGGGCGACGATCACTTCATTGGCCGTAGCGGGTCCGACCGGTTCGATGGGGGCGCGGGTTACGACATCGCGTATTTTGAAGAATCCTATGCGGACTATCAGATCGAGGAGCGCAACGGCGAATTTCGGGTGAAGGCTCTTATGAGCGACGAGGGCCAGGATAAGCTCGCCAATGTCGAGGCGCTGCGGTTTGACGATGGCGTCTACGAGGACGGCCAGTTCCAGTTGCTGGGCGTCTCCAGCCCGAGCGACATGTTGGTCTATGACAATGTCTGATTAGCAGCCCGCCGTCGCAGTGACGGGCCAAGCGATGGCAACCTCCCTCCAACCAGTGGCGGCTGGAGGGAGGTTTGCTTTGTTCAGGGCGCGAGTTGGCAATCGTCGGCACTACTCCTTTTGCGCACGCCTGATCAGCCAACCGTGATATGGCCGCTCTAAGGTCGCTTAGGCACTGTTGTTGGCGATGGGCGTATCGAACCCAAGTTGCGACGACAAGATTGTCGTCTCCTGAACTTGGCTTGGCCTTTTTCGGGTCAACCGCCGCTCGACGCATCGCCATCCGCGAACCGTATATTAGGACGCCTCGCTTATGACCCAGATCAACCAATCATCGCGTGGCGACGTGTCATTTGCGTCGTTCCCGCCAGCCCTTTTCCTGATCGGGGCTCAAAAGTGTGCAACCACCTATTTTGCCACCTGCCTTGCTCGGCATCCGCAAATCGCGGTTGCTGAACCGAAGGAACCAGATTTTTTCACCCGTCATCAAGATCGCGGCCTTTCCTGGTATCGAAACTGCTTTCCGGCTGACGAGATCGGAAAGGTGCTACTGGACGCGTCTGTGAGCTACAGCGTTGCACCCAGCGATGAGCGATCCGCGGGGCCGCTTGTCGGGGTTCCGGAGCGAATCCACGCGCTCCGGCCAGATGCCAGGATCGTTTACCTGGTCCGCGATCCCGTGAAACGAGTGCACTCCGCTTATTGGCACGCAGTGATGGCGGGTGATGAATCTCGGCCGTTCATGCAGGCTGTCCTGACCAACCCCTGGTACCTCGATGCCAGCCGGTACGCTTGGCAACTCGAATGCTACCGGCGGGCTTTCCCCGACGATGCTATCCTCGTACTGCGGATGGATGAGATGATCGCCGACCCGCTGGGCACCGTCGACCGGGTGTGCCGCCATATCGGCTTGCCACAGGCCTCCGGGCTTGAGATGCCGAGCAACCGCGTGAACGCGAGCTACCGCCTTCGTGGGGCCGCCCACATCCTGCCCCGTGGCGGAATCTCCCGCCGCGGCGCGCAAGCGATCGCCAATAGCGCCCGGCGGCTGCTCCCCGAACCGCTCTATACGCGGATTAAGTCGATGGTCACCCGGGACATCCCAGAGATGATGCCGGCGGACCGTGACGCGATCGCTGCTCTGCTGCAGACTGATGTCGCACGGTTCACCCAGCGATATGGTATCGCTTTCCCGCCAGCGGTCGCAGGGGCGCCGACATATGGCGAGCCCGCGAGCCTGCCTGCCGGGGTGTGACACCATGACTGTTGTCCCGCCCATTCTCGTGATCGGCGCCCCGCGTTCTGGCACCAGCTGGCTTGGTGCGATCCTGGATAGCCATCCGGCAACGCTGCTCCGTCACGAACCAGACACGATCGATCGGGATCTCTCCTACGGTTTTGTGACTGACGAGATGAATTGCGCCGCGGCTCGCCGGCATCTGGAATGCCTAAGTCACTGCCGGATGCTGAAGGCTGCGGGAGCGCGCCCGATCTTTCGAAAGTACTATCGTTCGTTGGTGGCGCGCGTCTTAAGGGCTGGGTTGATCTACGGCTTCAAGGGAGCAGAAAACTACGTGCACCCAGCGTTCCGGCGTCTGCGCGTGCCGGATTTGGTCGATCGAGGCTGGCCGCGCGTCGTCATCAAGTCGGTCGATCTCGGCCGTGCGCCGGTGTGGACGCACGCCTGGCCGGAGATGCCGGCTGTGCTGATTGTGCGTCATCCCTGCGGTCACGCGGCATCTGTGTTGGCGGGCCAGCGCAGCGGGCACTTGCCGCCCCGGCACCCGCTCACCTTCGCGGATTGCGAGCACGGCCGCAAGTACGGCATCTCGCCGCACTTTTTGGAGACCCAGCCGCCAGAAATCCAAACGGCGTGGCGCTGGGCCGTACTAAACGACCGCGCGCTGGAGCAAATGCGCGCTCCCTTGGTGATTACTTACGAATCCCTATGTGCCGATCCGGTTGGAGTAAGCCGGCGCGTTTTCGCGCACTGTGGCCTTGCTTGGAATCAGCAAAGCGAGACCTTTATCGCGCGGAGCACAAGCGGCGACGGAGCATTCTTTGAGACCCGGCGGAATCCGAAGGTCGCCGCGGAACGTTGGCGCACAATCTTCCCAGCCGCGGCGACCGTAATGCGAACTGTTCAGGGTACCCGCGCGGCCAGTCTGTTCGACCTGGAAGCGGATCTTGCCGAGCTGGCTGATGCGCGGGCAGGCCTCGACACCAAGCCGTTCGAGCCGGAACAACCGGATGACGGCGACCAGAGATCAACTATTGATATGGCGGGATAGGTCGAACATGCGCTTGCTGCTAGTCACTTGGTACTTCCCGCCGACCAACACCATCGCGGCCGTGCGGCTTAATGAACTGGCAAACCACCTATCTGTCGTCGGCCACGACGTTCGTGTACTAACCGCTCGGAATATCCCTGTTAGCATGGGCCTTTCAGGAAAACTGCCGGCCGAGCGGGTCGTGGCTGCATCCTGGTGCGACCTAACGCGTATTACCCGACCGGTGTCAGGCGCGCTCCGGCGCCTGCTTGTCTTAATGCGCCCCTGGGGCAAGTCGGGAAATCTGGTGCCTAGCTACTCCGAAATGGCCGGCGATGCTGCATCGGCGGCAACTACGTGGCGCCGACAGCTTCGCGAACTGCTGTTGTTTCCCGACTACTATGTCGGATGGATTCCGCCGGGCCTCAAGGCGGGCCGGGCGCTGACCCGAGATTGGACGCCGGACGTGATCTACGCCTCCGGCCCGCCATTCAGCGCGTTGGTGCTGGGCTGGCGGCTGGCGCGCGGGCTGGGCGTGCCGCTGGTGACCGAGTTCCGCGACCGCTGGAGCGACGATCCCTACTATCCGCCGGGGCGTCTGCGCGCGGCGCTCGACCGCTGGCTGGAAGGGCGGATCGTGCGTGGCTCCCGCGCCCTCGTGACCGTCTCCGAGCCTTGGGCGGAGACCTATCGCGCACGCTTCGCCAAGCCGGTGCTGACGCTCTACAACGGCTACGACCCCGAGTTGGTCGATCCCGCGCGGGCCGAGCGGACATCGGGCGGGCCGCTGCGCGTCGTCTACACCGGCAGCATTTATCCCGGGCGGCGCGATCCCGCCGTGCTGTTCGAGGCGATCCAGCGCCTCGGTGCCGATCCGGCGCAGGTGCTGGTGGAGTTCTACGGCACCGCGCCGCGGCACGTGTGGCCGATTGCCGAGCGGTACGGTGTCAGCGCGTGCGTGCGCGTTCACCCGCCGGTGCGCCAGCCGGAGGCGGTGCAGAAGCAGTTGGAAGCCGACGTGCTGCTGTTGATGCAGTGGGACGACCCGCGCGAACAGGGCAACGTTCCCGGCAAGCTGTTCGAGTACCTGGGCGCGCGCCGGCCGGTGCTGCTGATCGGCCTGGAAGGCGGGGTGCCTGACCGCATCCTGACCGCGCGCGCGGCCGGCACTCGGGCCCAGGGCGCCGAGCAGGTTGCCCGGCTGTTGTCCGGCTGGATGGCCGAAAAGCAGGCGCACGGCAGCTTGCCGCTGCTGCCCGAAAGCACCAGCCGCGGCCTCTCCCACGCCGACCAGTTCGCCCAGCTACCTGACTTCCTGACGCAGGTGCTGGCCGTGTCCCCGACCCCTGCGGCCAGCCGTACAGCGCCGCGCCCGGCGGAGTGAGGTTCCCTTTGACGTCCCTGTTGCAGGTTCATCTGATCGCGGGCGCGCGTCCCAACTTCATGAAGGTGGCGCCGCTCTACCATGCCCTCGCGGCCACGGACTGGGCGCGGCCGGTGCTGGTGCATACCGGCCAGCACTACGACGCGGCGATGTCGGATGCCTTCTTCACCGACCTGCAACTGCCCGTCCCGGACCATCACCTGGGGGTCGGCAGTGCCAACCATGCCCAGCAGACCGCGCGGATCATGGCGGGCTACGATACGCTGTGCGACACCGCCGTGCCGGATTGGACGATCGTGGTCGGCGACGTCAACTCGACGATCGCCTGTGCGTTGGTCGCGGCCAAGCGCGGCATCTCCTGCGCGCATCTGGAAGCGGGCCTGCGTTCGCGCGACCGCAGCATGCCGGAGGAGATTAACCGCCTGCTGACCGATCAGGCGTGCGATCTGCTCTGGCCGCCCTCGCAGGACGGCGTCGACAACCTGCTGGCCGAGAACGTGCCGGCTGCGCGGATCGAGCTGGTCGGCAACATCATGATCGACACGTTGGTGATGTTGCAGCCCGCGATCGCCGCCGCCGGCGTGCCGGAAAGCCTTGGGCTCAGCGGCTATGTGCTGGCGACCTTCCACCGACCCGCGAACGTCGACGACCCCGTGCGCCTCGCCACGATCTGCGAACAGTTGCTGACGCTCGCCGCGCGGCGGCCGGTCGTCTTCCCGGTCCATCCGCGCACCCGCGCGCGGCTGAACGACGCCGGGCTTTGGGCGCGGCTCGCGGCGCACCCGCAGATGCATCTCCTGGAGCCGCAGGGCTACATCGCGTTTATGAGCCTGGTTGCACAGGCGGGCCTGATCGTCACCGATTCCGGCGGGATTCAGGAGGAGACAAGCTACCTCGGTATCCCGTGCCTGACCGTCCGACCGAATACGGAACGGCCGGTCACGATCGACCTCGGCACCAACCGCCTGATCGAACCAGGGTCGATCGCACAGTTGGGCGACGCGGCGCTCGACGGGGCGCGCGGTCCCGCGCAGGCGATCCCGCTGTGGGATGGCCATACGGCAGAACGGGTGGTTGCGAGTCTGGCCCGCGCGGCGGGCGTGACGGCGCCGATGGTGTCTGCGGCGTCCTAGCGGCTGACGAGGGTTGCCAGGCGAGCGTCGAACTCCGCCAGCGTGGTCGTCCAGCTGTAGTCGCGTTCGACGAGCGCCCGCGCCGAGGTGGCCAGGCGGGCGCGTTCGCCCGGTGTGCGCAGCAGCGATAGCACGGCCTCGGCGGTATCCGCCGGGGTGGCGGCGGTCAGCAGATGTTCGCCCGGCACCGCCTGAACACCACGGCCGGCCAGCTCGCTCGCCACCACCGGCACGCCCATCGCCATCGATTCCAGGATCTTGTTCTGCGTGCCCCGGGCGATCAGCAACGGCGCCACGGTCGCCGCCGACCGCCAGACGTACGGCCGTACGTCCTGTACGCGCCCCGTGACCTCAACGCCCGGAAGCTGCGCCAGTGCCCGCACGCCCGGCCCCGGATCGGCGCCGACGATGGTGAGCTGCAGGTTCGGCCGCTCGGCGCGCAGGCGCGGCAGCACGTCGGCGCAGAAACGCACCATTGCCTGCTCGTTCGGGAAATAGTCCATCCGGCCCAGGAAGCAGATCCGGTCGGGATCGTACGGCGCGGGGGAGGGGTGGAAGAACTCCAAGTCGACACCGTTGCGCACCACCGCGCTTGCGATCGGCCGGCCCCGCGTGGTCGCGGCAAGGGCCTGCAGCGTGGCGTCCTCGAACGCGGTGGTGGACAGGCACAGGTCGAAGCGCCGCGCCATCGCCCGTTCCAGCCGGCCGAGCGACCGGCCTTCCAGTGTGTACAATAGCCGCTTTGCTGGGGTGGCGAACGGTCGATAGTCCAGCCACTTCGCCGAATCCACGTCGACGTAGTCGAGAACTTTGAACGGAATCGGCAACTCGCAGACATACGGCGCCACGGCCGAGCAGTGCACGACCGCGAGGTCGAAGTTTCCGTTCTCCGCAAGCGTTCGGAGCTGGCGGCGCAGGCTCGGCTGGTCGAAGTACCCGCGCGAGGCGGAGCGGCCCAGGCCGGCACTCAGGCAGGTGCGCATCAGCCCGGCGGCGCGGGGGATCGGGGCGGCGATCACGCGCACGCCAAGCGCCTCCAGTGCCGCAATCTGGTCAGCCTCATCGCCGCGGAGCGGCGCTGCAACCGTAACCGCGTTCGCCCGGGCAAGATGGCGGATCGCGTGAAACGCCCGCACCCGCGCCCCGTCGTTCGGGGGATAGGGAAAGCGGTGGGTGACGTAGAGGATGCGCTGGCCTTGGAGCCTGGGCGTGGGCGGCGTGTCCGTGCATGGTCCCGGACGGGCGTCGACGGGCGGCAGCAGCGTTTCGGTCATCGGCCCAGAACCTTGGCGTGGGGGGTGTTTGTGGGGCGCGCATGCGTTGGGCTCGCCGACTGGGCCGATGCCATCTCCGGCAAGCCGTGCAGCCACGCCACCGTCGCGTCCGCCGAGGCGCGGTGCGCGCGCCAGCCCGCGCAGGTGTGGTCCGCGTCCGCCAAATGGACGCGTTGCAATCGGGAGGTTTCCATGAGCCGCTGCCAGCCCGGCATCGGCTGCACCGCGTCATCGAACTCGCGCGCGGTCAGGTCTTGTTCGCTCAACAGCACGAGCACGTTCCCGCGAACCCGGGCGAGGTCGGTGACCACGCGTGCGGCCAGGCTTTCGTCCGTGGGGGTCGATGTCTCGTCGCTCCGGTTCCGCCGGGTCACCCGGCTTGCCGCGCGCGCCAGCGCCCGCTGGGCGAGCCGGGAAAAATCGCGGGTGTGCGTCCGGCCGCGTAGCAGGTTGGTCCAGAAATCCCGCTGCAGCGGGCGCTTCAGATAGTAGTGCCGCAGCAGCGCGCGGTCGTGCGTCTCCGGCTCGCGGATCCACGGGTTCACGGCGGCGATCCCCACGACGTCCGGCGTCCGGGCGGCGATCCCGGCGGCGGCGGGCACCGCGTCGCACAGCGCCCACAGCGCGATGCACGTGACCTCCGGCATGGCCGCGCGGAAGGCGGCGAGCCCAGCCTCGATATCCGGGGCGATGTTCGGGAAGCCGGGATGGTTCGCCGCGTTGTCGCCGATCCCGCGATAATCGAAGCGGAACACGGCGATCCCGGCGGCGGCGAGGTCGCGGGCCAGATCCACGAACTGCCGATGCCCGCCCACCCGGTACTGTGGCCCGCCCACCACGATCGCGACCCCCACGGGCGCGGGCACGGCCGGCCTGTGCAGGATCGCCACGGCCTCGCTCCCGACGCAGTCGAAGGTAAGCGCGACTTCCCGCGCCGTCGTCGTCGCGCTCTGGTGCCGCGCGCTCACGCCGCGACCTGCTGCGGGGACAGGGTGTTGCACAGCTCCGCCACCAACGGGTCGGCGGTTTCCGGTTCGGCAAGCTGCCAGACGGCCGGTGCGGCGATGCTACGCCGCGTGTCTGCGGCCGAATGCCAACCGGCCGGCAGGGCAGGGGACTGGGTCGGGGCGTCGCTGCCGGGTGCGCGGATATCCAGCCAGGCGATGGGCAGGCCGGCCGGCGGCGGCAGGTCGCCCAGCCGGCATGCGCTCAGCCCCTCGGCCAGGGCCGGTGCGATCGCGTAACCGCCGACCTCCACGGCCTCGCCCGTCTGCCAGGCCGCGCGCAGGTCCGCGCGGCTCTCCCGCTGGCCTTGCGCCATCGCCGCGGCAATGCGCACGCGCAGCAGCTGGTCCAGGAAACGGCCGCCGTCGGTCACCGGCTGCACCAGCGTCAGACCGGCCACGGCGCCCGGATGCTGGCGGGCGGTCGCAGCGGCGAGCAGCGCGCCGGTGCGTACCGCGATCAGGTGCACGGGATGTCCGGTCTCTGCCGCCAGGCGTTCGGTCAGGGTGTCGAGTTCCGCCTGCCAGATTTCCCAGGTCGCTGCTGCGAAGGCGCCGGCACTGTCGCCGGTGCCGTGCAGGTCGGGCAGCAGGGCCGTGTGCCCCTGTGCGGCGAGGCCACGGCCGGTTGCCGCCAGGAAACGCCGGGCGCGGTTCATCTCCTCCGCGAACGGCGGCACCAGCAGGGCTGCTGTGCCCAGGCTGCCGCCGGCCGCCGGGAAGCGGAGTGTGAAGATCGCCCCGGCGGGGCCATCGACGAACGCGGGCTGTAGTCCGGGGGGCGGGGGCATGGTCGGAACGGGTCGCGTTCGTCAGGCCGCGTTGGCGGTCAGCTTGTCGTCGACGAAGACGGTCAGGCTGCCCAGGGTGGCGAAGTGTTCTGCGGTTAGTTCCTCGTCATCGATCACGATGTCGAAGTGCTCTTCCAAACCGGCGACCACGTTGACCACGGCCATCGAATCGAATTCAGGAATCTCGTCCAGTAATCCGGTTTCCGGCGTGAAGGTCTTGACGGAATCGCCCAGTTGAAGGGTTGATGCCAGAACCTCGCGCACCTGCTCGAATGTCGTCATACTTGTCATCCCAACTTGTAACGGAGACGGTGGATGCCGGTCCGTTTGACCTATCCAAGGCACCGATGGGTGTCCAGCCAACCCCGGCGGGGCAAACGGGCACCCCCGAAAGAGAGCCGGTTTCAGGGGCTTGCGTGATGACCACCGTCTTCCGTCGTTTCCGCTGGCCGTGGCTTGGTCGGGTCGTGGCAACCGTATGCGCGCTCGGCGCCTGGAGTACGCTGCTTTACGTTCTGCACCGGGTCTGCGCGCGCCTTCCGGTGGCGATCTCCGTCTACAGCTATCGTTTGGTGGCGCAGCCGGTGGCGGCGACGCCGCGCCTGCCCGCCCGCCGGGCAGCGCGTTTCACCAGCCGGTTGCTCCAGCCGGGTGATCCCGCGCTGAAGGCGCTCCCGTCCGACCGGGCGGTGGTGAAGCGCCGCTTCGCGCAGGGGGCGGAGTGCCTCGCGCTCTATCGTGACGACACGCTCGTGGGCACCCTATGGTTCGTCGTCGGCGCCTATCTGGAAGACGAGGTGCGTTGCCGCTTCGTGCCGCTGCCAAGCGGGCGTTGCAGCTGGGACTTTGACGTTTATGTCGACCCGGCCTTCCGCATGACCGGCGCGTTCGCCGCGCTCTGGGACGCCGCTGACGCGGAGCTCGCCCGGCGCGGCGTGGTTGCGAGTCTGAGTCGGATTTCCGCGTTCAATCCGGCTTCGCTGCGCGGTCACGCCAGCTTGGGGGCCGTGCCCGTGGGCCGGGCTGACTTCCTATGCCTCGGGCCGCTGCAGGTGATGCGCGCGTCGTGTGCGCCGGGGCTGTCGGTCGGATGGGGACCGCAGGCTGTCCCGACGCTGCGGGTCGATGCGGGGCCGATTTCGGTGGGCGCGCGGGAGGTGCCTGCGCCGTCGCCCGCGGTGTCGGCCCGGCACCCAGTCGGGGGTCATCCGGAAGGGTGAATTCGCCCCACACGCCCGGCTGCTAGGCTGCTGGAGCCTTGGGAGACCCACGGCGCTTCCTTCGTCCCTGCCAAGTTTGAGTGCGGTCCTGCATGCTCGATTATTCCGCTCTTGTCGGCCGTCGGCTCCGCCGTCCGGGCCGGCATGCGCACGGCGCCTAAGTCATGCCGGCGTTGTTCGGTTGGATTGGGTCCGTCCGGCTGGGCGGCTCTAACCAGTTACTACGCCTTGCGGCAACGCGGCCGGGCGAGTCCTGGAACGCGGGCGATACGGCGGCGAACGGCGCGTGTGCACTGGGCATTTGCGGCGTTCCGGACACCGCCGATCGGGCGCCCGTCGGCTATGGTCGCGATGAAGCGGGCCGGCAGGTCGCTTTCATTGGCCGGCCGCGCTTTCGCGCGCAAGCCTGGCAGGCCCGTGTAGGCGAGATCGGGCTGCCGGCGGCGCTGCTGCAGGCCTACTTGGCCCGTGGCGATGGGCTGGCGGCGCAGTTGGTCGGTGCCTTTGCGCTTGTCGTGCTCGACCCGGTAGCGGGACGCGCCGTGCTGGCGATCGACCGGATGGGCGTGGAGCAGCTGTTCTACGCCGAGGCGGACGGCGGGCTCGTCTTCGCCACCGACCTCGACATCTTGGCGGCCCATCCGCGCGTCGATACCGAGATCACGCCGCAGGCGGTTTACCGCTACGCGTTGAACTACGTCTCCCCGGCGCCGGAGACGATCTACGCCGGCGCGGCCAAGCTGCTGCCGGCCCATGCGCTTGAGTGGTGTGCCGGGCGCCAAGTTCAGCAGGTGCCCTATTGGCATCCGCCGGCCCCGGGCAGCGTTTCCGGTCGCCGGGACGCGCTTGCCGAGGAGTTGCATGATCGGCTGGACGGGGCGGTGCGGGGCACGCTGGCGACGCACCCCGCGCAGCATCCGGGCGCCTTTCTGAGCGGCGGGCTGGACAGCTCGGTGGTCGCGGGCTTGCTCGGCCAGGCGGCCGGGGCGGGCACGCCCGCGTTCACGATCGCGTTCGAGGATCCGCGCTACGACGAAAGCAGCTACGCGGCCTGCGCGGCGGCACACTTCGGCCTCGCGCACAACACCCGTCATCTGAGCCCGTCGGACGCCGCCGACCTGGTGCCGACGCTGGCGGCGGCGTGCGACGAGCCGTTCGGCAACTCCTCACTCCTGCCGGCCTACGTTTGCGCGCGGATGGCCCGGGAGGCGGGCGTCGATCTGTTGCTGGCCGGCGATGGCGGAGACGAGCTGTTCGCCGGCAACAAGCGTTATGTCGAGCAGAAGATCCTGGGCCTGTACGGCCATCTGCCCGGAGCGGTCCGCGCCGGACTGAGCACAACGCTGTCGGCGCTGCCGTCGCGCCTGGCGGTTTCCTGGCTGGGCAAGGCGCAGCGCTACGTCGCGCGTGCCGCCCAGCCGATGCCGGAACGCATGATTGAGAGCGGGATCTACCGGCGCGACGTGCTGGATCACATCTTCACCGCCGATGCCCTGGCGGAGATCGAAGTGGATGCACCCGCGGCGACCTGGCGCCGGCACTATGCGGAGGCGGGGACCGATGATCTGGTGCATGCCATGCAGCGCCTCGACTGGCGGGTGACGCTCTCGGACAACGATCTGCGCAAGGTGCAGCGCGCGGGCGCGCTGGCGGGCGTGGAGATCGCCTACCCGATGCTCGATCCGGGGCTGGTCGAGTTCGCCGCCGGGCTGCCGTCGAACCTGCTGATCCAGCGCTTCCGCCTGCGGGCCTTCTTCAAGGACGCGATGGTTGGCTTCCTGCCGCAGTCGATCCTGACCAAGCCCAAGCATGGCTTCGGCATGCCGTTCAGCGAGTGGACGCGCAGCGACGCCGGTCTTTGGGCCCTGGTGGTCGACGCGTTTGCCGCGCTCAAGACCCGGAAGATCTTCCGCGCCGATTTCCTGGACCAGGTGCTGCGCGCCCACGCAGACGACAGTGATCCCGAGCTGTCCGCGATCGTCTGGGACCTGTTGATGCTGGAGATCTGGTGGCAGGCGCGCGAAGCGCCGGTCGACCGCCGTGTCGCGCAAGCGCCCGGCCATCCTGACCATCGGTCCGATCCCGCGTCCGCCGTGGACGCCTTGCCGGAGGCCTCCCTATGATGCTGTTTCAGACTCTGCGGGCGCAGGCCGCCTGTCGGCCCGACGCACCGGCGCTCAAGGCCGGCGCGCGCGCGCTGAGCTATGGCGAGGTCGCGGCCCTGCAGGACGGGGTCGCGCGCGCCTTCGCGCAGCTAGGTCTGGCGCGTTTGGACCGGGTCGCGGTCTATCTGGACAAGCGGATCGAGACGGTGGCGGCGGTCTTCGGCGCCTTCGCCGCAAACATGATCGCGGTGCCCTGCAACCCGGTTCTGAAGGCCCCGCAGATCGGTCACATCCTGCGCGACAGCGGCGCGCGCGTAATGGTCACGAGCGCCAGCCGGCTGGCCACTCTCTCGGCCGACGTCGCGGACAGCGCGGTCACCCACGTGGTGGTCGTGGATGCGGCGGCGCCGGACGGTCCAGCCGGCATCGCCGTCCTGACCTGGGCGGACTTCCTCGATGCAGCGGGTGGGGGCCCGGCGCCGGCCGGTCCACCGGTCGACAGCGATCCGGCGGCGATCTTCTACACCTCCGGCAGCACGGGCAAACCGAAGGGCGTGGTGGTCTCCCATCGCAATCTGGCGGTCGGCGGGGCGAGCGTAGCAGGTTACCTGAAGAACAACGCGCAGGACCGTATTCTGGCGCTGCTGCCGCTCAGCTTCGACGCCGGGTTCAGCCAGCTGACCACCGGGTTCACGGCGGGCGCCTGTCTGGTGCTGCATAACTTCCTGCTGCCGGCGGATGTGCCCAAGGTGTGTGCGCGCGAGGGGATCACCGGCCTGACCTGCGTGCCGCCGCTGTGGATCCAGCTAACCCAGGTCGCCTGGTCGGAGGCCGCGCGCGAGCAGCTGCGCTATTTCGCCAACACCGGCGGGCACATGCCGCGCGATGTGTTGGCCGCCTTGCGGGCGCTGTTCCCGAACGCCGCCCCCTATTTGATGTACGGCCTGACGGAGGCCTTCCGGTCGACCTACCTCGATCCGGAGGAGGTCGATTGTCGTCCGGACTCGATCGGCAAGGCGATCCCGAACGCCGAGATCCTGGTGGCCCGGCCCGACGGGAGCTTGGCCGGGCCGGGTGAACAGGGCGAGCTGGTGCACCGGGGCCCGCTGGTCGCGCTCGGTTACTGGAACGACCCCGAACGTACCGCCGAGCGTTTCAAGCCCGCGCCCGGCCAGCCGGCGGAACTGCCGATGGCGGAACCAGCGGTCTGGTCCGGCGATTTGGTGCGTCTGGACGCTGACGGCTTCCTCTACTTCGTCGGCCGCGGCGACGAGATGATCAAGACCTCCGGCTACCGCGTCAGCCCGACGGAGGTGGAGGAGGCGATCTTCGCCAGTGGCGTGGTTGCGGAAGCGGCGGCCTTCGGCGTGCCGGACCGGGCGCTGGGTCAGGCGATCGTCGCCGCCGTTGTCGCCAAGCCGGATGTGACGGACGCCCCGGATCGGGTGTTGGCGCACTGCCGGGCGGCGCTGCCGCGCTTCATGGTACCGCAGCAGATCGCGTTGCGCGCCGGACTGCCGCGCTCTCCAAACGGCAAGATCGATCGCAAGCGCCTGGCCCAGCAGATGACCGAACCCGCCCAGGAGATCGAGGCATGAGCGAACTCGAGGCGCGTCGGGGTCCGCTGACGGCTTCGGCGGCGGTGCACCCTGCTCTGCAGCCCTGGGAGGCTGCTGGGGGTGAGCTGCGGATCGGCGGCCAGCCGGTGAGCGCGCTGGCACGTCGGGCGGGGCGGACGCCGTTCTACGCCTACGACCGGGCCAAGATCGCCCAGCGGGTCGCGCACCTGCGCAACGCGCTGCCGCCGTCGGTCCATCTGCACTACGCGATCAAGGCCAATCCGATGCCGGCGGTGATCGCCGAGCTTGCCCGGCTGGTCGATGGGGTCGACGTCGCCTCCGGCCTGGAGTTGCAGGCCGCACTCGACGCCGGTGTGAACCCGGCGCACGTCGGTTTCGCCGGGCCCGGCAAGACGGACGCGGAACTGACGCAGGCGATCGCTGCCGGGATCGTGATCGAGCTGGAATCCGTGGGCGAGATGCGCCGTGCCGCTGCGATCGCGCGCGCCCAGGGCGTGCGGCCCAGCGTGGCAGTGCGGGTGAATCCCGACTTTCGCCTCAAGGGCGCGGGTATGCACATGGCGGGCGGACCGAGCGCGTTCGGCGTCGACGCGGAAGCGGTGCCCGACCTGCTGGCCGAACTCGCGGGGTTGTCGCTCACGTTCGTTGGCTTCCACATCTTTGCCGGCTCGCAGAACCTGAACGCCGAAAGTTTGGTTCAGGCCGAAGCGGCGATCGTCGATCTGGCGATCCGGTTGGCCGAACATGCACCGGCCCCGGTGCGCCATCTGAACATCGGCGGCGGCTTCGGCGTGCCCTACTTCCCCAAGGATGTGTCGCTCGACCTCGCGGCCGTCGGCCAGGCGCTGCACCCGCTGGCCGAGCGGGTGGCCCACGCGTTGCCCGAGGCGCGCCTGGTGATCGAACTGGGCCGTTACCTGGTCGCGGAGGCGGGCGTGTACCTGACGCGCGTGATCGACCGGAAGGTCAGCCGCGGGCAGACCTACCTCGTCACCGACGGCGGCTTGCACCACCATTTGGCCGCGACCGGCAACTTCGGGCAGGGCATCCGGCGGAACTTTCCGGTGGCGGTGGCCACCCGGTTCGACGCGCCGGCGACGGAAACGGTGAGCGTGGTCGGCTGCCTGTGCACGCCGATCGACCTGTTGGCCGACAAGGTGACCCTGCCGTATGCCGAACCGGGCGACCTGATCGCGATCTTCCAGTCCGGCGCCTACGGCTTCTCTGCCAGCCCCCGCGATTTCCTGAGTCACCCGCAGCCAGCGCAGTTGCTGGTGTAGCGGGGGCCGGCTTGTCCCTAACGCATAGGAAAATTCGGCTGTTTCCCTTCTAACGACGCGCGGGGGCGGTGCCCGGGGGGCGCGGCCAGGAAGCCTCACGGGCCAGCCGTTGCGAACTCCTAGCCGCCGTCCGCGTCGCGCGCCCAGCGGTAGTAGATCCGTCCGAGCAGTTCATGCAGGGCCCAGTAGCTGGTTTGCAGGCCGCTGGGCTGGGGCAGCAGGCTGTGGAAGCTGGGTCCGGGCGGGGCGATGAAGCCGGTCGGTGCGGGCACGATGTCGAGCCCATGTGCCCGGAAGGCGTGGGCGGCACGCGGCATGTGCCAGGCGTGGGTGACCAGGAAGACCCGCTCGATTCCGGCCTGTTCCAGCAGGCGGGCGCTGTAGCGTCCGTTCTCCCAGGTGTTGCGGGCTTGCGCTTCGACCCAGCGCACCTCCGCGTTGGACCAGTGGCGCAGGAAAGCCGCCATCTCCCGGGCGATCGGGCGATTGTCGTCCCCCCATGGGCCGCCGGTGACCAGCACGGGCAAGCCGGTGCGCTCGGCGAGCTCGGCGCCGTACAGCAGGCGGGTGGTCGACAGGCTGTCCAGGCGTGGTTGCGCCGGCCCGTCGGTCCAGCTGCGCAGGCCCGCGCTCAGGATGACCACGGCCCCGGGGCCGTTTGGATCGGGGCGCAGCGAGTCCGCCGAAAGGGGTGGGGCGGTCTGGTGCCAGGACAGGGCCGTGTCGCCCACGATCGGCGTGCAGGTCAGGTAGGCGATTGCGATGCTGATCGCTGCAGGCCAGCGGGCACCCACGCCGAGCACCCGGGCGCCCAGAAACAGTGCGCCGGCGAACAGGAACAGGCCGCCGGGCGGCAGAAGCAGAGATTTCCAGTCCATCGCATCCATCGAGGAAGGAGGGGAGCTTACCAGGAATCTGGTGCCGGGAGGGACGCTACGGAGGGTGTACCCTGCCTGCGCGTTTGCCAGGCAGGGCACGCACGGGGACTCCTATCCTATCGCGTGTGGGCAACTTTTTGAGCCCGGAAGCAAAGGATACTCGTGTCATGACGGAACAGATGCCGGGCGCACTCAACCTGTTGATCCTGTGGGGCCCGCCGATCCTCGCCCTGCTGCTGCTGGCCGTGGTCGCGGCTTTGGTGTTGGTGATCGTCGAGCTGAAGCGTCTGCGGGGGAGTGTGTTTACCTTCGACAACTCCGTCCATCTGCGCCTGCGCGATTTGCAGACGCAGATGCAGGCGGCCGGACCGGCGCGCTACGCGCTCGCCGCGTTCATCGCCGCGCAGAGCGACAGCGGCCGGTCGACGCAGGAATTGCGCCATGAGTTCGAGGCGATGATGGGGGACTTCCAGCGCCTGGAGGACGCGGTCGACGATGTGCTGCGCGTGCTCGATCAGGCGGAGCGTCCGGCGGTGAACGGCGCCGGCCGCAGCCACGCTTGAACTTGGGGAGTGCCGCGTCCGCGGCGCCTTTGGAGGGTTAGCGTGTCTTGTCTGCGGCCAGCAGCCGCGCGCGGATGTCTAGGGGCGTGGCGGGCTGCCCCCCGATCTCCTCGAGGAAGAAGTCCAGGTACCCCTCAAGCCGGACAAGGAAGCTGGCGACCGCTTCGGACGTGTCGGCATAGGGACTGCCACCCGGCAGCAGCGTCGAGCTGTGGTAGGCGAGGCAGAACACCCGCTGCCCGTCCGCCAGCAACGCCCGGGTCAGGCGTTTCATCTCCGAAAGTGTCGTGCCCTCGGGGCTGAGCCGGACGCGTTCCAGCATCCGGGTGCGTGCCAGCACGCCGGGTACCCGCAGGCGTTTGGCCCACGGTGCGCTCAGGCGCGGGAAGCTGCGCGGGCCGGTGGCGCGGGCGACCCCGGCGAAGCCGGCGGTCAGCGGCAGTTCCAGGATACCGGCGCCAGTATTGAGCCACGCCGGGTCCGCCGGTAGATCGGTGTAGTCCGGCCCGCCGTCGGCCGTGAAGGCCGTGTGCGCGACCATGCTGCTGTCGACCGTGTAGCCCAGCTCGCGCAACAGGCCAGCGGTGTGCGGGCCGAAGCCGTAGCGCCCGGCCTTGTAGACCTGTGGCTGCACGCCGGTGGCCTGCACGATCGCGGTTGTCAGAGTCTGCAACTTCGCCCGTTCCAGCGCGGCCGGCAGGTTGCCGGCGTAGGAGTTGACGGGCGTCACCGCTTCGTCGTCCGGCGGCGTGACCCAGGGGTGCAAGTGCGCCCCGATCACCGCCTCACCGGTCGTGGCAAAGCTGCGCAGCACCGACGCGCTGTCGGGGGTGGCGACGACGGGATGATCGGTGACGTAGGTCGGGACCACGCCGCGGGCGCGGAAGAGCGCTTGCGCACGTGGCTGTTCGGCGATGTTGCGCACGCAGACGTTTTCGCGCGCGAGCGGTTTGGCCCAGTCGAACTCCTCCTCCGTATCGATCACGACGACCAGCCTTGGCCGGTCGAATGCCGCGCGCTGTGTGGCGCGTGGAATCGGCTGCAAGGTGGAAGGTTCGGGAATCCAGGGAGTTGGCAAAGGGTCCGTGGTCATGCCCGAAGTCTAACCGCTGAAAGCTCGCAGGGGGTGGACCGGAGGAGGGACAAAAGGGGCATTTGGCCGCCCGCAACCCCACCAACGGGGAATGGGCGCGCAGTGTGGGGTGCGTACACTTGTCGCTCTGACACACCCGCAGCGGTCAGTCGTCCGCGGGCAAGAGATGACAAGGGACAGCTATGACCGGACTTTTCGGGACTGACGGGGTGCGCGGGCGGGCCAACAGCGAGCCGATCACCGCCGAGACCGTGCTGCGCCTCGCCATGGCGGCGGGCGCCCTGTTCCGCCGCGGCGATCACCGTCATGTCGTCGTTATCGGCAAGGATACGCGGCTGTCCGGCTACATGCTGGAGCCGGCCCTGACCGCCGGGTTCACCGCGATGGGCATGGACGTGGTGCTGCTGGGCCCGATCCCGACCCCGGCGGTGGGTATGCTCACCCGTTCGCTGCGCGCGGACTTGGGCGTGATGATTTCCGCGTCCCACAATCCCTACTGCGACAACGGGATCAAACTTTTCGGTCCCGATGGATTCAAACTTTCCGATCAGTTGGAATCCAAGATCGAGCGGTTGATGGAGTCTGGCCCGGACGCCCTCTCCCGCGCGACGCCGGAGGCGCTGGGCCGTGCGCGGCGGATGGAGGATGCCACCGGTCGCTATATTGAGTTCGCCAAGGCGACCTTCCCGCGCGGGTTGCGTCTGGACGGGCTGCGTATCGTGGTCGATTGCGCCAACGGGGCCGCCTACAAGGCCGCCCCGCGCGTCTTCTACGAATTGGGTGCGGAGGTGATCGCGGTCGCGGACGCGCCGGACGGCCTCAACATCAACGACGGCTGCGGTGCGACCGCGCCCGAAAAGCTGAGCTGCACGGTTCGCGACCGGCAGGCGGACATTGGCATCGCGCTCGACGGCGACGCCGACCGGGTGATCCTGGTCGATGAGCGCGGGCAGGTGGCCGACGGCGACCAGATGCTGGCGCTGATCGCCCGGCAGCTGCACGCCCGTGGCGCGCTTGCAGGCGGCGGCGTGGTGGCGACGCTGATGGCCAACCTCGGCCTGGAGCGTGACCTGATGGCGCGCGGGCTGCAGTTGATTCGGACACCGGTCGGCGACCGGCACGTCGTTCAACGCATGCGTCTGGGCGGCTATAACGTCGGCGGGGAAAGCTGCGGCCACATGGTCTTCGCCGACTACACCACTACCGGCGACGGTGTGATCGCGGCGCTGCAGGTGTTGGCCGCGATCGCCGAGGCAGACCGGCCGGCGAGCGAGATGCTGGCGGTGTTCGACCCGGTTCCCCAGCGCAGTACGAACGTGCGCGTGGATGAACCGGCGCGTCTGCTGCGCTTTGCTCCGGTACGTCGCGCGCTGGTGGCTGCGGAGCAGGCGCTGAAGGCTGGCGGTCGCGGTGGCCGATTGGTCGTGCGGCCGAGCGGGACCGAGCCCGTGGTGCGAATCATGGCGGAGGGCGACGACGCCGGCTTGCTTGCGCGCGTGGTCGACCCGCTGAGCGCCGAACTGCACGCCGCCGCGGCCGAGACCGAGACGGAAACCGAGCCGGCGGATCGCCGCCAGGTCACGGCATGATGCCGCGCGGGCGCGCCATGGTGCCGGTGTGGGCGGCCGCCACCGGGCTGGCCCTGTTGGCTGGCGTGCCATCCGGTGCGCACGGAGCGTCCGCGCCGGAGTTGGTGAACTGCTATGACCCCGCCCGTGGGTTGGTGCAGCGCATGGTGCCCAGTGCCTGCACCGGCGAGATCGTCGATGAAAGCCGCGCCGAGGAAATCGACCGCGACCGCCGGCAAGCCCGCGCGGCCCGGTTCCGCGCGACCGAACAGAAGCGCGAAGAACTCAAGCGTGCGCACCGCTCCGGCAGTGCGGTATTCGTCAGCGACGATGGCTATCTGGTCACGGCCAAGCATGTCGTCGATGGCTGCCGGGCGGTGACGGTCCAGCTTCCCGATGCGCGGGCAACCGCAGCCGAGGTGGTCCGGATGGCCGCCGACACCGACCTTGCCTTGCTCAAAGTCGACCACGCCCCCTTGGCGATCGTTGAACTCGCCCCGTTGCCGGGGGGTAGCCCGAATGCCGATCTGAGCAAGGGAATCCGTGAGGCCACAGCGATCGGCTTTCCATCGCTGGGCCGGGTGGTCATCCGCCCGGTCAGCACGCGTGCGCCGGTGTTGGGAACCCGCCCGCTACCGCCGAGCCCGGTCCCGCGGCTGGTGTTGCAGGCGCGCGTGCACCCGGGGAATAGCGGCGGTCCGGTGGTCGATTCCGAAGGTCGGCTGATCGGCATCCTAATCGCCAAGTTGGACCGTTCGGCGGTGTTCGCGCGGGTCGGCGAACTGCCGCCGGACATGGCGATCGCCGAGACCGGTCGGTCGGTGGCGGCTTTGATGGATGCGGCCGAGGTGTCGGTGACGCCGATCGGTGGACCGGGCCGGGGTCTGCAGGATGCGCTTGGCGCCAGCGTGCGGGTCGAGTGTCAGCCTTAACGCCCGCAGGGTTGCGCTGTGCGTGCAATCAAACGGGGTAGTGAGCTACGCATACAGGTCTCCAGCTAACTGTTCGGGTCTAACCGGCTGCGCTGCGCCCTTCCCCTTCAGAACTGTTCAGGCCGACCGTGCTGATGCGTAGACTCGAGCCTGTTGAACGGAAGCCAAGCCGGTCGATCCTGCTATCGGCTGCTCGGCCCAACGGATGGAGGGATGCCATGCCCCTGCTCGCGATCGCTACCCTTGGACTCCTGTGTGCGTTCGCCGGGGGCGGGGTGGGCGCCGGTCTGGCGCTGGCCGGCGGTCTGGAGCCATCCATGGCCGTGGTGCTGTCGCTGCCCGCGGCCGCTGCGGCGAGTTATTTTGGCTGGCGGGTTACGCCGGTCGAGAAGGTCCAGGGGCCACACCGGCGGACAGCTTAAATCCCCGCAAGCTGAGAACACGCCGTCTCCGGGCTGGGCGGCTGTTCAAGAGACGCGATAGCACGTCACATGGTTCATAAGTTTTTTGAGCGGTTACGTCAGCGCCATGACGAGCCAGGCAACGAGACCCCAGCCCAGCAGGCCGGCTCCGACCCAAACGGCGACGGCTGCTGGATAGCCTAGGCGTTTCCCGATTTTTTTAGAGTTGTTGGGTCCGGACATCTGCGGGTGCCGATCGAGAATTTGGTTGCCGCCTGGATGTGTCACGCCGCCAACCTTCCGCCTGGAGTGTGGGGACTCAGTCTGTAGCTTTGCACAAGCTTTTTCTGTGGCAAAGCGAATGTGAGTGACGCAGTTTCGCTTTTTGGAACGGCGGGCCACGGCTGGCACCGGCCGAGCAATCGCTCACGCGTATGAAGCGGAGCTATCCGTGCGGGGTCGCTGAGCGGCTACTCCCCCCGAAGAAATAGGCCGGTTGAGATCGCTGGCGAGGACGGGTCGCTAGCTACCCCGGAAGCGTGCCCGAGCCGGCCGCTGTGCCCCGATACCCTGAGATCTGACAGTCGATTTGCCAACTTCGGGGTGCCACGCGTGAGCGACAAAGTTTTGATCACCGGCGGGGCCGGCTATATCGGTAGCCATACCGCCTGGGCGTTCCTGGACCGCGGCTATCGGGTTGTCGTTCTCGACGATCTGTCGACCGGTTTCGAAAGCAGCGTACCGGCCTCCGCACGCTTCGTGCGCACCCGTCTGGACGATATTGGCAGTGTGCGGGAAGTGCTGGCCGCCGAGCGGCCGGCCGGCGTGATCCATTTCGCCGGCAGTACCGTCGTGCCGGAGTCCGTGGCCGAGCCGGCGCGCTATTACACCAATAACACCGCGAACAGCCTGGCCCTGTTCGATGCCTGTGCCGAAGCCGGCGTGGGCACGGTGATCTTCTCCTCCACCGCCGCCGTCTATGGCATCACGGGGAGCGCGCCCGTGGCGGAAACCGCACCGACGGCCCCGATCAGCCCGTACGGCTGGTCGAAATTGTTCACCGAGCGCATGCTGCAGGATATCGCCCAGGCGCGCGGCATGAGCGCGGGCATCCTGCGCTACTTCAACGTCGCGGGAGCGGATGGGCAACTGCGCACAGGCCAGTTGACCCGTGGGGCGACCCATCTGATCAAGGTGGCGGTGGAGTGTGCGGTCGGCGCGCGCCCGGCGATCGAGGTGTTCGGCGACGACTACGACACGCCCGATGGCACCTGCGTGCGCGACTTCATCCATGTGTCCGACCTGGCCGAGGCGCACGTGCTGGCATTTGAGCGGCTGCACGCGGACGGCGGTCAGTTGCTGCTCAACTGCGGCTACGGACGCGGCTATTCGGTGCGTCAGGTGCTGGACACGGTCACCGCGCTGGCTGGGCCGATCGCGGCCCGCCACGCATCCAGAAGACCGGGCGATGCGCCCAGTGTGGTCGCGGATACGCGGGCCTTGCGGAACACGCTGCCTTGGTCGCCGCGCTACACGGATTTGCGCGACATTGTGGCGACGGCGCTCGCCTGGGAGCGGGCGCAGCAGAGCGCGCGCCCGCGGCTCGCCGAAAGCGCGTAGCCGCGCAGTTCTCGCGCACGCCTATATTGTACGAACTGTCGCGGCTCAACCTGGCTTGCCGGGTCGGCCCCTCATGGGGTGGTATCTTGTGTCGTAGCGCGCGTTGTTTAGGGATGCAGGCGTCCCCAGATAACGGGGTGCCCGCAGCCTTGAGAGTCCCTCATGAAAAACATCACCCCATCACAGGAACGCACGCAACCTGGCCGGGGATCGGCCCAGCGCAAGGGGGCGTCCGTCGTCGCCGGAATCGCGCTGTTGCCGTTCGTTCTGGTTGGCTTGGCGGTCGCCGGGGTCGTGCTGGCGGTCGGGCTGATTTGGGCGGCGGCCTGGGCGATTGTGATCGCCGTGGCCGGTGCGTTTATCGTCGCGGGCCTTGCGGCGGTGGTGGCTTTCCTGCGGGTCCAGCAGGACCGCGACGGCCAACAGCGCTGACGCCCGGCACCACTCTCTTGCGTTAGAGGCGATTGCAGGCGCGACTTTGGACTAAGCCCCGTTCACATCCTTTTGATATCGCCGTCCGGTAGTGAGGGCCCATTTCCTCCCCAGCTTCACGCATAGCCAGCTATTGGCTGCGTCATGACATAGCAAGGGTTTGCGATGCGCTTTTTGATCGCCTTCGTCGCCGGCTTTCTCGCAACACTGATCTTCCACCAGGGGGCCATCGCGCTGCTGCATGGTGCCGGAGTGATCCCAATCGCTCCCTATCCGCTTCAGCCGACCTGGCCGTTCGGCGTACCGCAGGTCGTCTCGCTCGCCTTCTGGGGCGGCGTCTGGGGGCTCGTGCTCTGGCCCGTGATCCGGAACGCCCGCGGGCTGAAGTACTGGGGCACGTGCATTCTCGTCGGTGCGGTCGGGCCGACGGCGGTGGCGATGCTGGTGGTGTTCCCGCTCAAGGGCATTCCGGTGGATGCCGTTAAGATCGTCGGCGGGCTGGTTCTCAACGGCATCTGGGGATTCGGGACCGGTTTGCTGATCCTGAGCTACTTCGTGGCCAAGGGCTGGCTGCGGCGGCCGGCATAGATGAGCATGGCCGGCGCCGCAGCGTCGCTTACGCCTTGACGATCCGTGGCGTCCGGTAGCCGTGCTTGGCCATCGCGTTGCGCGTGTCGATCACCAGCGCCGCGGATTCCGCGATCGTTGCGTAGTCGATGTCGTCGTGGTCGGTCGCGATCAGCACGGCATCATAGTCGGCCACCGTTTCGGCGGTCAGGTCGACCGACGGTCGGCCGGTGAACTGCGGATACTCGCGCATTGCCGGAATCTGCGGGATGTAGGGATCGTGGTAGTCGACCCCGGCTCCCTTTTCGGTCAATAGCTCCAGCAGCTTGAACGACGGGCTCTCGCGCGGGTCGTCGACGTTCTTCTTGTACGCCAGTCCCACCAGCAGCACCCGCGCGCCGTTGAGGGCGCGGCGCTGGCGGGCATTCAGCGCTTCGGCGAGCCGGTTGATCACCTGGCGCGGCATCGAGACGTTGACGTCGCCCGCCAGCTCGATGAAGCGGGTCGACATGTCGTACTCGCGCGCCTTCCAGGTCAGGTAGAAGGGGTCGATTGGGATGCAGTGTCCGCCCAGGCCCGGACCCGGATAGAAGGGCATGAAGCCGAACGGCTTGGTCTTGGCGGCGTCGATCACCTCCCAGACATCGATGTCCATCGCGCCGTAAACCTGCTTCAGCTCGTTCACCAGCGCGATGTTGACCGAGCGGAAGATGTTCTCGGTCAGCTTCACCGCTTCGGCGGTGCGCAGGTCGCGCACTGGCACGGTCTGCGGCACGATCGCGTCGTACAGCGTTTGTGCGAGCTTGAGCGCGTCGGCCCCGTCGCCGCCCACAACCTTGGGAATTTTGCCGGTGGCGAAGTCCTTGTTGCCCGGGTCCTCGCGTTCCGGCGAGTAGGCGAGATAGAAGTCGGTGCCCGAGGTCAGGCCCGTCTCCTCCAGGATTGGACGGATCAGCTCGTCGCTCGTGCCCGGATAGGTTGTCGACTCCAGGATCACCAGCTGCCCGGGGCGCAACTGCTTGGCGACCGCCCGCGCGCTCGCCTCGACGTAGGTCATGTCGGGTTCGCGGTTGCGGTTCAGCGGGGTCGGCACGCACAGCAGCACCGCATCCGGCTCGCCCAGGCGCGTGAAGTCCGTGGTGGCGGACAGGCAGTTCTCCGCGCGTGCTTCGGCGAGCTGCGCATCGCTGATGTGTTTGATGTAGGACCGTCCCGCAGCCAGGGCGTTGACCTTTTTGGGATCGGAATCGAAGCCCATGACGGGAAACTGGTTTGCCGCGAATGTCATCGCGAGTGGTAAGCCAACGTAACCCATGCCGACGATGCCCACGGCGAAATCGCGTGTCTCGATCCGG
The DNA here is from genome assembly GCF_000515255.1 of Rhodovibrio salinarum DSM 9154. Taxonomy (NCBI): domain Bacteria; kingdom Pseudomonadati; phylum Pseudomonadota; class Alphaproteobacteria; order Rhodospirillales; family Rhodovibrionaceae; genus Rhodovibrio; species Rhodovibrio salinarum. Next base: position 4,070,110 of record NZ_KI911559.1, on the reverse strand, counting down.
CGGAGCAGCGCGTTCAGCGGTTCGGTCGTGTTGGCGGTGCTGTCAGACATCGCGGTTCCTTCGCCTCGCGGAGTTGGCATTGAATATAGTCGGGAGGGTCACTCTAGCTGTACTGGCCAGCGGGCGGATGGCGCGAAAGGAGCAGATGCGGGCGCGTCCGGAGGATATCGGTTGGGGTGCCTTTCATTCATAATTGCACCCTGTAGACGGAGAGGACTCGCGCAGACACCTACCTTTTCCTGGTAGCACTGCCGGTCAGTGTACCACGGGCAACCTTCACTGCCGGTGCCTCAAGGACGTATCGTGCTCTCATATGATGCGGGTATCCAAGCATATGAACCGGACGGTCACTTGGTATTCCATAGCCTCTAGGCTGCTGGCTTCATCCCGGAGCGAAATCTTGCTGAAGAAGGGGATGTTGAACTCTCCGGTAGCGCGTGGATTATCTGCGATCCAAAATTCGACGCTCCAGTTTCGATGATCATCATTGTGTGCTTCGATTAACCTGTCCGCCGCATTATTCCCCGCTGTTCTCCGCACGAGAGCCTCAAGGGATGTCATTGCTGACGGGAATCGTCGAAACTGTTGTGCAGAGTTAGCGCCCTGTTTGAAAAAGTGGCTTAGAATTGAGGAGCGGCGAGAGCTTTTCTTTACATGAATAAATCTCTTTCCTTCGATGTCGAGCAGATCACACGGCTCGAAACCGGACCGCTGAACATCCTCTATTCTAACTTCTTTCTGATCGAGTAGGATGTAGCCATACTGTTCCGCGAGTTCCTGATTATACAGTGCTTCGTTCTGGTACTTCCCGTTCCTTCCACCTTCATCGTAAATCTTCCGTAACGGTGGTGGCGGCTCGCCCTCCCACTCGCTCTTAAGGGCCCAAAAAGAATCCTCAATAGATTGCTTATAAGCCTCATCGACCTGATACCATTCGCCCTCGTTGATCGCGTACAGGTCGCCGTCGTAGATAATAGATCCAACCAAAGCCGTTCGAATTGCCCATCGTTGCTTTGGCCGTGCACCGTCTTCGTAGATTGCCACAACTTTGTGGCTCTTTAACTTTTGTGCGTCCAGGGTCGGTAGTTGCTCGCCCATTGCCGCCGTGTAATGACTAAGGAGAAGGTCTGGGTGTCGACCGCGCAGGCCAGGCCCGCAGAATGCATAGGCGACCCCTTCGTCCTCGTAGCTCGCAGGAAGCCCTAACTCGAAGTCGGCATGACCATTTCGTATGCGTTCTGCTGCAAGTCCATCAAGAAAATCAACTTTCCGGCGATCGGCGATCGGCGTCACGACGTCAATAATACGAAAATTCGTGCTTTGGTAGTAATTAGAGTGAAAAAATTCCAAGGCCTCCGAGGCTAACCCGCTTTTCTCACCAGGGCTTCTGAGCCGTCGTCGTGGGGTGCAGTCGACGGTTGCTGTGTGATCCAGAGCGACGCAGGCATGCCTGATCCTTGCGCCGCGTGGGCGCTACCAGGTCAGTTCGGGTCCAGCGTTGTTGATTGGCGGGTGACGGTAGCGCGGGTCGCGCGGATCAACGGCACAATCGGGCGTGCGCCAGGGCGAACTCCTCAGCATAGGGGCAGGCGGAGGCCATGGCGACGCGGATGCGACGAACGGTGACCGTTACCTGCGCGCCGATCTTCATGAGCTTCAGGCGCAGCGACCCGCAGGTCGCCTTCTCCAGCTGGGTGTGCGCGAGTGCGATCCGGCGCAGGGCCGCGAGCAGGACGTAGGCGATCGACGCGAACCATAGGCGGAGCTGGTTGGCCTTCATGGTCGCCGCGCTGGTGCGGTCGGCGAACATATCCAGCTGACATTCCTTGATCCGGTTCTCCATCTCGCCGCGCGCACAGTAGACCCGCTCGTAGAGCGTCCGGGCATCGACCTCTTTCGCCGGCAGGGACGTCACGACGAACCGCGGGTTGGCGCCGTTCTCGTCGCGGTTCGGCATCCACTCGGCCTTGGCTACCACTCGCCGGCGCCGGGTCCAGCTGTTCAGCGTGGTCCAGCGGAAGTCGGCAAACCGGCGGGCCGGCTTACCGGTCCGCTCCGCCTCATCCTCGGCCCAGGCCAGATCGATGTGGATCTGGTCGACCAGCCTGGCGTTGCGTGCGAGACCGAACAGGAAGTCGACCTTGTTTGTTTCGCACCACGCCATCAGCGCCTCGCGCGTAAACCCGCTGTCACCGCGCAGCAGGATCTTGACCTTAGGCCAGCGCTGGCGGATGCGGCTGACGATACGCGACATCTCCTCGACCGAACCCGCGCTGGCGTCGATGTTGGACCGGCGCAGCTTCGCCGCTATGAGGTGCTCGCCGCAGAACACGTAGAGCGGCAGGTAGCAGTAACAGTCGTAGTAGCCGTGAAAGAACCGTCCTTCCTGGCGGCCGTGGATCGGGTCGTCCGTGGCGTCCAGGTCGAGCGTGATGCGTGCCGGAGGCTTGGCGTGCGCGTCCAGGAAGAGATCGACGAACAGGTGTTCGATCGCGTCCGGATCGTGGGCGATCTTGCGGTACCGGTCGCCGTCGACCGGGGCGTGCTCCAGCCGGTTCAGCGTGCTTTTGCCGGCCAGCGGCGCGCAGCGGGCCCGGCGCGCCTCCAGCCTGCCGAGAACGGGCCCGAGCACCGGGTCACGGCGCAGGTCGTCGTGATCGTTCAGATCCTCGTAGCCGAGCGCGATGCCGAACACGCGCTGGCCGACCAGGGTGCGGACATCATGAACGACGCGACCTGCTGTCCGGCCATCCGTGAAGCAGGCGGCGAACCGGTCAACCAGGTTGATCGCCTTGTCGGTCGCGCCCAGCAGCAGCGCGCCGGCGTCCGAGGTGATCGCCCCACCGCCAAAATCCGCCACCAACTCGCGGCGATCGAGGCGTGCGAAAAGCATAGAGTCCGGGTTACACTGTGTCGGCATCGGGGGCTCCGCTGAGATCGGGTTAAGTGTCTGTTGGCGCTTACACTTTCGCCGATTTCAGACCCCGATGCACCTTCCTTCGTGAGAGATCCGGGCTAATTCTGGAAGATTCGAGATTTCAAACTCGCCGGAAACCTTCAACGATCGAGAGCCGGTGACCGCTTCAGCTGATGCCTCGTCCCGGGTGTTGCCGCTTACTTTCCGAACGAGGTCTAAAGCATCATCTAGACCAAAAGAGCTAAAGTTTCTCTGAAATGGGGAGAGTGCGACGCCGCGCAACGCGTCACCTAGATTGGCTCTTTCTAACCGCTTTAACTTGCTTTCGTCCAACGCGTTTAAGGCAACTCTAAGGCCAAAATCCCCCTCCAGATTCTCCTCTTTGAGGTACATCCAGCCATGACCAAACGTTGCGGCAAATGTTCTCTCCGCCGTGCGGAAAATGACTAGAGCACACGTAGATTTAGTTTGAATTGGTTGAGCGATTCCGAATTCGTTGCGGAGTTCAGTAAGCCAACGTGGTTCGTGCTCGCTTCCGGTGAACACGAATACCTTGGCGCCATCACCGAATTCATCCACCTCAACGACACGGGTTGAAGGTTCGTTCAATCGCTCTAAAGCCCCTTCAGACAAGAGGGCATTGAAGTCGCCAGTGTCTTCTTTTGCTAAATACAGCGTAAAGGTCTTCTTGCGCACTCTATCCCCCTTCTTTCTCCCTTCTAAGGCGGCAATACCAGTTAATATACCATATTCAGCAACGAAATGTCGCATTTACTATGAAATGAGAATGGCTGGTGTCTATAGAGGTATTCAGTTTTTCCCGGTTGCCGGATCATTATCGATCATAGGTCATTCATCCGGGATGAAATTGTCCGAATATCACTTATATATTAATGGTATTTGTCGAATTGTTTTGAACTGAAACACAGGTATTCAGCTGTCTTTTGGGCTACCTAAGTCGCGGAGCCTTGCGGGTTCTTGGCTAGACCCCATGATACTCCCGGAACCACTCCACGAACTTGGGCAAGCCCTCTTCGATGGTCGTTTTGGGCTGGAAACCGAGATCGCGGATCGAGGCGTCGATGTCGGCGTAAGTGGCTGGCACGTCGCCCGGCTGCATCTCGCGCATCTCTTTCTGCGCCGTCTTGCCCACAGCCTGCTCTAGGACTTCGATGAAGTGCCGTAGGTCTTCCGAGCGGTGGTTGCCCAGGTTGTACAGCCGATGCGGGCGCGCCGGCGCGCCCGGGTCCTCGGGTGGGCTGTCCAGCGCGCCCAGAACGCCGGCGACGATGTCGTCGATATAGGTGAAGTCGCGCTTCATCTGGCCGGCGTTGAACACCTGGATCGGCCGATCCTCGAACATCGCTTTGACGAACAGATAGGCCGCCATGTCCGGTCGGCCCCATGGGCCGTAAACGGTGAAGAAGCGCAGGCCGGTCATCGGCAAGCGGTAGAGGTGGGCGTAACTCTCCGACAGCAGCTCGGCCGACCGCTTGCTGGCGGCGTAGGTCGACACCGGCTGGTTGACCGGATCGTCGACCGAGAACGGTAGCTTGGTATTGCCGCCATAGACACTGGACGAGGAGGCGTAGACCAGGTGGCGCAGGTTGGGCAGGCGCCGGGCGGCCTCCATCACCGTGACCTGGGAGTGAACGTTGGCGTCGATGTACGCCCACGGGTTTTCCAGCGAGTAGCGCACCCCCGCTTGGGCGGCGAGGTGGATCATCCGGTCCATATCCGGATAGCGGTCAACCACCTCGTTAACCGCTTCGGGGACGTGTGCGTCCGCCTTGTGAAAGGCGAACCCGTCGCGGGCCTGCAGGCGCTCCAGCCGGGCGCGTTTGAGCGCTGGATCGTAATAGTCGTTCAGGTTGTCCAGCCCGACGACCCGCTCGCCGCGGTCCAGCAGCGCGGCGGCGACGTGCGAGCCGATGAACCCGGCCGCGCCGGTGACGAGCACCGTCATGGCTGCTGGTCTCCGGTCGCGGGTTGCAAGATGGCGCGGGGGGCCGGATGCCGGTTCACAGGCGGGACGGGCATGCTGGACTTCCAGGAGGCTGTGGCGGATATGCAGGTTCCTGCAGGACGGGGTAGTTTATCCCCCCGCCGTCGTCCAGCGCGAACCGGCCATTCGAGCTAGCCCCAATGGCACGATGGTCCCGCCGCCCCGCTACTGCTCGATCAGGCCCGTCGACATGGCATCGGTGATCGGCCGGGCGAGATAGGCCAGCAGGGTCTGCTCGCCGGTCTTGATCAGCACGTCCGCCGGCATGCCGGCCTGCAGCTTCTGGTCGTCGAGCTTGTCCAGTTCTTGCGGCGGGATCTCGACCCGGGCCTGATAGAACGAGCGCGGCGGCATGCCTTGCCCCTGCGCGCGTGTGATCCGGTCGGCGGAGAGGCGGGTGACACGCCCGATCAGGCTGGGGGTCGTCCGCCCGGAAAAGGCGGTCAGGCGCACCTCGGCATCTTGGCCCTCGGCGACCACGTCGATGTCGGTCGGTTTGACCTCGACCTGCAGCACCAGGCGGTCGTCGGTCGGGATGATCTCCATGATCTCCTTACCCGGCTGGATTACGCCTCCGACGGTGTGCACGTTCAGGTTCTGCACGACCCCGTCCTGCGGCGCGCGCACCTTGGAAACGGACAGCTTGTGCGCCGCCATGACGAAGCGCTGGCGCAGTTCGGCGATCTTGTTGCGGACCTCCGTCAGGTCATTGGAGACCTGCTCGGAGAACTGCTGGCGGACTTGTTCGATCTGCAGGCGCGCCTCGCCGATCTGGGTGCGCGCCTCGGCGATCGTGGCTTCAGCCGAACCAGACTTGCCGCCCAGCTGGGCCAGTTGACGTTCCATCTTCAGGATGTTCGTGCGTGGATAGTAGCCCTTCTCATGCAGTTCGCGCAGGCCGACGAGTTCGTTGCGCATGATCTGCATCTGCTGCTCGGCGCTCTCCTTCTCGGCCTGCACACCGGCGATCCGGTCCTTGAGCTGGGTGATCTTCTCCCGGTGGATCGCCACCTTGCCGTCAAGGGACCGGCGGCGTTCAGCGAACTGTGCGCGTTCGGCGGCGAGCGCGGCTTCGATCTCACGGGCGTGTTCGGCGTTGGCGGGATTCTGGAGCTCATCGGGTAGTTGCATTTCCTCTGCGCCCGTGCGCTCGGCCTGCAGCCTGGCCTTGCGCAGCAGCGCGGCCATCAAGTTCTGACGGACCGCATCGAAGCGGGCGCGCGATTCGGTGGTGTCGAGTTCCAGAAGGACATCGTCGCGGCGCACCATGTCCCCTTCCTTAACGGCGATGCGTTTCACCACGCCACCGTCCGGGTGCTGGACCAGCTTGCGGTTGCTTTCCACCATCACCGTGCCGGGCGCGACGGCCGCGCTGTCGAGCGGGGCGGTCGCTGCCCAGGTGCCGAACGCGCCGAACGCGATCGCCACGACGATCGCGCCGATCGCGACAAACTTGCCCGCGTCCGATGGCTGGTAAGGCTTCGGACGATCGGTCTCGGATTCCGGGGTCGGATTGGCTTGAATGCGGGACACGATGCTTACCTTTTGATTCGCTGAACGGACGCGGACTGGTTCTTGGCTGCCGTGGAGGCGGCCACGGTGGTATCGGCACCGCTGCCGCTTGCCGCAGCGGCCTCGGGCTGGGCCGGGCTTGCGGCTGGCTCTTGCGCGGGTGCCTTGTGCTGTCCGGCGACCACGGCTGGTCGTTTATAGGCAGCCAGGACCTCGTCGCGCGGGCCGAAGGTCTTCACCTGGCCCTGCGACAAGGCGAGGACGCTGTCGACCGACGCCAGAATCTGTAGCCGGTGCGTGATCACCACGACCGTGCGCCCCTGCGCCTTGAGCTGCGCGATTGCCTCTGCCAGGGCGGCCTCGCCCTCGGCATCGAGGTAGGCGTTCGGCTCGTCCAGCAGGATTACGCGCGCGTCGCCGTAAACCGCGCGCGCCAGGGCCACGCGCTGGCGCTGACCGCCGGAGAGCGCATGTCCGCCAGCACCGATCTGGGTGTCGTAGCCATCGGGCAGGTGCAGGATCATCTCGTGCACCCCGGCCAGCTTGGCCGCGCGTACCACTGCTTCGGGGTCGACTTCGCCCAGCCGGGCGATGTTCTCGGCCACGCTGGCGTCGAACAGCTCAACGTCCTGTGGCAGGTAGCCGATGTAGTCGCCGAGCCGTTCCGGGTCCCAGTCGTTGATGTTGGCGGCATCCAGACGTACCGCGCCATCCGCGGCCGGCCAGACGCCCATCAGGGCGCGCGCCAGGCTGGACTTGCCGGCGCCGGAGGCGCCGATCATGCCCATCGCCTCGCCCCGGCGCAGGTGGAAATTGACCCCCTTGAGCGCCGGAGTCCGGCTACCCGGCGGGACCACCGCGAGCTTTTCCACCGTGACCTCTCCCTGCGGGGCGGGTAGAGGCATCGGCTTACGCACCTCGTCGCGCGCCAGCAGCGCGTCGTTGAGGCGGCGGTAGGCAGTGCGAGCGTTGACGAAGCCGCGCCATTGGCCGACCGCTTGCTCCACGGGCGCGAGCGCACGACCCATGATGATCGACGCGGCAATCATCGTGCCGGGGGTGATCGTCCCCGCGATCGCGAGCGAGGCGCCAACCGCGAGCATCGCCACCTGCAGGACCATACGAACGGTCTTGGAGCTTGAGATGATCAGGCCGCCGCGGTCGCTTGCTCGCGCCTGCTCGCCGATCGCGTGCGCGTGTTGGTGCGACCAGCGCGACAAGATACCGGGTTGCATGCCCATCGCGTGCACGGCTTCGGCGTTGCGCAGACTGGTCTGAACGAACCCGTTGGCGGCGTGACCCGCCTTGTAGGATTCCGACAGGGGTTTGCGCGTGACCAGCTCGTTCGCAAGTGCGAGCCCCAGGATGACCAGCGCACCGGTCAGGGCGACCAGACCCAACAGCGGGTGGAACAGGAAGACCACGGCCAGGAACAATGGCACCCAAGGGGCGTCGAAGAAGGCGATCAGCCCCGCACCGGTCAGGAATTCGCGTAGGCTGTCGAGATCGCGCAGCGCCTGCGCCGATCCACCCTCGCCGCTGCGGGTGTTGGCGAACACGCTGTCGAACACCTTGTCCTTCAGCGTTCGGTCAAGCTTGCCGCCGATTCGCACCAGGATGCGCGAGCGCATCAGTTCCAGGGCGCCGAACACCGCCAGCATCCCGAGCGCGATCATGGTGAGCATGATCAGCGTCATCTCGTTGCGGCTGGTCAGCACGCGGTCGTAGACCTGCAGCATGTAGAGCGGCCCGACGAACATCAGCAAATTGATAAAAAAGCTGAATACGCCGGTAGCCACAAAAGTGCCGCGCACGCTGGCAAACGCGGCGGTCAGCTGCTCCGACCGTTTCCGGGGACCGGCTGCTAACTGGGACACAGGGGATCTCCAAAGGTCTCTGCTGTGACAGGCGGTCCGAACCGCCCGGTGGATGCCTCGCCCGGGGTAGGCCTCCGGTATGAGCAACGCCAGACTAGGGGAGGCTTGGTTAACAAAATCTGTTAACACTTAACTGGAAACCAGGTTTTCCACAGCGGCTCTCAGGCGTTCTTAGGCGCGGTTATCCTGGCTTTGCGGGATTTGGTGTCTGGCGCAAAGGCGTGGGATCTGCTGTGGCCATTGTGTGACGCGCCTTATTGGTCTGGTGCGCCCGCGTGTCGTCCCGCCCGTTTGTACACGTTAGGCGGGCTGATGCTGGACGGGATGGTCTTTCCACCGCACAGTGATCCACGAGGAAGCGCCCGGCGGCGTGTGGCAGAGAAGAGAGTGAGGCTCATGCAGCGGACCATCCGCGTTCCGATTGCCGACGTCTATGTTCCGGCCAAGCGGCGCAAAACGCTCGACGACGCCCGGATCGAGGCTCTGGCAGAGGAAATCCTGCAGGACGGTATGAAGACTCCGATCATGGTCCGCGCCGACAAGGCCCGCTGGGTGTTGGTCGAAGGTCTGCACCGGCTGGAGGCACAACGCGCATTGGGTGAAAGCGAGATTGAGGCGTTCCACGTACAGCCGCGCCAGCATTAGCATGGATGTGCCGGCCGACGTCCTAGTGCTGGACGTTTCGGCAGGCGAAAGGCTAAGAGGGGGCAACCGTGACGCCGCAGGCGCCGGGGCTTCATCACACTGCGCATGGCCAGCATCCATTCATGCCGGTTCTCAATCGCTATATCCTGCGTCAGCTGATCTGGGTCACTGTGTTCATCACCGTGGCGCTGACGCTGGCCGTCTGGTTATCGCAGTCGCTCCGGTTCATGGACTACATCGTCAACCGGGGCCTGCCGCTCAGCGATTTCCTGATGCTGATGAGCCTGATGCTGCCGCGGTTCTTCGGCGTAGTGCTCCCGATCGCGACTTTCGTGGCGGTGCTGTTCGTCTACAACAAGCTGGCGAACGAGAGCGAGCTGGCGGTAATGCGCGCGGCTGGACTGAGCCAGTGGCAGATCGCCAAGCCCGGGGTGATCCTGGCGATCGGGCTTACGGTGGTAGTCTATTCTGTCTCGCTTTACTTCCTGCCGGCCAGCTACCGCGAATTCAAGGACCTGCAGTACCAGATGCGGAACAGCTACGCTTCGGTGCTGCTGCAGGAAGGCGTATTTAATACGGTCGGCAAGAACATCACCGTCTACGTCCGCAACCGTACCGCGGACGGTGCGCTGCAGGACGTGATGGTGCACGATGCGCGGGAGACGCCGCCGGTGACGCTCCTGGCCGAGCGCGGGGCAATCGTGGAGACCGAGGAGGGGCCGCGGGTGCTGCTGATCGACGGCAGCCGCCAGTCGGTCGACAAGGCCGGGGGCAAGCTCTCCATGCTGTACTTCGACCGCTATACCGTCGACATCGAGCAACTGCAGCGGGCCATGACCGACCGCTGGCGCCAGCCCGAAGAGCGGTATCTGCAAAACCTGCTCTGGCCGCGCGATACCAGCGCCGACCAACGTTACGCCAACGAACTGATCGCCGAAGGGCATCGACGCCTGCAATACCCGCTCTACACACTGGCATTCGCCGGCATCGCGCTGGCGACGATCCTGGCGGGTGAGTTCTCCCGACGTGGCCAGGCCAAGCGAATCGGGCTCGGTGTGCTCGCAGTCGCCGTGCTGCAGGCCGGGCAGCTGGCGCTTGTCGACCTGACGATCGGCAATTTGGCGTTGGCGCCCGTGGGTTACCTCGTGATGCTCGCGGCGATCGCTGCCCCCTTCTATGTGCTGCTGAGTCGGCCTGGGCGGCGTACCGGCAGTCCGCGTCTGGATCAGACGGCGAGGGCGCAGCCATGACGTTGGCCGAGACGCAGCGCCGGGTGTTGCCCCGGATTGGGCGGGTCAACCTGGCGCCGACGCTGCTTTTCTATGTGGGCCGGACGTTTCTGGCGCGCTTCCTGGTCCTGTTCGCCGGGATCTGCGCGATCGTGCTGTTGATCACGACGGTCGATCAGCTTGATCAGCTCGCTTCCGCGAAGGGCACATCGGTTCTGACCGCTTTCCTGATGGCCCTGCTCAAGCTGCCGCAGCTAGCCCAGGAGATCATGGCTTTTGCCGTGCTGTTCACCGGCATGGCGACCCTCTGGCGCTTGACCCGGACGAACGAGCTGGTGGTTGCCCGGGCGGCTGGCGTCTCTGTCTGGCAGATGCTTGCGCCAGTGGTGTTGATCTCGGTCTTGATCGGAGTGGTCACGACGACCGTCTTGAATCCGGTGTCGTCGGTAATGTTGCGGCGCTTCGAGCAGCTGCAGGCGCGCTATACCGGCGACACGGGCTCGACGCTCTCGGTATCCGAGACCGGCTTGTGGCTACGCCAGGCGAATGAGAACGGTCGGGCGGTCATCCATGCTCGGCGGGTGCGCCAATCGGACATGACGTTGTTTGACGTGATCGTCTTTCGGTTCGACAACGCCAGCACTTTCACCGGTCGCATCGATGCCACCCGAGCTCAGCTTGACGATGGACGCTGGGTGCTCAGCGAGGCGTTGGTAACTGAACCCGGCGGCGAAGGTGCCCGGCGAGAAGCGCGCGTCAGCGTTCCCACTGAACTCACCGCGGATAAGATCTACCAAAGCTTCGCGCCTCCGGAGACAATCTCCTTCTGGCGCCTGCCGGAGTTCGTCCAGCTGCTGGAGAACGCAGGATTCGCGGCGGACGCACACCGGTTGCAGTTCCATCGTCTGCTCGCCAAACCGCTGTTGTTCGCGGGCATGGTGCTGTTGGCGGCGGTCTTCTCGCTGCGCCAGCATCGCCGCGGTGGCGTTGCCGTGACGATCACGTTAGGGGTTCTTACAGGATTCGCGGTTTTTGTACTGTCGAACCTTGTCTTCGCGTTCGGTCTATCGGCCACGCTGCCCGTGCCGATCGCTGCCTGGACACCATCACTGATCATCGTGATGCTTGGGGCGGCAAGCTTGCTGCATCTCGAAGACGGCTGACCGCGCGGGGGGACCGACAGACGATATGGGGCAGTGCGATCTGATGCCGGGCTGGCGGCACTGGTTGAGGGGCGGTGTGGCTGCGGCAGCCCTCTTGATAACGCTGAATCCGCCGGCGTTCGCGCAGGGGACGGCTTCGGCGCCGGGCAGCGCGGATGAAGTCCGCGAAGTCCCTGCCGTCCTGCAATCTGACGAGGTCGAATACCAGGACGATCGAGAAGTCGTGATCGCCCGCGGCAACGTCGAGATCGCGCAGGGCGAGCGGATTCTGCTCGCTGACAGGGTCAGTTACGACCTGCGCACCGATGTGATCACCGCCACCGGCAACGTCAGTCTGCTGCAACCAAGCGGCGAGGTGCTGTTCGGGGACGAGGTTCGGGTGACCGGCGACCTGCGGGAAGGCGCGATCGACGCCTTCCGGATGCTGTTGACCGACAACTCGCGCCTGGCGGCCGCGAACGCCGTACGGGTGGATGACAACCGGACGGACATGAACCGGGCCGTTTATTCACCGTGTGAGATCTGCCAGGACGATCCGGACAGCGCGCCGCTTTGGCAGGTACGTGCTTCCCGGGTGATTCACGATCAGGAAGAGCAGACCCTCTACTACCGCCACGCCCGGCTGGAACTGTTCGACGTTCCGCTGTTCTACACGCCATACTTCTCGCACCCGGATCCGACGGCCGAGCGACAGACGGGGCTGCTGGCACCGACGATGGGCTATTCGTCGTCGCTGGGCGCGATGGTTCAGCCGCGCTACTACGTGGTCTTGTCGGACCAGGCCGACTTTACCTTTTCGCCCATACTCACGAGCGATGCCGGACAGGTGGCGGAGGGCACTTACCGTCGGCGTACCCGCGCCGGGCGTTTCGTGGTGACAGGGTCGATCACCCAGGCGACCAACCTGGATTCAGCCGACGATACGACCGCCAACCTGAGGTTCGACGATCCGACCGTCGAGGAGGGCGATCTTCGTGGCCATATCGATACCACCGGCCAGTTCGACATCGACCAAAACTGGCGCTGGGGGTGGGATGCCAGGTGGGTCAGCGACGATGCCTACCTCGAGCGCTATGGCTACGAGTTCGACGACCCGCTGCAAAGCGAACTGTACGCCGAGCGGTTCGAGGGGCGGAACTACTTCGTCGCCGAGGCGATGACGTTCCAGGGCTTGCGGCGCCAGGGGGACGATGCGCAGCAGCCGATCATCTTGCCGAACGCGGAATACCATTACATCAGCGACCCCAATTTCATGGGCGGTCAGCTGTTTGGTGAACTCGGCACGCTCAACCTGATGCGCACGGAAGGCCGGGACACCCGACGTGTCTCCGGGACGCTTGGGTGGGAGCGCAACTTCGTCGAGCGGCTCGGAGGCCGCGTCAGCCTGAAGGGGTTGGCCAACGTCGATGCCTACAACTATAACGATACCGTCGACGGACAAGACGTCATCGATCAGGGGGACGAGAGCGGTCAAGCGGCGCGTGTGTTCCCGCAGGTGGCCGTGGAATACGCCTATCCGCTGACGCGCAGCAGCTGGCTCGGCACCGAGGTTCTGCGCCCACGTACGCAGCTGGTTCTCGGCCCGAATGGCGGTAACAGTTCGCGGATTCCCAACGAGACCAGCCGGAATTTCGAGTTCACGGCGGGCAACCTGTTTGCGCTCGACCGAATCCCTGGACGCGACCGGGTCAGTTCCGGTCAGCGGGTCGATTACGGTCTTGAATACGTCTATACGACCCCGGAAGGCGGGGGCACGGCCTCGGCCTTGATCGGGCAGAGCTACCGCATCAACAGCGACAGCGCACTCCCGGACTCGGTCGGTGGGGACGAGGAGTTCTCCGATATCGTGGGGCGCGTGAGTCTCTCTCCGGTGCGCTATGCGTCAGCCAGTTACGACTTCCGGATCGACGATAGTACCGGGGATATGAGCCTTTCCGAATACTCGATCACGTTGGGGTCACCCACGCTGAGGGTCGGCGTCGACTATACCTACGTTGAAGAGCAGCAGTCCGAGCTATCGAGCTTCAGTGAACGGGAGCAGCTGACACTACGAATCAACTCCCGGGTGTCTCGCTACTGGTCCGTGGGCGCCAGGCATCGTCAGAACCTCCGCGACAAGGAACCGCTCGATACCGAGATCGGGATTGGCTATCAGGACGAGTGCTTCCTGTTCCGCTTTTCGGCCAGTCGCGACTACGCCAACAGCGACGAAGCCGATGACGATACGACCTTCATGGTGACCATCGGGCTCAAGAACCTGGGCGCTTTCGGCGGTGGTCAGTAGCGAGGCCACCGATGGAGGGCTGTGCTGAGCAACATCATCGCGTTGCTCATTGCGCCTGAACTTAGTGGGGCGATGCCTGCGCGTATGGGGCGATTGGCAGGCTACTGATCGTATTTCGCCTTCAGATACGACAGAATCGGATAGAGGGCAGCACAAATGGCGATCACGAAACCGATCCCGCCTTCCTGATAGCCCTTACGTGCAACGAAGCACTTCCAGAAGCGCGAGACGATGCGGCGGTAGTTGTCTAACGCCGTGCCGAAGTCGCCGGCGTCTCGCAGATCGGCGGCGTGCCGGTCGGAATAGCGGTTGAGTCGTCCGATCAGATCCGTGATGCCGTCGAACCCGTAATGCGCGATTGGGGCCGTCAGCGGTGGGCCCTCATGCGCCCCTTCTTTGAACATCAAGCTGGGATGGACGCGTTGGTTGCCCCAGGTCTTGATGCCTTTCCGGAACAGTCCCGGATGAGACCGCCGGCCGAAGGACGCTCCCCAGCCATTGCGCACCAGCCGCTCGCCGACGTAGTTGTCGATTCGCACGCGATGGTAGTCGAACTGCGAGCTCTGGATGGTTTGCCGGACCTCGCGGCCAAGCGTCTCCGGGACACGCTCGTCGGCATCGACTTCCAGAATCCAGTCGCCCGCGCATGCCTGGATTCCTTCATTGCGTCGATCACCCTGAACCTCCCACGCGCCTTCCAGCAGGGTGGCGCCCGCTGTCTGCGCGATCTCTTTGGATCGGTCGGTGCAGCGGTCGAGCACAACGAGAACCTCGTCGGCAAAGCCAAGGGTGGCCAAGCAGTCGGGCAGATCGGCTTCTTCGTTGTGTGCGACGACAAGACAGGAAAGGCGTGGGGACTCGATCATGGTGTAGCGCGGTAGCGGAAACGTGGCGTCGAATCAATCGGGGAAATGGATCGGCGACAGCTGGCATCACCGCCTTTCAAGCCGGATGAGGCCCGCCTATCGCACCGACGTCTGCCGTGGCTAGACTAGCTGCTGTATCCTGCCGCTTCTGAGCGACTGGTGAAAAGGGAGCTTCCTGTATGACACGCATTGCCTTTCTCGGCGTCGGCCTGATGGGCGCGCCGATGGCGAGCAATCTTTTGGCCGCCGGGTTTGAGGTCACTGTCTGGAACCGTACGCCAGCCAAAGCGCAGCCGTTGGTGGCGCAAGGCGCGCAGTTGGCGGACACCCCAGCCGCAGCGGTCGCACAGGCCGATGTAGCCGTGGCGATGCTGTCCGACGGGCCCGCGGTTGACGACCTCCTGGAAGGGCAGGGCGTTGCCAACGGGTTGCCGGAGGGCGCGTTGTTCATTGACTGCTCGTCGATCCCGCCGGCGACCGCGCGTCAGCATGCCGAACGGCTTGCCGCGCATAAGGTCGGCTATCTGGATGCGCCCGTGTCCGGCGGCCCGTCCGGGGCGGAAAGCGCGAGCCTGGCGATCATGGTCGGTGGCAGCGAGGTGGATTATGCCCGGGGTGAACCGATTCTGGCGACGATGGGCACCCCCACGCGCGTCGGCTCTGTCGGTGCGGGCCAGACGGCCAAGCTCGCCAATCAGGTGATCGTCGGGCTGACGATCGGCGCGGTTGCTGAAGGGCTGCTCCTGGCCGAGCAGGGCGGGGCCGACCCGGCCAAGGTGAAACAGGCTCTGACTGGTGGGTTCGCCGACAGCAAAATCCTGCAGATTCACGGCCAGCGTATGCTCGAGCGTACCTTCATCCCGGGCGGGGCCGTCAGTGTGCATCTGAAGGACATGGCGACCATCCTGGATGCTGCGCGGGATGCGCGCCTGACTCTCCCGTTGTCGCAGACGGTGCATGACCTGTTTCGCGATCTGGCTGAGCGTGGCGGTGACGGTTATGACCACAGCGCCCTGCTGCTGGAACTGGAACAGCGCAACGCCCCGGCGCGCCTGGGCGACAAGCCCGACCGCCTGCCGGCGAACGACGGCTAGGTCCGTTCTACGACCAGAGCGGCGCACTATCTCAAGCCCTGAAGCGTCAGAAGCTCGGGACACAATCAGGCTTAGCTGCTGGGTGCCGGTTAACGCGTCTGTCGGCGGAGTGTTTTGGCCCGCAGCCAGTGGTCTGGTGCGGACCGCTGTGCTATCGCTCCGCACGGATATAGGCTGCTACTCTTCCTCAGGTTTTCGCACGTCATGACGGCACCATCACATCTGTTGATCCTCGGCGTATCCCGCGGCGGCACCACGCTACTTGCGACCGCGCTGGGGGCGCATCCGCGTATTGCGTGTTTGGATGAAGATTTGACAGGCGCGTTTAACCGCGTCGTCGGCGACAAGATCCGCGGCTTGAAGCTCTGTGTCCCCAACCACGTTGAGTTGCATCGCAGATGGACGCCCTGGTGCGCGCCCGGGTTGTGGTTTGGCGCAACCAGGAAGTCTTTGACGATGAACAAGGTCCCCAAAAGTCGGCTATCGATCGCCGATCTGGCGGGGTTCGGAGATACGCAGTGTGTCGCCGTTTTGCGCGACCCGCGTGCGGTGGTGGGCGCCATCGGGCGCCGCGAGAACCGCTCCAGTCGGGTTGCGGCGTATCGTTGGCATCGCTCCGTAGACGTCGCGGACGGTTTATCGAGTTTACCGGGGCGTCCCCCTCTAATCGTTGATTTCGATCGCCTCGTGCAGAATCCGGAGACGGTCCTGCGCGGCTTATGCAGCGGTATGGACCTTGAGTTCACGGACGCGCTTTTGAATGCCCCCAGCCTCAACCGGCGCTATCCCGGATCCGGGTTCGACGCGAGCCGTGCCGGTGCGGCAGGTAGCGAGGACGTAGATGTCTCCGAATGGCTTTCGGAGACAACACTCTCGACCTATCGACGCTTGAAGGCACAAAGCCTGTGAACGACGCCACCTCCTTGGAACCGAATTTTGTAACCCATCGTAGATACGCAGGGGGGATGGCGTATGACTGGTCTATTTAAGCGTTTGCGGCGTTTCCCGCGCCGCTGGAAGGATTCACTGGAAGGCAGCCGTTATACCGCTGTCCAGAACCTGCAGAACCGCTTTAAAGGCCACAGTATCCATCTCGGCTACGCGGATGGGGCTTATCATGTTCGCGACGGTGACAATCTTCTTTATTTTCCGGTCAAGACACGGTCACGAAAGTACGGGCGGGGGATAGCCCATCGCCTGAACCAGTTGGCCCAGCAGTACTTTCTGCCTGACATTCCTTTGTCTGCCGGCGATCGTGTGATCGACTGTGGCGCGAACATCGGTGAAATCGGACGTTACCTGCTCGATCGGGAGCCAGGTCTGGAATACTGTGCATTTGAGCCGGCACCTGCCGAGTACAGTTGCCTGGTGCGCAACCTTCCTCATGCAGATGTGCGGCGTGAAGGCCTGTGGAACGCTGATGGAAACCTGAAGTTTTACCTCAAGTCTGTCACCGCCGATTCTTCCTTAATCGAGATCGATGACTATGACGAGATCGTGGATGTTAGCCCGCTTTTCTCACCAGGGCTTCTGAGCCGTCGTCGTGGGGTGCAGTCGACGGTTGCTGTGTGATCCAGAGCGACGCAGGCATGCCTGATCCTTGCGCCGCGTGGGCGCTACCAGGTCAGTTCGGGTCCAGCGTTGTTGATTGGCGGGTGACGGTAGCGCGGGTCG
The DNA here is from genome assembly GCF_000515255.1 of Rhodovibrio salinarum DSM 9154. Taxonomy (NCBI): domain Bacteria; kingdom Pseudomonadati; phylum Pseudomonadota; class Alphaproteobacteria; order Rhodospirillales; family Rhodovibrionaceae; genus Rhodovibrio; species Rhodovibrio salinarum. The sequence continues at coordinate 4,052,844 of NZ_KI911559.1, read as the reverse complement.
CGCGGATCAACGGCACAATCGGGCGTGCGCCAGGGCGAACTCCTCAGCATAGGGGCAGGCGGAGGCCATGGCGACGCGGATGCGACGAACGGTGACCGTTACCTGCGCGCCGATCTTCATGAGCTTCAGGCGCAGCGACCCGCAGGTCGCCTTCTCCAGCTGGGTGTGCGCGAGTGCGATCCGGCGCAGGGCCGCGAGCAGGACGTAGGCGATCGACGCGAACCATAGGCGGAGCTGGTTGGCCTTCATGGTCGCCGCGCTGGTGCGGTCGGCGAACATATCCAGCTGACATTCCTTGATCCGGTTCTCCATCTCGCCGCGCGCACAGTAGACCCGCTCGTAGAGCGTCCGGGCATCGACCTCTTTCGCCGGCAGGGACGTCACGACGAACCGCGGGTTGGCGCCGTTCTCGTCGCGGTTCGGCATCCACTCGGCCTTGGCTACCACTCGCCGGCGCCGGGTCCAGCTGTTCAGCGTGGTCCAGCGGAAGTCGGCAAACCGGCGGGCCGGCTTACCGGTCCGCTCCGCCTCATCCTCGGCCCAGGCCAGATCGATGTGGATCTGGTCGACCAGCCTGGCGTTGCGTGCGAGACCGAACAGGAAGTCGACCTTGTTTGTTTCGCACCACGCCATCAGCGCCTCGCGCGTAAACCCGCTGTCACCGCGCAGCAGGATCTTGACCTTAGGCCAGCGCTGGCGGATGCGGCTGACGATACGCGACATCTCCTCGACCGAACCCGCGCTGGCGTCGATGTTGGACCGGCGCAGCTTCGCCGCTATGAGGTGCTCGCCGCAGAACACGTAGAGCGGCAGGTAGCAGTAACAGTCGTAGTAGCCGTGAAAGAACCGTCCTTCCTGGCGGCCGTGGATCGGGTCGTCCGTGGCGTCCAGGTCGAGCGTGATGCGTGCCGGAGGCTTGGCGTGCGCGTCCAGGAAGAGATCGACGAACAGGTGTTCGATCGCGTCCGGATCGTGGGCGATCTTGCGGTACCGGTCGCCGTCGACCGGGGCGTGCTCCAGCCGGTTCAGCGTGCTTTTGCCGGCCAGCGGCGCGCAGCGGGCCCGGCGCGCCTCCAGCCTGCCGAGAACGGGCCCGAGCACCGGGTCACGGCGCAGGTCGTCGTGATCGTTCAGATCCTCGTAGCCGAGCGCGATGCCGAACACGCGCTGGCCGACCAGGGTGCGGACATCATGAACGACGCGACCTGCTGTCCGGCCATCCGTGAAGCAGGCGGCGAACCGGTCAACCAGGTTGATCGCCTTGTCGGTCGCGCCCAGCAGCAGCGCGCCGGCGTCCGAGGTGATCGCCCCACCGCCAAAATCCGCCACCAACTCGCGGCGATCGAGGCGTGCGAAAAGCATAGAGTCCGGGTTACACTGTGTCGGCATCGGGGGCTCCGCTGAGATCGGGTTAAGTGTCTGTTGGCGCTTACACTTTCGCCGATTTCAGACCCCGATGCACCTTCCTTCGTGAGAGATCCGGGTTAGTTGCCGTCGTCTGGATGACGCGATCACTCCCGGTCCCATCAAATTGTTGAAGGTCGAAGCGGAAGGTGCCGAACCTGAGGTCCTTGAGGGGGCAGGTCGTCTGCTGCATTCCTGTGCCTATATCGTCGTCGATGCCGGGCCAGAACGTGGCTTGGCGAAAGAAGAGACAGCTCCGGCTGTGATCAACTATCTTGTTGCGCGCGGTTTTCGCCTAATTCGCATGTCGCACAGCCGTATCGTGTTGCTGTTTCAACGTGCTGATTAGCAGCAACTCCAGCGCAGGGTACGTCTTACGTCGGTTCCGCCGTCGCCGCGAGGGGCGTGCCCCAGACGTCGACCGGCGCTGGGCTGCCATCAAGGCTCTTGATGGTGTGCTGGGCGTATTTGGACTGACCCAGCACGTGAACGATGTGGATCGGTTCGTAAGGAACGGCGGGGGTTACGAGTTGTGCGCGTTCCGGGTCCCAGGCGGGCAGGCGAAGATCGCAGATCCAGTTGAAGGTGGCCGGCAAGGGCGACACGCTGATCTGGCCTGTGTGGATGGCGTAATTGATCGGTGCTTGGTCGCTCAAGTCGCGTGGTCGGCGGATCCGGGCCGTGCGGTAGGCTTGTTCCCAGACCGACCACACCGGTGAGTCGCCGCGTCCCGCGAAAACGCCGGCGTTGTAAGTCGGTTTGAACAAAGCAGCGTTTGCCACAGCCCGTGAATAGCGCCGCCGTAGCTGGGTCCGCCCCCAACTCGTGATGCGACGGGCACGGCCGCGGAGCAGGGGAACGTTAAACGTGCGGACCTTGCCGCGTGAGACCGCGTCTGGATAGCAGGGATGGATTTGCGGGGCGATTGCGAGGTCGGCCGCTTGTGCGCCTGCAACCAGGGTAGGGATCGCGCGCTCGGTCTGTACCCAGGCGTCCGCGTCGATCCACACGATCGTTTCCGCGTCAGGCAGGTATTTCGGCAGGAACGGCGATACGGTGAATGCTTTCTTGTGTTCCGGCAGGTTGGGCGTGAACGGCCAAACGATGTCCCAATCGACCTGGATGAACGACTCTACCTTGTCCGACAACGCGGCGCGCTGGTCTGCGCGCAGGCCAAGGTCGATCACCCGGATACTGACATGGTCAGGGTCCACGCGGGCGGCGACGGACTCGACCATGGTTTGCAGCATCGAGAAGAAATTCTGGTCGGCGGCCGTGACAACGACAGTATTCACGTTGGCGAGCCTCTCTAGAGGTCTGGATATCGGACCGAGGGTGTCATGCTTCCCTTGGCCGCGTCACTCTTGATGCGTTGCTGCGCCCGTTTCCACAGTGGAGGCGGTCTCGTCGAGTAACGCATGAGCAGCGTGTTCGACGGTATCCACGGTGAGATTGGTCATCTGGGTCCCGGCCGTTTTATATTGGAACCCTGGTTGTCCGACGAGTTCCTGGTAACTCTCGGGCGTACGCACCACGCGGCTATGGCGGCTCCAGGGCCCGTAGACGACATCTTTCGTAGGCCCGAAGAGTCCAAGCACCGGCGTTCCCGCCGCTGCTGCTAAATGCATAAGCCCAGAATCGTTGCCGATGAACAGTCGGCACCGCTGCAAAGCGGCGGCCGTCGTAGGCAGGCTCAGACCGACGCCGGCACGCAATTGTTCGCTTGGGACCGCGTCGATCACCGGTTGGGCCTGATCGATCTCATTTGGGCCTCCAGTCACAAAGACACTGGCGCCGGCCAGTGCGCCACCGGGGGCGATCAGCCGTTGCACAAGCTCGGCAAAGCGTTCCGGGGGCCAGACCTTTCCGGGCCAGTTCGCGGTTGGCCCCACCGCCAAAACCGGCCGTGCGCTTCCGATCAGCCTATCGGCCTCTGTTTGATCCTGGGGCGAGGTCCAGACCGTCGGTGCCGGCGGCGGTTGCGCATCCAACGTACGGGCCAGCGTGAGAACGCGGTGCTCGTTGGCCTCGGCTTTGGATGGCGTCGCGCGGTGCTTCGCCCATAGCAGCCAAGGCAGGGCCGAACGTCGCAGGTCGACGACCGCGGTCCAACGACGCAGAACCAGGCGACGCCACAGGGCCGCCCAGTGGCGGTTGTAGCGTTGTTTGCGGATGACGATCAGCTCTTCCAACCGCGGATGCGCTTGGAACAGAGCCGCACTCGCGGGTCCGCAACACACCGTCACGCGTGCCGACGGGTAGCGGCGGGTAAGTTCGTCGAGTAACCCGCTAGACAAAATACAGTCGCCGACCCGACTGTATGTAATGAAAAGAATGCGTTGCATCTCTGTCTACGGCGCTTTCTCAAGCGGTAGGAAGGGTGGGCGCGCGCCCGGCGACTTATACCGGATGGACGGAATGCGCAAGCGAAGCGGCGCCGGCGTGTTCGCTTCCGGGCCCAGCCACTGGGTAGGTTGCTCCCGTGAGCCAGGTCCGGTACTCGCGGACACATCACTTCGTCGCGAACGTGCGCGTGAGCGGGCAGCGCGTCACCGTTATGGATGGAAAGCGAAATGAACGGAGTCGACGGTCATGGTAAGGAGCGCAACGGCGGAAGCGTAGGCGCCCGCGATCCTTCCGGGTCCGATCGCATCCTGACGGCGTTGGCGTCTTGGACACCCGGCCCTGAACGCCGCTTTGTCCGGCAAGGACCATGGCTCGTTCGGCGCGGCCTGATCGCCCGGCTTGCGCTGGGCCCGTTCGTCTCCCGCAGCATTCCCGGTCTCGCCGCCGAACGGGCTCCGCGGCTCGTCGCCGGCGCGCTCAGCGGGCATGGCGTCGATCTCCGGATCGAAGCTGACGCGCTCCAGGTTGCGGCCAGCGGCGGGCGGGTTCGGACGTTCGACCTGTCCGCGGCGACTTCGAGCAAGCTTGTGGTCCGCGACAGTCGGTACGGCGCCGGAACCGAGCGAGAACTGCATGTGCGCCAATCCATCCTGCCCGGCACGGGGGTGGGGTTCCCCCCGGTCCACTGGAGTTCGGCGGACGATACCTACATCTTCTTGGTGGAAGATCTGATCCATGGGCGTCGTTTTACACCCCGTCGGGATGCGCGTTTGATCGCATCCGGGTTGGTCGAGCCGTTGATGCAACTGGCCGAGGCACAAGAGACGCGTCGGGTGCCCTTGACCGAGGCCCTGGGGGTGAAGGTGGCGGCCGCCATCGCTGGCGACGCCCGACCCGACCCGATCCTGGAACGCGCGCGTGCCCTCGTGCAGGCCAATCCAAGTGTCGTGACGATCTTCGGTCACGGGGACCTGTTACCCTCCAACATCGCCGTGTCGCGCACCGGGCTCGTCCTGCTCGATTGGGAAACGGCCGGAGAGATGCTGGTTGGCTACGACCTGCTTCGGCTTTGGCTGAAATACCCGAGGATAAAGGCGCTGCAGACAGGGGCCCGGAAGATGGTAGCGCGTTTTCAAACCAGCGACCTCAGCCTCGCTGACACGGTGGCGCTGCGGCTTGCGCAAGTCCTGGCTGGCACCGAACGGAATGTTCGGCCTGTTGCGCGCCAGAGCTGGCAGGCGATGGACTGATCCCGGGATGGCCCTGCCGGCCATGCATGGGCCGACAGCGCGTTTGCTTGCAAATACGGGGCGTGATGGTCTTCGCAGGCATGGTGTTCAGCTTGGCGCTCGTGTCGCATCGGAGGCGTGACCGCGAGCCCCGACAGCGTGTGGCGGAGCGACAGGGCGTGTGCTATACGCCCGCCGAGTCTGATGCATGTAGGGATTACCGCTTCGATGAAGGTGCTTCTCGTCGGCGATGTCTTTGGCGCCGACCGCGGCGATCATTTTTTCATGACCAAGCAAAAGTTCTTGGCGGGGTTCGTCCGGAACGGACATGCGGTGCACGTTTTCAATGATCGGCAGGAAGCACGCTATGCCACGATCATGCACAGCCGTAAATTCGGCCGGAAGCCAGCCAATCAGGCACTGGTCGAAACGGCGCGTAACTTTCAGCCCGACCTGATTTTCCTCGGGCATTGCGAGATTATCGGCAATGATACGCTTGATGAGATTCGGCGACTGCTCCCGGACGTGCGTATCGCGTATAACAACGTAGATCCGATCCACGACTTCAAACATGACAACCACACGCGGATCATGAACCGCACGAACAGCGTGGATGCGATCTTCAGCACGACCGCGGGCGAGAAGCTGCGCAAGTTCGCCGGCGGCCGGGCTGCGGTTCACCACGTACCAAACCCGGTCGATCCGTCCGTCGAAGTGCTGCGCCAGGACGAACAGCCGGTCGACGCTCTGCCCGTCGATGTGTTCTTCGCCTTCATGGGGCGCCAATCCGTGCGCGACCCGGAAACCGGCGAGGACATCCGGGTCGCCGTCGCGACGCGCTTGAAGGAACGGCTGCTGGATGTGCGGTTCGAGGTGCGCGGCTTGGATTATCCCCCGGTACGGGGGCAACGCTACATGGACGCGATCGCCCGATCCCGCATGGGCCTCAACCTGAGCCGGATCAGCCATCACTATCTGTACTCCAGTGACCGGATGGCGCACTACGCCGGCTGCGGCCTCCTGACGTTCGTCAACCGTGCCACGAGCTTCGGCGAGTTGTTTGGGGAAGACGAACTCGCGTTCTACGATGACGAGGACGAGCTCGCGCAGCGGATCCAGTGGTTCTGCGAAAACGACGATGCGCGTCGACGGGTGGCAGCGGCCGGGCGTCAGCGCATCCACCAACTGTTCAACGTCAGCCGGCTGGCCCGCTACGTGAGCGAAGCGACGTTCGGCATGCCCTACACGGAAGACTATGAATGGCCGACCGAACCGGCAAAACCGCTGACATGAGCGCGAAACCAAGCGTGCTGCGCGCGCGTGCCTGGCAAGTCCGGGATGCCATCCGCCGGGCTGTGCACGGCGACCTTGAGGTGCTGGACCGCTATTTCGCCGTCGTGCTTCCGGTCGTTTTCGCGGCGTTCTACGTGCTGGACAAGGGTCCCCATCGCAATCTGTTCTACCTGTTTGCCCTGCTGCCGATGCTGCTGTACCTGCGCCGGCGGGTTTTGGTGGCCGTGGCGGGGGCCTGGACATGGCGGCTCGGCATGGCTCTTTGCGTGCTTTGGGCCGTCAGTGTGGCGTGGTCCGCAACGCTGACGCTCGAGAGCGCGTTCGACGCCATCCGCACCGCTGGCGCGCTCGCCCTGTTCCTCACCGCCTGTACCATGCTCGCGGTGCGGGACCGGTTTCCCGAGGTGCGGATCACGTATGCCGTGGTTTTCACGGCCGCTATCTGTGCGGTTGTGACCTTCGTGCTCGTCGCCGTTCCAGGGGCTGGCTACTCGGCGGCCGGGCGTCTGGAAGGACTCGGCTGGGCCGATCACGCCGGCAATGGGGCGGATATCTACGGTTTCGCCGCTGTGGTGGCGATGGTTTTAGCCATCGAGACCCGTTCCCGCCTGACGGCATCTGCAGCTTGGGGCGCATTCGCGGTTTGCGTGGTCTACCTTCTGCTCGCCGAGAGTCGGGCGCCGGCCCTTGGGCTGCTCGTGGCCGCAGTTGCGCTCGGTGCTACCAAGAGCCTACGCATTGTGATCGGCCTTCTCGGTGTGGCCGCCATCGCCAGTGCGGCCGTTCAAATCGGCGGCCTTGTCGACTTCGCAGACTGGATCGCCAGGGGGCCGGCTAACCGGCTCGAACTTTGGGCCGATGCGATCCGGCGGATTCCGGATCATCTTATCCTGGGTGCTGGAGGTGCGGACACGCGAGGTTTTGTCGGCGACGGCAAAACCTTGAACTCGCCGCACAACGGCTTTATCGGAATATTCTACTACGTTGGGTTCGTAGGCGGTGGCCTTTTTGTCGGACTCTGCACGTATGTCGCCTGGCAGGCAGCACGCGACGCGACACGGGGCGGATCGGGTCTAGCTTTGGCAATCCTGACTTTTGGCCTGACGGTCGTTCTGTTTCATACGAAGACGGTAGTGGTGATGCTCAACCGTGACTGGTTGATCTTCTGGCTTCCGGTGATCATCGTTTCAGCCATTAGCGCGCGCCAATGGGCACTTCCTGAAAAGGCCTCGGCCCGTACCAGTGCCGTGACGTTTTCCGGAGAGGCCCTCTGATGTCGCATCAAGATCCCACCACGTGGTCGGCTGCTTTCGAATTAGCCGGCTTGCCGAAATTCTGCCTATCTGCGAGTTAGGAGCGGCCTATGGCCAATGACAGTGGTGCCCAGGATCCCAGGAGAGCCGGAGCAGAGCCGCGTATGGCTGATGATGAGATTTCTCTGTTTGATGTTTGGAACGTCCTGGTGCGCCGTCGCTGGATTGTTCTGACGGTTTTCGCTCTTGCGCTCGTAACCAGTGTGATCGTCGTCGTCATGCGCCCGACGACTTATCGTCTTTCACAAACGATCGAGATTGGGGACGTAGAGGTCGGCCCAGTTTCGGATTTGAATAATTTATTAGGTAGATTGCAAGAGGAAGAGCGTGTGGCGAACGAACTCGAAAATCTTTATATACCTGCGGTCCAGGGCGAACTCACTGAGAGCAACGAGTTACAAACAAATCTGGACCCGTCTATCTCGGCACAGGCTGTAGATAATACCCGGCTGGTTCGTATGAACGTGGAAGTTTCGGAGCCGTATGTCAGCGCCTATGAGCAGCTGATGTCGAATGCGACTGACCGACTAATCGCTGCGCATGATGCGGCTCAAGAAAGCGTCCGTCACCGTTTGCAGTATTTGGTGGTCGAGGCGCAAAATGAGGCCGCGAACATCCGAGATCTTCTTGAGACGCGACAAAATGAATTTAATCGGGTTTCGGTCGAAGAGGTGCTGATTGAAGAAGAAATAGAGGATATCCAGGAACTTATTAAGCGCACCGATGCGGCTCGACTGGAAGTGTTCGGGGGGCAGCCGAACGTCTCACAGGCTATGTCTATTATGCTCATCGCCAATGAATTGCGTCGAGCCAGGCAGGATTTGAGCGCCTTGCGCAAACGGCGGAAGATCGCGTTACCAGCGCAACGTGATGAAATTCAGGACGAGATCGCGTCGTTGGAGCGCCGTCTGGAGGTTGCCGAAGGTAAGGCTGAGGTCCTGGAAACTCGTATGGCCGAGTTCACCGGAACAAGCGTGGTGGTGCCGCTTAAGCGTAGTGACAAACCAACGGGTACACCGTGGCCCGTAATTTGCGTGTTGGGGGGCATTCTTGGCTTGGTCGCCGGGATACTAGCTGCATTTTTCGCCGAGTTCGTATCCGCAGCGCGAGCCTACCGCCCGGCGCGTAGCTAGGGATACAAGGGGAGTTGCAGACCCCCTGTCTCATGGCGAATCTGCGCCCGGATTTCGGACCTGTCGATCAACCAAATCTCGGCTCCGTAGGCCTCAAGGCAGGCATGCCGGCCCTTGGGTGCGCGCCAGCTCAGGCTGGGTTTTCTGGCCGATGGCGCTGTGCGGGCGGAAATTCGGACACCTCCGGAAGCCCGCAAAGGCGCGGCAGAAGGACGTCGATGCGCGCTGGACGGTGAAGGTCTCCAAGGCCAAGCCAGCCGAGGACGGCACGCCGCGGATCGACATCGCGATCCCGACCTTTGGCTATAAGTCGCACATCTCCATGGACCGCCGGCACGGCATCATCCGCCGGCAGAAGGTCACGGATGCCGCCGCGCATGACGGCGCCCGCTTGCGCGAGGGCCTGATCGATACGACCAACACGGCATCGGACGTCTGGGCAGACAGCGCCTACCGGTCGGTGGAGAACGAGAGCTACCTCGCCGGGATCGGCAAAGTCAGCCGGATCCATCGGCGCAAGCCGAAGGGCAAGCCCATGCCACGACAGATGGCCAAGGCCAACGCCAGGAAGTCAGCGGTGCGCGCGGCCATCGAGCATCCGTTCGCCCACCAGAAGGGGCCGATGAGGCTGGTGATCCGCACCATCGGCCTCGCCCGCGCCGAGGCCGCGATCACACTCGCCAACATGGTCTACAACATGAAGCGATGGTGCTGGCTTGACAGGCGAAGTGCGACCGCATGACGGCCGATCCTGGCAAGACGCCTGACCGTTGAACCGAAGCCGAACCAAAACCCCCGCCGACAGCGCACCCAGCACACCTACGCAGCTGCGACCATCTACGCAGCTGCGACCATCACGTCAGGCCCGGCTGGAGAGCCGGTTTCCAGAGGTGTTCACCTTACAGTGGAAATGATCGAGACGCTATGCCAGCCTGAAGGCTCCGACTAGCCGCTATCCCTCGCCGCGTTGTAGCCGCAGCTAATCGCGGCGCCATGCCAATCGCCACCTCTGTGACACCACGCCACGGCACCCAATTTAACATGAGAGCAAAATGTCTTTTTACATAGCTCTTGAAGCTACTTTGATTTTTTTTGCTGGAGCTACATTTTATTCAAGCCAGAGAAATTTCTGGATTATTTTTTTTCGCCTCACCTTTGCAATAATCGTTGTATTTAAGCTCGAAACCGGAACTGATTGGCAACTGTATGTTGGCATACATGAATCGTTAAGAGAGACGGGTGATGTGGGTGTCGACAGGTTTTTAGAGCCAGGATACATAATAATTGCGGAAATGGCTTCTTATATATTTAAAAATCCTAATGTAATATTATGGACAGCAAATATATCGATGGTAATTGCGCTTTACTATGCAGAAAAATTTATACCAAGAAGAAATGTTGGACTTTTTTATCTTATAGTATTAAACTTTCTTTTGTTTCCAGTGTTTTTTGGTGTGACTAGACAAGCATTGGCCCTGTCGCTATGCATTATAGCATTTATACTTTGGAACCAAAATAAAATAAAAACATCACTAATATTATTTTTGATGGCCCCATTATTTCAAATTTCTGCGATTTTATATATTGGGATACTGGCTGTTTGTTTCGTACCCATCCGCCGGGATCAAACTCCTTTAATTTATTTAGCAATATCAGTAATTTTAAAAATGCTGCTCATTGCATTGAATTATAGCTCATACACCGAGTATCTTGGGCGGGTTTCTATATATCTGGCACGTCCGTCAGCCCCATTTGACGCAGAAACATTTTTCCTAATTACATTCTGCATATTGTCTATTACATATACAACAGTGCAAATTCTAAATACATCATCAAAATATACGGTTTCGCTCAATTTATTACGCGCTCCGTTATTTTTTTCAATTTTCGTTATCGCTTTCATCGATATCGGAGTAATTCGTAACCGTGCTTTATACTTTTTAGTCCCGGCCCTTGTTATTGCCATGCTAAGAAATCCTTCGAACAAAATTGATTTTTCCAAGGGGGCCGTAGTTGTCGTCTCCATTATGAGCATTATATACTATATCGCTTGGCTTCACAGAGATATTGCATATATGTACATTCCATATAAGAATTATGTATTTGAGTGCTTATTAGATTTTGTAGCCTTGTTATGAGGTTCGCGCTCATCATAATCAATTCGGACACCTCCGGAAACCCGCTGGCGCGGAAGCGCTGGGCGTGATTCCATGGCTCCTGAGGCTGGATAAGGTTCAGGGGCAATGAATGGCGGGACAGCCGGGTTTCTGGGACGTCGAGGATCGCTTGCGGCAGCTATCGGCGCGTGGTGATCCGCTGGAGAAGCTCAGTGCGACCGTCGACTTCGAGCTTTTTCGCCCTGATTTGAAGGCCGCCGTTGGGCCGCGCGATGTGAGCAAGGGCGGCCGCCCGCCATTCGATATCGTGCTGAAGTTCCGGATGCTTGTGCTCCAGGCGCTTCATGGCCTGTCGCTGGACCAGACCGAGTACCTGGTGCGCGACCGGCTGAGCTGGATGCGCTTCTGCCGGCTGGGACCTGGCGACGTTGTACCGGACGCCAACACGCTCTGGGATTTCCGCGAGCTACTGATTGCCGCCGGTGCCCTCGACGCGTTGTTCGCGCGCCTGGACAAAGCGATCACGGAGGCGGGTTACCTGCCGATGTCGGGTCAGATCATCGACGCGACGCTCGTCGCCGCCCCACGCCAGCGCAACACCGACGGGGAGAAGGCCGCGATCAAGGCGGGCAAGCGCGCTCGCGAGATCTGGCCGGAGAAGCCCGCAAAGGCGCGGCAGAAGGACGTCGATGCGCGCTGGACGGTGAAGGTCTCCAAGGCCAAGCCAGCCGAGGACGGCACGCCGCGGATCGACATCGCGATCCCGACCTTTGGCTATAAGTCGCACATCTCCATGGACCGCCGGCACGGCATCATCCGCCGGCAGAAGGTCACGGATGCCGCCGCGCATGACGGCGCCCGCTTGCGCGAGGGCCTGATCGATACGACCAACACGGCATCGGACGTCTGGGCAGACAGCGCCTACCGGTCGGTGGAGAACGAGAGCTACCTCGCCGGGATCGGCAAAGTCAGCCGGATCCATCGGCGCAAGCCGAAGGGCAAGCCCATGCCACGACAGATGGCCAAGGCCAACGCCAGGAAGTCAGCGGTGCGCGCGGCCATCGAGCATCCGTTCGCCCACCAGAAGGGGCCGATGAGGCTGGTGATCCGCACCATCGGCCTCGCCCGCGCCGAGGCCGCGATCACACTCGCCAACATGGTCTACAACATGAAGCGATGGTGCTGGCTTGACAGGCGAAGTGCGACCGCATGACGGCCGATCCTGGCAAGACGCCTGACCGTTGAACCGAAGCCGAACCAAAACCCCCGCCGACAGCGCACCCAGCAAATCTACGCAGCCGCGATCATCGCATCAGGCGCGCCGGGGAGCCGGTTTCCGGAGGTGTCCACTTTCGACGCAGGCGTTGAAGCCTCCCGAGGTTCCGAGAGACTCTCGTAATACAAGATAGCTGCGGCAGGCCGCACCGGACGACATTTGTGGAGAGGTGACCCTGTTCGCGTTGGCTAAGCATCCGGGTCGGGCGGATCGTAAGGCCGGCCGATCCTGTCCAGCGCAGCGTCCACGTCGGTGATCAGTTCCCGCCGCTTGCGCCCGTTCGCATTTACGATCTCGCTGATCGAGGCCTCGCCGCAATGCGCCAGATCCGCCAGGGCGCCGTGGGTCATATCGAGGTTGGGATCCGTCATCGCGTGACGTATGCGGCGACGCACCCGCTCAACCTCTTGACGTGAGACCAGCGCTCCGCTGCGCGGCTCGCCCGGGCGCTCACGGCCGTTGAGGGCCCGGACGAACCGGTTCCGGTCGGATGGTGAAAGCCGCTGACGTAGCGTGATGGCGAACTCGCGCACGGCGTCAGCGTCATGCAGCGGCGCGTGCGAAGCCGCGGTTACAGGGGTGAGCTGCTCCGCTCCCGTATCGCGATTGCCATGGCTGTCCATGGTATTGCCTTGCAGCTCCGCCGCCACCGCCGTGTCGACGTCGGTACCAGCTTTGACTGCTTGACCGATCCGCTTGAGCGAGCTGTCCCGGTCGCAGCTCGTGGCCATGAGCTGGCAGACCCCGAACGGCGGAACCGCCCCTGCCGTCCGGCGGATCAGCCGAGCGCCTTCGGTGGTCAGCGAGAATAGGTTGGCGATCGCCCGGGTCGGACCGGGCGGCCGCCCGGTCTCGGGAGTTTCTACAAACTGTTTGTAAGAAGGGTCGGCCGCCAGCACCTGGGCCAGGCGGATGCGCTCGCTCGAAGTGGGCGGCCGGATCCGGACGTTCGCGCGAGCGGCGATATGATAGGCGGCGTCCGGATTGAGCACACGGACGGCGATACAGGTTCGGCCGGTGCCGTGGGGCAGCGGCAGGCGGCCCGCCGTGTCCAGCTTTGACAGCGCCCGGAGACGAACGCGTCCGTCGATGATTCTGACCTTCTCGCCTTCGAGGAAACCGGTGAGCGGCTCTTCGAGCCCCTCGGTCTCAAGGGCGCTGGCCATCACTGTGACCTCCTGCTTGGTCGGCGGCCGCCGCAGCGGCTGATCCTGCTCTTCGGTCGAGGTGTCGAGGGCGACGTATGTGGGTGCTGGTGCCTTCATGCGGTGGCCTCCTCTCCCCGCCGTCGACTTGGAGCAGCCGGGTCCACGGGATCCGTCGTGCCCGGCGCGGCTGGATCGGGTTCGCCGTGGAGGATCCGGCAGCGTGTGGTGAGGGAGCTCAGCTGGCTGGGCGACAGCGGCGTGCCGTCGGACCGCTGAACACCCTCTCGGTAAAGCTGCTGGATAATTTCCGAGCGCGAGCAGCCGTGAACGTGCATCTGCAGGATCAAGCCGCGCTTCGCGTCGACGGCCCTTCGCAGCGCCCCCCGTCGGTCATCTACCCGTCTCGACCGGGGGTAGATCCGCGACAGCACCTCGATCGCCTGCCGGTCGTCCATGCCGGATCTCCGCCTGCCGTTGGTGCTAGGATCCACATAGCAATATGAGCTGTATGGGCAAGTGGTTAGTCGCTATAGGACAGATTGGAAAGAGATGGAGCCGGCCGCCGACCACTTTTGATCCGGCTGCGCAAGAGGCTATCAGGAATTTGTTCTGATAAATTGTTGACGTCGATTTGGACCGATACGCGCTTAGCACAGAAAGCGACAATAGGGTGTCCGGCAACGCACGCCTGGAATTTGGCGTTTGCAGCTTCTTGTGCCTCCTTGAAGGACGGAACCAAGAACAGCCTGGAGGCTCAGATGACGAACGATACCCTGCCCGTGGATCCCTACGATTTTGTCCGGGCCCTCAGCTTGGCCCACCGCGTCCTTGATGTCGGCCATAACCCGCAGACGCAGCGGACCTATAGGGCCACGTTGAACGTCATGGCGGAGAACGGACTCAGTCCGCGGGACCTGGCCAGATCCCGGTCGCGCTTCAACGAAGCGTGCGCGGCGACCGTCTACGCCGCCGCATGCGCCCTCACGGATCTTGGTGGCGCTGCCTACGAAGCCGATCCCGTGGTTCTGAACCGAGAAGCCGATCGCGTCCAAGCAGCCGTATCCATCCTCTTGCGGTACGGGGCCGGGAATCGGCCGGCGGGCCGGCCGGGGCGGGCAGGGGCAGACAGCGCTGGAACAGGCAGGGCTGCGGCCCGTTGGCTCGCACGGGCCCGGCGGTATCGGCGGGGCGACCTGCTGAGAACCGCTATTCGACATCAATGGTCACCGGACGCGCTTGCTGTCCTCGAGATTACGGGCGCGCGGCCAGCGGCCCTGGCGCAGGGCGTGGCCGTCCGCCTGGCGGGCACGAAAGCGCAGCCGGCGTTGGTCTTCGGGGTGCCCGGCACGAAGCATGACCCGGCGCGGAACAAGGGGACGGCTCGGCAGGAGATCCGGGTGCCTTTGCACGCCGAGCAGCCCGCCATGTGTCATCTGGCGAAAAGGTTGTGGCAGGCCCGATCGACCATCACGGTCGCCTGTCCCGAGGATCGGCTGCGGCGGGATCTGAAGGCGGCGGCGGAGGCCGTGTTTGGACCTGTCAAGGGAGGTGAGGTGACGCCCTACACCCTTCGCCATGTTGTAGCCGCCCGATTGCGGGTCCAGGCCGGCACCGAGGTCGCCCGGCGGACGCTTGGCCACAGAACGGTCGAGAGCACGCTTGTTTACGGTGGCGCGCCAGATCAGGGGCCCTTACCAGAGGCCGTGCTATGGCCCGAAGATACGCCGGAACCGGGTGCCGAACACAGCCCCGACGCCATGCCCGTATCGGAACCCGAAGCGCCGGCGCCGGCCGGACCGCCGACATGACCTGCCGTCTGACGGTGCAGGGTCGGCCCGAGGTCGGGGGTTAGCCGCCGGCATGCGGATGCGCTGAGGATCTTGGCGGGCGGCCCCGGTGACCTTTACCCCAGACCTGTTATCGCGTTGGCGACTACCCGGCATCCGGCTTGATTCTCGTGAGGCAGGCGTGACCGCGCTGTGCCGGCCGCGGCTCGTCGAACCGCCTGCCCAAGGGGGCTCGGCAGATGCCCCGGTCGTTCATCGTTAGGTATTAAAGGCCGCGCGCAAGACGGTCACAGCGTTCCCACTTTGCAGCAGGTGGGCGTCTGCGGTAACAGAATGAATGGGGACCGTCGATCAGCGATACAAAATCCGGCTGTGGGCTGACGGAGGCCACAAGACGCCGGGCTGGCAGGAGGGTTAGGTATCATGAGGGGGGTGTTCGCCGCGCGCTACCGCCGGGCCGCGGTCGCATTCGTGCACGACGCGGTGATGGCGGCGCTCGCGTGCGTGCTGGCCTTCGCGCTGCGGCTGGGCGACGGCGTTACCGCTTATCTGCGCGATCCCGAGTTCTGGCTGGTCGTGGGGATCTTCACGGCCGTCTGTGCTGGCGTCTTCTGGTTCATGGGGCTTTACCGCGGCATCTGGCGCTACGCCTCGGTCCAGGACGTGATCGCCATCGTCAAGGCCGTCACGCTGTCGCTTCTCATTTTCCTGCCGATCACCTTCCTCATGACCCGGCTCGACGCGATGCCGCGGTCGGTCCTCGTGATCGCCTGGCTGCTGCTCGTGGTGATGCTCGCCGGGCCCCGCATGATCTACCGCGTGTTTCGCGATCGCGGGTTCCAGCACGTCCTCGAGTGGGGCGCGTCCAACCGGGTGCCGGTCCTGCTCGTAGGCGCCGGCGACGCTGCTGACCTGTTTATCCGGGACACGACCCGGGATCCCGACAGTCCATACGAAGTTGTTGGCATCGTCGACGAGAAAGGCACGCGCGTCGGCCGGCGCATCCGGGGCGTCCCGGTCATGGGCGATCTGGCCGACGTCGACCGCGTCGTCGCCGCCCTCGCCCGGCGCGGCCGGGCCCCGCAGCGCTTCATCCAGACGCGCGGTATGACGCCCGAGGTTCTGCGGCAGCTGCTGGACAAGGCTGAGGCGCACGGGGCCCAGCTGTCGCGCCTGCCCAACCTGACCGACTTCCGGGACAGCCGCACCGACGGTAGGGGCAAGGTCGAGCTCCGGCCGGTCGCGCTGGAAGACCTGCTGCAGCGCCCGCAAGCGACGTTGGACCGGAACGCGATGCGCGCGTTCATTGCCGGGCGACGCGTGCTGGTCACCGGGGCGGGCGGATCGATCGGCAGCGAACTTGCCCGGCAGGCCTGTGAGTTCGGTGCCGGGCGGTTGGTGCTTTTGGATCACTCGGAGACGCTGCTCTATAACGTAGGTCATGAGCTCGCAGAGTCGTTCCCTGAGACCGACCGGCGCAGCGTCCTCGCGGATGTGCGGAGCCGGGCGGCGGTCGACGGCGTCTTCGCGGCAGAGCAGCCTGAAGTCGTGTTGCACGCGGCTGCCATCAAGCACGTCCCGCTGGCAGAGGATAACCCTCCCGAGGCGGCGCTCACCAACGTCATCGGCACGCGCAACGTCGCCGACAGCTGCTGCGGCCACGGCGTCGCGGCGATGGTGCTGATCTCCACCGATAAGGCGATCAATCCGACGAGCGTGATGGGTGCGACCAAGCGATTGGCGGAGTGCTACGCCCAGGCCTGCGACGTGGCCGAGCGGGAACGGGCGAAGCAGAATGGTGGGACAACGACCCGGTTCACGACGGTGCGCTTCGGCAACGTGCTCGGCTCGGCCGGGTCGGTGGTGCCGCTGTTCACCCGCCAGATCCAGCGCGGCGGGCCAGTGACGGTCACGCATCCCGAGATGACCCGCTACTTCATGACCGTCCGCGAGGCCGTCCAACTGGTCCTGCAGGCCGCCAGCCTGAGCCAGCTGCGTGACGATGGCGACGATGTGGGCAAGGTCTACGTCCTGGACATGGGCGAGCCCGTGAAGATTGTCGATCTGGCCCGGCAGATGATCCGGCTGGCCGGACTCCGACCGGACAAGGACATCCGGATCGAGTTCACCGGTGTGCGGGCGGGAGAAAAGCTCCACGAGGAGTTGTTCCATCACGGTGAGCCGACGGTTCAGACAGCTTACAGCGGTCTTCGCCTTGCGGCGGCGCGGACGGCGAACGTGGAAGTTTTACATAAGGCCATCGAGGAACTTGAGAATCTGGCACTTTGCGGGGCGGTTGCCGAGGTGATTGAGGGGGTGCATCGCCAAGTCCCGGAGTTTAGGCGAAGCCAGCAGAGGGCCAGTACTGCGCAGCAACGTGACGTCGTGAGGTGGTGAAGCTTTGGTGCGAGCGGCTAAATTGAATAGCGTATTGGTTCCTCGATGTGAGTGGAAGTTACTGCTAAAATATCGGCAAGCTCAGCGCCGAATTTACAGAAAGAGCCGGGTTCGCGAAAAAACGATGGAAAACGGGCAGCTAAGTGGTCAGTGGGCGTTGATAGTGACGCAGCCTCGTAGAATGTTTTCGGACCGATGGAACTGATCCGCCCGCGCAAGCCGAGCGCATCACGTGGTGCTTGGGTTAATGCCGTCGCGAGTTAAACTGGATAGGTTGTCATGTCAGTACAGACGGACGATGCTTTCATTTATTTCTATCGCCCAGACATCACTGAGGCCGAGATCGAAGAGGTCGTTCATTCGCTTCGCTCGGGTTGGTTGACCACGGGCCCCAAAGCGAGGACCCTGGAAGCTGAGTTTGCGGACTTCCTTGGCGGCGACGTTGAGGCGGTCGCAGTCAATAGCGCGACCGCGGGGCTGCACCTCGCGCTCGAAGCGGTCGGGGTGGGTGCCGGCGACGAGGTGATTACCACCACCCACACTTTTACCGCGACCGCTGAAGCAATCTGCTACCTCGGCGCCACGCCGGTGTTTGTGGACATCGACCCCGAAACGGTCTGCATCGACCCTGCCTGTGTCGAGGCCGCAATCACGCCGCGGACTCGCGCGATCGTGCCCGTCCACTTTGGCGGTCTTGGCTGCGACATGGAGGCACTCTCACGCTTCGCTAAGCGCAATGGCTTGGCTGTGGTCGAGGATGCGGCGCACGCCTTCCCCACCAAGCTCGATGGGCGGCTTGTTGGGGCGCTGGACAGCGAGGCGAGCGTTTTCAGCTTCTATGCAAACAAGACACTTGCAGCGGGCGAAGGTGGCATGCTGGTGACTCGTAACCCCGAGATTGCCAGGCGCGCGCGCCTCATGCGGCTGCACGGCATAGACCGCGATGCCTTCAATCGCTTTTCGGCGACCAAGCCGTCTTGGCGTTACGACATCCTGGCGGTAGGTTACAAATATAACCTGCCAGACGTCGCCGCCGCGCTCGCGCTGGTTCAGTTGCGCCGTGCCTGGGAACTCCTTGAGAAACGTCGCGCCGTCGCCGAACGCTATGATCGGGCCTTCGCGGATCTACCGCTAGTCCGGCCGCCGCAACCCGAGGCGAACGGTCTGCATTCCTGGCACCTATACAATGTGCGCCTGGCCACTGAGGCGGCGGTTGACCGCGATCGCTTTATCGAGCTTATGAGCGAGGCAGGGATCGGCTGCAGCGTCCACTACATTCCACTGCATCGTCACACCTACTGGAGCGACAAGTACAGTCTTACCCCAGAGATGTTCCCGCACAGCGACTCGGTCTTTCGATCCTGCGTCAGCCTGCCGCTATATAGCAGCATGACCGACAGCCAGGTCGAGCGCGTGATAGTGACTGTTCGCAAGCTGCTGTTGAAGGCTTGAGGAAGTCGTGAGTTGCAAGCGATCAGCCCACCCGCATACGCAGAACGTTACCTCGGGAGCAGCGGCATGTCAGATGGCAGCCAGTGACGGGCTGCCTCGCTCTCCGGCGGAGTCCCCAAGATGTGCCGCCCGGTCAGCATCTGCAGGATGGTGACGAGGGTCCGCGCGATCACCATCATGTCGTAGGCAAACCCGACGCGATCGACGTAAACCCGCTCCAACGAGAGCTTCCTCGGCAGCAACGCCTCAACGTAGCTTTCATAGGGGGTCGTCTGTTCCAGGAAGTAGTCCTGATAAGCATAGGCGAAGAGGGCGCCAGGACTGGTGATGCCCGGTTTGACGCGCAGGGTTTCCAGCATCCAGTCGGTGTAATGGTTGTCGACGATCTTGGGGTCTTCCGGCCGCGGTCCGACGATCGACATGCGCCCTGCCAGAACGGCCCAGAACTGCGGCAGTTCGTCGATCTTGGTTTTTCTCAGAAACGTTCCGAAGGGGAAGACGCGGCTATCTCGCGGCGCTGTGATCACTGAGCGTTTTCGATCGTTGATGCGCATGGTCCGGAATTTGGGCATCGTAAACACCGTGCCGTCTTTCCCGGTGCGTTGCGCCGGGAAGACGACCGGGCCTTGCGAGGATAGCCGGATGCCCACATAGGCAAGCAAAAGCAAGGGGGTTGCGGCGATCATCGCAGCACCCGCGAACAAAATATCGAACAGACGTTTCGTCAACACGCGCTCTCCTAGCATTGGCCTCGGCTATGCGATGCTTAACGGTGACGTCGGGCTGTGCCCGCGCTCAAGGCCCTGTACCAGGTACCCGCGTCATGAGGCGTCGTACCGCGCGGCGGGTGGCAGGCGTCTCTTGATCTGGGGCGACAGGACGCGGCACCTTGCAGAAAGGGGCGCCGGCCGGGCTCGGTGGGTAGGCAACAAAACTTCTCATATCGAGTTTACGTTCCAATCGCGGCGTCCGTGCGCCCGCGTCGTTCTGTTTGTGCTTGGCCTAAGGCATGCGTGTCGCCGTCAAAGTCCCGCGGCAGAGTGGTGTTGGCTGGGGGGCTCGACGGTGGAGCGCAGGTTGGTAGGGCCTGGCCGCGGCGCGCATCGGCATCGGCGCATAACCCGACCCGCTGGTTGATACCGGTGTCGAGAGCAGCTAAACCCCCTACCCAGATTTCACCCGGATCAAGCCACGCGGCGGTTAGGAGATCAAGTGCCGACAACCGTTGATGCGCCGCGGCACGCCACCCAGGCGATCGCTTGAAGGAGTGCGGTTCGAATGTATGAACCCGTTATAATCCTCGGCGCCGCTCGGTCGGGCACTAAGATCCTACGCGACCTGCTAGCAGCGTCGCCGGAGTGTGTCGCCGTGCCTTACGATATCAACTTCGTCTGGCGTCGCGGCCAGGAGGCGCACCCGGACGATGCCTTGCAACCCGGCCAGCTGTCGCGCTCCGAGATCGGGCAGATTCGCGACGAGATCACGCGACTTGCGCGCAAGTCCGACGGCGCGGCCGCGCCGACGGTAAGACTGATGGTCGAGAAGACGGTCGCCAATCCGCTGCGGGTTCCTTTCGTGGACGAAATCTTCCCCGAAGCGCAGTTCGTGAACCTGGTGCGCGACGGCCGCGACGTGACCGAATCGGCTTATCGCTTGTGGCAGTCGCCACCGGATTTCGGCTATCTCGTCCGCAAGCTGGCATTCACGTCCACCAGCAACGTGCGGTATCTAACCCGGTTCGCCGGCAACTTCGTTGTCGGGCTCGCCCAGGGCCGTGGCGCGAGAATCTGGGGGCCCCGTTATCCAGGGATCGAGCAGGACTTGGCAAGTGCCGACTTGGCGAGCGTGTGTGCCCGCCAATGGGCTTGCACAGTGCGTGCCGCCGACGACGGCCTGTCAATGATCCCCGAAGCACGGCAGCTGACCGCGTACTACGAGGACATCGTCGGGGATGAGACAGAGATTGTCCGTCTGTGCACTGCGATTGGAATCACCGACCCGGAGCCCGTGCTGCGGCGCTACCGCGAGGACATCCGGCGAGATACTGGGGGTAAATGGCAAGAAGCCTTCGATGAGGCCACCCGCGCGCGTCTGTGGCCGATCCTCGAACCGGAGCTTGCCCGGCATGGCTATCTGGGATGACCCAATTGATTGGCCAAGGCTATCAGGGCCTTCGGTCATATCGTCATCCCGAAGATACCGGTATGAGAGCGGTGACTGAGCTTGCCCCCGATGCTGGACCAGCCGAGGCGAGAAATCTCGGCTCCGGATGCCTCAGGGCAGGCATGCCTGCCCTGAGGCGCGCGCCATGTCGGCCGGGGTTTTCTGGCCGATGGCGCTGTGCGGACGGAGCTCGTTGTACTCGATCCGCCACGCCTCACAGGTCGAGCGTGCATCCTCCAGACTCAGAAACCAAGCCTGGTTCAGGCACTCGGCCCGGAACTTCCCGTTGAAGCTCTCGACGAACGCGTTGTCCGTCGGCTTGCCGGGCCGGGAGAAATCCAGCTCCACGCCGTTCAGATAGACCCAGAGGTCCAGGTCCTTCGAGACGAACTCGGGCCCGTTGTCGACCCTGATCTGCTTCGGCTTGCCATGGATCCGACAGACCCGCTGCAGCGTGGCGACGACGTCGGCGCCGCGGTAGCTGACCCGCACGTCGATCGCCGGCGATACCCGGGTGAACGCGTCGATCACCGTCAGCACCCGGATCCGCGTGCCATCGAACAACGCGTCCGACAGGAAGTCCATCGCCCAGACCTGATTGGGCGCCGTGGCGACCTGACGATCCTCACGCAGCTTCGCCGACACCTTGCGCTTCGGTGTCTTGTTGCGCAGCTGCAGGCCCTCCTGCCGGTACAGCCGATACACTCGCTTGGCGTTCACCTGCCAGCCCTCCCGCCGCAGCAGAACGTGGATCCGCCGGTAGCCGTAGCGCACCCGCGTCTCCGCAATCTCCCGGATCCGCCGTCTGAGTGCGGCCTGCGTGTCCCGTCTGGCCTGGTAGCAATAGCTCGAGCGGGCGGCCTGCATGACCGCGCACGCCCGGCGCGCGCTCACCTGCCAGACCGCGCGGAGATAATCCACCACCGCGCGGCGACGCGCAGGCCTCAGAGCTTTCGGCGAATCACGTCCTGCAGCATGTCTCGGTCCAGCGACAGGTCCGCCACCAGCCGCTTGAGTCGCTGGTTCTCCTCCTCCAGCTGCTTCAGGCGCTTCATCTCCGACGGCATCAATCCGCCGTACTTCTTGCGCCAGCGGTAAAACGTCTGGATCGAGATCCCGGCCTTGCGGCAGACCTCCTCGACCGACGTCCCCTCCTCAACCTGCCGCAGGATCGACGCCATCTGCGCCTCGGTGAACTTCGACCGCTTCATCCAACCCTCCTCGGTTCAGCCCAATAAGCTAACCGAGAATTTTCTCACTCCGCGCGGTCCAAGTTCCGGGCTGCAGGTCAACGGTCGACTTCGAGCTGTTTCGCCCTGATCTGAAGGCTGCCGTCGGGCCGGGCGATATGAGCAAGGCCCCCATTCGAGCTGGTGCTGAAGTTTCGGATGCTGGTGCTACAGGCCCTGCACGGTCTGTCGCTGGATCAGACCGCTTACCTGGTGCGTGACCGGCTGAGCTGGATGCGCTTCTGCTGACTCGGGCCGGGCGACGCGGTGCCGGATGCAAACACGCTCTGGGACTTTCGTGAGACCCAAGTTGAACAGTCAGCTCAGGCCTCGTGACGACCGCGCATTGCCCGAGTTCAACAGTACCGCCGCGATTGAGCCGGACTGACGCCACACAGCAGCACTAGCCCGGTTTTCTCACCAGGGCTCATGAGTCGTGGCTTTGGGCTGCGGTTGAGGGCGGCTGTGTGATCCGGCGCGCCTGTGTCGTGCCCGATCACGCGGCAACCATTGACCGCCAGCCGCGGCGACAGGTCGGCACCGCTGGTGAGAAATGCGGGCTAGGGTATGTCAACGCGCTGTCGCTCGGTCGAAGTTGTGCACAAGGTCGCTCCAGTGTTCCAGCACTCGCTCGGGCGCGAAATGGGATGTCGCATAGGACTTGATCTCGCTTCGGCTCTTCAAAGCGAGGGCACCCGCAGCGCTGGCGTCCATCGTCGCACTCAGCCCCGCTGCGTCGAGCGCGTCCGGGATTGCGCCGACACGCTGCGCGCGGATCTCCTCCGCCAGCGCGCTCTCCTCCTCGACCACGACCAAGACCGGCAGCCCGCGCGAGAGGTAGCTGCTCGTCTTGCTCGGGTAGGCGCAGCGGTAGATCCCAGGCGCCAGCGAGACGATGCCCATGTCCGCTCTGTCCATGGCAGCCAGGGTGGCTTCAGGGGAATGGCGACCGAGGAAGCGGATCCGGTCGCCGAGCAGAGCGCCGGCGCGTGCTTGCAGTTTCCTCTCAGCCGCCCCGCTGCCCACGAATACGAGTTCCACGTCATGGCGGCGCTTGGCCAGGCGCGCGAAGGCATCCACGACCAGTTCGAGATTCTGGAAATGCCCAAGGTTGCCGGCGAACAGGAACCTGAATCGGTCGCTCTTTTCGCGCAGGTCCGCAGGCACGTCGGCGTCTGGCATGAAGCCCTGAAGCCAGAAGTTGTTGATGACTGAGAGATTCCCAGGCGGCCCGCGGCGGTCCGACCGTTTGGCCAGCGTCCGGGCCATGTCGCACGACAAGGTCACAACAGTGTCGGCGCGCCTGCAGGTGTACTGGTCGAGTCGGCGTAAGGCGTGGATCAGGAATCGGTTGCGCAGGTATCCCGCGTGGACCAGAAGTTCCGGGTGAATGTCCTGGCAGTGGTAGAGAAGCGCGCCGCCGCGAAGCCGTGCGAGGAGTTGACCCATCAGCCCCTGCACTACCGGTGGCGTGGTGTTGACCCACACGACGTCCGGCTTAGGCGCAGCCAAGACCAAGGCGCAGGCGCGCGCCTGGAACACCAGAATCTTTGTCAGCCGTGCGAGCGTCCCGCGCCGCGCGCGCCAGGGCAAGGCGATCCGGCGCACCGCGACTCCGTCTAGCAACTCAGTCGGCGGTGCGGCCCGCACGTCGCCGGTGCCGGCGTAGTTCGGCTGGGCGGTGACGACCGTGACATCGTGGCCGTCCGCGGCCAGCCGACCCAGGATACAGCGTAGCATCGTGCCGTATGGTGCGGTGTCTGGCCAGTAGTGCTGGTAGATCGCGAGGATATGCATGTCCGGTGGTCAGCTTTGCTGCCGCCAAGTCTGTGGGACTCGGACGTTGTTCCAGTGGTTGCTAAGGTGGGCGGTGCCGATGATCAGATTCACCACGCGCTGGGAGGTGTTGGCGATCTTGTAGTCCTCGGGGATGTCGTCGACAGGCACGCTTTCGCGGTGCTGCTCAGTGACCGCGCGGACGCCGTTCAGCACCCCTTCTGGGTTAAGGCCCGTAAGCAAGATACTTCCGGTGTCCAGCGCTTCCGGGCGCTCCATGGCGTTGCGCACGGTGATTGCCGGGAAGCCGAGGATCGCGGATTCTTCAGCGATCGTTCCGCTGTCCGAGATGGCGCAGAACGCGTGCATCTGCAGGGCGTTGTAAGCGAAGAAGCCGAACGGCTTCATGAACTGCACGCTTTCGGGCAGCGGCCGATTGCAGGCATCGAGTCGGCTACGCGTGCGCGGATGTGTTGAGACGATGATCTGTTTGCCGAAATGGGCCTGCAATTGCTCTAGCGCTTGCAGGATCCGGTCCAGGTTGGCTGGGTCGTCGACGTTCTCTTCCCGGTGTACGCTGACGATGAAGTATTCTTGGTGGTGCAGTCCCAGTTGCTCGAGCACGTTCGAGCCGTCGATCTGGCCGCGGTAGTGGTTCAAAACCTCGCGCATCGGGGAGCCGGTCAGGTAGATGCGCCGGTGCGCCATGCCTTCGGACAAAAGATGCCGGCGAGCGTGCTCGGTATAGACCAAGTTGAAATCCGCCGTATGGTCGACGATCCGGCGGTTGGTTTCCTCGGGAACATTGAGGTCGAAGCAGCGATTGCCGGCTTCCATGTGGTAGACTGGGACGCGCATGCGCTTTGCCACAATGGCGGACAGCGCGCTGTTCGTGTCGCCGAGGATCAGCAAAGCGTCCGGTTGCTCAGCCAGTAGGATACGTTCGGTGTGACGCATCACGTCGCCCAACGCCGCCCCGAGGCTGTCGGGCGAGATTCCCATGATGTGCTTGGGGGGATTGATTGCGAGGTCTTCGAAGAAGATTTCATTGAGTTCGCGGTCGTAGTTCTGCCCGGTGTGCACCAGAACGTGGTCGACGGCCGCCTCGAGTCGCGCGATCACACGGGACAGCCGGATGATCTCCGGGCGTGTCCCCACAATGGTCATAACCTTCATGGCTTTGTCTTTCTGCGTGGCGAGATTGCAGCACGCGGCCCTAGGCGGGCGCGGGAGCCGAACCGGTAACGCCCCCTTTCAGCCGAATCCTGATGCACCTTCAAGAGCTTTGAGCGACCTTCATACATGACTTTCTACACGGGACAGGCATAGGTGTCCGGCCGGTTCGGGTCGAACAGCTCGTGGCTCCAGAACATCGTTGTGAGCGGACGGCCGCCGACGTTCACGATGTGGTGGGTGTGCAGGGTGGGCATGTCGACGAATTGCGGCCGGCTGCCGCTGACGTGAAAGGTGGTGACATCGTCGTCGCCGACGCGGCGGATGCGGATGATCGCCTCGCCATCGATAACTAGAAAACGTTCGATCTTGTCGAAATGGTAGTGATCGCCGCGTGTGACACCCGGCTCGGTAGTGGATAGGAAGCACTGCCCGCCGTTCAACTCCTTCACGGCCTCGAACAGGGTGCCGCGCTCGTCGGTGCGCAGCGGCGGATTGATCGGATATGCCTGGGGAAACAGGAAGTATCGCAATGTGTTGAACAGGCACAGGTCTAGATCATCGCGCACGTCTGGGATGATCGCCTGGTCGCGGTACAGCTGGGCGAAACTGTGCAATTTGTCGTACAGCTCGCCGACCGTAAGCGCGCGGCCCGGCAGCTCCATCCGGCTGCGTTCGCCGCGCCGGACTTGCTGCAGAATCGTCTCGACGACCGTGCCTGCGTCGATAAGCGAAATCTCGCCTGTGCGATTGACCTCGGGCTCTTTACCTTGAGCGAGCTGATGGCAGAAGGTGTGGACGACGGAGTTGTGAAACGGCCGCCCGCCTTCGCCGAAGACGTTGGGCAGGACCATCGTCGTCAGCGCACCACCGCCGCGCTCCGCCCAGGCGGCCAACTGTTCCCCAGCGCGCCGTTTCGCCGCGCCGTACGGGGTGTCCGTTGCTTCCTGGGTCGACGACGCAAGAATGACGTGGGCCTGGCTGCCGGCGCGTTCTAACCCAGCAATCAACTGGCCAGTGATCTGCTCATTTTCAGAGGCGATCTCGTCTGACGTGCCGCGAATCCGGCAGGCAAAGTGCAGCACGGCATCTAGATCGGCGCAGAACGCCGCCAGGGCGTCGGCGCTGGCGAACGTGCTGCGGTCGGCGGTACGGACGTCCACGTGTGACAACGCGCTCAACCGACAGTATGCCTGCCAGCCCAGCATGCCGCGCGCGCCAGTGATTCCGATCCGCAGGGGGGCGTACTGTTCTGCCATTTAGTAATCGTTGCCTTGTCGATTTTGGCGCATGGGCGCGCGTTCGGGAGCGTTGGTACGGTGGACATCGCGCCAAGGGAACCCTACCCCGAGATGGCGGCGAGCCCAAGCTGCCGATCATGGTGGTTGTTGGCAAGGCGACATGTGCTTTAGGAGATGCAACCGCCAGATAGCGTGCCGGCGTTGCGCGCAGCGGCCTGCATGGTGCGTCGGTGTGTTCTGCATCCCGCGCGCTGAGCGGGTCGGTACGGTTGCGAACGACCGTACTTCCTGGGAGAAGTGCTCAGCAGGCGGCCGTTAGCCACCCGCGGGGAGACGAACGCTTACGGACATGGCGGAACGGAGAACTCTGAAGTTGGCAGAACGTGGCCCAATCGCCCGGGCGTCCGACGTGCGCGGCGGATCTATGGCGGATAAAGTGGTGTTGATTACTGGTGGCACGGGTTCGTTCGGCGGTGCTATGACCCGGCACCTGATCGACGAGGGTTGCGGGGAGATCCGCATACTTAGCCGGGACGAAGCCAAACAGGACGAACGCCGGCGCGAATGGGCGCATCCCGCGCTCAAGTTCATGCTGGGCGACGTCCGCGACCGCGAACGCGTCGCGCGGGCGGTCGAGGGCGTCGACTACGTGTTCCACGCCGCCGCGCTTAAGCAGGTGCCCAGCTGCGAGTTCTTTCCGACCGAGGCAGTGCAGACGAACGTGCTGGGTTCTCAGAACGTGATCGAAGCGAGCGTGGCGCAAGGAGTGAAACGGGTCGTGTGCTTGTCCACGGACAAGGCCGTCTACCCGATCAACGCGATGGGCATGTCCAAGGCGCTGATGGAGAAGACGGCGATCGCGGCCGCGCGCGAATACCGGCACACCGATACGGTCGTGTGCTGTGTGCGCTATGGCAACGTCCTGTATTCGCGCGGATCGGTGATGCCGTTGTTCGTGCGTCTGCTCAACGAGAACAAGCCATTGACGATCACGAACCCCAAGATGACGCGTTTCCTGTTATCCTTGGAGAATGCGGTGCGGCTGGTCGACTTCGCGTTCGAGAACGCCCAGCCGGGCGACCTGTTCATCCGCAAAGCTCCGGCGTGCACCATCGAGACCTTAGCGAGGGCCTTACAGCAGCTGGCGGGCGCGGAGACCGAGCTCAAGTACATCGGGACCCGCCACGGGGAGAAGCTGTACGAGACCTTGGCCACCGGAGAGGAAATGTTGCGGTCGGAGGACATGGGCGAGTTTTTGCGGATCGGGATGGACGAGCGAGACCTCAACTACACGACATTCTTCGACGAAGGGGTGACGAAGGGCGCTCATCCGGACGACTACCATTCGCACAACACCGAGCAGTTAGACGTTGATGAGGCCGTGGCAGTCCTACGTGAGATCCCGGAACTCTGCCGCGATCTCCGACTCTAATCAAACCAACATGGGGGCGACCTGCTTTGGAATGCCGTCAAACCCCAAAAAGTTAAGAGGTAATGGTCGCCGAATGTGCGTAACCAATCGTTTGCAGGGAAGGGGTAGCCAAAATTCACATGAGTTAGCGGTGCACTTCTAAATTCGATTTGCAGGCAGTACCTATGTCTGTGGAAATGTAAAAAATATTACTGCGAACGGACGAACCCAATGTTAGTGATCTGCTGTGGAATGCCGAGGTCTGGCTCAACGCTTCAGTTTAATATTGCGTCTAGAGTTGTTTGTGAAGTTCAAAGCGGTCAACGTGTCCCATGGCGTAGCCAGGAGGATTGGCGCAAGGCCGGGGAAGAACTTCGTCAAATGGCGTTGTCGGATCAAATATACATAATAAAAACGCACCTGCCATCTGGGATGGCACGCGATATTGCGGACGAGACTAAAAGCGTGAAGTTTCTATATGTACATCGCGATATTCGCGATGTTGTCGCGTCTCTAAAAATAAAATTTAAATTTTCCTTCAAGCATGCGTTACGCCGAGTTTCTGAGTCCTTGGACCTTGAGGAATGGTTGATGACGCGACCACAATCAGAAATACTAGTCCAAAATTATGAAGAACTTCTTAACTCACTACCATTGGCAATCAAGAATGTAGCTAATTTTTTAAATGTCCACTTAGATCCGAACATTGTACAAGACATCGAGAAGGAGTTAAATATTGAAGAGGCATATAGCCGGTCACGTAAACGGAAAGTGCCTTTCGAACACCTCCGCCGACGTATAAATTTCGTTCTTGGGCGTAAAGCAAATTTTGCTGATGAAGAGCTTATGCTCCATCCGCAGCATGTGTCAGGTCACAAAGGCGCGATTGGTATATGGCGAGATCATTTGACGGATGACGAGTTGCAAGAAATAAAAAGAGTGTTTGGCGAGAGGATGTTGAGGGGCGCTCATGATTGACTTGATCCCATCAGTCACTTACCACAAGGAGTGGCCGTTTGAAACATGTGAATTCATCGGGCCATCCGGATATTTTTGGTCCACGGGTCGATGTTTGTTTCATAGTAACACAATTTTTGGGCCTTCTAGACGAATTGCTGTAGTTCCAAGGCCAGCACTCCGTCGATTGTTGGGATCGACTCAGTTGCTCCGACGGCTGTCGCGAGAAACCTTTTACAACGTCTTGCCATTATCGGATGGACGTGTTTTTTTTAGTTTTGGCTCGTGCGTTGGTTGGATTCAAAATAACCATGTGCATTTTATAAACGGTCGGGAAAGAGCTACGAAAGTGCTTCGTGGCGGATGTGCGAGGATGCCTGACGGGAGCATTGTTTTCGGCGAATATTTTTCAAATCATGCACGAGAAGCGGTCAATGTATATCGTGTCAGGCCTGGAGAATTAAATGTGGAGATTGTTTACAGATTTCCCCCAGGTGAAATCCGTCACATACATTCGATTAACTGGGACCCATATACTGAACGGGCGTTCGTGGCCACTGGTGATATCGGTTTAGAGTGCCGGATCGTGGCGTTTGACAGCGATTTTAAAAATTTTGAAACGATAGGCTCTGGCACAGAGGCATGGCGGGCTATAAGTCTGGAATTTTCTCCCGACTCTATATATTTTGGAACCGACGCGGAGTATGAGCAGAATTATATTTATAGGTATGACAGAAAAAGTCGAGATACACATGTTTTATCGAAGGTGAATGGACCTATATTTTTTTCAGCAGCCCTAAATAGTGGTTGGGTTTTTGCGTCTGTAGCAGAGATGTGCCCAAGTCAATGCACTCCAAATGCTGCTCTGTACTACGTTGACGCTATCACAAATTTCGTGAGTCCCGTAATAAAATTTGAGAAAGATTGTCTTCCTAAAAAATATTTTCAATTTGGTATGCTTAAGCTGCCGTTGTTGGAAAGTCCGGTAAATACGCTCCCGGTCACCGGTATGGCCGTGAGAGGGGTGCGCGCGACTATGGCTTTGATTCGCGAATGAGTGTGCGGATAAAGAAAAGCTTTTTCGTTCCGATCCTGGTAACTATGGGATTGGTTGCCGGATTTTTTAGGGAAATCCTTATTGCATATTATTTCGGTACGTCACGCGAAGTAGAAATATTTCGGGTAGCGTTTGCATTGCCGAGCATCTTGTCGGAATCCATAGCGGTATCTGTGGTTTCGGTACTCATTAGAAATTTAGTTCCGATGCGACGTGGATCGTTCATGTCAGGTCTGCGGCAGGTAGTTTGGGGAGGAGGGCTTATAGCGACAGGTGTGACGCTCCTGGGGATTGTGTCGATGCCTGCTCAGGCCTTGCTGTTGGCTCCAGGCATCAGCGGAGCGCAGCGCGAACTCCTTGTGATGATCGGGCGGATTTGTTGGGTTATGAGCCTTTTTGTCATCATGGCTTTGCCCTTGCGGGCGCTAATGAGTGTGCGAGGGCGCGTATGGCCCGGCGCCAGTAGCACGTTTGTTCGGTCTGCTGCTTTCGGCATCGTGATGATCGCTCTGATAACCGCAGCCGGCGAAACGGCCATCAGTTTCGCAGCGTCAGGGGCCGTCGCCGGAGGGCTGGCGGTTCTTGTTTTGCATGCGCTTGCACTAGCTCCAACCGATCGTAGGCGTATAGCCCTGACATTTTTTAAGAGACCATCGTTGGACGAGATGTATACAATCCCAGCGGCGGTTATGTCGGTAATTGTCACCCAGTTGTTCCTTTCCGGTGGGCGGATGATTGATCGCGCAGTGGCGAGTACAATGCATCCAGGAACCTTGGCTGCTGTTGAGTATAGTTACGCAATTTTGATGGCAGCTGCTGCAATATTAGCAACTTCAAGTAATATTGTTCTCGCTCCAAAAATCGCGAAAAATATTTCGAGATCAGGTATGCATCCGAATATTCCAAGACAATTTAAATTAGCAATTTTTGGCATCTGCGCGTGCGCTGTACTTATTGGTCTCAGCTTGACGTTTTTGGCGAGGCCAGTAGTTAGTTGCGTATTAGAGCGTGGTGCATTCACAGAGAGTGATACGATATTAACAGCTGAAATATTATCTTTGCACGCACTAGCACTTGGCCCTCTGGTGTGCTCTTTGATCTTAACTCAAATCGTGATTCTTCGAGACATGCAGGGCTATTTATTGGGTGTGGCAGTGGTTAAGTTTATAATTAAGGCTGTGGCGCTCGCGGCCCTATTGGAGGCTGGGTTTGGGGCAGCCAGTCTGCCGCTCAGCCTACTTGTGGCGGAATGTTGTATGATGCTGTCGTTATTCGGCGTGTTAGCCCGGCTTTCCCACCAGCGCTGCAGGCCGGTGTAAGGTAAGCGGCGCGAGCGCACCACCGGCGTAAGGTAAGCGCCTCCTACGGACCATTTGATCGTCGGTTTTCTCCAGCCGCCTGAGCACGGCATGGCTGGCTGCTCCAGGTTCAGGAGTAAGCGGCCGCTCAGGGCCGCCTTCCATGGAAGTCCTTGCGCCGTAAGGTGGACACCTCCGGAAACCCGCTGGCGCGGAAGCGCTGGGCGTGATTCCATGGCTCCTGAGGCTGGATAAGGTTCAGGGGCAATGAATGGCGGGACAGCCGGGTTTCTGGGACGTCGAGGATCGCTTGCGGCAGCTATCGGCGCGTGGTGATCCGCTGGAGAAGCTCAGTGCGACCGTCGACTTCGAGCTTTTTCGCCCTGATTTGAAGGCCGCCGTTGGGCCGCGCGATGTGAGCAAGGGCGGCCGCCCGCCATTCGATATCGTGCTGAAGTTCCGGATGCTTGTGCTCCAGGCGCTTCATGGCCTGTCGCTGGACCAGACCGAGTACCTGGTGCGCGACCGGCTGAGCTGGATGCGCTTCTGCCGGCTGGGACCTGGCGACGTTGTACCGGACGCCAACACGCTCTGGGATTTCCGCGAGCTACTGATTGCCGCCGGTGCCCTCGACGCGTTGTTCGCGCGCCTGGACAAAGCGATCACGGAGGCGGGTTACCTGCCGATGTCGGGTCAGATCATCGACGCGACGCTCGTCGCCGCCCCACGCCAGCGCAACACCGACGGGGAGAAGGCCGCGATCAAGGCGGGCAAGCGCGCTCGCGAGATCTGGCCGGAGAAGCCCGCAAAGGCGCGGCAGAAGGACGTCGATGCGCGCTGGACGGTGAAGGTCTCCAAGGCCAAGCCAGCCGAGGACGGCACGCCGCGGATCGACATCGCGATCCCGACCTTTGGCTATAAGTCGCACATCTCCATGGACCGCCGGCACGGCATCATCCGCCGGCAGAAGGTCACGGATGCCGCCGCGCATGACGGCGCCCGCTTGCGCGAGGGCCTGATCGATACGACCAACACGGCATCGGACGTCTGGGCAGACAGCGCCTACCGGTCGGTGGAGAACGAGAGCTACCTCGCCGGGATCGGCAAAGTCAGCCGGATCCATCGGCGCAAGCCGAAGGGCAAGCCCATGCCACGACAGATGGCCAAGGCCAACGCCAGGAAGTCAGCGGTGCGCGCGGCCATCGAGCATCCGTTCGCCCACCAGAAGGGGCCGATGAGGCTGGTGATCCGCACCATCGGCCTCGCCCGCGCCGAGGCCGCGATCACACTCGCCAACATGGTCTACAACATGAAGCGATGGTGCTGGCTTGACAGGCGAAGTGCGACCGCATGACGGCCGATCCTGGCAAGACGCCTGACCGTTGAACCGAAGCCGAACCAAAACCCCCGCCGGCAGCGCACCCAGCAAATCTACGCAGCCGCGATCATCGCATCAGGCGCGCCGGGGAGCCGGTTTCCGGAGGTGTCCATTTGCAATGTTTGTTGGCCACAGTTCTCGGTGGCGTCGTATGCGCTCGGAGTTCAGCGGCCGCGCGTCAACGCCCAGGGCCAATGGGGCGTACAGGGCGCTTACGATAAAGCGGCCGTGCTCGAGGCGCTTGCTGTAGAGCGACAGGCCCACCCCGTCGTGCCAGACGATCTTCAAAAGCGAACCCGTGCGCCCGCGAAAGCAGAACAGATCCCCGGCGTGCGGATCCCGACCGAGCCCTTCCTGGAGCTGCCGGGTCAGGCCGTTCATGCCGCGGCGCATGTCCGTGACCCCGCCGGCCAGCCAGACCTTCACGTCCATCGGAACCGGGATCATCGTCCGTCCACCACGGCCAGCACGCGCCGCAGCGCCTCGGCATCGACATCCGGGCCGACCGTGACCCGCCGGCCGTTCGTCAGCGCGATCTTCATCTGCCCCATTGGATGGGCGCCGCCTTCTCGGCGGTCCTGCTGCGGTGTCTCGACCACGGTCGCCTGGATGAAGGAGGGTGTCTGCTCGCCATCCGTCAGCACGCCTTCGCGGGCATCGCGCCGCCAGCGGTGCAGCAGGGCTCCCGAGATCCCGTGCCGGCGAGCCGTTGCGGATGCTTGGCGGTGGCCGCGGTAGCTCTCCTCAACGATCCGGAGCTTCTCCGCGTCGCTCCAACGATGCCGCCGGCCGGTGTCGACGACCTCCATTCGGCGGGGCCCGATACTGTAGCTATCACTAGGCATAGAGACAGTTCAAACCGACGCCGGCCCACCGTCACGCGCTCAAACCGCGGTCCTCACCGGATGGGTACGGCGTTGCTGGCCCACGGCCGACGCTACAACCCGGCGTTCGTACCCGCTCCGCCTGTCGCGTGAGCAAGCAGTCCGGTTGAACAAAACACGAGACCGACGAGACCCACCGATGTCTGCGAACGGAGAGCACTAAGACGGACCAACAGTCGACTGGCGAACCGGTAGCCTGATGATTCATCTGGCTTGAAAGCCGCCCATCTTATCAGGACCAGTTCGCGCGGATCCCGTCTCGGCCAGGGCCGAAAGCGCCCATCTGAAAGGCCGAATAGATTGCAGCAGACTGCCCTGGACTGTCAGTGAATTTCCGTCTTGCAGGCCGGGGCGGGCCATAGATTGAATCACGAAACGCTTCCAGCGGAAAGACCCTTGCGAGAGTCCCGCTCAGCGGGCGCTGGTATAAGCCACTGTGCTAAAACGTCCGTTCTATTTTCCTAGAGATTGATCAAACACCTGCATCAGGTTTCGCTTGTCCTCAAACCCGATACCGATAGCGTCAGGGATTGCGACGCGCCCCTGTTCAATCGGCGTAGAGTCCGCGAAGCCACCAAAGGGTGCAAAGACTTTCGGGTAGGACTCATTACCCCCGAGCTTCAAGCCCGCGCAGATGTTTAGAGCGAATTGGTGCCCGCCATGCGGAACGCAGTTGCGCGGCGAGAAACCCCGGATCTTCAGCTCCTCGAGCATCCGCATATACTCGACCAGCCCATAGGACAGGACAGGGTCCATCTGCAAAACATCGCGATCGGCACGCATGCCGCCATAGCGGAGCAGATTGCGTACGTCCTGATGCGAGAACAGGTTCTCGCCGGTCGCCGTCGAGCCGGCGTAAGTCTCGCAAACCCGTCGTTGGACCTCGTAATCGAGTGGGTCGCCTGCCTCCTCGTACCATTTGAGCTGATAGGGGTTGAGGCCACGAGCGTAGGCGAGCGCCGTCTCGGTATCGAACCGGCCATTCGCATCAACAGCCAAGCAGGCATTGTTGCCGACCACTTCGAGAGCTGCGTCGATCCGGCGCAGGTCCCCTTCCAACGGCGCGGCGCCGATCTTCATTTTGGTCGCAGTGTAGCCCGCATCGAGATAGTTGCGCATCTCTTCTTGCAGGCTGCGGTGATCCTCCTGCGGGTAGTAATATCCGCCGGCAGCATAAACCGAGACCGTTGGATCCGGCGTTCCATCGCCATAGCGCTCAGCCAAGAGAACGGCCAACGGTTTGCCTTCGATCTTGGCGACGATGTCCCAGACGGCCATGTCGATAATGCCGACTGCGACCGAGCGCTCGCCATGACCACCCGGCTTCTCGTTTTTCATGACGGTGTCCCAGACCCGGAACGGGTCCAGGTTGCGTCCGGTTTCATCGCACAGACTCGTCGGATCGGCTTCCATGAGCCGGGGGAGAAACCGCTCCCGGAGCAGTCCACTCTGCGCGTAGCGACCGTTCGAGTTGAAGCCGTAGCCGATCACCTTGCGGCCACCGATCGTGACGTCCGTTTCAAGCGCCAGGACGGAGACGTCCATAGAGGCGAAACTGATGAAGGCGTTCTCGATCTCGGAGGCGATCGAGACACGCTGCTCGCGCGCGTCTGTGAGTTTCATCGTCGAGCCTTTCCGGAAGATTCCGAATGGGGGTGTCGGAGCCTAGCTCTTGAGTTCAGCCAGAACGCGGTTGGTTAAGGAGCGCGTCGTCGCCGTACCGCCAAGGTCCGGCGTCACCACCTTGCCTTCGCCACTCACGGCCTCGATCGCATTGAGGAGGTCCGCCGCCGGCGTTGTCTCTCCTAGGTGGTCCAGCAGCATGGACGCTGACCAGAGCGCGGCGATCGGGTTGGCGATACCCTTGCCGGCGATGTCGGGCGCCGATCCATGCACTGGCTCGAACATCGACGGCTTCTCACGAGTAGGGTTCAGGTTAGCCGAGGGGGCAACGCCGATACCCCCGGCCACCGCGGGTCCGAGGTCAGAGAGGATGTCGCCGAACAGGTTGCTGCCCACCACCACGTCGAACCAATCCGGGTGCGCTACAAAGTGTGCCGCAAGGATGTCGATGTGATACTGGTCGGTTGTCACGTCCGGGTAGTGTTCAGCGAATTTAGCGACGGCCTCGTCCCAGAACGGCATCGTATGCTTGATGCCATTTGACTTAGTTGCTGAGGTAACGTGCTGCTTCGGTCGCCTGCGAGCTTGGTCGAAGGCGAACTGCAGAACCCGCTCCACGCCCTTCTGGGTGAAGACCGTGGACTGCATAGCAATCGCCTCGTCCGTACCGTCGTATAACCGGCCGCCAATCTCTGAGTACTCGCCTTCGTTGTTCTCCCGGACAATGAGGAAGTCGATATCCTCTGGTCCACGATCGCGGAGGGGAGATGACAGGCCGCGCAGCAGCCGCACCGGACGCAGGTTCACGTACTGCCGGAAGGTGCGTCGGATGGGGATCAACAGGCCCCACAGCGAGACATGATCGGGTACGCCTGGATAGCCCACCGCACCCAGAAGGATCGCATCACTCTCGTCGAGCGCCTCGAGCGCGCCATCCGGCATCATGACGCCGTGTTCCAGGTAGTAGCCGCAGGAGTAGGGATACTCCTCGAAGTCGATCGAGAGGCCGGGACGGCTGGACAGCTGCTGCAGGGCCCGGACGGCTTCCTGTGTAACTTCGCTGCCGATCCCATCACCGGGAATCACCGCGACCTTATAGCTCATCCAAGTCCTCCCTCTTGCTGCAGCCGATCCGTCTCTTCGGCTAGATGAACATGCCTTCCGGCAAGTCGACGTTCAGGATGTAGGTGAATGCCAGGTAGAAGATCGTAATCAGTGCGGCGATGATCGGCAGGGATGTTGCGAACATCTTCCGGGTCAGGCTTCCGTGTGCGTAAGCGAGGTAGCTCGTCACCGAGACAAAGACGATGCTGGTCGCGACGATGAATCCGAGGATGCGAATGCCAAACCACCAGATCAGCAGCACCGCGATCATGGCGAAAAGTCGCTTGGGGTTGCCTTCGATGACCACCTCGCGCTCCGCTGGCTTGGCGACCCCCTTGATCACGAGCCCGGTGCATAGAACGCACATGATGATCAACACGGCCTGCGGAAAAATCAGACTCAAGCGTCCGGGTAAGCTTGTCCCGAACCACAAGACGCCAGCGAACGTGAAGCCGATGACGGCCGTGGCCAGGTCGGTATTGATTGGGATACGCATGGCCGCTTATTCCCTCGGGCTAGGGGATTTAGTTGCCCCGCGCCTTTCCAGCCATTGCGGAAGCAGGGCCGTGAGGGCACTGAGCACCACAAGCACGGCAAGCACGATCGACAGTGGGTTCTTCACAAGGGCGAGCTGGGGCACTTCATAGGCCGCGCCCGTAAGTACGGCCTGGACATAGCCCTGTTCAGCGATTCCGCCCAGAATTAGTCCCAGAACGATCGGCGGCGCCGTTATGCCCAGCAACCGTAGGAAATAGCCGGCTGTCCCAAGCACCAGCATGATGAGCACGTCCAGCATGCTGTTGCGGAGCGCGAAGGTGCCCAAGATCGTGACCATGACGATGCTTGGCACCAGGAAGTAGACCGGCGTGCGTACGACCGCGCGCTGAATGAGGCGACCGCCGAGCAGGCCTACGGGCAGGAGTAGCAGCGCGCCCAACCCCATCGAGAGTATGAATCCGTTCGTGAGCGTCCCGGTTTCGGTGAAGAGATCGAGCCCTGGACGCAAACCATGGAGCAGTAGAACGCCGAGAATGATGGCGTCGGGTGGTGCGCCCGGAATGCCGAGCGTCAAGAGTGGCACCATGCTACCGGCAACCATGACGTTGTTGCTGGATTCTGATGCAACGATGCCGTCGACGTTGCCCTTGCCGAAACTGTCCGGATCGTCCGAGAAACGCCGAGCCTCGTTATAGGCAACGAGGCTGGTCACGTTGCCGCCCGCACCTGGAACAAGGGCCACAAGCTGGCCGATGATGCAGGAACGGATGAGGTTGACCGGGCGCGTGAAAATTCGCTTGGCCACGCTCACGATCGACACGTTCTGGCGCAGCTTGGCGACCTCCTCTGGAACGGCCCCGCGCACAGTTGCAGCCATCGACAGGATTTCTGGGATCACGAAAAGCCCGATCAAGGCGACGATCAGCTCTACACCGCCCTGCATGGCTGGTAGACCGAAGGTGAAACGGGTTTCGCCCCCGACCGGCGCCACGCCGATTGTCCCGAGCATGATTCCGATACAGCCGCCCGTTAGCCCTTTCAGCAGGGATCCCGCGGACAAGCTTGCCACCAAAGTCAGGCCCAGAAGGGCCACCCAGAACATCTCGGCAGGCCCGAAAGCCACGGCGAGCCTGGCCAGCGGGGGCGCCAGTAGGAGCAGCGCAGTCACACCGACCAGGCCGCCAACCACCGAAGCGATCGTCGCCGAGGCGATCCCTTCGTAGGCGCGCCCCTGTCGCGCCATCGGATAGCCGTCGAATGTCGTCGCAATTGATGACGGCGTTCCCGGGGTGTTGATCAAGATGGCCGTGAACGCGCCGCCATAGATCGAACCCATATAGACCGCGCCCAGCGCGATCAGGCCCTGCAGCGGCGGCATAGAAAACGTAAACGGAAGCAGCACAGCCAGCGCCATTGTGGCCGTCAGGCCCGGTAACGCGCCAATGAATAGGCCAGCCGTAACCCCCACGAGGGAGGTCAGCAACATAACCGGATCTAGGATGGCCACGAAGGCTTCGTAGAGAGACGATTCCATCGTCGGCGACCTAACGAACTCGTGCGAGCGCAGCCGGCGCACGTCTACGCGCGCGCGGCGACGCTGTTACGGGCGCCGGCCGGGCGCTGTATCAGCGCAGCGTCCCGGCCGGCTCCAAGTTGTAGGCTAGTTGGACTGCTGGGCCTCGAGGATCGGCCCGTAGGCTTCGCGCAGCTGATTGACCAGCTCGTCGGCGTCATCGCCGGTGATATCGGTCATCACGAAACCGAGCGGCCGCTGCTTCTCGGCGATGCGCTTGTTGGTCTTGGCAAACGCCTCGCGCAGCGTGTCGATGGCCTCCTGTGGTGTGTCTTCCGGTACGGCCACGCCACGGTAGGCGCCGCCAACGATGTCGTAACCAAGCTCTCGGAAAGTCGGCGCATCGGGCAGGGCGGACACGCGATCTTCCGAAGAGACGGCCAGAACCCGGCCCTTATCCTCAAGCTGAACGCCCAGCATGGTGTAGTTCATGATACCGGAGACGTGACCGCCCTGGAGTGCTGCCGGCAGCGGTCCGGTGCCGGTGAACGGGATGTAGGTGACATCGATGTCGGCCTCGCGCTCCAGACGAAGTGTCTCGAGATGGTTCGCGCTGAAGGTGCCGCTGCCGCCAAGCGTCACGGCCTGCGGGTTTTCGTCGGCGTACGATACCACCTCTTCTAGTGACTCAAATTGGCTCTCCTGCGGAACGATCAGGGCGTTCGGCGTCTGGTGAAAGAACGTGACGATCTCCCACCCATCGGTCGTGTAGCCGGCATCCTCGCGGAGGATCGGCTGAGCGATGATGTGCGGAATGTTGATTCCGATAATCTCGTGGCCGGTCGGCTCGGCGTTGTTCTGAAACTCACTCCAGCCCACAGCGCCGCCACCGCCAGGGCGATGCCGGATGTTGACGTTGACCCCAAGGATTTCTTCGAGGTGCTGTTCCTGGAAACGAGCCGTGACGTCGGACTCACCGCCTGGGTCAAACGGGATCGTGTAGGTGATCGGTCCTTCAGGAAAATCGGCTTTTGCGCTCCCCGCGCTGATACTCACGGAGGCCGCCGCGATAGCTACGGACGCGATCAGCAATTGTGCCTTCATGAGGCCCTCCCACTATCGTACTGAACAGGCTTTTCTTTTTATTTCCGGGCGCGACGCCTGCACCGTCGGCTGGTGAAATGCATCGCTGGGGCGTTATCCCGTACCATACCGAGCTCAACCTGTAAAAGATGTAAAATAATACCCAGGGCGCCCCCACCCACTAACCGGGTGAGCCCTAGATGCAACCTGCCGCGCGGCGTAGACTTGTAAAATCTGTTATCTACACTACCCCTCGAAAACGCGGCGACGGGAATTGGAGATGTGCTGACGCATCGCCTCATGAGCACGGTCGCCCTCATGACGCCTGATGGCCTCGAAGATTTTCTCGTGCTCAGCTTGAACTTCGGGTAGGCGCGTGTTCGGGTGCTTCAGGCCAAGGTTCCGGGCGAGGTTTTGCCCGAACGTGATTTGCCCTTCCAGCGACAGCAGGCTGTCCGAAAAGAAGTTATTTCCTGTCGCTTTGCTGATCGCGAGGTGGAAAGCGAAGTCCGCGTCTACGCCAAGCTCACGTGCCGTAATGCGCTCTTTCAGAAGATTCACCGCCCGCTCGATCGCAGCGAGTTCCTGGGAGGATGCGCGTTCTGCTGCAAGCCTGGCAGCCTCCCCTTCAAGCGCTATTCTGAACTCAAAGCAACGTTGGATGTCAGCAATGCTCTCTAATGGAGCGTATCTGAGCATCGCTGCATCCGGAGGCCTCTCGACGAAGGAACCAGCCCCCTTTTGCGAAAAGATGAGTCCGTCTTCTCGCAGCCGACGTAGCGCCTCCCGTACGATTGGCCGTGAGACGCGATATTCGCTGGCCAATGCGGTCTCCGAGGGAAGGCGTTCTCCTTGTACGAATTCACCATTAACTATTCGCTCGAATATGCCTGCGTAGATTCGATCGCTCAATTTTGGCGATCTTGGTTCATTCGGTGCATTATTGTGATCAGCCTGTAATTTCATCACGCTACTATCATTTCTTGCGTTCGCCCGGTTGCCGCTATGCCTTCAGGACACAAGTGGCTATCCTACAAATGCTGCACCCAATTCATCCCGTTTTGAGACCCTCATCTTCATGTTATTATTTGGAAGAGGTGGCTGTATCGCTACCATAAAATGTTCAGACGATGAGAGCCTGAGTTGGCATATCATCACCCGATGTAGGGCGTGGATCGGCGGAAGTTCAAGAAACATATCTGTCCACCAACCAGCTACTCTCGCACCATGTTTTGGCCCCTGCGCCTATTTGCAGATACGTTCTGTTGCGGTCGCTCCTAGCAGGCTGCTGAAGAAATCTCGCGTTGGGCGGTAAGGGTGGGCTCGTCGCCGTCGACGAAGTGGATTTCGATCTCCAACGTGCCATCGTCGGTGATCTCTGCGTTCCCGTCGCCCCAGACCTCGTCACCCTCGTCGAAGCCTGCGAACCGGAAGAACACGATCTGGCGGCCGTACTCGACGTCCAGGTCGAGGTGCACGGCCCCGAATTCCATCTCGCCGTGGCCGGCATCGTCGAGGGTGAAGTGCGCCGGGTTGGCGAGGTCCAGGAAGTCCCGGTTCCACATGTCGGAGCCGGTGATCCGCCAGCGGCCGACCACCTCGCAATGCACCGGATCGGTCATGCCGCGCCCCCGATCAGCTTGGGCAAGCGCACCAGGTTGTAGGCGGTCGCAGCGAGCGTGACCTGCGCCCCGACACGGTTCAGGCCGCGATGGCGGACCTGATGCAGACCGCCGGCGCTCTTGGCCCAGCCGAAGACCTCCTCGATGCGTTTGCGCACGCGCTGGCTGACCGTATAGCCGGGATGGCGGGTGGTTCGTCGATCGATCGCGGAGCGTCGTCGGGCCTTGTCGGTGACGTAGCTGTTCTGGGCGACGTGCGGGGTGATGCCCATCTCCCGCAGTTCCATGACGAAGTCGCCCGTGTCGAAGCCCTTGTCGGCGGCCAGCGTCTGGCCGGCGCGTGTCGGTAAGTCGGCGACCATCTCCAGGGCCGCCATCCGCTCGGCCGATCCGTGAGCCCGGGTCGTCCGCGTGCTGACGACCAGGCCATTGCAGTTCTCCATGAGCACGTGCCCCATGTAGGCGAGCCGCGCCTCCTTGCCCGGTCCCTTGCGGAACAACCGGGCGTCCGGGTCCGTGGTCGATGCGTGGGTCTGGTTGGACCGCCGTTCGCCCCGGAAGTTGCGCGACGGGTTCCGGCCCTGGTCCCGGTTGGAACCTCCAGAGCTTTGGTCGTCGTCATCGCCGCTGCCGCCACCCTGACCCTCGCGCGGGTGGAAGCTTTTCATTGAGGCCCAGGCGTCGATTAGGCTGCCGTCCACCGAGAAGTGCTCCCCGCTCAACAGCGGCTTGACCTTGGGATGGTCGAGCACGGCGTTAAGCAGGCGCTCGGCAACGTCACTCTCGAACAGGCGGTCCCGGTTCTTGGCGTAAACCGTCGAATGCCAGACCGGATCGTCGATCCCGAGCCCGACGAACCAGCGGAACAGCAGGTCAAACTCCAGCCGCTCCATCATCTGCCGCTCAGAGCGCAGACCGTGCAGGATCTGCAGCAGCAGCGCGCGCAAGAGCCGCTCCGGTGGAATGCTCGGGCGGCCGCGCTTGCTGTAGATCTCGGAAAAGGTCGGCGACAGCTCTTGGAGCGCGTCATCGACGACCGTTCGGATCACCCGCAGCGGATGATCCGGCGGGACACGCTGCTCCAGGTCCACGTAGCTGAACAGGCTTCCGGAACGGCGGTCATCCCCGCGCAACTCGCTACCTCCATGACCGTGATGCCAGCACAGAATCATGGCCGGAGGAGCCGCGTCAGCCCGGATTTTTCAGCAGCCTGCTAGGGCGATCGCATGGTCCGCGCGAACGAGCACAAACAATAGATGCTGGGTCCGGTCGACCTTGTCGGGTTTCTCGAAAAACCTTCCAAGGTGGAAGTGATTTATCTTCCAATCGTTGAAGAGCTGATCCGCTGTACTTTCCGTGGCTTTTGAACCACGAACGCTACTTCCCAGATACGGGGTCATATCGTCCCCACGTTCAAGGGACGAAATCACCTGGGTGATCGCTGGAAACTGGCGTTTCTTAGCCTCGACCTCTGGCGAGGTATGCACTTGTCTGGGTCGTTGCGGTACTTGGCGGGCTTTCAGGTGCAGCCAGCTAACTAGCGGACCGTGCAGACACTGGTTCGCTGACGGCGTGGAGCCGAGGTCTGCCTTTATGAGATGGGTGAAGTCCTCTCGTACTTCGTCGATCACCTGCATAGCTCGTGATCCATGCGCCTTCTTCCGTCTCGTCTACACTCAGTACGCTGTCACGACGCCCGCTTCTTCGCGTCCGCGATCCATTCGCGTACCCGGGTGACCGTGACGGGCCGGCTCGCGATCTTCTCGGCGAGATCCACCGGGTCCGCCCGCGCTAGGTCATCGAATGATCTGACGCCGTGCGTATTGAGTTTGCCCGCGATCGCGGGGCCGATGCCCTTGATCGCTGTCAGATCATCCGCTTCCACCGATGTCTGGCGTCTCGGTTCCGCGTCTTGACCCGGCTGCCGTGTTGCAGCGACGTCGACGTCGGTCGTTTCAGCGGCGGTTTTGGCTGCCGTTGTTTGTTGATCGGTCTTTTCCTGGGTTCTTGCGGTATCCGCTGGCTCATCGCCGCCCGGCAGCCACCAGAACATCCAGTAACGCCAGAATTTCAGCCATTCCTCAAACATGAGACACCTCTCATCATGGGTCCGATCAGCGTATCAGACCTGCCGCGAGGAAACCCATCATCCACCGGTCGAAGTCGGGGTCGTGGAGGTACTTTGACGTCCCGAACGGCGTTTTGCTAGAATCCGGGGCATGGTTCTCTACCGCGTGCCAACCGCTGGACGAATACCGGGTATCGGTCGCGTCGACTGCGACCGTGCCGGAACGCGTTCGTCCAGCGGGAAGTAGCTCAAGCGGTGAGAGCGTGGTCCTTATAAGGCCTGTCGTTCCGGGTTCGAGTCCCGGCTTCCCGACCAACATGTCGTCAAGCGAGAGCGCTTCGGCTGGGTCGCTTCTAGCCAACAGGCATAGCTAAGACCGACAGGTGACGTCAGGGTTATTCGTCGTACCTGTTACTGTGCCATTGCCGGGTATCGACGCCGTAATTCACCTCCGCAAACCAGAGGTCCCATGGGGCGGCGATCGGCGTCGAGATATCGCACCAAAAGGGAAAATCCTGAGGCAGCTCGGCACCGTCGCCACGCCTCATGTCGGAATTGGACCCCCATTGCAGCACAACGGAAATCGACCCGGTGGCCCGGTAAGTCACTGCATGCGCGTCGATATCGTTTACTCTGATCTCAGCGACGTAGATTTCTTCGATTGCGTGATGCGTCGCAAGCTCGTCGATTGCCAGGATCGTCTCACACAAGAGTGCCTGGACGGCTGCCCCGTCCAGTTCTTCCGCGATCGGATCGAGGACAGCCTCCCGGCAATCTCGTATGGCATCCAGGAATGCTTCCATGTCGCGAAGCGTGGCGGCAACGAACCGGTCCTGCTCGGCAGGATCTGTGATGACAGTGTTTTGCCGGCCGTGAACATGCTTGCTAAGGGCATCGACGGCCCTCGTTAGGGCCCCCTTGAGGGGCTCGGGGTCGACATCGAGTTTCTGGGTTACGAAGGTGTCCGTCAGTCCGCCCTGGATAGCGTAGGTGATGCGTTGTCGCCGCGTCGGCTTGGCGGTGTCAGATGCTGGTTGGAACCAAGCACATGTTTGCACGTCGTCATGCGAGGCGAGGGTATCCATGAGATGCTCAAAAAGCATCCGCATCGACGTCGCGAAGAAGGTGATCCGCAGCGGATTCTTTGTGTCCTGCAACGCGTGCTGAGCACCTTCGAGCACGGTTTGCGAAAAGGCATCCGGAACCTTGGTCTTCAGGCCGTCGACACGCCCGTAAAAGCTTGAGTTGCCGGTCATCGCTACAGCCTTTCAAGCGTCGCCGTTACGCTGGACGCGCGACCTGAGCACCGCACGAACCGTCGTTCATGCGCGTAGAGTGGCTTGTGAACCACGCGGCGAGCGTGCATCAAGGGTGCGGCAATGTAGCTTCAGCCGCACCTTCCGGATCACCGATCAGTAAAGCCCGCCATGTCCGACTTCGTCTTCAACGGCAGCCTTTTCTCCGGCGACTTTCTCACCCCGTCCATCGCGGAGTTCCCGGATTGGGCGACGATCTCGGATGCGGACGTCGATACGCTCGAAGCCAGTCTGAGGACGATCTTTGATGCCTTTCCTGCGTCTGGATCGCCCAACGAGGCGCAGACCGAGGAAGACCTGATCTGGCCGGTCCTGCAACGGCTCGGCTGGACCCAGTACCTCAGGCAGCAGAATTTGAGCCCCCGCGGACGCGAGGACGTACCGGACGGTGTGCTGTTCGCAGACGCGGATGAGAAGGCGCGGGCCAACGCATTCCCGGAAGAATGACGTCGGTATCAGTTCGGCCTCGCCGCCGTGGAGTCGAAGCGGTGGAACCGCCCCC
Source organism: Rhodovibrio salinarum DSM 9154 (assembly GCF_000515255.1). Taxonomy (NCBI): domain Bacteria; kingdom Pseudomonadati; phylum Pseudomonadota; class Alphaproteobacteria; order Rhodospirillales; family Rhodovibrionaceae; genus Rhodovibrio; species Rhodovibrio salinarum. Next base: position 4,008,053 of record NZ_KI911559.1, on the reverse strand, counting down.
TCGACCAGCGGTCCGGCCGCCGCGGCGAAGAAACCGCACCGTCAACGCAGATGCTCCGCTACCTCCGGCGCATCGAGGATCTCACGACGGGAAACCTGCGCTGGGGCATCCTGACGAACGGAACGCGGTGGCGCCTGTACTACCAGGGTGCGCGCTCGGTCTCGGAGCAATTCTTTGAGATCGACCTGGCCGCCGTTCTCGGCTTACCGGGGCACGGCGACGGCCTGTTCGCGCTCTCCGACGACCAGCGTCGTCACTGGCTCCGGGTCTTCCTGCTCGTGTTCCGGCGTGAGGCTTTCCTGGCCTCGTCGACCGACGAGCGAACCTTCCACCAGCGGGCGCTGGCCGAGGCGCGATATTACGAGCAGCGCGTCGCCGGGAATCTAGCAAACGTCGTCTTCCAGGACGTCTTTCCGGCACTGGTGCGAACGATCAGTGCATCGGTGCCATCGGCGGAGCTGGAAGACGCGCGCGAGGCTGCGCTCATCTTTCTGTACCGGTTGCTGTTTATCTTCTACGCCGAAGACCGCGACCTTCTCCCCGTCAACGATCACCGCTACGACGACTACGCGCTACGCCAGCACGTCCGTCTCGATGTCGGTCGCCGGAAGGATAACCGCGACGTCTTCTCCACTCGGGCAACCCGCTACTGGTCCGCGATCAAGGATCTCTGCCAGGCCATCAACGCGGGGGACCCATCGATCGGTTTGCCGCCTTACAACGGCGGGCTTTTCAACCCCGATCGAACGCCCTTGCTCGAGGACGTTCGCATCGACGACCAGACGCTGGCCGACGTCATCGACGCGTTGTCTTTCGAGCCAACACCCGATGGCCGGAAATACATCAACTATCGCGACCTGAGCGTCCAGCAGCTCGGCTCGATCTACGAGCGTCTCCTGGAACAAGAGGTTGTCCGTGAAGACGACGACATCGTCGTCCGCCCGAACCCGTTCGCCCGACGGGGTTCCGGTAGCTACTACACGCCTGACGATCTTGTGAAGTTGATCATCGAGGAGACCATCGCGCCTTTGGTCGAAGAGCGGCGCGCGGCGTTCAACCGCAAGGCTGAGGAATTAGCCGGTCAGGATATCGCCGAGGATCGGCGGCTTGGTCGGCTCAAAGCGATCGACCCCGCGGAGAAGATCCTGGAGCTGAAGGTTTGCGACCCTGCGATGGGGTCGGGGCACTTCCTGGTGAGCCTCGTAGACTACCTCGCAGATCAGCTCATCAACGCGGTCGCCGAGGCCGAGGCGACGGTGGAAAACTACGTCTCGCCGCTGGGGGACCGCATCGAGCGAATCCGCAACACGATCCTGGATCACGCGGAAGAGGCCGGCTGGACGATCGATCCGGCCCAGCTCGACGACCGACACGTGATCCGTCGCATGATCCTCAAGCGCTGCGTTTACGGCGTCGACAAGAACCCGATGGCCGTGGAACTGGCGAAGGTATCGCTTTGGCTACACACGTTTACGGTGGGTGCGCCGCTGAGCTTCCTCGACCACCATTTGCGGTGCGGCAACAGTCTTTTCGGCTGCTGGGTCCGGGAAGCCCTCGACAAGGCTGAACGCTACGGCACGCCTCTGCATCTGCACGACCCGATCGACCGCGCTCTGCGGGCGGCGTCGAAGATGCAGATCATCGAAGGGCTGACGGACGCGGAGATCGCCGAGGCCCATCGATCAGCCGATGTCTTCGCTGAAGTCCAAGAGATGACGGCCCCGCTTGACGGCTTCCTGTCTCTGATCCACGCGCTCGACTGGCTCGACCCGCGCGAGCAGACGCAACGGACCGCTTTGCGGGCCTTCTTCGACGGCGAATTCGGAGACCCCGTTGCGATCGCCGGCGGCCGGCAAACGCCCAGACAGCCCGCCGAACGCCGGGACGACGAGGTCATGCGCGGGCAAATACCGGCGCACGAGAAATTCCGCGTCTTCCGGGATCTCCTGGACCGCTGCTTCGGCCTGATCCGCGAGGAACGCTTTCTAGTACTACAGTTGCAGCTGCACACCTCGTGCCCGGTAGTGGGCCCGTTTCGCCTCCGCCTGATGGCGCCGGCGCCAGTAGCTCCAGTAGAGGATGAAGGTTAGCGAGTGCGGCGTTTGCCTGACGATGGCAGCGACCAGGCGCCTGATTTCCGCCACGGTCAGCGCGACGATGTTCATGCCATGGCTGCCTGAGGACTCGTTATGTTCGCTTTGCCGTGGGCCATGGCGAGATGCTTGGCCCGCAGCGCCGCGAGGTATGCCAGGGCAAGCATCGCCAAGGTGACGTGCCGGTACCAGCCGTGCCAGTTCCGCACCTCGTAGTCGTCGAGCCCGACCTCGCTCTTGGCCTGCAGGAAGCATTCCTCGATCGTCCAACGCTGCCCAGCCACCCCTGCGAGATCGGCCAATGTGGCTGTCTCCGGGCCAAACACCACGAAGTAAGCCAAGTCCGTCGGATCGTACCGGTTGCGGCGAACCAAGAGCCAGTGGTCCCACGGCGAACGCTGGAACCGCATCAGGCGAACGCGCGTCCAATCGTAGAGGCGCAGCCCTTTGGCGCCAGTCCCGGCCGACAACCGTTCCCAGGCATCTTCCGGCACGGCGTCGGCCATCGCCTCTGCGGTGATCGTGCCGCGCGGCGTCATCAGCTTCTCGTTGCTGCGCACGGCAAGAACGTAGGGCTGTTCCCGTTCTTCCAGCATCACGCGCAGGCGCTTGTCCGCGCCGTACACCGCGTCGCCGAGAACCCAGCTGCAAGGCACCCCGGCGTCCAACGCATCCGCGATCATCTCACGGGCCAGCTGGGGCTTGCTGGCAAAGCTCACGTCATCCGGAATGCCCGCTTCACGCCGGCGATCCAGCGCCTCTGTCCAAGATTGCGGCAGGTAGAGACGCCGATCGATCAGAGCGCGGCCGTAGCGGCTGGCATAGCTCAGGAACACGCCGATCTGGCAGTTCTCGATGCGACCCGCGGTTCCAGAATACTGCCGCGCCACGCCCGCCGACTTGTCGCCCTTTTTCAGGAAACCGGCCTCGTCCACGACGAGGACACCGTCCTGGTCGCCCAACTGCTCGACCACGTAATCCCGAACGAGATCCTGGGCGGCCGCCGCATCCCACCGCGACCGTCCAAGCACGGCCTGTATGTTCCAGGGACCGGCATAACCAGCATGTTCCGCCAGGATCCACCCATTCTTGCGTTCGACGCCGGCAAGCAGGCCATCAAGGTAGGCGAACGCTGCCTGCCGTGACTCGCTACGCCTGAACAGCCGACCGAGCCGAGCCTTCACCGTCTCCAACTCTTCGGCCCAGGCGAGCTGCGTCCCGCTCCAGTCCGCTACGCTCATCGTGCCTCGCCTCAACTTGGATCGTCGTTGAGGCGAGGGAATCACCGTCACTCTATAGCTGCAACTGTAGTACTAAGCAAGGATTTGCCGGATCCGAGTTTCGCGCAGTGACGCTTCGTTAATGAGGCTTGTCTCTGGCACGCGACCACCGTGACCACGCGCCGGCACTTGTTTGATGGTAGTGCCCTACTTGCAGCCACCATGCCCAAGCAGGACCACAGAGCCGCTTCAGGGCTAAGCAGAGACCAAGCGAGGGGTGGGTCCATTGACGCCGCGCCCTGTCTACCCGGGCGTGGTGGTGGCGCATCCGCTTCGGCCAAGGCTCCGGGCGGCAGGATACTTGAAGGGGAGCCTGCCTTCGCGGCGCAAGGCGGTTTTCTCTTCCGAACCTACATCGCGGTCCCACAGGAATATCCGCGAGCAATCATGCTCGCGTGGCGGACCGATGACCTGGCCGCGCCAGAGGGGCCAGGGCCTATTCCGCCGCGGTTCTTGCAGGCTTTGCCCATCGCTCGCCCGCAGCCCTCCGCCGCAGGAATTGAACCACCGCACGGGTGGCGGGGCTCATGTGCCGATTACGGTAGTAGTAGGCGAAGACCCCGCGATTGGAGGGGGCCCACTCCTCCAGGACTGGCACAAGCGAGCCGTCGTCGATCATCGGCCGCAGGCGGTGCTCGAGCCACATGGCAATCCCGATTCCGTCCATTGCCGCCCGCACGGCCGCGCTGCGGTCGTTGAAGATCATCGGTCCCTGCACGGCAATCGACAGGGGGGTGCCGTCCTTCTCGAATTCCCAGGCATAGGGTTCGCCATCCACCTGCTTGCGCCAGTTGAGACAGGAATGATGTGTCAATTCCCTCGGATGAGAAGGGAGCCCGTGCGCTGCGGCATAGCCGGGCGAGGCCACGGCCAGATGGCGCAAATCTGGTCCGACCGGCACGGCGACCGTATCGGGATGGAGGTATTCGCCCAGCCGGAACCCCAGATCATAGCGTTCGCTCACGATGTCGACGCAGACCTCCTCAAGATGGATGTCGAGCAGGATCTGCGGGAAGGTCGCGTGCAAATCTGCCAGGCAGGGCGCGATGACGTCGTCGTAAGCGTCGCGCGATATCACAATACGCACGGTGCCCGAAGGCGCCTCCCGATGTTCCAGGAGATGCTGGGTGGCGGCGTCGATCTCGTCGAAAGCACCCTGAAGCCGCGACTTCAGCGCGCTGCCTTGATTCGTCAGCGACACGCTGCGCGTGGTGCGGTGCAACAGCTGCACGCCGACGCGCGCCTCCAGTCGCCGGATCATCGCGCTCATCGCCGAAGCGCTAACCCCCAGGGCGCGCGCTCCACCGACAAAACTGCCGGCCTCTGCCACGCAGAGAAAGGCTTCATAGTCCCGGATCAGATCCGATCGCATGAGATTATCCATATAAAGATGCATAGTCCGTGCAAAACGGCTGCATTCTATCCATTTTTGCAAACTTTATATTGGGTGCCATCAGGAATTCACAACGACAGGATGAAAACCATGAGCACTCAAGAGGAAACCAAGATCGCCCTCGTGACCGGTGCCAACAAGGGCATCGGATATGAGATCGCACGGCAGATCGGCCAGACCGGCGCCATCGTGCTGGTCGGCGCGCGGAACCCCGATCGCGGTCAGGCCGCCGCCCACGCTCTCGCCGAGGAGGGCATCGCAGCCTCCTGGTTGCCGCTGGATGTCACGGAGGCGCAAAGCATCGAAAGCGCGGTGACCCGCATCGCGGAGGAGCGCGGCCGGCTCGACATCCTCGTGAACAATGCGGGCATCGGGGCCGCTGGAGACGGCGCGCCCAGCAAGGCTTCGCTCGACGCTGTGCGGCAAGTGTTCGAGACGAACTTCTTCGGCGCTCTCGCCGTTACGCAGGCGATGCTTCCGCTGCTGCACCGCTCCGGGGCTGGCCGGATCGTCAATTTGTCGAGCAGCCTCGGCTCGCTCAAGCTAAACGGGGATCCGTCCTGGGAAGCCTATGACGTGAAACTGATCGGCTACAACGCGTCGAAGACCGCGCTGAACATGCTGACGGTGCAACTCGCGGCGGAACTGCGTGACAGCCCTATCATCGTTCAGTCCATCTGCCCCGGGCTCACGGCGACAGACCTGACCGGCCATACCGGCGACCGCCTGCCCGCCGAAGCCGCCACGGCGCCGGCACATGCCACACTTGCCGAAACCGCCCTGCAGGGGCGCTTTGCCGATGCGCAGGGTGACCTTCCCTGGTGACTGGTCCCTCCTGCTGGCATGCCCCGGTCGTTCCGCCGCCGCTACATTCTCATTTGAAGTGCGACACCGGTATGGTCCGGAGTTGCGATGAGACGGAAGCATGATCAGTTTGATATCGACGAGCGCTATGAGCTTTACCGGCTGTATGAGGCGGGTTCAGCTTCTACAAACTCGATACGACCTCACAATCGGCCTATGCGCTGTTCGATGCATTCCCCAGTTGGCACGGTGACAGTAGGCTGACGGCGAGCGCGTTCATTCGCAACATCACGAATAAGCGCGTTCTGGCGTCGGCCCTGATTGGAACCGGGCCGGTCGGTTTCCCCTACATCGGCACGTTCGAACCGCCACGCACCTATGGCGTGAGGGTGGGGTGCCCATTTCTAAGAGATCGGGTGATGATGCGAACTAAGGTGTCTCGTCATCCTGAACGCATCCCCTGAGCAGGGTGTCGGCCAAGGCATCGGCCCAGGTGAAGTCCAGTTCGAGTCCGAAGAGCAGGCGGAGGTAGGTGGCGCCGACGAACGCGTCAATTACCCGGTCGACGTCCAGATCGTGCCGGAACCTGCCGGTGACGATGCCTCTGCGCAGAACGGACGCCGATCGTTCGCGAAGCGGATTGGAAAACTCTTCCAGGAACTGGGCCTGCAAGGCGGGGTCCTGTTGCGCTTCGGCGATGATCGACGCCGCCAGTCGACCCGCGTCTCCGCTCAATGCACTGGCGAGCGACCGGACGAGTTCGATCATGTCACGCTTGGAGTCTTCGCTTTGGGCGAACCGTAGCTCGGCACCAAAGGCCTCGCGAAAGCTTTCGAAGGCGAGAAGGCCCTTGCTTGGCCACCAGCGATAGATCGTCGACCGCGGGACGCCGGCTCGGGTCGACACCGCATCGATCGAAAACCCTTTCAGACCATTGCCTAAAAGGATTTCGAAGGACGCGTCGAGGATTGCCTTGCGTGACGTCTCGTTGCGCGGTCGTCCGGCCTGTCGGCGTCCCGTTCGCTTCACACCTCGCGTCATCCCACAGATCTCCTTGTGCGCATCAATCATCACACATCTTGCAAAATTCCATTGCGCTACAATATGTAGCGAAATTGAAGAATGGCCCGTTGCAACGGCTCATCAGCGGCGCGGCAACCAAGCTAGGAGTAGGTGATGCGTTTATCTGGAAACAAGACCATCGTCACAGGCGGCAACACCGGTATTGGCCGCGCCGTCGCGGAACGGTTCGTCGAACAGGAGGACCGCCTGGCCGAAGTATCCGCCAGCTACAACGCGAACAGTAGGCGAAGCTGAGGAATAGGATCGGTTTCGCCCTTCATACAAGAAAGTGAGTGCTATGCAGGACTGCGTGAAATTCTATATTGACGGACGCTGGGTCGATCCGGTCGAGACCCGCACCATGGATCGCGTCAACCCCGCGACCGAGGAGACGACGGGCCAGGTCGCCCTTGGCTCAGCAGCCGACGTGGATCGAGCGGTGCGTGCGGCCAAGGTCGCATTCGAAACCTACCAGTATTCATCAAGAAAGGACCGCATCGCTCTTTTCGATCGTATTATCGACTCATTCGAGAACCGCCGAGCCGATATCGGGCGCGCCATTTCGGCCGACCTCGGCACCCCTGCCTGGTTCGCTAACGGCTACCAGACCCAAATGGCGCTCGATCATTTTATCGAAGCGCGCAGGCTGCTTGTGGACTATCCCTTCGAATATAGGCTTGGCGACAGTCTCGTGCGGCGCGAGGCATTCGGCGTCTGCGGCCTGATTACGGCTTGGAATTGGCCGGTCATGCTGGTTACCGCTAAGGTTGCGCCCGCGCTTGCAGCGGGATGCACGGTCATCCTCAAGCCCAGCGAATTTTCGCCGCAATCGGCGAGGGTTCTTACAGAAATCCTCGATGCAGCGGGAATCTCCCCCGGCGTCTTCAATCTGGTCCTCGGCGATGGCCCTGGCGTGGGGGCGGCAATTTCCAGCCACCCTGATATCGATCTTGTGTCGTTCACTGGCTCGAAACGCGCAGGCGTCGCGATTACCCAGGCGGCTGCCGAGACGGTCAAGATGGTACACCTGGAGCTTGGCGGAAAGTCGGCGAACATCATTCTGCCCGATACCGACTTAGCAACGGCGGTCGCCGACGGCGTGCGCCGTGCCTTCATCAATTCTGGCCAAAGCTGTATCGCGCCGACTCGAATGCTGGTGCACGAGGATCAGCTGGTAGATGCCGAGCGGGTGGCCGGCGAGACCGCCAGTGCAATCGTTGTCGGCAGAGACGAGAATGTCCCCGGAACGCTCGGCCCAGTCGCCAACGCAGCGCAGTTCGAACGTGTTCAGGGGTTCATCCAGTCGGGCATTGACGCCGGAGCAAAGCTTGTCGCGGGCGGGCCGGGGCACCCCGAAGGCGTTGATAGCGGTTATTACATCAAGCCGACCGTATTCAGCCGTGTGATGTCGGACATGGCCATCGCGCGAGAGGAAATCTTCGGGCCAGTACTTTCGATCCTTGCTTATAGCGACGACGCCGATGCCGTCAGGATCGCCAACGATACGACTTACGGCCTTGCCGGATACGTGTCGTCTGCGGATCGTAACAGGGCGGTATGCGTCGCAAATCAGATGAAGGCCGGCCGCGTCTTCATTAATGGCGCACCGCAGACCCCTCTTGCCCCTTTCGGAGGATACAAACAGTCCGGAAACGGACGTGAATGGGGGATTTTCGGACTGGAAGCATTCCTCGAAGTAAAGGCTATCATCGATTGATCGTGATCGACCTATTTTCTCAGATCGTGCCCCGTAATACCAGCGCCCGCTGAGCGCGACTCTCGAAAGGGTCTTCCGGCTGGAATCGTTTCGTGATTCAATCTATGGCCCGCCCCCGGTCTGCAAGGCGAAAATTCACTGACGGTCCAGGGCAGTCTGCTGCAATCTATCCGGCCTTTGTGATGGGCGCTTGCGGCCCTGGCCGAGACGGGGTTCGCGCGATCCGGTCCTGATAAGATGGACGGCTTTTAAGCCAGATGAATCACCAGGCTACCGGTTCGCCGATCGACTGTTGGTCCGTCTTGGTGGTCTCCGTTCGCAGACATCGGTAGGGGCTCTTCGGCCTCCTATTCTGTTAAGCCGCGCTGCTTGCTCACGCGACAGGCGGTGCGGGCACGTACGCCGGGTCGTAGCGGCGGCCGTGGGCCAGCAGCGCCCAGACGGTGCGGGCCATCTTCTGCGCCAGCGCGACCGTGGCGACGTTACCGTGTCGCCGCTCAACGACGCCGGTGAGCCAGCGCCCGCGCGGCGTCTCACTTTTCAGCAGGCCGCTCTTCGCCGTGCGCGCGCCGTGCACCAGCAGGCGCCGGATGTACTTGTTGCCGCGCTTGGTAATGCCCAGCAGCCGCGGCTTGCCGCCGGTCGTGACTTGCCTGGGGACGAGCCCGAGCCAGGCCGCGAGATCGCGACCGCTCTTGAACGCACTGGCATCGCCTACAGCTGCCACGATCGCCGTGGCGGAAAGCGCTCCGATACCGGGGATCGCCATCAAGCGCTGTGCGTCCGGGTCGGCGTAGCCGATCTCCAGGATCTCGCGGTCGAGCCGGCCGATCCGTTCGTCGAGGTCCCGGACCTCGCGCATCATCTCATCGACCATGGTGCGCATGCGCGGGCGCAGGCCGTTACTCTCGTTGGCGAGAATGCCTGGCACGGCCGCACGCAGTTTGGCCGGGCTCTTGGCGACAGCGATGCCGCGCTCCAGCAAGAAGGCCCGGAGCTGGTTGATGGTGCGCGTACGCGAGTTGACCAGGCGCTCGCGTAGCCTGTGCAGGCTCTGCAGGTCGAGCTGCTCGGCGGTCTTCAAGGTGACGAACCGCATCGTCGGGCGCGTCGCCGCCTCGGCGATCCCCTCGGCGTCCCGGTCGTCGTTTTTCTGCGCCTTGACGTAGGGCCGGACGTATTCCGGCGGCATCAGGCGCACTTCGTGGCCATGATCTTCTGCGATCCGGCCCATCTGATGGGCGCCACAGCACGCCTCCATCGCCACGACACAGCGCGGCAGGTTGACCAGGAACTGGGCCAGCTTGGCGCGTTTGATCCGCCGGCGCGTCACCACCCGCCCGCACGCGTCTAGCCCGGCCACGCTGCAATCGGTCTTGCCCAGATCCACGCCCAGGATGACAATCTCCATCGGTCCGCTCCCTGAAAGACGGTTTCACGCACCCGTATCTTACCGCTTACGGGCGGGAGGGGGCGGGCCATCCCATAAGATGGCAAACTGGGGAGGTTTGCCATGGCAGCGCCGGTTCGGCTTCGGGACGACTACACAGCGGATGATGTGAGAAAGGCCGCCAAACAGGCGAAGGATGCCGCCCAAACGCGGCGGTTGCTCGCCTTGGCGGCAATCTACGACGGCGCATCGCGCGGCGAGGCCGCGCGGATTGGCGGGGTCGGGGTGCAGACGGTGCGCGACTGGGTGCTGGCCTTCAACGCCAACGGTCCATCGGGCCTGATCGACGGAAAGGCGCCAGGCCAGACGCCCAAGCTGACGACCGAGCAGCGCGAGGCGCTCAAGGAGATCGTCGAGGAAGGCCCGACACCGGCGATCCACGGCGTGGTCCGGTGGCGCTTGGTCGACCTCGTCCAGTGGGTCTGGGACGAGTACCGGATCTCGATCAGTCGCCAGGCGCTCGGTCGGATCCTCAACGAGATGGGCATGCGCAAGCTGTCGGCGCGTCCGCGCCACTACGCTCAGGACCCGCAAGCCGCCGAGACCTTCAAAAAAAATTCTTCGCCGAGATGGATGCGATCGCCAAGAGGTTCGCGCGCGGCAAGATGATCGAGGTCTGGTTCCAGGATGAGGCCAGAGTCGGCCAGAAGAACAAGATCACCCGCCGCTGGGCGCGCAAAGGCACCCGACCCCGCGCTCCGCATGACCAGCGCACCCGCTCGGCCTACATTTTCGGTGCGATCTGTCCGGCTCTCGGTAAGGCCGCCGGCCTGGTCCTACCCCGCTGCGACACCGCGGCGATGAACCTCCACTTGGCGGAGATCGCCGAAGTCGTCGATCCCGGTGCCCATGCCATCGTGCTGCTGGATCAAGCCGGCTGGCACAAGGCCAAGGACCTCAACATCCCGGCCAACATCAGCCTATTGCCGCTGCCGCCGCGCAGCCCGGAGCTGAACCCGGTGGAGAACGTCTGGCAGTACATGCGCGACAACTGGCTCTCCAACCGCGTGTTCACCTCCTACAAGAACATCCTCGACCACTGCGCCGACGCGTGGAAGCGCCTCGCCGATCAGCCCTGGACCATCATGTCCATCGGCCTGCGCGATTGGGCCCATCGGTCGTGATCAACGCGCGTTGGTATGACTCCAAGAATGAAGCCGACTGCCATGGATCGGTGTCAGACCGCGGACGGCTGGGAGCCCCATGCCGCAGCAAGGCACGGTGCGGTGACCCGCCGGACGTCGGAATCCCGCTCCGCAGCCGTGGCAGACCTCCATTTCGCTCTATCAGACTTGACTGAAGAAATGGCTTGGCGCCGCCCAATGACCTGAGAAATAGCGGACACATGAGCCAGTTGCGTTCCGTATACTTGGCAATATCTCTAAGCATCAGCAGGCCGATCTCAGAGCGCGGGGCCCACGGGATCAAAGTCTAGCCCTGGCTCGAGCTCTTGCGCGTAGACAGCTAGCGGGAGAGGCCCAGCGTCATCACCATTGTAATACGCGTAGAGGGAGCGTTGACCTTGGTGACCGAGCGCGCGCATGACAGTGCGTTTGTCCGTGCGCTTCCGCAGCCGGCCCGCTGCCAGATGGCGCAGCACATAGGGCGTGATTCGGTTCGCGAGCGGCGTTCGGAACGTTGCAAACGCAGCCTGGGTGACCGCCGAGCGCAGGCTGCCCTCGCCAATGCACACGGTATGTGGACCTTCAACGGCGAGCCGGCTGGCCAGATAGCCCAGCGGGGTATCGGGATCGCAAGGTGGATCGAATATCAGAGTGCGGTGTGGGATCCCCCGCCCATGGGCTGGCGATACTTTGGCGCCGCTGATGCCGATCTCGATCGTTCCTCGCCAGTAAGGTGGCTCGCGAACCGTAACGCCATTCGCCAACTCGCGATTGCGCACGCCTGTGATCAGACAAAGCGCGATTGCGTCGGGGGCTACGGTATGATCTCGGCTGACCCGAAAGAAGCCGTTGTCCCGATAACGCGGCGACCGCCGCATCCGCGCGGCGGCGGCGCGATAGGCCCCCTCGGTCGGCGCTGCATTCCTTTTCGGCCGATCCGGGTTCGGGCCAACACGCCCATGATGAGGCTCGGCAACAGCGCGCAACTCGCCAGAGGGCTCGTAGGCCTGGAGGATCCGCTCGGACGCCGCAATCAGCTCCAGTTCGCTGGCCGTGAATTGTCGGTCGCAACTTTCAACCCGCTCCCAAAGGCGCTCGACGAGATGTCCGGCGACATAAGTCAGCGCGCTGACGTATTGATCGTAGGTTTTCTGAGCGAGTCCGCTCGGCGGTCCGTCAGCCCCGCCTTCGGCGAGACGACGAACGATATGGTAGTAGACCCGATAGGTGGTATCGTCGATCGGTATCTGGACGCGGTCGAGAGCAAGCGAAACCGTCTTAGCAGTATTGTGCGGACCCATGTTTGCCATGATCACGTCCTTTGAACGTATCCCGTTCCTTAAGATGGGCGGTAACGCCTGCAGTGGGCAAACGCGCCCTAAAAATTCGGTTTCCTCCGCACATTGTCGGATCGTGTAACAGCGACACTTCCGCGGCCGAGCAGGACAGACGGAGCCTGGCGCCATGCCTCAGCGCCCCCATATGAGCCTCTATACCGCTATTCAGATCCTGGCCCGAAACTTACCCGAGCCTAGGCAGCACGACCGCAGATCAGGTCGGCGACGAGCCCTGGACGCGCGCCGCCTGGAAATCCAGCAACGCCTCCAGGCCGGGGAGCGACGGGCCGACCTTGCCTTACACCTGGGCCGGGACGCTCGGATCGGTGAGATTTCTTCCAGCAATCTCGGCACGTTACTCCATCGCACCGGGATCCTCGCCGACGCGCCCGACCCGCAAGCGCCATCAGACACCGCATGGACCAGCGGTCACGGTCCTGTCACCCGCAATCGGTAGTCGCCGGTCGGCTCACGGCCCGTTGTGGCTCACCCAACCAACGCAAACGATCCTCTTGCCTCGACCTACAACATCCCCCGCGCTTCGAGCAGGGCGATGACCTGCTGGGCGAGGGCGTCGGGGCTGGCCTGGTCGGAGCGCAGGTGCAGCTCCGGGGCCTCGGGCGGCTCGTAGCTGGAGCCGATGCCGGTGAAGTTCGGGAGCTCCCCGGCCCGCGCCTTCTTGTACAGCCCCTTGGGATCGCGCTGCTCGCACACCTCCAGCGGCGCGTCGACGAACACCTCCAGGAACTCGCCCTCGGGCAGCATGTCGCGCGCCATCCGCCGTTCGCTGCGGAACGGCGAGATGAACGACACCAGCGTGATCAGACCGGCGTCGGTCAGCAGCCGGGACACCTCCGCCACCCGGCGGATGTTCTCCACCCGGTCCTCGTCGGTAAAGCCCAGGTCCCGGTTCAGCCCGTGCCGGACGTTGTCGCCGTCCAGCATCATCGTGTGCTTGCCCATCCCCGCCAGGCGCTGCTCCACCAGGTCGGAGACCACCGACTTGCCCGCCCCCGACAGCCCGGTGAACCAGAGCACGCACGGCCGCTGCGCCTTCGCCTGCGCGCGCACCGCCTTGTCCACCTTGGTGTCGTGCCAGTGCACGTTGGTCGCCCGCCTGAGCGCGTAGTCGATCATCCCCGCGCCCACGGTGGCGTTGGTCATCCGGTCGATCACGATGAACGACCCGGTCGCCGGGTTCTCCGCGTACGGGTCGAACGGCACCGGCCGGTCGAATTCCAGGTCGACCACCGCTGGAACCGGTTGTACAAGGTCTTGCGCGGCCCGTAGACGGCGGGCGCGTCCTTCCAGCGGCAGCCGGAGATCAGCACATGGATGATCCCGCTGATCACCCGCCGGTCGTCCACCCGCGGCTTACCCCGCGTATCCCGCGGCAAGTGAGGTTCAAGCCGCGCAAACTGCTCGTCACTCAGCCAAAAACAGCCCTGGTCCATAATCGGTCTCCTTTCGGAGGCCAGGAATCATACCGCCACCTCAAAGGGAATCTGGAGCGTTCTCGAGGGTCCGGGAACGGCAGTTTGCCGGGGCGGGACGGCTTTCGCCGGACCGCTCGTGAACGTGGATTGAACGGGCCCGCGGGCAGCGAGGCGGGTCTATGGGGATTGTGTCGACGCCGGCTCGGGGCGCAGAGAAGGGCGGTCGGCATGGCGGTGCCGAGCGTGGTCGGTCGGGTAGCTGACACGGTCAGCGGCCGAGCCGAGTGGGCAGCGAGGGCGTATGGCAGCGAGTCGTCCGGTCCGAGTGAGCGGAGCTCGGTGCGCCCCTCTGAGGATTGCCCACGCTGAGACACCCGTCGTCGACGGCTGCTGATCTCGTTGGTGATGAGAGGTGGCGTCGGGTCGTGCGGTCACGAACTGTCCAGCCCGACGATCTCGGCCGGCTCTGGTGTCGCGGGGACCAGGGCATCGAAGGCCATCGGCCCGTTGCAGTGCGGACAGACGGTGTGCGCTGGAACCTCTATGTCCGTGGTCCCGGTGGTGCGCGTGTCTGTGATGGATGTCGCCGCCACGGCGAGGAGATCGCGGCACTGGCGCAGCTTGGCGGCGCGGTGACCGTTGGCGAGCAGACCGAAGTGCCGGATCCGATGAAAACCGCTCGGTAGGGTGTGCATCAGGAAGCGCCGGGTGAACTCCCCGGCGTCGAGATGCATGACTTTGATCTTGTCGTGGTGGCGGTAGTCTTTCCAACGGAAGCTCACCCGTCCGTCCTGTAGGGCGACCAGGCGATGGTTGGTGATCGCGACGCGGTGGGTGTAGCGGCCGAGGTAGGCCAGCACCTGCTCGGGCCCGCCGAATGGGGGCTTGGCGTAGACCACCCAGGCCTGCTGGCGGAGCGGGGCCAGATGGTCGCGGAAGGCGGCGGCAGCGGCGAGCGGCGCGAGGTTGCCGAAGAACGCGAGTTCATCGGCGGCATGCAGAGCCCGAAGCCGCGCCAGGAACAGGCGCCGGAAGACCGCGCCCAGGACGCGCACCGGCAGGAAGAAGCCGGGACGGCAGGCGATCCAGCGGGTCCCGCACGGGCTCGGCCCGCCGCCGGGCACAATACAATGCAGATGCGGATGATGCTGCAGGTTCTGGCCCCAGGTGTGCAGGACCGCGACGCCGCCGATCTCGGCGCCGAGGTGACGGGGGTCGGCGGCGATGGTGCGCAACGTCTCGGTCGCGGCCTGGAACAGGGCGCCGTAGACGGCCGCCTTGTTCTGCAGGGCGATCGCGGCGAGCGCGGGCGGCAGGGTGAATACGACGTGGAAGTACGCGACCGGCAGGAGTTCGGCCTGGCGGTCGGCCAGCCATTGCCGACGCGCGGCGCCCTGACACTTGGGGCAGTGCCGGTTGCGGCAGGAGTTGTAGGCGATCCGGCTGTAGCCGCAGCTGCCGCAGCGCTCGCTGTGGCCGCCGAGGGCCGCGGTCCGGCAAGCGCGTACGGCACCGTAGACCCGGCGCTGATCGCGGCTGAGGTGCTGGTCGTTGGCCACGCGCCAGTCCGCCGCCGCTCGAAAGACGTCAGCGACCTCGACCGAGGTCGTCACGGGCATCAGCCCGACGGCGCGATCATCAGCTCAAGCCGGTCCAGCGGGCTCTGCGTCTGCTGGATCGTGGTGCGGGCGACCTGGGTATAGGGGCGGTCGTGCTGAGATGACTGTGGCCGAGCAGCACCTGGATGATCCGGATGTCGGTGCCGGCCTCCAGCAGATGCGTCGCGAAGCTGTGGCGCAGCGTGTGCACGGTGACGCGCTTGCTCAAGCCGGCCGCGGCGCGCGCAGAGCGGCAGGCCGCGTTCAATGCCGTCGGATGGATCGGCGTCGCGCGGTCGCGTCCTGGAAACAGCCAGGGGTCCGGCCGGGTCAGCCGCCAGTATGCCCGCAGAATACCGAGTAACTGGTCGGACAGCATGGCGTGCCGATCGCGGCCGCCTTTACCTTGACGGACACGGATCAGCTTGCGCGTGCTGTCGATGTCGCTGATCTGGAGCGTGGCGACCTCCGAGGCGCGCAGGCCGGCACCGTAGGCTGTGGCCAGCGCAATCCGGCACTTGAAACCGGCTACGGCCTCGAGGAACCGGATGACCTCCTCCGGGCTGAGGATCTCGGGCAAACTCCGCGGCGCCCGCGCGTAAGGGATGCGCTCAGGAACCTCAGCGTGTCCGAGCGTGACGCCGTAGAAAAAGCGCAGCGCCGCAACGGTCTGATTGAGATTGCCCCAAGACACACCCTGGCTGACCAGATGAACCTGGAAGCTCCGGACATCGTCGAGATCCAGACGATCCGGCGATCGGCCAAAAAATCGGCTGAACCGAGCGACCGCGGAGATGTAGGATCGCTGCGTGGTTGGCGCGAGATTGCGGACCGTCATGTCCTCGATCATGCGCCGGCGCAGAGGGCTGAGTTCAGCCATCTGGGGACTCCTGTCCTGAGAGGTGGTGGTAGGCAACCCCATCGTCTCAGGCAGGAGACCCGCTCGCACATGTTATCCGCTAACCCCAGCGATAGCGGGTTCGTTCAATCCCTCTCGATTCAATCAATCACTGAAACGCTCTAGCAGGCTGCTGAAAAATCCGGGCTGACGCGGCTCCTCCGGCCATGATTCTGTGCTGGCATCACGGTCATGGAGGTAGCGAGTTGCGCGGGGATGACCGCCGTTCCGGAAGCCTGTTCAGCTACGTGGACCTGGAGCAGCGTGTCCCGCCGGATCATCCGCTGCGGGTGATCCGAACGGTCGTCGATGACGCGCTCCAAGAGCTGTCGCCGACCTTTTCCGAGATCTACAGCAAGCGCGGCCGCCCGAGCATTCCACCGGAGCGGCTCTTGCGCGCGCTGCTGCTGCAGATCCTGCACGGTCTGCGCTCTGAGCGGCAGATGATGGAGCGGCTGGAGTTTGACCTGCTGTTCCGCTGGTTCGTCGGGCTCGGGATCGACGATCCGGTCTGGCATTCGACGGTTTACGCCAAGAACCGGGACCGCCTGTTCGAGAGTGACGTTGCCGAGCGCCTGCTTAACGCCGTGCTCGACCATCCCAAGGTCAAGCCGCTGTTGAGCGGGGAGCACTTCTCGGTGGACGGCAGCCTAATCGACGCCTGGGCCTCAATGAAAAGCTTCCACCCGCGCGAGGGTCAGGGTGGCGGCAGCGGCGATGACGACGACCAAAGCTCTGGAGGTTCCAACCGGGACCAGGGCCGGAACCCGTCGCGCAACTTCCGGGGCGAACGGCGGTCCAACCAGACCCACGCATCGACCACGGACCCGGACGCCCGGTTGTTCCGCAAGGGACCGGGCAAGGAGGCGCGGCTCGCCTACATGGGGCACGTGCTCATGGAGAACTGCAATGGCCTGGTCGTCAGCACGCGGACGACCCGGGCTCACGGATCGGCCGAGCGGATGGCGGCCCTGGAGATGGTCGCCGACTTACCGACACGCGCCGGCCAGACGCTGGCCGCCGACAAGGGCTTCGACACGGGCGACTTCGTCATGGAACTGCGGGAGATGGGCATCACCCCGCACGTCGCCCAGAACAGCTACGTCACCGACAAGGCCCGACGACGCTCCGCGATCGATCGACGAACCACCCGCCATCCCGGCTATACGGTCAGCCAGCGCGTGCGCAAACGCATCGAGGAGGTCTTCGGCTGGGCCAAGAGCGCCGGCGGTCTGCATCAGGTCCGCCATCGCGGCCTGAACCGTGTCGGGGCGCAGGTCACGCTCGCTGCGACCGCCTACAACCTGGTGCGCTTGCCCAAGCTGATCGGGGGCGCGGCATGACCGATCCGGTGCATTGCGAGGTGGTCGGCCGCTGGCGGATCACCGGCTCCGACATGTGGAACCGGGACTTCCTGGACCTCGCCAACCCGGCGCACTTCACCCTCGACGATGCCGGCCACGGCGAGATGGAATTCGGGGCCGTGCACCTCGACCTGGACGTCGAGTACGGCCGCCAGATCGTGTTCTTCCGGTTCGCAGGCTTCGACGAGGGTGACGAGGTCTGGGGCGACGGGAACGCAGAGATCACCGACGATGGCACGTTGGAGATCGAAATCCACTTCGTCGACGGCGACGAGCCCACCCTTACCGCCCAACGCGAGATTTCTTCAGCAGCCTGCTAGATGTGTTGCCTCACGGGCATGGCCGGTCCCCATGGGCAAATCAAAACCTCCTCTCGATCCTATACCGGGAAAAGCCGGCCGAACTACAGCCAAATAGAATGAAGGGCGCTCAACCCGGAATGCCGAAGTCGGACGCTGATTAGCTAAAGCTATGAAAGAAAGGTATTTCAAGTTACGTTATCATCAATGGTGATGCCTTTGTGCCGCCGGGCATGGGGGTGGCGACAAGTGGTGACTCGTCGCGTCTAGTTCTGATGGCTCAGGATGTCCTCGATATTCACCAACAAATCGTCAAAGATATTACGTGTGATAGCTTCCAGCTTATCCCATGGCGCACTATCACAAAAAGCATCGGGGTGCCTATCAGGCTTGGCGTTACGTATAGATCAGGGCGAATTTGATTTATCGATAAATCACGGGGGACGGAGCTCCTGTGTTCGCCATGCCTCGAATAGCTCCAGATGGCGGCTTAATCGGTCAGCATGGTGAGGGCACGACAAACATCGTTGGACATTACCTTTTACAGCAAGCCGTGGGTTCGCATGAGTTGTTCTAGCCGGCTGATGTGCGGCTGAATGCGTTCTTTGCTCGGGGTCGTGTATTTTTGGTCCGTGTGATGCGCCGGGTCGGCAAAACCGACCGTGTCACTCAGAAGGTTATGTTCTTTCGGTGTGGTGCCAGGTATGTTCTGAAAAAGTTGAAGAAGCTGACGTGCTGTTGCCCGGTCGTATTCTGCCGGGGTGGGGCCGCCACATTTCTGTACGTAAAGCTCGCGAATGAACGTCTCGACGAGAACGCGAAGACGATCCACCGCCATGTCACGGTTATGTTGGTTACCTTTGACCAGGTGTTTAATGCTTGAAAGCCTTTGCTTGATGGCTGCCTGTTCCACGATTTCGGGTCCGTGGATGCCATATTGCTCGATATTATAGACTCGGCTTTCACGAGCGGGGTTAAGACTTCGTGTCCGTTCAACGAGGTTCTGAAAGTGAGACAAGATAATAACCTGCTTCCCATACTGATCCAAAAGGCATGGGATAAGTTCAGATAACAATGCCTCGTAGTGCTCGTCGTCCATGGATTGGACGGGATCGTCGAGAACGATAAACCCGAATGGTGATGTCGGCGTCGTTGCCCGCATTAACCAGACGGCCAAGCCCAAGCAGTTCAATTGACACTGGCTTAGATTGGGCGCCGCTGGCATTCGTTTTCCGAAGGACCGGGCGTGGAGGTTGAGCTTATTGGTGCCCGGCTCCATTGTCTCAAATCCAACATCGGCGCCGGGGTTCAGCATATCGTAGAGATTCCGGACCTCAGCTCCTCTTGAATCCAACCTTTCGCGTTGGCTGGTTTGCAACGTTTTCTCGACACGTTGCAGCAACTCGCCGGCCGAGTTCAGGGCTTGGTCGGAGACGCGTATACGCCGCACTTCATCTGAAGACCTTAACGCTCTCCCGACAGCGTCGACGCGTCGGATCTCCAGACCAGTTGCGATCCGCTTATCGAGAGCTTGTGAGAAGTCGGCCCACACCTCGTAGTATGACTTTAGCGCACCGAGGTAGGTTGTCAGATGCTGCTTCAGGGCCGCGTGGGCGCCCCGGTATGCCTCTTTTATTGCGGCAAAGTCCGCGCCCGTGGTCCCAAGTCTGGCAGGGAGGCTATCCACCATCTCTTGGACGGCTCGGCCAGCTTGGTTCATCTCACGCCTGGCGTCATGGAGTTGATCGTAGGCATGCAAGAACGCCTCGACCTCCTGCGAGCCCGGATCGAAAAGCGAACGAAGAAGCGGTTTTTCCTCGGGGTCCGGAGGCGCGGGACCGATCTCCGTCGCAGCTTGCTCCAGTGTCTGGAGGGCTTCGCTCAGTTCTTGCACTGCCTGACGGAGGCCTGCGTCAAGCTCGAGCGCTTTCTGGCTTTCCGCAATTCGGCGCCGCAGTTCATCCTGACGATCTGGCTGAAGGGTATCGTGTTCGCACATCGGGCACGTCGTCGACCCATCGGCCAGCCGTAAACCTTCTGTCCAGAACTTGAGGTACGCGGTTGAGTAGGCCGACGCCGCTTTCGTGATGAGGCCATCGAGCGTCCGAGCAAGGGCGTCCAGCTGTTCGGTGACCTTTTGCTGGGCCTTCTCTATTTCCTCGATTCCGCGCCCTGGGTGTTCCCGAAGCGAGAGCCGCGTCGGGTCAAAAACCGACTTGCCAACATCACGTCTACGTTCGCGAAGGGCATCAAGGAGTGTGTTCAGATCCTCAGCACCGCAGCCCGTAAGTCGCTGCGCAACGGCCCTGATTGCATCGATATCACGTTCGTCCGCCTTCCCTTTTTGCCATTTTTTCGCGACGTCGATGGCAATATCAGTTTGCTCCAGCTCGTTGCCGAGTTCGGTAACCTTTTGACGCGCTTGAACGAGTTCGCGCGGCGGCGAATTCGCGTAGGAGCGACGTGCACCTTCCAGGGCCGTCCGAAAAGCGATCAGATCATCCAGGCCTAGAGCGGCTGCGATCGCATCGCGGCGGTCCTTGGGGCGTGTATGGATGAACGTTTGTAAGCCGTGTTGGGCTACGACCGGATACGATGCTTCGTTCGGCGTTAATCCGATGCTGCTGAAAAGGGCTTCTTGATCGTTAACGAAGGTCTGACCGGCCTCACTGCTGGCGTTGCCATCCATCGTTCGGGCGAGACGGAACGTCTCCCCATTTTCGAAACGTACATCGGCCTCGACGTGTACCGGGAAGCCGTCGTGAGCATTGCGGTATGTGTTTTGATATTCAGTCGCCCAATACTGCTCGCCGTGCTTACGTCGCTTGGTTTCCCCGTAGAACAACCATTCAATTGCCTCAGTAATGCTTGTCTTACCGTAGCCGTTCGGGCCGTAAAATAGGACGAGTTCGTCAGCCACGTTTATATCGAAGCCGGTATCTCCGATACCCCGGAAATTACGGGCTTTCAGGCGTATCAGGCGCATGTGAATTCTCTTCAATGTATTGTTCAAGTGTTTCGCGAAGGCGCTGCGAATACGTGTCAGTCGGTATATCAGAGTCCTTCAACATTTCGCGAAACCGAGTTAATAGGGCCAATTTGATAGGGTCGGTTTCATCGCTCTCGAAGGCTTCAAGCGTGTCTTGCGCCGCCATGATGCTGATCCTCCTTGATGACAGAATCGGAACGGCTATGCGGGCAGAATACGCACGCAGGGAGTGCCGTCTACCGAGATGCTACGCCTCAGGCGCATCATCACGGTGAAAAAGACTCCTGTTGAAGGGAAAGAGCGAAGCGGCCGACGACGTTCGAAAGCGCGGTAAGGCTTAGACAGCGACCAGGAGGTGCCCGATCACATCTGACCGTCACGGCTCAACCGGCGCCACATGCTCGGTCAGGAAATCCGTCGCGTAGGTTTCCGCCTTGGCCTCCGCCTGGCCGTTCGGGATCAGGCGATGGCCGTCGTACGTCCGCGGGCCCAGCCGGTGACCCTCCCAGGTATGCAGGTTGAAGCCGTGCGTGGCGTTCTCGATGATGTGCACCTCGACCGTCGTGTCGCCAGCCGGAATATCTCGCCAGTGACGGCAAGGCGGCGCTGGCGTCCAGTCGTCTTCGGCGCCCACGATGATCTGCGTCGGCGCGGCCAGCTGCGGCCGGGTCCAGCTGTCGCAACCCGGGTAGTAGGCCACGCTCGCGGCGAACCGCGGCGCATCCGGCCGGTCGCCGAAGAAATACTGCCGGGTATCGCCGGAGACCACGTCCAGCGCCGTGCGGCCGCCGTCGGAAAACCCGATCGCGGCGACACGGCTTGCATCGACGAAGGGTTTCTGGCTCAACCAACTCAGGGCCGCGTAGGCGTCGATGCGCCGCTCGAGGTTGCTCGGATAGGCCGGATGATCGAAGTCGCAGTCCGGTGCGCCGCGAACGGCATGACTGTCGACCGCAACGGCGACCCAGCCGGCCTCGGAGAGCCGCTCGCCCCAGTCCGGGATCCGGTCGCCGTACCAGCCGCTGCAGCCGTGGAGCAGGATCGCCGCGGGTCGCTTCTCGCCAGCGCCATCGGCCGGTTGATCCGGGAAGCCCCAGGTGCGAACGGGCAGGGCGTCCGGGGCGTCGCCGTAGGTCTGGCCGGCGACCTCGCGCGGGATCCGCTGATCGACCTGACCGACGCCTGCGCAACTGGTGAGCCCGAACGCCAAAAGAGAGACGGTGAGAACAAGTTTTGCGGGCATCGCGCCCTTCATCAGCGATCCCCCCCCATAGACGGCTGCCAGAAAATGGCACCAGATCAGCAGCTTCCGGGCAATGTGTGGACTGCCATAACCGGCATATCGGCGCTCATGTGGGCTGTATGGTAGGGGCTTGCCTACCCGGTTACATACAGCGACCCGTGGTCGGTCCGATGCAGAACGCGTTCGTGGGCCACCGGACCGGTGACGGTACTATCGGGTCCTTCCATCACGCCCACCTTCTCGGCATCGGAGGGATCGGGCCGATCGTGGATATGAGCCCGATAGGCCCAGTGCCCGGCGTCCATGAGAAGCGGATCGGTCGTCGTCGACATGGTCGCGGCGCCGGTTGCCCTGCCGAGCTTGTCCAGGGCGTCCAGGAACCAGGGCAGGTGATTCCGCTGGCTCAGATCGGGCATCATCCGCTCGAGACCCTCGAACCAGACAAGACGGTCGCCGCGCCGCTGGACGACCGGCAGAAGCTCATCGGCAATGAACGCGGCGACGGACCTGACGTCGTGGCGGTTCTGCACAGACAGCTGATCGTGAAGACGCACGACGAAGAATCCGGCCGCCAGGCGGTCCCGGCTCTCGGTGTCGTGGTCCCAATCCAGGGTCAGAGAGGACAGGACGTCATAGTCCAGGAAGGTGGTCAGGTCGTCGCTGGCGGTTACAACGAGTGTTGAGCCCCGCTTCACCGGATCGCTGCCTAGGATCCCGGTGTAATCGTGGCCCATCGCAAGGCTGATCCCGGCTTGTCCGCCGAACCAACGGCCGTGAACTTCGGTGTCGACGGTCACGAGGCCGTTCGTTCCGGCCATCAAACCCGGCAGCACGTAATCCGGGTTTCCCGGGTCGTCGAAGAGATTTTCGAGCCCGATCGAACCCGGACCATCGTCGAAGTTGCCATCACTCATCGGTCGATGACTCCATCCCCGGAGCTTCAGGTCGCCTCATCCACTTTTTCTTTGCAGAAGCGCGCCATCCACGGATCGGCTTCGCGCACGGCCGCGCGTTGATTGTTATCGAGCCGGGCCCAAGCCTCGCCGGCATCCTGATAGGACGCCGGCAGTCGGTCCGACCTGTTAGCCGCCAGGGCGGCGACAATTTGCTCGCTTGTCGACCAGCCCGGCCACTCGGCTGGGTCTGTATGCCGCGCCGTGTCGGCGATGCGCCGGGCGGCTTCCAAACGCCCGGGTTCGAGCGGCGGCGTTGGAACCGACCCGGGCTCACGCCAACCCATATACTCGAGCATCTGGACCAAATGCCGCGCCTGGCGCTCGGCGGTGTCACGCGGCTCTTGCTTCACACGGCGGCCGCTGAGCGAGGACGTGAAAAGCACGTCCGAGCCGTTGTCGCCGAACCGATCGATCAAGCGCAGCGCCACGTCGGGCCGCATATTTGCCACGGCAAGGGTCACGTTATCGGTCGACCCTGGGTTCGCGATCGCCCAGAGCCGTTCGTAAGCCTGAACAACGTCTTCGAATGCGGCGTCGACGGGGACTTTCACGGGGAGGTCTTCGGTGTTTGCCATAGTCGAGGCCTCCTAGACGTCTTGTGGCTGTCGACCGACCCGGTAATCCACCAGGATCCGCTGCACGGAGTTCCGCGAGATCCCCAGATGCCGGGCGATGTCCGTGTTCTTCCAGCGCGCTTCGTGGAGCCGGATCACGTCCGGCGCCTTCTGACGCGCCGTCGCCTTCCGGCCGGGGTACTTGTGGGGCTCCTCGCGCTTCGTGCGCTCAATGCCTTCCTGCTGACGTTCGCGAAGAAGGTCGCGTTCGAACTGTGCGATCTCGCCCAGGATCCCAACAACGAGTCGGCCGTGGCTCGTCGACGTATCCAGACCCATGTCCAGGACCCGCAACGTCGCGCCCTTCTGATGGACGTACTCGATGATCCGGTGGAGGTGCCCGGTCGACCGGGCGGCGCGGTCGAGCTTGGTGACGATGAGTTCGTCGCCGTCACGGATGTAATCTAAAGCCGCGTTCAGCTGGGGGCGGTCTTCAGCCGCGCCGGAAATCTGCTCGGCGAAAACCTTCTCGCAACCAGCTTCGCTCTTCAGACGCTCTTTCTGGCTCTCGAGCGAGCCTTTTTGGTCGATTGTGCTTGTGCGTGCATAGCCGACTTTCATGCGCGCAAACCTTGTAACTGCCTCGCCAGGGTCATGACCCGGTGGTGCAGGTGCACCAGAATAGCGTTTTGGGACCCTTGTGATGCGTCTCCTCGCAACACCCAAAAGGGTACACCCAAATGGTTATTCTTTCGGGGCTTTGGAAGGGCATAAATTAATTGCGAAACTAGAGCCTTCACAGTCGACTACGTGGAATCTCTTCGATGGGTCTCAATAGCCTGGAGAGCTAGAGCATACTCTGCAGGTGCGCGCCGTGGTTAGACCCAGCCGGGCCATTCACTTGTATTTCCGGCCCCCATGGATCGCTTCCCGCTGACGATTGACCAACCATTCTTCCAGCGTGTTCGCGGCGACGTAGCGTTTTCCGTCAGGTCCCCGGAACCACGGAATCGAGCGCTCGTCGAAATATCTCCGCACCTGGCGTGGTGACATAGCCAACCCGAGTTCACCGAGCTTTTCGGTTGCGCCGTCGACGTCGAGAAAAGGCGGGCGGGGGTCCGAGTATGTCTGGGTGTTACACATCGGCGTTCTCCGTTCGTCACGATCGGTTCGTTACGGTTCACGCCGGATATGGGGTAAATCTGAATTTCGACCGCTCAGATTTCGCTGGTCGTCGGCGGCGGGGCGCCGAAAGGTCCGGCGAGGCCATCCGGCCCGTCGGGGTAGAGACCGTTAAAAAATTCAATCACCGCATCTCATGTGTCGTTCGGTCTGAGACCTTCCTGCAGATCTACACAGTAGCGTTTTCGAAGGCCTGACGTCCCGCGGATCATCTGAAGATCCAAACGCTCAAAGCGGCCGATTCTGAAGCACACAGTAGGAGGTTTATCAAACGATAACTCTGATACCGATTTTTTCAACGGACGTCGAGCTGTCGAGACAGCTTTCCGGCTCGCGGAACACGACCAACGCGACCACAGATTAACAATCGATCTGAGACACCAATGCGTCGCCGTATATGCCGAAAAAAAATCTACGAAGAAGGCCGCCCCCACGGAAAGACCAAAAAAACCCTTAAAATCGCCCCGTTGTGACGGACACAGTAAAACGTTCAGATTAAGGGTTCTCGTACGCGCGCACGTGCACGTGCGTGAGGGGGCCGGATAAAGAACCGGAGCAGTCGCCAGTGACCCAAAAAAACAGCTCAATAGACCGATTTTGAGTGGTCCTCTCCCCCCTTTATAACCCCCCTCTCCCAGTTGCACCAATCACGCCCAACACGCCCTTTAATCACCCGACACATCCAAGAGGATTATTTATCAAGAGGAACGAAGCGGGGGCCAAAGCCCCCGCACCCCCGGATGCTCCCCCGACACACCCATTCAATCCACCAAGCACCGGGGAAACCAACCCACCCCAGACCCATGTCTCTCATATGTGGGTCGCGAACCGGGTTAACTTCCTGAGAAACCAATCAGTTAATCGCGGATTTATATGAGTGTGGCGGCCGGGTGTCCGGGTCGACGCGCGTCGCCGCGCGGCCGCGCTTCTCTTCTAAACCGACGCGTTCGATGCCGGCTTTGTGAGCGGCTTCGAACATCGCCTCTTCGAGCTGACCCACCTTGCTCGCGCGGACAATAAATGAATCGTGTACGGGCAGCGCGAGGTCATTCGATTTCGCGAACCGGCGCATCACGTGCATGGCCATCCTGGAATCTACATTCATCAACCACGACCCGGCGTCGCTGTGAAAATAGCCGCGGATGCGGTCGTGAGTCTTTTTGATCGCTTCAATGAGCTCGTTCGCGATCGAGAAAGCTTCTCGAACATCAGCCTTCGAGCACTCGATTAGATCCGCTGCTGCGACACCGAGTTGCCGCGCAATCTCGTGCAGCAATTCGTTCGGTGGGCAGTGGTTGCCACCATTCAATACGGCCCAAACCGGTTCTTCGCGGCAGTTAAGCTCGTGTGCTGTTTTCGCTATCAACGTATCGGCGTCCACACCAGACGACGCTATCAAAGCACCGATCTTCTTCATGAGCTGCCGACTGGTCAATGAAGCCATTTCTTCGTTTTTCGCGATCGCTGAGAGTGCAGATTGTTTGTTCTTAGCGTTGATCACAATCAACATACCGAGCTTAACCAGACCGCGATAACTTCGCGGGATCAAGTCACGATCTTCATCGGTCCATCCGGGAATATCGTACGGATCCGCCGGCGGCTCGAGGCCGGCTTTCGCATAAAGAAGCGTCGGATGTAGAGCTTTGTAATCGACCTCGATTACCGGTTCGCCATCAATGCGCATCTCACGCCGATCTTCGCCTGGCATCGATTGCCAGCTCGCCCCGAGTGCGTATGCACGGCCGCCGCGTGCAAACGATTGGTTGAAAATGCGGGCTATCGGCGCTGCCACGACGCTGCCGTTTTCATCGCAGACGTCGTGCCGCTTTAGCTCTTGATTCAGGCCATCGATCTGGGAGCGGGCGCGGTCCAAGTCGCGATTATCGCGGTAGTCGACAGCGTTGCCGTCACCGTCGCGCAGAATGATGGGGTCAGATGGTGCTACGGGATGTGGCTTCTCACCTGCGCAGAGCTCCTCAGTTCGCTGAACGAACTCGTGAGTTGGCTGGAACGCGGAGCGCCAACCAAGGTCGCCAGGATTACGTTTGTCGTGGATTATCAAGCCGAGTTCGGCCAAGTGATCAACCGCGCGGGTTACGCTGCGGTAGGTATACAATGGGTTTTTATAGCGATCTGGAATGTTCGCGTAGTGCTGTTTCCGGCGACTGTAAGAAATCGACAAACCATGTCGGTAAGCAATCTGTGAGTAGATCGCGATCGCAGCACCAGTCTCGCTTAGACCCCACTCCTGTCTGATCGCAGGCCATGCATTCTTGTGACGCCACGACAGACTGATCGGAGTTTGTAACGGACCCACCGCGTCTTCGTGTTCAAAGCACGCGGCCTGAATTTTCAAATTAATCTCATATTCTGTTACGGCACCCATGACTCGACTCCTCCTTCAGAGCCGAGCGGATGAGTGAACCGGCAGGAATCTAGAGATTTGGCCTTGATCTAGAGTCCGCAGACTCCTAATGTAGCCATGCAAATATTGCGATTCGCTGCCGTGGTGGCCCCAACCGCCCGGCGGCTATGTCTAACTTACTTGAAGAGCCCGTACCGTTGGCGCGGTGCGGGCTCTTTCGTTGTCTGAACCATGGTGAACGAAAGCTTGGCTGGGTTCAAGAAACGGAGCACAAGCGCAAGTCGGGTCTGATATTTTGTTTACATTTTCGGGCCGTTGATGTCCGGTTCATCGGGGTCGTCGTAGTCGTCTTGGTACCCGTTATTTCCAGGACATTCGGGGGTCTTGTCAGACTGCAGCGTGCTCGGCACCGGTTCGCGAAACTGACCGGGCTCTTGAGCGCTGGAGTGACGGAGCTCTCCAGGTTTACACTCAGCTGCCAGCTTAAAGATTGAACGGTCGCCCGACCGTCAGAAGCGGTCGGAATGACGGCGCCGCACCGTACAATTTAACTTCCGGAAATGGCCGGACAATTGGGAAGCTGGAATCGCGAACGGGTGCTCGTGGAATCGCCGACGGAACCGGTGGAATCGGCAACCACGGTTCATGGAATCAAGTACGAACAAGTGTGGAATCGCCAACCAAAACTTATCATTATAAGAATATGAATTATGAAAACTGGCACGCGTTGCCGATTCCGGCACCTGTCGTTGGCGATTCCACAGTCACGTAGTAACGGGGGGAGTCGTCGGCAGCGCCGCTGAACTGGGTCTGTTCACACCAAGGGGATTTCGTGAGCCTCGTTTCAACAGGCTGCCGAAAAATCCCGGCTGACGCGGCCCCTCCGGCCGTGATTCC
Organism: Rhodovibrio salinarum DSM 9154; assembly: GCF_000515255.1. NCBI lineage: Bacteria > Pseudomonadati > Pseudomonadota > Alphaproteobacteria > Rhodospirillales > Rhodovibrionaceae > Rhodovibrio > Rhodovibrio salinarum. The sequence continues at coordinate 3,980,012 of NZ_KI911559.1, read as the reverse complement.
CTGCTTTCAGCACGATCACGGAGGTGCCGAGTTGCGCGGGGACGACCGACGTTCCGGAAGCTTGTTCAGCTACGTCGACCTGGAGCAGCGCGTCCCGTCGGATCATCCGCTGCGGGTGATCCGGACGGTCGTCGACGACGCGCTCCAAGAGCTGTCGCCGACCTTTTCCGAGATCTACAGCAAGCGCGGCCGCCCGAGCATTCCACCGGAGCGGCTCTTGCGCGCGCTGCTGCTGCAGATCCTGCACGGTCTGCGCTCTGAGCGGCAGATGATGGAGCGGCTGGAGTTTGACCTGCTGTTCCGCTGGTTCGTCGGGCTCGGGATCGACGATCCGGTCTGGCATTCGACGGTTTACGCCAAGAACCGGGACCGCCTGTTCGAGAGTGACGTTGCCGAGCGCCTGCTTAACGCCGTGCTCGACCATCCCAAGGTCAAGCCGCTGTTGAGCGGGGAGCACTTCTCGGTGGACGGCAGCCTAATCGACGCCTGGGCCTCAATGAAAAGCTTCCACCCGCGCGAGGGTCAGGGTGGCGGCAGCGGCGATGACGACGACCAAAGCTCTGGAGGTTCCAACCGGGACCAGGGCCGGAACCCGTCGCGCAACTTCCGGGGCGAACGGCGGTCCAACCAGACCCACGCATCGACCACGGACCCGGACGCCCGGTTGTTCCGCAAGGGACCGGGCAAGGAGGCGCGGCTCGCCTACATGGGGCACGTGCTCATGGAGAACTGCAATGGCCTGGTCGTCAGCACGCGGACGACCCGGGCTCACGGATCGGCCGAGCGGATGGCGGCCCTGGAGATGGTCGCCGACTTACCGACACGCGCCGGCCAGACGCTGGCCGCCGACAAGGGCTTCGACACGGGCGACTTCGTCATGGAACTGCGGGAGATGGGCATCACCCCGCACGTCGCCCAGAACAGCTACGTCACCGACAAGGCCCGACGACGCTCCGCGATCGATCGACGAACCACCCGCCATCCCGGCTATACGGTCAGCCAGCGCGTGCGCAAACGCATCGAGGAGGTCTTCGGCTGGGCCAAGAGCGCCGGCGGTCTGCATCAGGTTCACCATCGCGGGTTGAACCGCGTCGGAGCGCAGGTCACGCTCGCCGCGACAACCTACAACCTGATCCGCTTGCCCAAACTGATCGGAGGCGCGGCATGAGCGATCCGGCGCACTGGACCCTCGACGATGCCGGCCGCGGCGACAGGAGCGCCGAGATCGCGGACGACGGCACGTTGGAGATCGAAATCCACTTCGTCGACGGCGACGAGCCCACCCTTACCGCCCAACGCGAGATTTCTTCAGTAGCCTGCTAGTGCGCGCTCACCCGTTGCGCATCGGGCCTGCGGGTGCGCACGCGGGCGATCCCGACCGCGGCCAGGCCGCTGAGAAGCAGCAAGAGACTGGGAGGCAGGGGAATGTTCTGCGGCGGCGGCGCACTGGACGCCTGCAGCGTGAGATTGTCGAACGCCGCATAACCGCCCTGCAGCAGATCGATCTGCAGGGTCACGTTGCCGTTGCTGTTGCCGGTCGTCGACAAGCCGAAGGCGCCGGACGTGAAGTCGAATGTATCGGGGGCTGACGGCGTCCCGGCGAGATCGAAGCTGTCGAGGATCATGCCGCCGCCGATGCCAACGGTCCCCGTCGGGTTGTCGAACAGGGTGAAGCGGAAGATCGGTTCCACGCCGCTCGGGACAAACGGCCCGCCGAAGGTCGTGAGGTCAATGCTCGAGATGTCGATGAAGACGTTGAAGAACGGAAAGGCGCCGACATCGAACGACAGCCCGAGACGGTCGTCCTCGGCATCCGACAGCATGCCGATCGCGAAGTCTCCGGCCACACCGGCGGGATCGGACCAGCCGGTCCCGAACGCTGCCGACCCGGCGCCCCTGTGCGACCCCGAGACGTTGAGGGTCTCCACCGTGTTGGTCTGCGCGAAGGCAAAGCCGGCGGGCTGGTTGCCGTAGTTGTCGTTGACTGTGTCGAAGATGTTTACGTCGCCGCCGTCGTTATTGTAGCTCGCCGGGTTCTCGAAGTCCTGGTCGTAGAGGGTGATTGCCGCGGCATGCGCCGCCCCGAAGGGCGCAAGCATCACTGTCGCCATCGCCAAAGCGGAAAAGGTGCGGTGCATCGACGTCTCCGTTGTGCAGCCATGAAGCAGGTGACCACCAAGCGCAAGTTATGTGCCAACCTTGGTAGTGGGTTGATTCCAAGCGCGAAGCTCAATCTTGGCGTTCAGGCGTGGTTCAGCGTTTTCACCGTTTTTTACATCTCCGCGCTGCGATCCCCATCATCTGTAAGAAAACCCGACACCGGCAGATCCCGACCGGAATGACGTCGCCGCGATCCTCCGCCCCGGCGATCGCCCGGAGCGGATCGCCGGGGCGGAGGGGGCGCCGGCCCGTCCGTGCATGATCCGCAGCCCAAGAAGCGGGAAAGGCGGCCAGTGCTTTTGAAGTCATCCGATATCCCTATCTCGGCTCCGAACCATGGGGGCCTGAATGTCGGACAAAGCGCTTATGGAGGTGGCGTTTTCGGGCGATCTGGATGAGATCGTCGGCCAGGTGAACATATTGCCGTTCTGCCAGCCGTGGCCTGATCCCCTCAGACCGCTCCAGGCGCTATCATAGGGCGTCTGGTTTTCGAGGAGATCGGAGATGGCACGACGGAAGCGTTCCCGGGAGGAGATCATCGGCAAGCTGCGCGAGGCCGAGGTGCTGCTGGCGCAGGGCAAGAAAGTCGGCGAGGTCTGCCGATCCATCGGCGTCACGGAGCAAACCTACTACCGTTGGCGCAACGAGTATGGCGGCCTCAAGGTCGACCAAGCGCGGCGGCTGAAAGAGCTGGAGCGTGTAGATCGGCGCCGGGGTCATGCTAACAAACCATTTCTCAATCAATGATTTGTCGCGTCGATCGGCGTCGAGACCCCACGCCGATGCACAGTCGGTTTCAGGATTCCGCGCTTGACGCCCGATCTGCTACGGGCGAAGCAGAAGATACCACTTTTGATGGAAACACAAAGCTTCTCGGAGTTTTCATGACCCTCGCCAATCGCAGCCTCGCATTCGGGACCTTCTTGCTGATCGCCAGCATCGTGCTGGTCGGCCCGGCCGTGGGGCTGCATTTCGCGATCGCGGGTTAGAATCCGATCTACATTCCGTATGCGCTTCTAAATGGCAACATCTTCATGGCCGGTTGGCCCTCTCAACTCGCGACCGCGATTACCCTTACCGCCATCGCCATCGCGGTTCGCTTCGCCAGCCGGTCGACGCGCCTGCATGCGCGTGGCAAGTCAGCCGGGATCGGCGGACACCCGGTTCTGGTGGTCTTCGGTTCCGGGATGGTCCTGTTGGTGATCTACGTCGCGCTGGGCGCCGCAGCGGTGGCGACCCAGTGGATGGTGCTCATGATCGCTTTCATGATCGCAACTCTGATCGGCTTCTTCCTGGCTGCCTTTTACGGCGGCCTGCTGATCGCCTCCATGGTGAACGCGCGCTCCCAGTACCGTCCCGCCGTCGAGACTGTGGAGAAGGGTTTCACGCCGTCGCTCGTGTTGGGCGATTTCACCGGCAACGGCATCGGCATAGTCGACGCGGATCGCCGCATGCTCTTTGTCAGCGGCACCATCTGTGGCTTCGACGAGGTATCGTCGATGCACACCGAGAACGCGCGAAACTTAGCAAAAATCCGTGTCTCCCTGACGTCCGGCACCACCCCGGTGAAGACGATCGGCTACCAGAACCAGGGACAACGGGACCAAGATTTCCAACGACTTTCCAACGCGCTCGGGATGCGTTGATACGGTCCTCGCTGGGACCAGCGCAGGGGCAGGAGGGGCGTGATTCCCGTTAGCCTTGGAAGGGCCGCTTTCAGGGCACGAGGAGCTGATTAAGAGCGTCCCTGCTTTTCGGGCGCGCCATGATCTTGTAGTGGGATAGGTGCGGAAGAGCGGTGAAAGTTCCGTAGCGGCAACGGCCCCGCCAGCCATGGACGCGACCCCAGTTGATCGGCACATCGACCCGCTCCTTAACCTCGAGGGCACGGGCGAGGGTGGATGCCGGTTCGATGACGCCGTTGACGATGACGTGCCTAGGCTCTGCGCGATCTAGGAGCTCTAGCCATAAGGCCTTGCCAAACTCCAGAGCATCTCGCCGTTTCTGGAGTGTTTTCCAGTTCGCGGATCGGAAGGGCACGAGATTACCGGCCAGCACATTCTCCGGTTTGATGCCCAGCTGCTCGAAGAGTAGACACACCTGTATTTGAAGCGGGGCTAGCTTTCCGTCCTCGCGCCAGTTCGTATCGCAGTAGGCGCTGCCCTTTTCGCGCGCCACGTCGGACGGGCCCTCCGGCGCCTTGTCACCGCCCGGATTGAGGCTGATGAAGGCCACGGGGGATCCATCGAGAGTGTACGCCGGGCTATACAGCAACGCCCATTTCCGCGCGTCGCCGCGTTTGCGGTACTTGGACTCGATGCGTCGCCCCAGAAGCTCCACGAATCTTGCGTTCGGAAGAACCTCGTCGATCGTCGCCTCCGTTCTTCATCCCCTTAGGCGATCGCCTAAAGCTTTGTAGCAAACTCAGCCAGCTACGCCAGGAGCGCGAACTGCGGTGGCTGCTATGCAGCCGTGGCGACGCCAGCGCGTTCAAGACGTACCATCGTTTTCCCCGGCTGATCGACACCATGATCCTGCGCAATTTCACACCCGCCCTGCAACGTTGGAAAGGTCCCGTATTGAAAGACTGGTTTACGTCTGAACCCGCCGAGAAAAGGTTCACGACCACCGGCTCTTCACGACGGCACGCAGGTTACGGGATCGGGCCGAACTTACTTCCGACGCCTTTGCTGTGGCCGATGGCGTGCCGACGGCCTTCCGGCTGAAATGGTCCTGAACGCTGGCCGGCAAAAAGCGGCTCACGGGCGCGGTGACGTAGCCGTCACCATGCTTGGCCTGCTGCGTGCGGTAAAAGCGCTGCGGGTGAATCAGGTGGAGATCGTTCTTCGCCCGCGTCGCCGCGACGTAGAGGAGCCGGCGTTCTTCCTCGATGTCCGCGACGGTGCCCGTGCTCATGTCCGAGGGGATACAGCCGTCCGTGCAGTTGAGGACATAAACGCACGACCATTCCTGGCCCTTCGCCGAGTGGATCGTGGAGAGGATCAGGTAGTCGTCGTCGATGTTGGGCGCGCCCGCGTCGTCACCGGTCGCCTCCGGCGGGTCGAGCGCGACCTCGCTCAGGAACTGACCGCGTGACGGGTAGCCGGCGGCAATCTGTTCGAGCTGTTCGAGGTCCCGCATGCGGGCGGCGGGATTCTCGTGAAGGCGCTCCAGATGCGTGGCGTACCAGTCGCGGGCGATCCCGGGTTGCGACGGCCACGGCGTGGCGCCGCTCTCGAGAGTGTGGATGGTCGCCAGAAGATCCGGCCAGGCATCGCGGGCCGCGGGCGGGGGCGTGAAGGCATCGAGCGTGTCTGCGATCGGTGCCGTCGCGTGTTGCTGGATGCCGGCAAGCGCCTTGCGGGCGGTTGTCGGACCGATCCCTGGCAGCAGCTGGAGCGTCCGGAAACCCGCGACTTCGTCCCGCGGGTTCTCAGCCCACCGAAGCAGGGCGACGAGGTCCTTCACGTGCGCCGCTTCCAGGAACTTGAGACCGCCATACTTCACGAATGGGATGTTGCGCCGGGCGAGCTCGATCTCGAGGGGGCCGCTATGCCAGCCGGTGCGAACCAGGACGGCTTGGTCCTGCAGCCGCGTGCCGGCTTCGAAGGCGGCCAGGATCTGGCCGCAGACGTAGTCCACTTGCGCCCGCTCGTCCCGAGCGGTGACCAGCTTGGGTCGGTCGCCGCCGCACTTCGTGGACCGTAGCTCCTTGCGATGTCCCTCGGCGGCCTGAGCGATGATCGCGTTGGTGGCCGTCAGGATCGGCTGGCTTGAGCGGTAGTTCTCCTCAAGCGTCACGACCTGTGCCGGCGGATCGAACTGATGGGCGAAGTCCAGGATGTTGCGAACCTCGGCGCCGCGAAAGGCGAAGATGCTTTGTGCGTCGTCGCCCACCACGGTAAGACCGCGACCATTCGGGCAAAGGCCCTGGAGGATCCGCGCTTGAAGCGGGTTGGTGTCCTGATACTCGTCAACAAGGACGTGATCGAAGGCGCCCCGAAGCTCCTCGGCGATGTCGGGCTCGGCCATCATCGCCGCCCACAGCTGAAGGAGGTCGTCATAGTCGAGCAGATCGCGGCGTTCCTTCGTGTCCGCGTAGGCCCGGAATAGGCCGCGGAGCTCGTCCACCCAATCCGCATACTGCGGGAAGGCGTGGTGCAGGACCGTCTCCAGGTCTTCGTCTTTGTTGACGGTTCTGGAATAGATGGCGAGGCAGGCACCCTTTTTGGGGAAGCGCTTGTGCTGACCGGAGAAACCCAGGTCCTCCCGCACGAGGTTCATCAGATCCTCGGCGTCGCCCCGGTCGAGGACCGTGAAATTCGGCGCCAGCCCGATGACGTGGGCGTAGGCCCGCAGCAAGCGGTTGGCCGTGGCATGGAAGGTGCCGGCCCAGTCCAGCCCGTCGGCCAGCACGGCACGCGGGCCGAGCGCCTCCGCACAAATCGCCTGGGCCCGACGGGTCATGTCGGCGGCGGCCCGGCGCGTGAAGGTGCACAACAGGATCCGTCCCGGATCGGCGCCGTTGAGGATCAGGTTGGCCACCCGGGCGGTCAGCGTCTTCGTCTTGCCGGTTCCAGCACCGGCGACGATCAGGAGCGGGGAGGGGACCTCTCCGACAGCGACGGCATCGAGGCCGTGAAAGACCGCCGCGCGCTGCTGATCGTTGAGGTCGGTGAAGAGCTCTTGATCGCGTTCGGCCGGCTTGGACATGACCTGCTGCTTCCCCTGGAGACCGAGCGCAGGTTCGCATAATGTTCTGGTTTGGGCCAGAGGCTGATACCGACGATTACGTCGTTGGGTCCCGGTTACGCAGGGCTTCGCTCGTCTACCGTCGAAGGTGGCCGCTGGGCGTCAGCACCTGCCCCCTCAAAATCTTTCGTATCCAAGAGCCTGTGACATCGGCCATCGTCTATCTTGCTGCCGATCGACAGCTGGACGGTCATTCGCCCGGTTCAGCTTGCGCGAAAACACGTCGGTGGAGGCGTTCGAGCCGACGGTCATGCAGGCCCCAGGCGCGCAGGTCCTGAACCGTTTTGTCCAGATAGACCGCGCAGGTACCCAGCGCGCCCCGGCCTGTACGCAGGTACTCGGCCGCGGTCGCCTCGTCTGGGCGCGGAATGTAGCGCTCGCTGCGCTTGTTGGCGACGAACGCGAGCGCCCACACGCGCTCGCCGGGCGTGGCGAGGGCGACCCAACGCGGGACGTACACGCCCGTGAGCATCTCGCGCCGCCAAATCAGTAGGAGTTCCGCGCGCAAGTTCTGGGGCGGCAAACGCAGCGCCACACCCCGGCAACTCCCACCACCCGTGAGAGCGAGCATCAGCCCGGGCGCCTCGGGCGAGCCGCGGCCGTGGGTCATGCGCAGGCGGAAGTCGCGGTGATAGCCGTGTAGCCGGGCCGGTCGGTGCTCGGCCACGGGCACGCATGGGCACGCAGCAGCAGGCGAGATAGATGATAAAACCTGATCATCCGGTGATGGAGGATGGTCGGGATGGGAATGCGTATCGGTCAAGCTGCGGCTTTTCTGGCTCCCCGACGCTGCGAATGGATTTCGGGTGGCGCTTCGCCCCGGCTGCACGGCAGGTTGGTTTCCGAGTTGAACGGGTGGAGCCGCGGCTGGCGGGCGGAGCCCCTCCATAAGGCGGAGCCCGCCAGCCGCGGCGGCCAACGGCGGCAGCGGTCTGGGGGTTCCAGTGAGCAGCAGTCAGGACATCTTCGCGCTCGGTCTTGGTCTGGATGAGCCCTGGACGCTCCTCGATCAGCACCTCGACACCAGCAAGCAGCCGCACGAGCTGCACCTGCGCGTGGGCACGCGCCGCGGGGCGCAGCTCCCGTGTCCGACCTGCGGGCGGTCGTGCAAGGCGCACGACTTCAAGGAGATGACCTGGCGGCATCTGAACTTTTTCCAGCATCACTGCTATCTCACCGCCCCGGTGCCGCGGGTGGATTGCCCCGAGCACGGCGTCAAACGGATCCAGGTCCCCTGGGCGCGGGAGGGCAGCAGCTTCACGCTGCTGTTCGAGCAAGCCGCCCTTGCGATCGTGCGCGAGATGCCGGTCGCAGCGGCCGCGCGGCAGATGACCGTCACCGACAAGCGTCTTTGGCGGGTGGTGCTGTTCTACGTCCACCGGGCGGTCGCGCGCATGGACAGGTGTCGGGGTCACCCCGCTTCAGAGCTCGTTGAGAAATTGCGGCATTACGCAGAACCTGCCGTGTATCAGGCGCTATGGCCTCGCGGCCAACCCCGGACCATCAGCGCAGTTATATGACTCTCGCATTTTGCTTATAACTTCGACTTGCCGTATGCCCGCGGAGCCGTTATAAGAACGTTGAGAAACGCTTATAACGGAGTGCCTCACATGAAGACCATCGACCTCGCATACCGAACGATGTTCGCCGAATTGGCGCAACGATGCCTGGACGCATCATTCGAAAGCGAATTCACGCCAGAAGGGAACTTTGTCCGGGTTCCCGTAAAGGGAAGAGACTACTGGTACTTCGAAAGGACCATGCCTGAGAAGACGCGCAAATACGTCGGCCCCGCCGACGACCCCGATATCGCCGAGCGGGTCGAAAAATTCAGGGAAATCAAGGACGATATCCGGAGCCGGCGCAAGCTCGTGTCGACGCTCACCCGCGAAGGCAGATTGACTGCGCCGGACCGCTTCACGGGCGACGTCGTGGATGCCATGGGGAAAGCCGGCATCTTTCGTCTTCGCGGTATCCTGATCGGCACGGTGGCGTTCCAGACATACTCGGGGCACCTTGGCGTCAAATTGCCGGGGTCGTCACTACAGACGGGCGACACGGATTTCGCGCAACATTATTCGATCTCCTCCGCCGTTGAGGACAGCATTCCAAACGTCGTCGACGTCCTGCACGACGTTGATCCGACTTTCCGGGCTATCCCGCATAAATCGGATCCGATGCGCGTGACGCAGTTTCAGAACGCCTCCCGTTACAAGGTCGAGTTCCTGACGCCGAACCGGGGATCTGACGAATACAGCGATCGGGCCAGCCAAATGCCGGCGCTGGGCGGGGCCTCCGCGCAACCCTTGCGTTACCTGGACTTCCTGATCCACGAACCCATTCGGACAGTCATGCTGCATCGGGCGGGCGTTCCGGTCACGGTCCCCGCGCCGGAGCGATATGCCGTTCACAAACTGATCGTGGCCTCGCAACGGCAATCCAATTCGGATGGCCAGGCGAAACGTGAAAAGGACCTCCTCCAGGCCAGCCTGCTGATTGAGGCGCTGGCGACCACTCGTTGTCAGGACGAGCTCGCCGAAGTCCTGACCGAGGCGTGGAACAGAGGCCTGTCCTGGAGGAGCGCGATCAGGAAGGGCCTCGACCTGATGCCGGAAAAGGCACGGGAGGCGAGCGTCGAGACGCTCCGAGAGGGATTGGAGTCCATCGGGGAGGCTCTTGACGAGTTTCCCGGAACCGAAGGCGCGCCGACGCCCTAGACACAAGCAGAACCGGGCTGCGCACCATGGTCGGCAAGGGCAAGGATTGCATTCGCCAGTTCCGGCGCTTCCTGCATGCCCACGGCGGCGACGGCCCGCTGAAGGATCGTGATCGCGATGCGCTGGACGAACTTGAGCGCCTCGGCATGGCCACCGGGGCGGCGTACAAGATCAAGGAGAAGCTGCGTTGGGTGCGCAAGGCCGCGACCCCACAGGCCGCCCGCTGGCGCCTAACGCGCTTCCTAAACCATGCCGACGAGATGGCCGCCAGCGACGACGCGCTGGAGCCCGTTCGGCAGCAGATCGACCGGATCATCCAGCGCTGGTACTCGACCCACTCAAACGCCCGCCTGGAGGCCTGAACTCGATCTTCCAGGCCGCCCGACACCGGGCCCGCGGCTACAGCAGCCCGGCCACCTTCATCGCCATGATCTACCTGCTCGCAGCCCCGATCGGCGATATCTCGAAATCCATTTGAAGCGTCAGAGCGCCGCTTTTCTGGGTGTGGCTGTTGTGATACTACGCCGGTGGGAGAGAGCCGGCCGGCTTGTGCCGGCCTGGCGAACACCGGGTGGTCACCGGCGCTACACCATCGATGATCTGAGCAACTTTACGGGCCGCGCAGCGACAGAACGCAGAACAGTTGGCTATGCGCGTGTTTCGTCCCATGACCAGAAAGATGATCTGCAGCGACAGGCCGAGCGACTGGAAAGTTACGGCAAAAGGCACGCTTATCCTGGCACGGTATTCTCTGCCCGGCTTTACGGACGCCGGTCTCACCAGAACCGAAACGCGGCAAGATGTTGAGGAAGAGTCAATTGGCATGATAAAATGTAGACATGCCAACCTTCCAGTTGACCCATAAAATCGCGCTGGATCCGACCAACAAGCAGCACACGTTGCTGGCCAGGTCGGCCGGGACGGCGCGGTTCGCCTACAACTGGGTGCTGGATGAATGGAAAAGGCAGTATCGGAACGGCGAAAAGCCGACCGAAGCTGCGCTCCGCCGCCAGCTGAACGCGGTCAAAGGCACGGATTATCCGTGGATGTTCGAGGTCTCGAAGTCTGTTCCACAACAGGCGGTAAAGGACCTCGGGGAGGCGTTCAAGCGTTTCTTCCAGGGGAAGAACGCCTATCCACGGTTCAAGAAGAAGTTCGTCGACGACAGCTTTCGGGCTGACAACGGCCCTGGCACGTTCGACGTTCAGGGCAAGCGGATCCGCCTGCCCAGGATCGGGTGGATCAAAACCCGTGAACCCTTGCGATTCAGCGGCAGGCTGAAGCGGGTCGTCGTCTCTCGAACCGCCGACCGGTGGTACGCCAGCGTGCTCGTCGAGATGGACACCGAAACGCCCGATCGTGAGAACCAAGCGATCGGCGGTGTCGATCTGGGCGTCAAGGCGCTGGCCACCCTGCCGGACGGGACGACGTTCGAGAGCCCGAAGGCGCTGGAGCGGAATCTGAAGAAGCTCCGACGCTTGAGCAAAGCCCACAGCCGGAAGAAGAATGGGTCGAAGAACAAGCGTAAATCCGCGGCGAAGCTGGCCCGGCTGCACCGGCGCATCGCCAACATCCGGGCCGATGCGTTGCATAAGCTCACATCTGAGCTTGTCGGGCGCTACGACGTGATCGGGATCGAGGATCTGAACGTGTCGGGCATGAGCCAGAACAAACGTTTGGCACGTCACATCGCGGACGTTGGACTCCACGAGTTCCGGAGGCAGTTGGAATACAAGGCCGAGCTGTACGGCACGCGGATCGTCGTGGCCGACCGGTTCTACGCCTCGTCCAAGACCTGCTCGGCGTGTGGGTCGAAGAACGAGATGCTACGGCTCGGTGACCGGGCATGGACGTGCTGCTCGTGCGGCACGTCGCACGAGCGGGATGCCAACGCCGCGGCGAATTTGCAGCATATCGCGGCCAGCTCGGCCGTGACAGCCCGTGGAGAGGAGAGCCATGGCCGGGGCGCACGCGCCCCGGTGAACCTCGCCTCGACGAAGCGGGAACCAGGCGGCAAACCGGCTCATGCAACGGCATGATCAGGTTTGCATAGGTCCTGGGGAGCGGTTCCAGATTAGTGAGCCGTAGGCGAACACAAACACGCCGCCATCCGGGTTCACACCATCAGGGGCGTCGGCCAGCATCCGGTCTCGTGACGCCCTTAGGGTGGCGTCATCCAGTACCTCGACGTCTGGGTGATGTCGGGCGAAATAGGCGCGCAGGCCGTCCTGTTCCAAGAGTTCGCGGGTGATGGCTGGCGGTTGCTCGGTCTCGGACATATCGCCTTCATTCGTGCGGTGCGGGATCGGCTGTACCTTACCGATTTAGGGCCGGGACTCATAACCAGTAGCTGACGATGGCCGCGATCTGGACGGCGGCGAGGAAGGTTGCGCCAGCCGCGCTGCGAGGTCAGTCAGAAAGGCTCTGAGCCACTCTTCCTTGGTCCGGTTGATGTGCCCGCTCGGGAACAGCGGTGACCTTGGGCGCGTTGTCGACATGAAATGTACCCGGTCGGGAACATTTCGATTTGTTTAAGCCGGAACCGTGATGTATATTCCCGATCGGGAACACGGGATGCCTGCTATGCCAACGGCTTCGCCAGTTTACCTGAAGACAGCCGGAGACATCGGAAAGCTCGTCAGGGCGCGTCGTTGCGAACTCGGTATGACGCAAGATGAATTCGCCGGCCTCGCTAACGTGGGACGCCGTTTTCTGATCGAACTCGAAAAGGGCAAGCCTACCTTGCAAATCGATCGTGTTCTTTCAGTTTTGCAGGTCTGTGGATACGATTTATACGGCCACCGGCGATGAGCGAATACAGGCTGACTGTTTATCTTGAGCAGTTTCAACGGCCGGTTGGTACGCTCGTTGGGTATGAGGACTACACCCTACATTTCAGCTACGAGCGCGCCTATGGCGAGCTTGAAGACGCTTTGCCGCTTTCTCTGAGAATGCCGCTTTCTCAATCCGAATACACGGATCTCGCTTGCCGGGCTTTCTTTCAGAACCTGCTTCTGGAAGGGCGCCGTCTCGACCAGGTTGCTGATAGGGAAGGCCTTGATCGCGACAACGTCGCCGGCCTCTTGAGCCATCTTGGTCAGGAATGCCCCGGTGCTATCTCAATCGTTCCCGAGGGCAATCCGCCGGGGAAACAGCCGGGGATAATCCCGGACGACTACCGTGAGATCGAAGCAAACGAGCTTGCTGCCGAGGTGCGCGCGATGCATGAAGGTAAACCGCCCCGGCGGAACCGACGCATTTCGTTGGCCGGCGTCCAAGGCAAATTGGCGGTCACGGTTGGGGAAGACGGACGTCTTTACGAGACTGCCGAGGGGGTCGGCGCGCCGACAACGCACGTACTCAAGGTTGGTGACCCCGATTACCACGCACTGGTCGAGAACGAATACATTTGTCTGAAACTGGCGCGGCGTCTTGGATTGGACGCGGCCCACGCCACGATCGGTTACGCAGACGACGTTCCTTATCTCCTGGTCGAGCGTTTTGATCGCTACCGGGATTCAAATGGATATATACATCGACGCCACCAGGAGGACACCTGTCAAGCGCTCGGGTTGCCAGGAACCCTGAAGTACGAAGAACACGGCCATGGTGACCGTCGCGCGACTCTCGATGGTATTTTCGACCTGCTTGGCGAGACTGTGAGCCCCATCGAAGCACGTCAGGCCATGATCTCGATCACGGTCTTCAACTACCTCATCGCTAACTTCGACGCACATGCGAAGAACTTCGCCTTGCTCTACCAGGGCCGGCGCCCGCACTTGGCACCTTTCTACGACATCGTCAGCACCGGCGTTTACCCTGACACATCAAAATCGTTCGCGCTCTCCATTGGCGGAAAGCAGGACTATGATGAGATCGGTGGCAATGAATGGGGCGCGTTTCTTAATGAGAGCGGTATCCGAACCAACGGCGCTCAAAAGCGTGTTTTGAATCGTACGATAAAGCCGTTGGTTGAGGGCGTCCTACCCGAATTGGACACCTTACTCGAAGAAGAGAATTTGGAACACAGGGGTCGCAGGATCCGTAATCTCGTCGGAGCCGGTATTCGAAACCTGAACGATGCGTTCGGTTGGAGCGTCCCCGCAGATACCGATGCACCGGTCGCTACGCCGCCAGGGTGGCGTATGTCATAGCGGGTCAGCATACAAAGCGGGTCAGCATACAAAATGAGGTACCCGCTGTATTTGCCGATTTTGCATATCGGCACAGGGGTCAGTTGATAGCTATTGTTCTTATGCAGGTCCTTGTCCGGCCGATCGGCGCCGTGACCCCGCACCGATCCACACGTGGCGCACCACGGATCGACGATCACCGCATCCTGAACGCCATCTTCTGGACGCTGCGGTCGGCGGCTCGGGACCGGATCATGGACGCGATCGTCGATGCCTACCGGGCTTTCGACACCGAAATATCATGCGCACGCTGCTCTTGCGTCGTTGACTCTCTCGGCCCGGAGGTCAGAACATAAAGAGAACGTTTGTGGCAGTGGGAATCGACGATGCCGCCTGATTCGACCTCTGAAACCGACCTGGCTGCGCTGCGCCAGCGTATCCGCGCGCTCGAGCGAGGCGGCGTTGAGATGTCGGCAACCCCGCTCGGCGCCCCCGTTCTGGACGACGCGCTGCCTGGCGGTGGCCTGGCCCGGGCGGCCGTGCACGAAATCGCACCGGTACGTCTCTCCTGGGACGACGGCCCGGCCACCGGATTCATGCTGGTATTGCTGGGTCGGGTGTTAGCTCAGGACGCACGGCCGGCTCTCTGGATCGCCAGCCAGCCAGACCTTCATCCGCCGGGGCTGCCGGCGTTCGGCGTGGATCCCGCACGTCTCCTGTTGGCTCGGGCCCATCATGCCAGCGACACCCTCTGGGCCATGGAAACGGCACTGCGCTCGCCAGCCGTGGCGGCCGTGGTGAGCGAGATCCGGCAGATCGACCGTACCGCCAGCCGCCGTCTACATCTCGCTGCCGAAACTGGCCGGACCACCGGGCTGCTCCTGCTGCGGCGGGACCGCGCGCAGTCCGGCCGGGTTGAGCCCTCGGCGGCGACCACGCGCTGGCACATCGGCGCCATGCCGGGTTCGGGGGGCACGCCACCGGAAACGCCGGGCCATCCGCGCTGGCGGGTCGAACTGCGGCGTTGCCGCGGCGGGCGTCCCGCCGACTTTCTCGTGGAGTGGAACGATGCGACGGCTGATTTCGCTTTGGTTACCCCGCTTTACGACGGAGCGGCGGCGTTGGACGGATCGGACGAGCGATTCCAGGACGTCGGTTAGACCGCATGCCCTTGTCGACGAGCGCCATGGCTGTCAGGCCTTAACAGCGGTGGATGCAACTGCGGCCTCAGCCGGGCTCGCGCCGGGACAGGCGCTGACCGCGGCCCGGGCGCAGGTGCCGGATCTTGTTGTGGACCGGGCCGATCCGGTGGCGGACACCCAGGCACTGACGCGTCTGGCTGCCTGGTGTGGAAAGTACAGTCCCTGGACCGCGCCCGATGGCGGTCATGATGCCGGCGGCGGCGCAGGGATCCTGATCGATGCTACAGGCTGCGCGCATCTCTTCGGCGGCGAAGCGGCGATGCTGGCCGACATTTACCGTCGGATCACCGCTCTGGGCCTTTCCGCGCGGGCCGCAATGGCCGGGACGCCCGGAGCCGCGTGGGCCCTCGCGCGCTTCGGGACCCAAGCCAGTACGCCGACCCGGATCGTATCCCCGGGAGCCGAAAACGACGCCCTCGCGCCTTTGCCGCCGGCCGCACTCCGGTTGAGCGCCGCCGAACGCGAGCTGCTGCACCGTCTGGGTTTGCGGTGCGTTGGCGATCTGCTGGCGATCGCGCCCGCCGCCCTCAGCCCTCGCGTTGGCCGCGGGGTCGCCCGGCGTCTGGACCAGGCCCTGGGCCGGATCGCTGAACCGATCAATCCGTGCCTTCCCGTCCCGGCGCTGAGGGTCCGACGAAACTTCGCCGAGCCGCTTACCATCCCCGACGATCTCGCACGGGCCAGCGCAAGTCTGCTGGCCAAGCTGGTCCAGCGCCTGGAAGCGGAACAGCGCGGGGTGCGTCGGATCGAATTGGCTGGGTATCGCATGGACGGCACCTGGACACGGCTGGAGATCGGCACCCACAGAGCCAGCCGGGACCGGGATCACCTGGCCCCGCTGCTTACCGCCCGGGCGGACGAGCTCGACCCCGGCGTCGGCATCGAAACGTTGGTTCTGGCCGCTACCGCCGTGGAGGCCCTACCGGCGCAGCAAGCGGCACTGCCGGGCTATGAAGCACCGACTGACGATCTCGCCAACCTTCTCGACCGCCTCGGGACCCGTCTTGGATCCGATGCGATCAGCCGCCCGGCCCCGTGGGCGAGCCATCTGCCGGAGCGCAGCGTCCGCCGTCTCGGGCCGTTCGAAACGACGTCTCTGGCTTGGCCGACAACGGCCCACCGTCCGTTGCGTCTGCTGACCCGGCTGCGGCCGATCGAGGCGGCTACGCCGCGCCCCGGTGACCCGCCGACAGAACTCTGGCTCAACCGCCAACGGCTTGCCGTCGTCCGGTCCGAGGCCCCCGAGCGGCTGACATCCGAATGGTGGCGCACCAACCGCCAGCGGGCCACGCGCGACTATTTCCGCATCGAGACCGAAGCGGGCCGGCGCTACTGGATCGTTCACGCCAAAGGGCGTTGGTACCTGCACGGACTCTACGCGTAGAGTTCATGGGCTGGACGCTGCTGCTGATGGCGCCTGTGGCTCAACGACGGGTCCTGCATCCGCCTGCGACCCGGGTGGCAGCATCATGTCTGGGCCTACGACTTCGTGCAGGATCGCACGCACGACGGACGACCGTTCCGAATGCTCACGGTGGTCGACGAGTTCAGCCGGGAATGCCTGGGCATCCTGGTGGCGCGCTTAATCAAATCGGACGACGTCCTGGCACTGTTCGTCGTCTACGGACCGTCGGGCCGGGGATCCGGAGCCGCTGCCGCGGCGGCTGCGCTATCAACGCCTGCGGGCCGAGAAGGCCCGGCGGGAAGCGCGCCCTCTACTGGGGATGGGTGAAGCCGCGTTGCGACAAGTCGTAAGAATCGGCGGCGGGCGACGCGTGATTACCCATTAACAACGTCTATAGAATCAGAAAGGCCGGGTTGCATCCCGGCCTTTCAAAAATCATTTGGCCACGCTTATTTCCCGCAGCCTGCGATCTCTTTCGTGTATTTCCCAGCGTTCTGGCCGATGTTCTTAGGCCCGTTGACGAGCCGATCCGCCCGGGCGCGCTTGATGCGCAACGCCAGCTCTTCCTGGGATTGCGGAAGTCCGATTCCACGCCGCGCGGAGCTGGATAGCTCGGTCTGGCGCTTTTCTGCGGTTGCGGTGTTCACGGCTCATCTCCTTCCAGAGGTCGCCTGAGAGTATATAGGTTCGAGGAATGGCCTACAACAGAGAAGCCTTGTTCCTCGTAGCACGGGACAGTCGGTTCGATGGCATCCAACGCGACCGCGTAACTGGCGCCCAGCAGATAACCCCAGTCCACGAGGTTTCTGACCACAATAGGGATCACGTCCCCGCGAAACGGGTGCCGAGCGTCCGGCGGAAAGCTCTCGATATGATCAAGGCGCACCTCATGCCGGTTGTGGCTGACCCTCCCCACTGCGAGAGCGTGGAGTGATGTCATCTCCGCGCGGTTCCAAAGCGCGATCTCAAACCGCGCCGGGTTTGTCCTGACACCCGGGCGGCCGAAGCGCAAATGGGACCATGACCACTCTCGGCTTTCAGGGTGGCGCTCTCCAGCAGGAAGCCTATCGACGGACCCTGCTGCCGCGCTGGTGATTGGGGTTAAAACCAACCCTGGGTAGGTCGCGCTGTAAACTTCCAGCGTCAGCTCGTACGAGACTCTGCGCAACTCATCGTACCGACGCAAAGCCTCTTCGTATTGTGAATTTCGCGGCACGTGACTCGTCCCCAGACCGTAGGTCGGCTCACCTGCGATATGGGAGCGCTTTTTCGGCTCCGGCCCATTAACAGGACCTGCTGACAGATAAACTCGCGCTTCTCGCGCGTGAACCGTTGTCGGCAAGCCACGTCCCCAGCGACCATCATCGACCACGAGACGCAACACGCTTGAAGGTTTCAACGAACCAAAACGTAAAACCGCCGCACCCCAATGCACAACATGTTGTGTGGCGGTTGTCTCGGTTCCTCGGTCGAACCTTTGTTTGGGTAATAAGTCCGATCAGAAAAGACCGCTTGTGAGCACCTTGCCGGCGAAGACCAGATAAAGTCCGCCCACAACTCCGAAGACGACCCGACGATGGCGATCGAGAAACGTGTGTACCGTCTCGGTCCGGAAAACCACGGCGAACCCGCCGTAGATCGCAAGCGCCGAAACCGTGCAGACGCCAACAAAAACCGTAAGGGCCCAGGGCGCCGCATCCGGTTTCGCGGCAACGGACATCACAGAGATCCAGAAAAGGGCCGACTTGGGATTCGAGAGGGAGGTCATTACACCTTTGAGTAGCATGCGCGTGCGTACGGGGCGCCGGCGATCTCCGCCCCGGTCCAACTGCCCGGAGATCTCGGGCACGCGCCAAGTGACGGGCTGACTCGCGATCGCCCGCGCGAAACTATCGTAGGCGAGCTTCGCCAGATAGGTGGCACCGACAACGACAAGCACGGGATAGACCGAACTTGCCGCGAGCAGGGCTGCAGTGCCGGCGGCTGTCGCGGTCGCCCAGATGCAGGTGCCGACCGAGACCCCGAAAGCGAGGAATAGCGCAGCGGTTTGGCCCCGATGGATCGTGGTCTCGACAATCAGGATGTTGCTGGGCCCCGGCGTCAGGGCGGCCACAGCGAAGAGACCCAACCCCGAAACGAGGGCAAGACCTTCGGCCACCTTAGTTGTGCGCGGCGACGTAGTCCGCCGTCGTGTCCGGTCTTAGGACCGCACGTTCATCCGTACCGCCAGTGTGGACAAGCAGAATCCGGGCGTCCCGCCGCAGGCTTCCTTGCGAGAGCATCTGGCGCAGTCCGGTCAGCGCTTTCAGCATGTAGGTGGGTCCAAAGTACAGGTTCGTAAGGCTTAGCAATCGTTCGCTTTCCTGAACGTCTTCCCAGCTGAACTGGCCATAGCCGCCGGCCAGAGCGGCCTGGTGGAGATGAAAAGGGAGTCCTTGCGGCCCGCTTGCGTCCGTGTCGGTCACACCCAGGGCTGACGCAAATGTCTGGGTTAGCCGGTGATAGACGCGGGCTGTGTACTCATCGATACGCACCCCGATGACCGACCAGCGCGCACCGTGCCTTTTCTTGCTAAAGTGCAGGCCGGTCGCGGTGCCGGCGGTTCCCACGGGCAGAACGACGTAGTCAAACGTGACGCCGAGGCTCTGTTCCTGATCCGATATCTCGCATCCGAGGCCCATCGGCCCGCCGACGGAGAATGATGCGGCGGCACCCGCCGGAACGACGAGCGGATCGTACCCATGGTGCGTGAGATCACGCACGATTGCCTGGATTGTGTCATCCAGGCCCGCCGGGTCCGCAATGTGAACGATCCGCGCCCCCGACCGCAGTAAGCCCAGGTAATTGCCGTGCGGGGGATCCGGGACATGCCCCCGCACGACCAGGTAAACCGGGATTCGGGCCCGGGAGGCGTAGTGTGCGAGGGCGCGCAAACAGTTCGACTGGGCAACACCATCGGCGACCAGAGCGTTCTTTCCCGTCGCGGCGAGGTATCTCAGCGTGGCCTCGATCGCGCGACGTTTGACACCGGAGCCGATATCGTCCTGACGGTCCTCCCGTTTGACCCAGATTTCCGCGCCCAGCTCGTCGGATAACACAGGGCAGTGGTCGATCGGCGTCGGCGCCAGGGTCGGTTTGATGATGCCCGATCGCAAATAAGACAGGGACATAGACGCCTCCTGGTTTCCTGACCTCTTCACGCAACGGCGGAACCGCGGGTGCGATCAGGTCCCCGGCGTGGCCCGGAAACCGTAAGACAGGTGCGCGACATGCTTCCCGGCCCGGACGTGGTCCCAGGCTTCTGCTGCCGTGAGCGCAGCCGGTGCGAGGGTGTCGCGTACCCACTCCGCGGACATGTCGACGATCGCCGGATAGGCGTAGGAATGGTCTTGGAGGATCCGGGCCGCCTTAGCCTCGTCGTAGAACAGGAATGCGTCGTGGGTGAACGTCGCCTCGTAACGGGCGTAGTGTTCGACGTATTCCTCGTCGCTTTGACGCATCATGGCAACGGTCCCGCGTTCAAAGGTCATGCCGGCGCGTCGAAAGCACGCCGCGATCGCGTCGTCTGGGATGCGGCCGCCGATCAACGTGATCACCGAGCCGGTTGGCTTGAGCTTACGTTTCGCGGAGAATAGAAAGCCGAGTTGCGACAACAGCGACCATTTTACCAACGGATCGTCTTCGCCCTCGGCGAGGCGCTCGTAGGCGCTCGCGTCGGTAAGCGTCGTCGTCGCGAGATCGGTTCCGAGATCGTCCGGCGACGTCATGATCAGCGGAAGGTTTGCATAGATCAGATCGCATCCGTCTGGGACCGGCTCGCAATCCCGGCCGGCCACGAAGTCGATCGCCTCCGGCATCTCCTGAGCTGTCGTGTTGTGACGGATGTTCTGTTCGATGGGTGCCAGGATGTCCGGCAAGATGTCAGTGATCACCATGGACTCGATCTGAAACAGCCGAAGCGCGGCGATCGCATCGACCCCATTGGCGCTGCCGATGAAGGCCGCGCGGCCGATGTGGTCCCCGTTACGCTGTTTGAACCGCCGCAGCTCATTGAGCGCGACGTGTAGCCAGTCGTTCGCCGCATCCTTTTCGATACCGGACATTTTCGCCGTTAGATGAATACGGTCTTCTTTCGTCCTCGAGGCCAGGCCGTGCAGTTCTAAGAGCGGCCGGATCGTCACATACAAATCCGTCATGGCATCCCCTCCCGAAAATAAAAACCAATCTTCTTTCAGCGCTCGTGCGGATTTGCGCAGAACTTGGCCCAGACCGCACGTTTTTCGTTCGACGACATTGAGGGAAACGCACACACATTGCCAAATAAGAAGAATTTATTATTAGAACAGAGAGCGCGCCGGCTAGCATCATCGCTTCATAATCCGATAAAGGGAGGTGTGCGATGAAGGGATCGGTGCTGGCGGCAATCGGAAATACACCGTGCGTCAAGTTGGATAACCTGCCGGGGCCAGTCGACGCGTCACTATGGGCCAAGCTCGAGTTCGCCAACCCGGGCGGAAGCATTAAGGATCGCATCGTGCACTACATCGTGGCCGATGCGGAACGCCGCGGTCATCTGCGTCCAGGCGGGACGATTGTGGAGAACACCTCGGGAAACACCGGAGCCGCGATCGCGATGATCGCTGCGCAGAAAGGCTACAGGGCAATCCTGACAATGCCCGACAAGGTGAGTTCGGAGAAGCAGGCCGTGCTTCGCGCACTCGGGGCCGAAATCGTGGTTTGCCCAACCGCGGCGCGCCCTGGAACGCCGGATCACTACGTGCAGCGCGCTCGGGACATTTTCGCACGTGAGCCTGGCGCATTCATGGTGAACCAGTACGACAACCCCCTCAATTCGGAGGCGCACTATCTAACAACCGGGCCGGAACTTTGGCGCGATTGCGGGGAAGATATCGACATCTTCGTGACGGCTGGCAGCACCGGCGGAACCATCTCCGGCGTCGGGCGCTACCTCAAGAAATGCGACCCGAACATCAAGGTGGTGCTCGTCGACCCGGTCGGATCCGTCTATTATACCTACTTCCACAGCGGGGCCGTGGATGAAAACGACATCACACCCTATGCAGTTGAGGGGGTTGGCGAGGATCATCTCGCTGACTGTATGGATTTCTCCGTCATCGACGATGTGATCCGGGTTACCGATGACGACGCCTTCGCGACAGCCCGTCTGTTGGCGGCACGCGAGGGACTGCTCTGCGGCGGCAGCTCCGGGGCCAACGTGTGGGGCGCGATGAAGCTGGCCGAGCAATATCCGGGGGCATCGATCGCGACCATCCTGCCCGACCTCGGTGTCAAATACCTCTCGAAGATCTATACGGATACAGCCCAGTCCGCAGCGGCGGGAAGCGTCGCTGCCGTGTAGCGAGCCGGCCACAGCGTTTCATGAATAAGAAGGGCACTATTGCGTTCTGCTACGCCCGTCCAGATGTAGCCGTAGCGTCCCGCAACGCGCTCTCCGCCGGACCGGGCGGATGGAACCCGGCTGTCGGCGGTTTGCCGCTCCAGCCCTGCTGAGCGGATCGACGGACTTGGCCCGCCCGTCGCTGGCCAGAGCTCGCGGCGTACAAGCCACGCCGCTGAAGCTCGGCCAGGACCTGCCGGCGTGACCGACGCGGATCCCTCAGACCGGAATCAGAACGTCTGACCCGTAAGGACCGCGCCGCGTCCACGTCGGCGTGACTCGTGTGCCCACACCGGCCGCAGCGGAACGTCGCGCGGCCCGGACGGTTGTCTCTGGATGTAAAGCCGCAGCTGCTGCACTGCTGTGAGCTGTACGCCGCGTTGACCTCGACCGTCTCGACGCCGAAGCGCTCTTCCAGATCTTGGAGCTTCTGGCGGAAGACGGCGCGGCCGCAGCGACGGATGATACGATTCATCCGCTTCGACAGGTCCGGGTGGGAAAAGTCCAGGCGCTCGACGATTAGCGTTTCGGGGCGCTTCAACCGAGCGAGCCGCTTTAGCACCCGGTTAATCTCGGTTTTGATGTAGCCCCGTAGTTGCTGGACCGCCTTGTCGTACCGCTCCGACCTGACTCTAAAACCCGCCCGCTGGCGGACGCGGGCGATCTTGTCGATGCGCCGGTCGAGCTTGGCCAGATGGTCGATGAAGTTCCGGCCCATCAGGTCGCCCTCGTCCGTAGCGACGAGGGTGGAGAGACCAAAGTCCACGGCGATCGCATCACGGAGCGGCTGGTACGTGGTGCGGCTCTGCCGGAACGACTCAGTGACATCGGTGACCACACCAACGCTCAACGCACCGTCCCGATCGGCGTTGATCTGGACGGTTTTGCAACGGTCACCCTGTCGCGCGTCATGGTACGGGTAGGAGCGCAGCGGCACGTCGATCTTGCGCCGGTCCAGCGTCCCGAGCCTGAACCAGTAGTCGAACGCGCCGGCCTGCGTCGCTCGGCCCAGAACCGCCTGACGCTGATCCATGACCATATTGCAACGGGCGAACAACGGCCGTCGGTGCTGGCTCAGCACGTGCCGCATGATCCGCCGGGCGAGCTTCTGCGTCTCGGCCGGAACGACCGTCCCGTCTTTCATGGCGACGGCGTCGCGCCGGAACCAGGCTTGGCGCTTGTTGATGGTGTGGAGCTGGTGCTTCGTCGTGTCGTCCAGGCTGGACGCTTCAACGATCCGCCGGAAGTCGTTCTGCCGGTTGGCCATGAAGCTCTGCAGCGTTCCAACGACCTGGTAGCGCACCATTTGCACACGCGCCGCGCCGATCCGGCGTTTTGCCTCGCGGATCGGCGCAACAGCGGCTTCTTGGTTGGCCGATAGGTTCTTCTCGAACCGACCTGTTTCGAAAAACCGCCGCCATTGGTCGGCAGCAACCGTCTCGGCCGTGTCGCGCCAGGCAAACAGCAGTTCACGCACCGCTTGTTCTTTCCCAGCGTTAGGAAAGACCGGCAAACGGTCAGTGCGGTGGATGGTCCGAGGGATGCTCATCACCGATCAGCTTGACCGGGACGAACCATGAACGTCAACATTTGGTAGGCCGAAGCACAACGCAATAGGTCCAAATAAGAATAATCAATTTCACGTTCGAGCGTGACGCCCGCAGGGTTCACGCCGCTATGAGGTCGCGTCGCCGTATCTGATCGTTACGTCTGCGGTGCGGGGACCGGCCTACGGTGTCTTGAAATTTCCAATGAGGTCATGATGCGTTCTTCCATCCGTGCTGACGGCTTCCCGTCGCAAATCGCGCTATGGGCGGCACTTGGCGGTACGTTGTTCGCCCTGATCTGGTCGCTCTCCTTCGTGGTGACCCGGCTGGCCCTGCCTGACATACCGCCCGTCCTCCTTGCGGCGATCCGGCTGATCGCTTCAGGGGCCCTGCTCGTCGCCTTTCGCGCGCGCACGACGCTGGCGACCTGGCGCGCTGCGTCGCCCGCGACGCGTCGCACGATCATTCTCGCCGGTCTCCTGGCCCAGGCCGTCTACCTGGGCGCTGCATACTGGGCGCTGACGGCGATCCCAACATCGGTGGTCAACATCGTCGTCTCCGCGTTGCCGCTGCTCACGATTCCAGCGGCCTTTCTCGTCCTGCGTGAACGCGCGTCTCTCATCGAAACATTCGCCGTCGTTCTGGGGGTTACCGGGGTCGCCATCGCCGTCTTCGACACGCAAAGCATGCGCATGGTGAACGAGGGCGCCTATACGGCGGCCGCGATGCTGCTACTGGTAGCGGTCGCGGCGCTGGCGCTCGGGAACACGCTGGTCAAGCGCATCGTGACGGCGCGCAACTACATCGATATCTGCGGTCCGCAGTTCCTGACGTCTGGCGTGGTTCTGCTCGTTGTGTCTTTGATCCTGGAGACGACACCGGGCTGGGACGCGCTGGCCCGTGCGTTGCCCGAGCTCGGCTACCTGGTGTTGCTCGGATCGATCGTCGGCATGGCCCTCTGGTTCAAGCTGCTATCCCTCATGACGGCGAACCAAGCCGCCTCGTTTTTCCTGATGACGCCGATCATGGGCATGGGCCTCGGCGCTCTGTTTTTCGGCGAGCTTATGACCACGTCAAAGATAATCGGTGTGGTTGTGTTGATGGCTTCAATTAGCCTGAAAGTAATGGTATCGTTCGCGAATAAGCCCAATGATTGAGGCGGGTATGGTGTCCTATCTGGGAAAGCTGTCCTTCCGGCATCTGCTGACGCTCGAAGCCCTCCACCGCACCCGCAGCATGTCTGATACGGCAACTGAAGTTGGGCGAACGCAACCCGCGATCAGCCAGCAGGTTGATGCGGTCGAGGATGCCGTCGGGTTCGCGGTTCTTCACCATCGCCGTGGCGGTGTGCATTTTACCGCACGCGGCGAGCGTCTCGTCCATGAGGCAACCGCGTTTTTTCACGCGTTCGAATGCAGCGTCGACAGGATCGCACAGATGCCGGACGAACGCATCCGGGTGGGCATACCTGAAGACCTCTGGGTCGCCTGTAAAACGTGTCTGGCCCCGCTTACAGCTGACAGCATCGAGATTAAATCGATGACATCGCAAGCGGTTATCCGGGCGTTCAATGCGGGCGATATCGATGTCGGAATCGCCGCGACATCGCGTCCCCTCGAGGCATCGACACGAACCTGGCGCCTGGGCCTGCGCTGGGCCGGTTGCGAACCAGCGCCCGAACGACGACGGGATATTCGGATCGTATCGTTGCCGCACGGCTGTCTTTACACCGGTGTCGCGACAAATGCGATCGAGCGCGCGCAGCTCTCCATCGAGCGACACATCATGCACGACAGCATCGACGAGGTGTTCTGCGAGCTGAAGAACGGCGGGGTCACGATCATGTCCGCCGACCTGTCTTCATCCCTTGGATGTTGGCACGACGGCGCCGGTTTGCCGCCTCTTCCCAAGGCCACGCTCAACCTGCTCGTCGCCAACGGCGGGGGCGACCAACTCGCGTGGGCTGCCAAAACGCTAGCGTGGGGCATGAGCCGCGTCGTTCGCCGCCGGGAGCATCACACAATTCCCGGCATGCTCCGTGAACTCGGGGTCGATCTCAGATTCTACAAATCTGCCTAAGGCTGCTCGTGTCGGGTCCGGCTCCTGTCTTGGGGAAGGAGGATGACCGGCAGCTATTTCTGGCATACGGATCCGGCCTGAGCCGCTATTACTGACGGATACGCGCCGCGTGTCGAGGTCGATGAGCTTGGGCGCCCGAGGCGACTGATCGCCCGACCCGACCGTCGAGGCGACGCGCCGCCCACGGCCGTGCAGATCGCCAATCTGGCGTCAGCCTCCGCTTCCAGCCGCCCTAAAGGCCAGGGCTCAATCCGACCGAAAACGTGTCCGCCACGCTCAAGGCCCTCGTGCGCAAAGCCGCCGAACGGACTGTCGAAGCTGTCTGGTCTACCATTGGCCGGAGTCGTCGACACCTTCACGCCTGAAGAATGTGCCACCTCCTTCGTCGCCACCGGAAAGGATCCAGACTGATGGGGTCCCGCTCTAATGAAACGATCGGCACTCTGGCTTGAGCCCGCCAGTGCCGTCGTTCAAGCGCTCGAGCCGGTCATCGAGATTGTCGATGCGCTCGGCGACCAGATGCAGCACCAGCCCTTCGCGCTGGACCCGGCCGCTTACCCCGAGCAGGCGGCCCTGCAGGAACGGTCGGCGATAGCCCTCAAAGACCTTCGGCCACAGGACGACATTGGTGACGCCGGTCTCGTCCTCCAGCGTCGCGAAGATCACGCCCTTGGCGCTACCCGGGCGTTGCCGCAGCAGCTGTCGCTGCTGCTGCAATTCTCCCCAGATGTGCTGTTTGAAAAGTCCCCACTTAGGCCAAACCTGATCACCGATGATGCCGCCGTCGCACAGTATGCAGCGGAGGCCGTTGGTGATCCCGTTGAGGGGACTTCTGATGATCCTGGATCTTCACCGCCAGGGCCTGACGGTCGCGGCCATCGCCCGGGAGACCGGCCAGGACCGCAAGACGGTGCGCAAGCACATCGCCCGCGGCCTGGTCGTACCCGTCTACGGCCCTCGGGCACCGCGGCCGACCGTGGTCGACCCGTACAAGGCTTATCTCCGGGAGCGGGTGACGGCCTATCCCGGCCTGAGCGCCCGGCGCTGGTCCGCGAGATCCGCGACCAGGGCTACGCCGGCTGCTACGCCCAGGTGACCGAGTTCCTGCGCGAGATCCGGCCCGATGACCCGGCGGCCTTCGAGCGCCGCTTCGAAACCCCGCCCGGCCAGCAGGCCCAGGTCGACTTCGCGTTCTTCAAGACGGTGTTCACCGACGAGCCCTCGCAGGAGCGCATCGTCTGGCTGTTCTCCATGGTGCTGGGTCATAGCCGCAAGCTGTGCGGCCAGTTCGTCCTGCACCAGGACCTGCAGACCCTGCTGCGCTGCCACGTCGCCGCCTTCACCGAGCTCGGCGGCGTGCCGGGCGAGATCCTGTACGACCAGATGAAAACCGCCGTGCAGAGCGACAAAAGCGAGGAGACGGGGATCGTCTACAACGCCACCCTGCTCGCCTTTGCCGAACACTACGGCTTTCTCCCCAAGGCGTGCCGGCCCTACCGCGCCAAGACCAAAGGCAAGGTCGAGCGCCCCTACCGCTACGTCCGGCAGGACTTCTTCCTCGCACGCACCTTCCGCAATCACGCGGACCTGAACGCGCAGTACCGCGCCTGGTTGGCGGACGTGGCCAACGCCCGCCGGCACGCCACCACCGAGCGGATCGTTGACGCGCACTTCGCCGAGGAGGCACCGAGCCTGGGTACGCTGCCCGCGGGCCCACACGCCGCCGTCCTCAAGCTGGATCGGCGCGTCACCAAGGACGGCCTGGTCTCGGTGGGCGGCAACAAGTACAGCGTGCCCGACGGCACCCGCCGGCGGACCGTCGAGGTGCACAGCCTGACCGAGGAGATCCGCATCCTGGAGGACGGCCGGCTGATCGCCAGCCATCCCGTCCTGCCCGGGCGCGGCGGCCGTCGGGTGATCGAGGGCCACCGGACCGGGCCGGCGCCGGGCAACAGCCGGTTCGCTCGCGAGCCGGCTAAGCCCCTCCAGCGGGCCGGGGAGACCGTGCCCACGCGGGCTCTGGCGATCTACGACGCGATCGGACGCGCCCTCGCGCTCATGGAGGTGCGCTCATGAGCGCGGCCACCCTGGAGCGCATCCGGGGCCATCTGGTCGGCCTCAAGATGCCGCGCGCCTTGGAGGCCCTGGACGGCCTCGTCCGCCAGCTCGAACGCGGCGAGCTGTCCGCCCTGGAGGCGATCGAGGTGCTGCTCGCCGAGGAGCGCACCCTGCGCGAGGGACGGCGGATCAAGGTCGCCCTGCAGATGGCCAACCTGACCCCAGTCAAAACCCTGGACAGCTTCGACTTCACCTTCTAGCCGTCGCTGGACCGCCAGCGGGTCCTCGCGCTCGCCCAGCTGGACTTCATCGACCGCCGCGAGGCCGTCCACCTGCAGGGTCCGCCCGGTACGGGCAAGACCACCTGGCGCTGGCGCTGGGCGTGGAGGCGGTCAAGGCTGGCCGGAGCGTGTACTTCACCGCACTCGCCGATCTCGTCGCCTCGCTCGCCAAGGCCTAACGCGAGGGCACGCTGCGCGAGCGCCTGCGGTTCCTCTGCCGGCTCGCGCTGCTGATCGTCGACGAGATCGGCTATCTGCCGGTCATCCCCGGTGGCGGCAACCTGTTCTTTCAGCTGGTCAACGCTCGCTACGAACGCGGCGCCATGATCCTCACCTCCAACCGTGGGTTCGCCGAGTGGGGTGAGGTGTTCGGCGACCCGGTCGTCGCCACCGCGCTGCTCGACCGCCTGCTGCAAGGCAAACGCGATCTGCTGATCCGTAAACCGGCTCTTCTTCATCGGTCAGGCTTCTCACCACCATTCCACATAGCCTAACCGGAAAACTCGCATCCCTACCGGTCCAATCTTCCGTCAGCAGACCAGCCAGGCTGCTTGAACCATGTCGAGGGTAGACGCTTGGTGCAAGCTCCCGCGCACATATATGCCGGATCCGGCGAACACAGATGAACAGAGATCCGGCATGATCCGCAACTTACGGTCACCTTTGATGACAAACCTTGGCGCTCATGACAGCTGTTGTTCATGTTCGAGAGGTTTGTCACCAATGGGCACGCGAGCGTGTCCCAAGCCGCCTCTGGTGGGGCCTGAAGGCCTGGCCTTTCGGCGCATGGATCCCTAAAAGAGCCGCTGCGGCTCAACTGCAGCGGCTCTTTTGTATTGTGGCTGAGCCCGGAGGTGGACGAGTGTCTGTTGCCGTCGCGCACAGCTATCAACCCGAAGAACCGCTGTCCGCAGACGGTGATCGAACCTGCGGACCGGCTCATTTTGCGCGCTTCCCGAGCGGTAAGAACTCGGCTTGTTTGCCGAGGTGATACGTGCGAACTTACCGTTCGGTAAGAATTGAGCAAAAACCGGGGTCGTGATGACGAAAACTGCCCGAACGGGAAGACTGGCGAGCGCCGAGGACTTCGGCCAGTTGATCCGCCGCCGACGCCGGGCGCTGGGGATGACGCAACTCGATCTTGCTCTGACCATCAACGCTGGCGAGCGGTTCATTGTCGAACTGGAGCGCGGCAAGCCGTCATGTCAGCTCGGTAAGGCGCTGAAGACGGCCGCGGCCGTCGGCGTGCGTCTTGGCGATCTTGCCGACGTGGAGGCGTCCGACATCGATAAGGAAGACGGTTACGGCAGTCTGTTCGATCCCTCATGACACTCGACATCTATTACGAGACTTTCCGCGTCGGCGGCATCGAGATCGATGCCGGCCATATATGGTTCACTTACGACCGTCGCTGGCAACGTACCCGCCAGGCTTTCCCGGTTTCGCTGAGCATGCCACTGAGCTCGGATAAGCACTCGGGCGACGTGTTGATGCCGTGGTTGATGAACCTCCTGCCGGAGGGCGACCCGTTGCGGGCGACGGGCAGCGCGCTCGGGATCGCCCAGGAGGACGTGATCGCGCTTCTAGAGCGTATCGGCGGTGACACTGCCGGGGCGCTGTCCATCGGGGAGCCACGCGACCGCGCTCAGGCCGGGTATCGCCCCGTTGAGACCGAGGCTGATCTGGAACGGGTCCTCGCCGACCTGCCGAGCAAACCGTTCCTGGTGGACGAGGCGGGGGTCTCGATGTCGCTCGCCGGCGCGCAGTACAAGCTGCCAGTCCACGCCGACGACAACGGCCGCATCGCCGTTCCGGTCCACGGTGCGCCGTCGACGCACATCCTCAAGCCGGACAACAACCGGCTGCACGGAAGTGTCGTTAACGAGGCCCTGTATCTGGTGCTGGCGCGGCGCGTGGGATTGACCACCTGCGCGGTCACGACGGGGCGCGCGGACTTACCTCCTCGTAACCCGTTACGACCGTAACCGGCGCGGTGACGGGACCATTTTGCGCCGGCATCAGGAAGATTTCTGCCAAGCGCTGGGCCGCCCGCCCGGAGCCAAGTACGAGCATAGCCAGACCGGACGGCGCGGCCCGGACCTGAGAACGATGATCGGACTGGTCCGGGACCGGCTGGCCCCGGGGCAAGTACCCCGGTTTCTGGATGCGGTCATCTTCAACATCGCGATCGGCAACGTCGACAGCCATGCCAAAAACTACAGTGTCCTGTATCCGCTGGACGGTGGACCACCGGCGCTGGCACCGTTGTACGATCTCATGAGCGGACTGGCGTGGCCGGGGATAACCGAAAACCACGCGCAGGATGTCGGCGGTCAGAACCGTGGACGGCACATCCACGGCCGGCACTGGGCGCGCCTGGCGGCGGAAAGCGGGATCAACGCGACACAACTGCGCCGGCGGGTCGACGAGATATGTGAGCTGATTCCGACGGAAGTCGATGCGGCCATTAACGAGGTCGCCGCGATGCCCGGTGGCAGTCACGGGATGCTGACCGAATTCAGCCGCGAGATCCGGGAGCGGACCCTGACTGTCCGCGATCACAACGCGGCTTAAGTGTTAGCCTCCAGGCCAGCTCGCCCGATGCCTCAAGACCCGCGATCTGCCGGATCTGATGCTCTGGAATTGGGCGCCCGGTAACGCAGAGGGTCGACGCTGACGCGCTCGGTTCCGCTCGAACCTGTCGATCCTACCAGCACGGCTCGGCGGGCAAAACCGTCACACGCCCGCATCGGACACTGAGCGCTGGCTGATCCCCGGCGGGCAGGCGCTAACGGCGGACCTGCCGGGGCACGTCCAGGGCCACTACGACGGCGATCTCCGCCGGCTGATCGTGACCCTGTACCATCGCGGGCAGATGACGATCCCGCGGATCACCACGCAGCTGCGCGATCTGGGCATCGACATCGATCGCCGGCAGATACGACGCCTGCTCCAGGACAACAGCGCCGCCGATCTGCTCGGCGAAGCGCAAGACGTGCTGCACGCCGGGCTGGGCACGGCATCCTGGGTCAGCGTCGATGACACCGGCGCCCAGCATCAGGCGCGAAACGGCTACTGCACCCGGATGTGGATCGGCTGGGGTCAAGCACGCCGATCGGCGCGCTAACCGTCGGAGTTCACGTTATTCTTGGGTGTCACACTTCGATGCCTATCCACACCCTCCGGTAACGCCAGCGGCGCTCTGGTGCCGAGTGCGCGCCTGCGGCCGCCGCGGCGGCGCACCTACAGCCGGTTTCCTGGTACAGTCGGCGGAACTCCGGGGTAGGGCCTTGCGATGGTCGGCTGGAGAGTTATCGCGGCGGCAAGGGTAAAGCCTCGCTCAAAACCACCCGTAAAATTCGCCGGCTGTAAATCTGACAATCTGCACCTCATCCTTACCTCCCCCGTCCGTTAGCATGGCCTCGTTGTCGGGAGGGGAGCCATCGGTGCATTGCCATTGCGACAGGTCGGTCTACCCATGCGATAGCGCGTGCCCGCGGCCTTCGCGCAGCCGGGTGCGGTTGTCGAGGAACCAAGCGTAGGTTCGTGTCAGTCCGGTGCGCAGGTCAACCGATGGTGTCCAGCCTAGGTCCCGGAGCCGGCTGGAATCCAGCCGTTTGCGTGGCGTGCCGTCGGGCATACTGGGGTCTTGCACGATCTCACCCTCGAACCCGACAATCTCCGCAATCAAACGGGCGAGGTCGGCAATCGGTAGATCTTTTCCAGAGCCGACATTGAGGTGCTGCGCGCCCGTGTAGTGGTTCATGACGAAGATCGAGGCGTCGGCCAGGTCGTCGACGAACAGGAACTCCCGCCGCGCCGTGCCGCTTCCCCACACCGTGACGTGCCGGTCGCCGTTTTCCTTCGCCGTATGAAAGCGGCGGATCAGGGCTGGGATGACGTGGGCATGATCGAGGTCGAAGTTGTCGCCGGGTCCATACAGGTTCGCGGGCAGCACGCTGATGGCGTCGAAGCCATACTGCTGGCGAAGCGCCATACAGGTCTTCAGGCCGGCGATCTTGGCGATGGCGTATCCCTCGTTCGTGACCTCGAGTGGTCCGGTCAGCAGATACTCTTCTTTGATCGGCTGCGGGCAGTCGCGCGGGTAGATGCAACTTGAGCCCATGAACAGGAATTTGCGGACACCGCTGCGCCAAGCCGCATCGATGACGTTGGTTTGGATCTGCTGGTTCAAATGGATGAAGTCGGCCGGATAGCTGTTGTTGGCCCGGATACCGCCGACCTTGGCCGCGCACATGAATACGTGGTCGGGGCGTTCAGCCTCGAAAAAGGCGCGCACGGCTTGCTGATCCGTCAAGTCGAGCGCGTGGCGGCTGCGCCCGATCAGATTGGTGTAGCCCGCCGCCGCCAGACGCCGAGTGATTGCCGATCCCACCAGGCCCCGATCGCCGGCCACATAAATCTTGTCGCCCGTTTCCATCCCGATCCCCATCGGTTACGCCCGGGCACCAGCGCACGTGCGCTGGCGTGGTCGTCTGCTTGTGCTACACCTAGCGCGGGCGCAGCAAGCGTGTCGCGTGCGTCCGACCCTGGAAACGGTGCCCGCCACTTTCGCCCATGCCTCCCGCCGCGTCGTCCTGTCCGCATCGCAGCCCGGTCCAGCCCGCCGCGCCGTCGCCCGCGCCCGGGCAGGCCGTCGTGTGGGTTGGCGACGGGCACCGTCTTGACGATACCCCGCCGCCGTCGTTGTCCGATATCGGTGGGGGGCCCTTCCTCGACCATCTGCTGGGCGAAATCGCCCGTCACGGGATTGCCGACCTGCTGTTGCTGTGCGGCGCCCACGCTCAGGCGGTTTGGGCGCGCTATGACGGTACCCGGATCAACGGTGCCCAGGTGCGTTGCCTGTGCACGCCGCAGGCGCTCGGGGCTGGCGACGCGCTCGCCTTCGCCTGCCGGCAGGGCGCGCTGGCAGAACGCTTCTTCGTGCTCAACGGCGACAGCCTGTTCGATGTGAACCTGCATGATCTGGCGAGTTTGCACCGCTCGGCCGGCGCGCTCGCGACGGTCGCGTTGCGCCGGGGCGCCGCCACTGGCCGCGACGACCGGATGGAACTGACAGGCGACCGGCTGGCGGCCTGGGCGGCGCAGCTTGGTGGCGGACCCGGAGCGAGTGACGGTGGGGTCTATCTGCTATCAGATCGCGCACTCGATCGATTGCCGGAAGGGGCGGGCGCGCTGGCGCAGGATCTGTTTCCCCGCCTTGCCGAGGAAGGCGCGTTGGCCGGTCGCGTCTATGACGGTTTCTTTCTCGACCTTGGCGGGTCCGACAATCTCGCGCGCGCCCAGAGCGCGGTGGCGGCGCTGCGGCGGCCGACCGCCTTTCTGGACCGCGATGGCACGTTGAACGTCGATCACGGCTACGTGCACACGGTCGAGGCGTTCGACTGGCTCCCTGGCGCGAAGACAGCCATCAAGCGGCTGAACGATCACGGCTATCGGGTCGTCGTGGTGACCAACCAGGCCGGCGTGGCGCGCGGCTACTACGACACCGCGCATGTCGATGCGCTGCACGCCTGGATGCAGCGGGAGCTGATCGCGACCGGCGCGCACGTGGACGCCATTTACTATTGTCCGCACCACCCGCAAGGCAACGTGCCAGCTTACACCTGCGCGTGTTCCTGCAGAAAGCCAGGCGCCGGGTCGATCGCCGCGGCGCTGCGGGATTGGCCAACCGACCTCGACCGGAGTTTCTTGGTTGGCGACCGACCGGGCGACGTCGAGGCGGCGGCGGCGGCGGGGGTGCGCGGTCACCTCCTCGGTTCGGGGAACCTCCTCGACCTTGTGGATGCTGAATTGCGGGCGCAGGGAGGCCACGTCCCAGCCCGATCCTGATCGGGGATCACGTCTCGTGCCGGAGACAGCGACTTGGTTCGGGATGGCGGACGTGCGTTGAGCGATTTATTTCATCCGATAGGGAAGCTTCCCGCTCCGGCGACGGTCGACAGGCCGGGGCCGTCAAACCATCCATCGCTTTCCCAGACAGATTGCGCAGCCTTACGTGTCCAACCCGCCCGCCATGACTGACGTGGAAACCAGCGCTGGCCCGATCCTGTTCTTGCGGGATCACGATGGCGAGCGCCTGTCCCTAAGCGTGCTGGCGGTCCGACCGGATGGCGCGCCCGCGCCGGAGCTGTCTGGGCCCGACGGGGCGGTTGCGGCCAGGTGCGCTCTGCAGTGTGCGGGCTGCCGTGCCTGGCTCTATGACTTTTCTGTCCCGGCGGGCGCGACGGCCAGTTACCGGTTCGACGGTGTCGACTACCCGCTCGCCGCGGACCCGCGCGGGGACCTTCGCATCGCCTTCGTCTCCTGCAACGGTCAGGAGGACGGCGACCGCGAGCGTCCGCGCGTCGCGCGCAACGCCCTGTGGGCGCGTCTGGCCGCGCAGCATGCGCAGCAGCCCTTCCACCTGCTACTCCATGGCGGCGACCAGCTTTACGCCGACGAGGTGGTCGAGTCCGAGCCCGAGGTGCGCGCTTGGTCCGAAGCCAGCAACAAGCCGCCGGTCTGTAACCGGGATCGGTGGGAACTGCGGGAGACGTTGGCGACGAAGCTGTTCCGCCGCTACCTGGAGCTCTACAGCCAGCCGGAGATCGGATGGCTGATGGCGCGTGTGCCGTCGCTTGCGATGTGGGACGACCACGATATCTGCGACGGTTGGGGATCGCTTGCGCCGGCCAAGCTGGACTCGCCCATTGGCTGGGCGCTGTTCGACGCGGCGCGCGAGCAGTTCCGGTTGTTTCAGCTAGGGGCCGGTCCGGACGATCATCCGGCGACGTGCGTGGATCCCAGTGGCCACAGCCTGAGCTGGCATGCGCGGCTGCCTGGGCTCGACGTCGTCGCGCCCGATCTGCGCGCGCAGCGCCGGCCGACGCGGGTGATGGCCGAATCCGGCTGGTCCGCCTTCCAGGACGCGCTCGCGCGCTGCGGCGACGGTCGTATCCTGCTGTTGTCGAGCGTGCCCGCGCTCGGCCCGCGTCTGTCGTGGGTTGAGGCCGCCATGCAACTGCTCCCGAAGGCCCAGAAGTACGAGGACGATCTGCGCGACCAGTGGCAGAGCCGCGCCCACCGGGCGGAGTGGCGCCGCTTTCTGAAAACGCTGTCGGATCGTCACAAGACGGACGGCAGCCGGGTCACCGTCCTGTCCGGCGAGATCCATCTGGCGACCCGGGGCACGCTGGCCACGCCGAATGGTCCGTTACACCAGCTCGTGGCCTCTGGAATCGCGCATCCGCCGCCGCCCAAGCTGTACGTCCGGATGCTCAGCGCTCTTGCACGGCTTGGCGAGTCGCCGCTGCCGGACCAACCGATCCGCCTGCACCCTTTGCCCGGTCAGTCGATGATCTATACGCCACAACGCAACTACCTGGTGCTCGAACGCCGCGCCGATACATGGCGGGCGTGGTGGGAGCTGGAGACCGATGGCGCGACTCCCCCGCTGGCATTGGATTAGAGGGCGCCCGTCGCTCCCAATCCGCCTTGGTTGAGGCGGTGAGCGGTGTATCTGGGGCAGCGCTTAAACTGCGTTCCGAACTTGTTGTCGTATGGCGGCCGTTACCGAAATACCGTGCGGCCTTGCTTCATCAGCCGGCTTTGAACGGCCGCGTGGCGCTCGCCATCGGCGAAGCCGGCGCGCGGTTCTTCAAGGTCGGGACAGACAAGCTCGGCCACGGTCAGGGCCAGGGCCTGGACGGCCAGCGCGGAGAGGATCGGAAAATGCAGGGGGACCTCGCCACGCAGGTCAACCAGCGGACGGTCCAATACCTCCGGAGAGTCCTCCGTTGTGCCAAGAATGGCCCGTGTTTCCGCCAGGGCCGGGAGTTCGCGGGCGAGTTCGCCGGCCCGGAAGCCCGCCGGTCCGGGATCGACGATGGGGACGACGAGGTCCGTCTGTTCAAGCATGAAGTTCATGCCGTGGACGAAGTTCTCGCTCTCAGCCGCGAGTGCTGGGAGACCACCCGCCTCATGGAACTTGGCGGCGGCGTACGCTGCGGTGCCATAGGCATCCAGCCCGCCGAGGAAGAAGTAGCGGGCCCGCAAGTCCGGGTCGTAGTGCCCCAGAAGCGTGTCGCGGCTCCCTTCGAAACAGATCGGCAGGGCGATGCGGGTGCGCGCGGGCAGTGTCTCCAGTTCCGGGATCTCGTGACCGGCGAAGGCTTCGGCCAGGGCCGCGAGGGCCAAAAGCGTCACGGTATAATCGGTGGTGTGCGGTGTCGTGCGGGGCATCGGTTCGTAATCGAGCTGCATGCTCGCAGCCGCAGCCTGGTTCAGGGCCGAGCCCGGAGCACAGGTCACCGCGATCACCCGGACGCCACGCGCCTGTAGGCGACGCGCGCACTCCACTGTGCGCATGGTGCCGCCGGAGATCGACATCAGGACGGCATGATCGCCCTCTTGCGGCCCGTCGTGCTGGAAGCCGAGTTCCAGCGCGCTGCCGGCGCGGTAAGGCAGACCCGTGGCGGCGAAGTAGGGGGCTGCGGCTTGCGCGGCGAACAGGCTGTCGCCGCAGCCGCCCGCCCAGATTCGCCCGCCGGGGGTTTTCGGAACCGCTTGCTGCGCGGCTGCGCGCAGCTTGGGCAGGATCTCTGCAAGTACGGCGGGCTGGCGTTCGATGTCTGCGCGCATCGTCGCGTTGGCCATGAGGGCACTCCAGGCTGTAGAGGGAACCGCAGGCAGGTCAGGTGATGGGCGCCGGGCCGAACAGCTCCCGGCCGAGACCCCAGACCGCCTGGGGCGTGACGAACCCTTGATCGGTGATCAGGCCGTCGAAGGAGTCCGGCGGCACGCGTTCCAGTTCCGGGCTCCGCGTGGACAGGTCCGCTGCGTGAACCCCGGTGGGGTCGGTCAGCAGGCGGGCGTCAAAGTCCCGAACCCGCGGCGCCTTGAAAGCGCCGCGGTAGCTGCGCCGGTCGAGCTTGAACAGATCGCCGCAGGCGTAGGCCGTGCGGCCCGCGGCCCGGGCGCGTTCGGCATAGGGGCGGCTGCCGACCGTGTTCAGGAAACTGCCGTCGCAGTAGAGGCTCTCGATACCGAACAGCACGGCATCGCTGTTGGCGACGGCGTGGTCGATCGCCGCGTCGACGACGTAGTCGATCGGCAGGCCAAGGCTTGCGAGTTCTTCGACGTAGCTCCATCCGCCGGCGATGCAGCGGCTTTCCGGGATCACCAGACGCTGTGCGGTTCCCCGCTCGGCCAGGGCCTTCACCACCTTGGCCACCGTGCTGGAGTAATCGAACAACAGCAGCCGCGGGCAGCCGGCCAGCAGATATCCCGCAACCGCGGTCAGGCGGTGCGTGCGTTGCTCGGCCTCGTCCTGCCATCGTGTCATCCGCGCGCGCAGGGTCGCGACCCGCTGGCCAGGCGGCTGGCTGTCGAGCCCCGTGGTCAGCCAAGCGATCGCGTTCGCGACGACGGGGGCGTCACCGCCGCGCGTGCGGGCGATCGTTTCCCCGGCCAGGCGTGCGCGGCGAAGGGCGGGGGGATCCTGGCTGTCGTCCGGCGCCTCGAGATCGCCGGGCGTGGCGGTATCCAGGATGTAGCGCATCAATTCCTGGCTCAGCGCGACATGTTTGCTGGCGCCGAGCACGCCTTCGTCGACGATCTGCCAGAGGTAGTGGCGCTCGGTGTCATCCGGCGCCGCCAGGCCGGCGTCGGTGAGCAGTCGGTCGTAAAGCTGGCTTCGGCCTTCCACGGGGGGCGTCCTTCGTCGGTCTCAGGTGATCGTGTTCGTGTCGGCGTGCTGGCGGGCAAGTACGGCCGCGACATCCGTTCGGGTCGGCAACGCGGCCTGCGCGCCGTAGGCCTGAGTGGACAGCGCGGCGGCCGCATTCGCGAACATCAGGCACGTCTTGGGCGACTCGCCGGACATCCGTGCGCTCAGGAAGGCCCCGGCGAAACAGTCACCGGCGCCTGTGGTGTCTTTCGG
Organism: Rhodovibrio salinarum DSM 9154; assembly: GCF_000515255.1. Lineage (NCBI taxonomy): Bacteria > Pseudomonadati > Pseudomonadota > Alphaproteobacteria > Rhodospirillales > Rhodovibrionaceae > Rhodovibrio > Rhodovibrio salinarum. The sequence continues at coordinate 3,942,316 of NZ_KI911559.1, read as the reverse complement.
TGTGGTCGCGATGCCGCGTTGATGGACCGCGCCGTCGGCGTCCTCGTAGCGCGCGCCCTGCGCGCCGAGCGTGGTGACCAGCGCAGGCCCGTCGGGCCGCGGCGTGCGCAGGTCGTCGAGCGCCTCACGCATGGCGCGGTTGACGAACAGGAGGTCGAGCCGCGGCAGCAGGCGCGCCAAATCCGTGCGGTCGGACGGCAGGTCGGCGAGCTCCAGGTCCATGGAGACCGGGACACCGACGCGTTCCGCGGCCTCGACGACCGCGTTCGCCAACGCGGGCGCGCCGTAGCTGATGTGGACGTAGCTGGCGCCGGCCATCACCTCTGGCGTGATATCCGCCGGGTCCGGCATGAATGCGGGCGTCTCGACGCGCACCAGCGCCTTCTCTCCGCTGTCCGTCAGGAACACGAGCGAGGTGAACGTCTCGCTGTCGGGGAGCAGGCGGCAGGGCGAGACATCGATCCCCGCGCGGTCGAGCCCGGCCAGGATCCGTTCGCCGGTCGCATCCTCACCGACCACGCCAAGCAGGCGGGTCCGGGTGTCCAGCCGGGTGGCGGCCATCGCCACGTTGGCGGCCATTCCCCCTGGCCACTCACCCAGTGGCCGACCGCTGACCTTGCCGTCGAAGGTCGGCAGGCTGGGCACCGAAATCATCACGTCGCGGTCGATGTCGCCGATGCACAAGAGCACGGGATCGCTCATCGGCCCGCCGCCCGTCGCCGGCGCACCGCCTGGGTGGCCGCGACGCTGAGGATCATCAGGCCGCCGATCACGCCGAGCTGCCAGGCCATGGAAATTCCCGCCAGTTCCAGGCCGGTCTGCAGCGTGGTGACGATCAGGATCGCCAGGACGGTGCCCCGGATGTCGCCTTCGCCGCCAAAGATGTGGGTGCCGCCCAAAACGGCGATGGTGACCGACAGCAGCTCCAGTCCCTCGCCGGCATCCGGGCTTGCCGACATCAACCAGGACGCGCTGACGATCGCGGCGAGCCCGGCAAGCGCGCCGGAGAGCGTGTAGAGGCTGAGCCGGATGGCGTCGACCTTGATGCCGAGCAGCCGGGCGGCCTTCTCGTTGTTGCCGCAGGCGTAAACGTGTCGGCCCGCGACCGTGCGCGACAGCCCGATGTGCAGCACCACGGCCACGGGCACGAAGACGAAGAAGACGTGGTTGGGAATGTCCAGCCATCCCGGCGCCCCGAGCCATGCAAAGGCGTCCGGAAATCCGGTTTGCGGCCGGCCGCCGGTGAGCGCGAGCGCCAGCCCGCCGAACGCGAAGTAGGTCGCCAGTGTCGCCATCAGCGAGGGGATGCCGACGACGTTGACCAGCACCCCGTTGAAAAAGCCGAGGCCGGCGCCGAACGCCAAACAGGCGAGGCAGGCGATCAGGATCGGGACGTCCAGGCTTCCGAGCAGCCAGCCCAGGAAAACACCGGACAGCGACATCGCCGAGCCGACGGAGATGTCGATGCCGGGGCCGCCAGCGAGCATGACCAGCGTTTGTCCCATGCCCAGCAGACCCAGCACCGGGATGTACTGTAGGAAGTAGGGCAGGGTGCTGACCTGCAGGAAGTAGGGCGATAGCAGCGACATCACGCAGATCGCCACGCCCCACAGAACGAGCAGCAGGGCGAAGCGGTTCTCCAGGTGCCGCAGCAGGGCGCCGGCGGCCCGGCGGGCGCCGCGCGCGGTATCAATCGAGCTTGTGGTCATCTCTACTGCGCCCGTTGTGGTCCGCCGTGTTTCAGTGCGTCGGCGGTTAGGACGACGATCAACAGACCGCCGATCACCACCGTTTCCCAAAGCGAGGACACGCCGATCAGAACGAGCCCGTTTTGAATCATCTTGATGAACAGCACGCCCAGAAGCGCGCCCAGAAGCGAGCCGACGCCGCCACGGATGTTGGCGCCGCCCAGGATGACGGCCGCGATCGCTTCCAGGGCGATCGTCGTGCCGATGTTGACCTCCACGTTGCGCAGGCGCGCGACGTAGATCAGCGCGCCGCTTCCGGCGAGGAAGCCGAGCAGGGCGTAGACCTGCATCTTCACCCGGTCGACGGCGATGCCCGCGAGCCGGGCGGCGTGTTCGTTACTGCCGATGGCGTAGAGGTGCCGGCCGAAGCTGTGATGGCGCAGCAGCAGGTAGCAGACGCCATACACCCCGGCGATCAGGTAGAGAGGCACCGGCAGACCCAGAAAATCGCCGGAGACAAGCGGCGAGAGCGTGTCCGGCAGGCCCGAGATCCATTCCCCACCGATCACCAGGAACAGCACGGCGAGGAAGACGTACATCGTGCCCAGGGTTGCGATGATCGGCGGAACCTTCGCCTTCGCGACCACGGTCCCGTTCACCAGGCCCAGCAAGGTGCCGACGCCGAGGCCGAGCAGCACCACCGCCGGCGCGGGCAGGCCCCACTGGAACCCGCGTCCGACGAAGATCGCCGCGACCGCGAGCACCCCGCCGACCGAGACGTCGATCGATCCGGAGATGATCACGAGCGTCATGCCGGCGCTGATGATCGCGAGGTCGACGCTGTTGCGCAGCGTCGTCGTGAGGTTGTCGACCGTGAGGAAGTACGGCGAACTCAGCGCGAAGAAGCCGCCGATCAGCACGATCGCTACAAGCAGCACGAGCTCGCGCTTGGCGTGCAGCAGCCGTTGTAGCCAGCTGGGCGTGGCCGTCTCAGTCAGGGCCATGTCGCAAACCTATTGCAGGGGGTGGGCGGGGACGCCGAGGGACCGTCCCCGCCCGCTTTGGCAGTGGAGGCTAGAAGTCGAACGCGTCGATGTTCTCTTTGGTGAAGACCATCGGCGGGCCGAGCAGCAGGATTTGGCGCTCCGGCAGCCAGCGCACGGGATTCTCAAGTCCGGGCACGTTCATGCTCTCCTCGAAGTCCTTGCCCTGGACCAGCTGCTTGGACGCCCAAACCGTCAGGTAGCCGAGATCGGCCGGGTTCCAGAGCACCGAGAAGGGCATCGCGCCCGACTTGATGTAGTCGCGCACGGTGTTGGGCGAGCAGTAGCCTGTCGTGATGACCTCACCGATCTTGTCGGCGTCGCTCACCGCCTGGGCGACGCCCGGGCAGGTGGTCGAGGCGATGCCGATAATCGCATCCAGGTCTGGATGCCGCGTCATCGCGTCGGTGGCGTACTGGTAGGCCTGCTGGGTGGTGCCGTTGGTGTGCTGGGTCGAAACGATTTCGACCGACGGGTAGGCGTCCTCCACCCGCTGCTTGATCGCAGCGATCCAGTTGTTCAGCGATTGGATGGTGGGCGCGTCGGAAATGATCGCGATCTTGGCATCCTCGCCGGTGCGCGCGATCAGTTCGTCGGCGACCGTGGCACCGAGTTCCCGGTCAAGGGCCTGGGCGACGAAAAACGTGCGGGCGCTGTCCGGCGCATCGGCATCCGAGGTGATCACGTGGGTGCCGCGGGCCTCCGCGCGCTTGATCGCGGGCTTCAGGCTGCTGGCATCCACCGGGCTGACGGCGACCACATCAAAGCCGCGGTTCACGAACCCCTGGAAGACGCGGAGCTGGTCCGAGGCGTTGGTGCTGGTCGGCCCCTGCTGCTGGTAGTCGACGCCGAAGCGTTCGGCCGCGCGGTCGGCGCCTTTGCGCATCGCGACGTAGTACGGGATACCCTTGATCTGCGGGACGAAGCCGACGCGCGGGGCGTCTTGCGCGCTCGCCATGCTGGCCGCCGCGCCGAGGGCGACCGATGCGCCGAGAATGCCGGCAATGAAACGTTTCATCGTGAGCCTTTCCTGCTTTCGTGAGGGTCGGGCACGGCCTTTACGGCCGGCGTTTTTGCGTCCGGTCACGGACGGTACGCGGGCCGGGCGTTACCCGGCGGGCGTCGGCTGAGCGGCGGCATCGCCACCGGTGTTGTGCGCGGGGCGGTGGGACAGGTCGACCGCGCGCGCCCCGGTGATCAGGGCGATCACCTCTTCCGGCGTCGTCGCGTCGATCCGGCGCACCGCTTCCACCTGACCCTGGCGCATCACCGTGACCCGGTCGGCCACGGCGAAGACGTCCTGGATGTTGTGCGAGATCAGGATCACGCCCTTGCCCTGGGCGCGCAGATGTTGAATGAAGTCGAGTACCTTGCGCACCTCGGCCACGGCCAGCGCGGCCGTCGGTTCGTCCATGATAATCAGGTCGGCGTCGAGGTTCAGCGCACGGGCGATGGCGATCCCCTGGCGTTGGCCGCCGGACATGGCTTCGACCGTGAGGTCGAGGTCCTGGATCTGCACCTCCAGGTCGGTGAGCAGCTCGCGGGTGCGCTGACGCATGCGCTTGCGGTCGAGAAACGGGATACCGAGGATCGACCGGCGCAGCTCCTGGCCAAGGAAGATGTTGTCCGGCACGTTCATTTTGTCCGCGAGCGCCAGTTCCTGAAAGATCGTGGCGATGCCAAGTTTCCAGGCGTCCTGCGGCGAGCGCATGAAGACGTCCTTGCCCTGAAGGCGGATCGTGCCGGCGTCCGGCTGGTGTGCGCCCGCGATGGTCTTGATCAGCGTGGACTTGCCCGCCCCGTTGTCGCCCACCAGGGCCATGACCTCGCCAGCGTCCGTTTCGAAGTCGACACCGTTGAGGGCGGTAACCCCGCCGAAATGCTTCTCGATGCCGGTCATCTCCAGCAGTGCCATGGGTTAAGCCTCCGCCTGAGCGTTTTTGGATGCGGCGCGCCCGCCGAAGGCGACCGGCGCTTCGGTGGCTGCCGTTAGGGTGGCAAGTGTCGCGGCATCCAGATCGAGGCCCTGGGCACCCTGGTGCCGGATCGCCTCTGAGGCCGCCGCGACAGCGTTTTGGAGGGCCACCGCGGGACCCTCGCCGTTCAGCCAGACCGCGAGGAAGACGCCGGCCAAGGTGTCCCCGGCGCCGGTGAGGTCGACCACTTGCGTGGGCGGCGCGGCCATCTGCACGCCGCTGCCATCGGCCCGCAGGTAGCTTGCGCCCTCCTGGTCCAGGGTCAGGATCAACTGGCAGCTGGTTTGCGTGGCGGGCGAATGGGTCAGCAGATCGTGCATGGCGGCGACGATCTCGTCGCGGGGCCGTCCGGGCATACCGACAATCCGCGTCGCCAGCTCCCGGTTGATGAACAGGAGACCGAAGATCTCGGTCAGGCGGCGGAAGCCGTCGGCATTGGCCCAATGCGACGGCAGGCCGGCGGCGTGCATGCTGGTGGTCACTCCCAGGTCGTGCACCTGCTTCAGCTCGTCGGCCAAGCTATCGACCTGGTAGCCTTCGACATGCACTGCATGGCGCTGGTCGGCCTGCTGGGGGCTTTCCGTGCGGCCCAGGTGTCGGGCGACGTTGACCCGCCCCAGTTCCAGCGGTTCGTTGATGATGGTTCGGCTGCCGTTGGGCTCGACCATCACGATCGCGCGGCTCAAGCGCTGGCCGGCGCGCCGGTCGATCCCGATCGTGTTGACCCCACGGGCGTACAGTTCGCTGACCGCCCATTCGCTGTCGGCATCGAAGCCCAGGGCGGTGATCAGTTCGCTGTGCACCGGGTAGCGGTCGTGCAGGCTGGCGGCATAGGTGGCGACGTTCGCCGCCGGACCGCCGAGGGCGCGGTTGATGCTCTCGGCGGTGATGCGGTCGTCCCGATGCGGCAGGACATCGATGCGGGTGATGAAATCGACCGACAGGTAGCCGACGCTGGACAGGCGCGGAGCATTCGGCGGCAGCGTGCGCGCACTGGAAGCGCGCCGGCGCGCGATCAGGGACTGGGCGATCGTGTCCGGCCGGTAGCCGAGCTCGGCGATCGCCTCCTCGACCCGGCGGCGCGTCTCGGGGCCCACGCGGCCGTGACCGTTGAGGACGTTGGACACCGTCCCGACGGAGACCCTGGCGTGCTGAGCGACGTCGCGAATCGTCTTACGTGCCATTGTCCCGTTGCTTCCCACTCATGCGCCGTAGGGAATCCAGACGGTCTTCGTCTGGCTGGCCCGACGCATCCAACTCGGCCCCTCCAGCCGCGCCGGATCGTGCCAGTCGACCGCCTTGCCCTGGTTCGTCCAGACCTGCTTCAGGTTCCCGGCGCTGGCGGCTTCGATCCGCCGGCAGCCGTCGGCCGGGCCGACGTACCAGATTCCGTCCACATCCAGATGTCGGGCGAGGACGTCCGAGAGATCGTCCCGGTCGCCGGTGACGATATTCACCACCCCGTCCGGGACGTCGGATGTCTCCAGAACCTGGTAGAAGTCCGTCGCCGACAGCGGCGCGGTTTGCGCGGGCACGATCACCACGCGGTTGCCCGCCGCGATCGCCGGGGCGAGCAGGCTGACAAACCCGAGCAGCGGGGCTTCCGCAGGTGCTGCGATCGCGAGCACGCCGAGCGGTTCGCGCAGCGTCACCGCCAGGGCGCGCATCGGGACCGCATCGACCCCACCGGCGAACTTGTCCGCCCAGGCGGCCGCCGTGAACAGGCGGTGGACGGCACCCCCGACCTCCGCCTCCGCGGCCTTCTGGTCACAGCCTGTGAGGCTGCGCAGCCGGTCTGCGAATTCAGGTGCCCGCGTCTCCAGGTTCTCCGCCAGGTAGTACAGGATCTGGGCGCGGCCGTGGGCCGGGGTCGTTGACCAGGAGCCCGCCTTGCGCGCCGCTTCGACGGCGTTTCGGATATCCTTGCGGTTGCCTTCGCCAACATCGCCGATGATCTGCCTGCCGGTGCCTTGCACCGGGCGACTTGTGCCTCCGTCCGGGCGCACCTGCTTGCCGCCAATGTAATGCTTGGCCGTCCGGTCGATCGTGGCGGCTGGGGCGGTGGCAGTCGGCGTTGCGTCCGAAGTTGAGGCCGCTGGCGCCTGCCACGATTGCGCGACGCACGGGCCGAGGCGGGGCGTAAGGTACTCGAACAGCCCCTCGCGGCCGCCCTCCCGGCCGAAGCCGGACTCGCGGTAGCCGCCGAACGGGGCGGCGGCGTCCAGCATGTTCGTCGCGTTGACCCACACGACCCCGCATTGAAGTTGCGGCACGATGTCGAGCGCCAGACTGATCGATTCGCTCCACACGCTCGCGGCCAAGCCGTAGCGGGTGTTGTTGGCGAGCTGCACCGCCTCGTCCGGCGTGCGGAAGGTCATCGCCGCCAGGACCGGGCCGAACACCTCGTCCTGCCAGAGCGGATTGTCGGTGCCGAGGTCGGTACACAGCGTCGGCGGGTAAAATGCGCCGGTCTCGGGTCCCTCGCCATCGGCCTGCCAGACGGTGCAGCCGGCTTCCCGTCCGGCCGAGACCATCGCCGCGATGCGTTGACGCTGGCGTGCGTCGACCAGGGCGCCGACGTCGACGCTCTTGTCGAGCGGTGACCCCACGCGCAGCGTCGCCATGCGCCGACGCAGGCGGCTATAGAAGTCTTCCGCGATGCTTTCCTGCACCAGCAAGCGCGACCCCGCGCAGCAGACCTCGCCCTGATTGAACCAGATGGCGTCCACCACGCCTTCGACTGCGGCGTCGAGGTCAGCGTCGTCGAACACGATGAACGGCGACTTGCCGCCCAGTTCGAGGGTGAGCGCCTTGCCGCTGCCGGCGGTGCGTTCGCGGATCCGCCGACCCACGGCGGTCGAGCCCGTGAAGGCGATCTTGTCGATCTGTGGGTGGTCGACCAGGGCCTCGCCGGTCTGTCCATCGCCGGTGACGAGGTTCAGCACGCCCGCTGGCAGGCCGGCCTGTTCGGCGAGCTCCGCGAACTTCAGCGCACTCAGGCTGGTTAGCTCCGATGGCTTCAGCACCACGGTGTTGCCGCACGCAAGCGCAGGCGCGATCTTCCAGGCAAGCATCAGGAGCGGGAAGTTCCACGGCACGATCTGGCCGCACACGCCGACCGGGGCGTGTTGCGCCAGCTCTGCATCTTGGTCGAGCAGCTGCGCCCAGCCCGCGTGATGGTAGAAATGCCGGGCGACCAGCGGGACATCGATGTCGCGGCTTTCCCGGATCGGCTTGCCGTTGTCCAGGCTTTCGAGAACGGCCAGCAGCCGGCTGTGCCGCTGCACCAGCCGCGCCAGCGCGTACAGCACGCGGGCGCGGCCGTGCCCGCCCAGCGCCTGCCACTCTGGCTGCGCGCGCACGGCCGCGTCGACGGCTTTATCGACATCCTGAACGGTGGCGCGGGCGATCCGTCCCAGAGGCGCGCCGCTGGCCGGGTTCAGGCTGTCGAGGTAGCCGCCGTCTGCGGGCGCGCACCAGGCGCCATCCACGAACAGACCGAAGCCCGCCGCGTGGCGCTGCAGCCAGGCTTCCGCCTCCTTCTGGGATTCCGGGGCCGGCGCGTAGTCCATCATGTCGAAATAGTCCGCAACGCTCATCGGGCCGGGCCTCTGATGGTCGAACCTCGGGTCACGTTACCCCCGCGTCATGCCAGGGCGTGTCGATGGCCGGCGGCGTAGGCCCCGGTGGTGAAGTGGGTCAGCTGGCGCTCGATATCTCCGACCAATCCGGATGCCCCGATCCGGAACAAGTCCGGTTCAAGCCAGGGCCGCCCGAGTTCCTCGCGCATCAGGGTCTGGTAGGCGAGTGCGTCCTTGGCGGTGGAAATGCCGCCGGCGGGCTTGAAGCCGACGCGGTAGCCGGTCGCTTCGGCGTAGGCGCGCACCGTGCGGGCCATCACCAGGGCGACCGGCAGGGTGGCGTTCACCGCTTCCTTGCCGGTCGAGGTCTTCACGAAGTCCGCGCCGGCCATCATCGCCACCAGCGAAGCGCGCGCGACGTCGCGCAGCGTCTTCAGGTCGCCGGTTCCCAGGATCGCTTTCAGATGCGCGGGCCCGCAGACTTCCCGGAATGCGGCCACCTCCTCGTAAAGCGCCTGCCAGTCCCGGCGCAGGACGTGTTGGCGGGAGATCACGATGTCGATCTCGCTGGCGCCGGCGGCCACGGACTCCTCGACTTCCGCGCGGCGTGCGCGCATCGGGCTCAGGCCGTGCGGGAAACCTGCCGCCACCGCCGCGACCGGAATGCTTGTGCCCTCCAAGGCAGCGACGGCAGTGGGCACCATGGCGTGATAGACGCAGACCGCGCCCACCTGGATCGATCGGTCGCCCAGCCCCAATGCGTCCAGCAACGCGGGATCGAGGGGGCGGCGGGCCTTGCTGCAAAGCCGGCGAACGCGGCCGGGCGTGTCGTCGCTGTTGAGCGTGGTCAGGTCGGTGCAGGTAAGAGCCTTGACCAGCCAAGCGGCCTGGGCCGCGCCCTTGACGCTGCGCCGGGTCGTCACGGTTGCCGCGCGGCGCTCCGCTGCGGCGCGGTTCACGCGGATTTCGGCGAGCCAGTCCAGGTGAAGCGCACATCCCGGATTACGGGCCTGCGCCGCCTCTCTCTCCGCGTGTGCCAGCTTCGCTAATGTCATCGCCTTTGCCTGCCCATCTGGAGGCGTGCGGTGGCTCTCCAGGATGCCCGCGTCGGGCGCACGGATCGCTCGGAAAGCATGAGACGGTGAAAGGTGACTCACTTGGTGAAACGTTTCAATACTCATTTTGATGCCCCTGAGAAGGTCTGCAAATCGCAGGGCCTCAGCGTTCCACGATCGCCGATCAGCCGGTGGCGGGAATAAACCCACCGTGCCCTCGGTCGTCTTCGAGCGCCAAAGTTAGAAGATAGAGGTCTCAAGTCATGTCGCAGAACCGCTACCTGGAAGCCGCCCGCGCGGATATCGACAAGCTGCAAAGTGAATTCGAAGAAGTCCGTCAGAACGTCCAGAACAACGGGGCGAGCGGGGTTTCGCAGACCCTGGAAACCGCGTGGAACGATTTGCAGGAGCACTGGCAGAAGCTGCAGGCCGCCGGCGATACCGCTCCGTCGGAGGTTCAGTCGGGTTTCCAGGATGCCCGCGAGCGCTTCCAACGGATCCTGAACAGCTATCGCAACGGCTAACATTCTAGGGAGGTCAGGATGCTTGGTTGGGCCGTCTTCTTTTTGATCATTGCCCTGGTCGCCGCAGCTTTCGGCTTCGGCGGGATTGCGGGCACAGCCGCCTGGATCGCCCAGGTTCTGTTCGTGGTGTTCTTGGTGCTGTTTGCCATCTCCCTGGTGGTCTCGCTGGTGCGTGGTGGACGCCCTCCAACCCCGTAGCGACCCCCTATGGGGTGCCAATGGAGCAGTTCGAGGGAACCATCCTGCGGACCTCCTTGTCGGACGCGCAGGAAGAGAATCTCCACCGTGCCCTGGCAGATGAGCGGGTCGGCTAAGTGCCGCGTGTCCAGCGCCCACAGGACTAGAGCCCATCTTAATCTACCGCCTCCTGTCCCGATGGCGGCCGCGCGGGACAGGAGGTGGAATGCGTTGCAGTGCGCTGGCCGGATCGGCTACTGACCCGATTGGACGGGGGTGTCCGTCGAAGCGGCTCATGCCCTAAAGTTTTGAAAAGAAACGCTGTCGCCATGACCGGTCGCGTGGTATCGCGCGGTCGGTTTGTTTGATTTGACATGCGCCAACCCGCCTAGCCCGCTTTTCTCACCAGGGCTTCTGAGCCGTCGTCGTGGGGTGCAGTCGACGGTTGCTGTGTGATCCAGAGCGACGCAGGCATGCCTGATCCTTGCGCCGCGTGGGCGCTACCAGGTCAGTTCGGGTCCAGCGTTGTTGATTGGCGGGTGACGGTAGCGCGGGTCGCGCGGATCAACGGCACAATCGGGCGTGCGCCAGGGCGAACTCCTCAGCATAGGGGCAGGCGGAGGCCATGGCGACGCGGATGCGACGAACGGTGACCGTTACCTGCGCGCCGATCTTCATGAGCTTCAGGCGCAGCGACCCGCAGGTCGCCTTCTCCAGCTGGGTGTGCGCGAGTGCGATCCGGCGCAGGGCCGCGAGCAGGACGTAGGCGATCGACGCGAACCATAGGCGGAGCTGGTTGGCCTTCATGGTCGCCGCGCTGGTGCGGTCGGCGAACATATCCAGCTGACATTCCTTGATCCGGTTCTCCATCTCGCCGCGCGCACAGTAGACCCGCTCGTAGAGCGTCCGGGCATCGACCTCTTTCGCCGGCAGGGACGTCACGACGAACCGCGGGTTGGCGCCGTTCTCGTCGCGGTTCGGCATCCACTCGGCCTTGGCTACCACTCGCCGGCGCCGGGTCCAGCTGTTCAGCGTGGTCCAGCGGAAGTCGGCAAACCGGCGGGCCGGCTTACCGGTCCGCTCCGCCTCATCCTCGGCCCAGGCCAGATCGATGTGGATCTGGTCGACCAGCCTGGCGTTGCGTGCGAGACCGAACAGGAAGTCGACCTTGTTTGTTTCGCACCACGCCATCAGCGCCTCGCGCGTAAACCCGCTGTCACCGCGCAGCAGGATCTTGACCTTAGGCCAGCGCTGGCGGATGCGGCTGACGATACGCGACATCTCCTCGACCGAACCCGCGCTGGCGTCGATGTTGGACCGGCGCAGCTTCGCCGCTATGAGGTGCTCGCCGCAGAACACGTAGAGCGGCAGGTAGCAGTAACAGTCGTAGTAGCCGTGAAAGAACCGTCCTTCCTGGCGGCCGTGGATCGGGTCGTCCGTGGCGTCCAGGTCGAGCGTGATGCGTGCCGGAGGCTTGGCGTGCGCGTCCAGGAAGAGATCGACGAACAGGTGTTCGATCGCGTCCGGATCGTGGGCGATCTTGCGGTACCGGTCGCCGTCGACCGGGGCGTGCTCCAGCCGGTTCAGCGTGCTTTTGCCGGCCAGCGGCGCGCAGCGGGCCCGGCGCGCCTCCAGCCTGCCGAGAACGGGCCCGAGCACCGGGTCACGGCGCAGGTCGTCGTGATCGTTCAGATCCTCGTAGCCGAGCGCGATGCCGAACACGCGCTGGCCGACCAGGGTGCGGACATCATGAACGACGCGACCTGCTGTCCGGCCATCCGTGAAGCAGGCGGCGAACCGGTCAACCAGGTTGATCGCCTTGTCGGTCGCGCCCAGCAGCAGCGCGCCGGCGTCCGAGGTGATCGCCCCACCGCCAAAATCCGCCACCAACTCGCGGCGATCGAGGCGTGCGAAAAGCATAGAGTCCGGGTTACACTGTGTCGGCATCGGGGGCTCCGCTGAGATCGGGTTAAGTGTCTGTTGGCGCTTACACTTTCGCCGATTTCAGACCCCGATGCACCTTCCTTCGTGAGAGATCCGGGCTAGCCACTGCCTCATGGACCCGCGACAATGCGTGACAAAGCGACGATCTGGCTGGCGGTGCTGGCTTCCGCGGCTGCGATTTACTTCGCCCGTGGGTTTCTACTGCCGATCTTCCTGGCTGGTTTCCTTGCCATCGTGCTTCGGCCTGCGGTGACGCGTCTGCATGCCTTGCGGGTGCCCGAGACGCTGGCCGCTGCTTTGATCGTGCTGGCCTTTCTCGGCATGATGTTCGGTGCGCTCTATTCCCTGGCTGCGCCGTTGCAGGAGTGGGCGGACCGGCTGCCGCGTTTGACCGCGGAGCTGAAATTCCGTTTCGCGGCTGTGCAGCAATCGATCGAGCAGATGCGCGACATCGCGCAGCAGATCGAAGAAATGACCCAGGATGGCGGAGGAAAGACTAGCCAGATACAGGCCAGTGGCAGCGGCGCGCCCGACCTTGTGGGAATTGTCATCGACCGGACCCGCTCGGCATTCGTGACCCTGCTGACCATGCTGGTGCTACTGTTCTTCCTGCTGTCGCAGGGAACGCATCTGAGCAAGCGTTTCGTTGAGATTCTGCCGGACGCATGGCATCGGGAATCGGGCAACGAGATGCTGCTCGACCTGCGTCAGCAGATCGCCGTCTATCTGCGGACCTTCACGCTGATCAACATCGGGTTCGGCGTGCTGGTCTGGCTGTCGATGACGGTGCTGGGCCTGCCCGACGCCATTCTGTGGGGCGTGATGGCGGCGCTCCTGAACTTCCTGCCCTACATCGGCCCCCTGATCATGGTGATCCTGATCGGGACCGCCGCGCTGCTGGAGTCTTATACCTGGACCGGGATCATTCTGCCGCCGGTTGTCTACGCGGGCCTGAACGTGATCGAGGGCAACCTGGTCACGCCGCACCTGTTGGGTCGGCAACTGACGTTGAACCCCGTGGTGATCTTCGTGTCGGTCCTCTTCTGGACCTGGGCGTGGGGCGCGATCGGCGCGATCCTTGCGGTTCCGGTTCTTGCGGTGATCCGGATCGTGGCCGAATACGTGCCGCCCATGCGCCGGCTGCTTCCGATCCTGCAATGAGGCGCGGTCGCGTCTTTGACGGCGCCTGAACCGCCGGTCGCCACGATACGCCAACGTCCCCGACTAAAACGCTGCGGGTCTGCCCTTAGCGCGGTTCGCGGGGCCAGAGGCGGTGAAAATGGTGCACCGGCCCGTGCCCGTGTCCGACATCGAGCGCGTCGCTCGCCGCGAGCGCGTCGTGCAGAAACGTCTTGGCCTCCCGCACGCTCTGCGTAACGCTTCGCGATGGCAGCAGCGCGGCGATGGCGGAGGACAGCGTACAGCCCGTGCCGTGATCGTTGCGGGTTGTGATCCGCGGGGCCGCGAACGTTTCCGTGCCCGCCGCTCCCGTCAGGAGGTCGGTGCTTTCGGTGCTGTCCTGCAGGTGCCCGCCTTTCAACAGCACCCATTCGGGACCCAAGGCCAGCAGGTCGGGCAGGTGTGCGCGCATGTCCTCGGCCGTCCAGTCGTCCTCGCGCCCCAGAAGAACAGCGGCTTCTGGAAGGTTCGGCGTGATCAGGGTCGCCATTGGCACCAGCAGGTCGCGGACGGCTGCGACCGCATCCGGGGCGAGCAGCGCATGCCCGCTTTTGGCCACCATGACCGGATCGAGCACGATGTTGCGGGCCGCGTGATGGCGTAGGCGGTCCGCGACGGCCTCGGCGACCTGCGCGTTGGCGATCATGCCGATCTTGACCGCGTCGATCCGCACGTCGTCGAGGACGGCATCGATCTGATCGGCGACGAAGCTGGGCTCTAGCGCGACGTAGGAACGGACCCCCTGGGTGTTCTGCGCCACCACGGCGGTGATCGCCGAGGTGGCATAGGCGCCGAGCGCCGAGAAGGTCTTGATGTCCGCCTGGATGCCCGCGCCGCCGGACGGGTCCGTGCCGGCGATGGTCAGTACGTTGGCGATCATGGTTGCGCCTCCGTCAGCAAATCCGCGGCCTGGCGTGCGACCTCGGCGACGTCGAGGCTGAGCGCGAGTTCGGATGTATCGAGATCCCGGATCGGAAACCAGCGGGCGTCCAGCGCGTCGTCGGCCGCGACCGGTTCGCCATGCGTCCAGCGGCACACCACCGCGATCAGGACGAAATGCCGGCGTACGCTGCCGTCCGTGTCCCGGTCAAAGGCGTCCACCGCGGTGGCAACACGAAGCGCCTCGGCCGATACGCCGGTTTCCTCCATCAGTTCGCGAACGGCGGCTTGTGCCAGCGGTTCACCCGGCTCGATCTTGCCGCCGGGAAAGCCCCATCGCCCCGCATCCGGCGGATTGGCCCGGCGGACCAGCAAGACCTGCGCTTCCCGAATGACCACGGCGATGGTTGCCGCGATGGGGCGCTCTGGCGAAGGAAATTCAGGTTGGTTCAGCATGGCGGCCTCGTCTGTTGAGGCCGGCAAGGAGGAGGGCGCGGCGTCCCCGTCCCTTCGCCGGCATGATCCGGATCAGGTTCAAAGGGTCACTGCGCTGCCCGGGCATTTGAGGATGCGGGGCCAGCAGAATCTCAGCCTCTTGTCGAGGCTCCCCTCGGTCGAGGGCATGGTATCAGCCTGGCGCGGGCAATCAACGCGCCCCGTCCGGCGGGCGTTGATTGCCAGGTGCCACCCGCTCCAGCGTCTCGCGGCGCAGGATCTCGGCCAAAGCCTCGGCACGGGGCGAGATGTTCGGTGCGCGGAGCAGGCGGAGTTCGATCGCCGGCAATTCGGGCAAGCCGAGGTCCGGTCCGACACAGGCAATGTCGGCGGGGGTGCCGTGCTCGGTGCGCACCGCGATGCCAAGCCCGGAGCGCAGTGCCGCCCAGATGCCCGGTAGGCTGGGCGTGGTGAGGGCCGCGCGCCAGCGCGTGCCCGACTGTTCGAGCGCGGTCAGGGTCGCCTGACGGAAGAGGCAAGGGTAGTTGAACAGCACGAGCGGCACGGTTTGGCGGTCGATTCTGCCAACCATCTCGGGCTGCGCCAGCCACCGCATCGGCAATGCGCAGAGACGTTCGCCCTCGGCCGGGCTGCCGGGCTTGGCAAAGGCGATGGCCACGTCGAGCCGTCCGGCGCGAACGTCCTCCGCGAGGCGGTGGTTTTCGCCGGCACGAACCTCGACGTGCACGGTGTCGTTTTTTTGTCCGAAAGACGTCAGTGTCGCGGGCATGACGTCGTCGAAGAAATCTTGGGGGAGGCCAAGCCGTACCGAAACCGTCGTGGTCGCGGCATCCAACGCGAGCGCCGCCTCGTCATTCAGCGCAACGATCCGCCGTGCATAGGCGACGAAGGCTTCCCCGGCCTCGGTCGGCACCAGTCCACGTCCTTTGCGCGCAAAGAGCTGGGTGCCGGCCTGCTGTTCGAGCTTCTTGAGCTGCATGCTTACGGCCGATTGCGAACGGCCGAGATGAACGGCAGCCCGGGCAAAGCTGCCGAGATCCGTACCAGCGACGACCGCGCGCAGCGCGTCGATATCGAAAGCGGGCTTCACTTCAAGAATCCAAAACTAAGAGTTTCGATATATTCGTTATTATTAAGTTTTAGCGCTCGTTATGGTTTCGGGCAACTGGGCGCGCGCCCGTCGGTGATGTCTGCGTCGGAACGCCTGCAATGAAGGGGGGTATGAGCTCTCGGATGACTGGCCGGGAAGGAGGCGAGACCGTCACGATTGTGACAGCCGGGGGCATTGTGCTCGCGCTTTCCTTCGGGGTGCGTGCGGTCTTCGGCGGTGTCGTCCAGCCGCTTTCCGATGACCTGTTCATGGGTAGGATCGAGATCTTCTCGCTATCCATCGCGATCCAGAATCTCGTCTGGGGCCTGGCGCAGCCCGGCTTCGGGATGATTGCGGACAGGTTCGGGGACCGGCGCGCGCTCTGGCTGGGGTTCTTCTGCTACCTGTTTGGCATGGCGGTCTGCATCACCGGGAGCACGCCGTTTGCGCAGCATATGGGGGCGGGCGTCCTTGTCGGCATGGGCATCTCGGGCACCGCCTTCGGCACGGTGCTGGCGGTGGTCGGACGCGCGGCGCCGCCGGAAAAGCGGGGCTTCTACCTGGGGATCGCCTCTGCCATGGGGTCGGCGGGACAGGCGCTGGTGCCGTTACTGGCGTCGTGGCTGATCGCTTCCCTGGACTGGCGGATGACGCTGGTCGTCGTCACGGTGATGCTGGCGCCGATGGCGCTTTGCATCCCTTTTCTCCGGGTGGGGGCGCAGACAGCGCCGACGGCGGGTCTCATCGACCTGCGCCAGACTGTTCGCCACGCTTTCGGGCACGGCAGCTTCGTGATGCTGAGCGCCGGATTTTTCGTGTGCGGCTTCCATCTCGCGTTCATAACCGCGCATCTGCCGACCTACGTGCAGAACTTCTGTGTCGGCACCTCTTTGTCGCCGGACGAACTGCGGGCGTTGGGGCTGCGCGCGCTCGCGCTGGCCGGGTTCGCCAATATCTTCGGAACATTGCTCGCCGCGCGGCTGGGCAGCCTCTTCCCCAAGCCTTATGTGTTGGCCGCGATCTATGCCCTGCGCGCGGCGATCATTCTCGGGTTCATCTCGTTGCCGGTCACGCCGACCTCGGTGATGATCTTCGGGCTGTTGGTGGGCGGGCTTTGGCTGTCGACCGTCCCCTTAACCAGCGCGCTGGTGCTGGTCATGTTCGGCCCGCGGGCCATGGGGACGCTGTTCGGCTTCGTTTTTCTCAGCCATCAGCTCGGGGGGTTCGCCGGGGTCTGGCTGGGCGGCGTGTGGTTCGACCAGTTCGACAGCTACGAAGGGGTCTGGCTCATTGCCGTCGTGCTGGGTCTGCTGTCCGCCCTGATCCATCTTACGGTGCGCGAACGCGCCGCCTTGGCTACGGTGTGAGCCCATGATCAGCAAGCTCGTCTTCCTCCTGCTGGCCGCCTTTTCCCTGATGGGGAGCCCGGGACCGGCGACGCTCAGCCTGGCCAGCCTGGGGGCTGCTTTCGGGTTCCGTAGCTGTCGGGGCTATCTGCTCGGGATTATCGCCGGGACGACTACCGTGCTGTTGATCGTGGCTACGGGCGTCACCGCCATCGTGACCGCCGAACCGGTCATGCTGCTGGGGCTTCAGATCGCGGCGGCGGTCTATATCGTGTATCTCGCCTGGAAGATCGCCACGGCGCCGGTGCGGTCATCCGTGGACAATGCAGAGGTGCGGCCGAACGCCGTCGTGGCGTCGTTTCTGCCCGGTCTGGGGCTGGCGATCGCCAACCCCAAGGCCTTTGCCGCCATCGGCGCGGTCTATTCCGGGCATAGCATCGTGCCAAGCCAACCCGGGCTGGATGCGGTGGTGAAGGTGATCGCTTTGACCGGGGTGATCGTCATCGTGAACACGGCGTGGTTGCTGTTCGGATCGACCTTTTCACGTGTTCTGACCAACCCGGTGCTCGGTCGTGCGATCAATATCGTCTTTGCCGTCTTGCTGCTCGGGTCCGTTGGCATGTCGCTCCTGATGACATGGAACTGATCAGCCCTGCTTTACTGATCGCACCGGGTCAGGGGGAGCGCTACGGCATGACCAGCACCAGGCCCAGGCCGGCCGCTGCAACCGCCAGGGCCAGTCCGATGCAGATCATGACCCCGTCCCGGGCGAGCAGGCCCAGCCCGATCACGGTGATGCCGGCCGCCGAGGGGATCACGCCCCAGGGTACGAGCGCCAACGGATACATCGATATCGCCAGGATGCAGAGCGCGCCCATAACGAGATAGAGGGCATTTCCCTCCAACAACTGCACATACCGACGTCGGGTCACATAGCTCAGTTTACGCACGTACGGCTCCATCCGGTCGACGGATCGGCGTGCCTTGCTCCCATCGACCGCGAGCCGCCGTAGCCCGTCCGGAACCCACGGTGCCCCGCTGCGGGTGCCAAGCTGGGCGGCCAGGAGCACGATCAGGGTGCCGCAAATGATCGATGCGCCCGGGATGGCGCCGACCGGCGACAAGGCGACCAGGCCGATCACGAAGAACAGCGGCCCGTACGCCCGCTGCCCGAATGCGTCCAGGATGTCGCCGACGGTCGTCTTCTGCGTGTTCGTCGCACGCTTGAGGCCCGTCACCACGTCCTGGACCGGACCGTCCTGTGCCGCTGCCGTCATTCTCTCGCTCCCAACCACCAGTCTTGATGCCACCGCGACGAGTCTTCGATACGCGGCTGTACACAAGTGACGGGTGTTGGCGCGGTTTTGTTCCCGTAAGCGCGCACATTGCGCGGGTCAGACCATGCGGCTGTGCCCGGCTGCACCGGCTCAGCGGGGAGTACTGTCCCGTGCGGCGGTCGGGTCGATATCCTGCCCGTCGCCAAGTAGGGCGTTCGCGGCCACTTCGTCGGTGATCAGCGTGTTGACGTAGCCCCCCAGCAGAGAGGCCCGCACGGCCGGCACCTTCGACGGGCCGCCGGAGACCAGGACGACCTGGCCGACCTGGTCCAGATGCAGCGGCGACAGGGCCATCACGCGATTGTTCAGCGAATGGTCGACCAGCCTGCCCTCGGCATCCAGATAGTGGCCCAGTAGGTCACCGACGGACTCCAGGGCCTGCAGTTCGGCGATCTCCTTTTCGCTCACCAGACCCAGGCGGTAGATCGTGCTGTCGGTGGTCGCTTTACCGACGCTGACCAAAGCGATGTCCACCTGACGGGCCTTGTCGAAGACCTCCTGCAGCACCTCCTGCTGCATCAGCATGTCGCGTGAGGCCTCGGTGTCGGTAAACGCGGGGGCCGCGATATAATAACACTCGGCGCCGAACAGATCGGCGAAGCGTGCGGCGGTTTCGTAGGTGTTCATCGCCGAGGCGCGCGTCAGGCCGCCCAGCAAGGAGACGACGGACAGGCCGGTGAGCGGGCGTCGACGCACCGAGCGCAGGCTGTGGTAGAGCGTCCGGCCCCAGCCGACGCCGACCGATTGGTTGTCGTTCAGGATATCCGACATGTAGGCGCCGGCGGCGGCACCCAGGACGGCGGGAATGTCCGCTTCCGCGCGCGGGCTGGGGATGACCACCGCTTCGTGCAGGTCGAACCGGCGTTCCAGCGCACGCTCCAGCGCGACGCAGGACGTCAGTTTCGAATTGATCCGGATCTGGACCAGCCCCTCCTCGCGGCACTGGGCCAGGATGCGGTTGACCCGCACCCGGCTCATGCGCAGCCGCTGGGCGATCGCGGCCTGGGTTTGCCCCTCGAAGTAGTAGTACCAGGCAATCCGCGTGCGGACCTGCTCGTCGGGGTCGACCGGGAACTTGGGGTCCATATCGTCAGGCAAGCAGGGATCCTCGCGATGCGGGCCGGATCAGGGGCCGAACACCTGGACGCCAGCAGCGTCAAGGGGCGTGCGTTTAGGCGGGGGGTGGATGAAAATGTGACCAAGGCAGGTCGAGTGGCGCGTTCTGCGCGATCGCATGGCACACCGCCCGCGCCAGCGCCAGCCGCTCGGCCGGCAGCCGACCTTCGCCGCACAGGCGCTCCAGGGCCGGCCCCACGGCGAGGGCGAGTTCCGCGCCCTCTACCGTTTCGCCGTGCATCGGGCCGGCCATGATATCGCGGTACAGTTTGCCCGCGCCCAGCCGCCGCCCGAGCCGGCTGTTCCGGCCCCCTTGGCAGGTGACATATAGGTCGCCGGTCCCCGGCATGGCCAGGACATTCTCGATCGAGCCGCCCATGAACGTGGTTAGCAGCCGCATTTCCGAGATCGCCTGGGCGAAGAGGTTGGCCGCCGGGTTGTGCATGGCGGCCCCATTCTCCGCCGGCGCGCGAACGTCAAGATACCCCGACGGCACGCCAATCGCGAGCGCATAGAAGTTCTTCCA
Organism: Rhodovibrio salinarum DSM 9154; assembly: GCF_000515255.1. Taxonomy (NCBI): domain Bacteria; kingdom Pseudomonadati; phylum Pseudomonadota; class Alphaproteobacteria; order Rhodospirillales; family Rhodovibrionaceae; genus Rhodovibrio; species Rhodovibrio salinarum. Next base: position 3,922,399 of record NZ_KI911559.1, on the reverse strand, counting down.
GGCCGCACAGGCTTCGACGCCGTCGACGTCGGTACTGGTGCGCACGAAATAGTAGCTGTCATTCGCCAGCAACTGGCGCAGCCAGTCCAGATAGCCCTGGTCCTGGTGGGTGAAGACGACGCCGCTTTCTCGCCGCGCGGCCAGTTCTCCGGCGATGCATGGGCCGGCCACGGCCGCCACCCGACTGGCATCCAGGCCGGCGGCGTCGAGCTTGCGGGCGACCAGGGTGGGGAAGTTCTCGAACCCTGTCGCGTGGGCGCGCAGGCCCTTGGTGATCATGATCACCGGGTGATTGCGCTGGAGCACTTCGCACAGCCGGTCCGCGCCCCATTCGATCCCCGCGGAATTCACGCCCAGGCAAACGAGATCGGTATCGTCGCCCAAGGCTTCCGCCAGCTGGTCGTTGCGGAAAGCCTTGATGCCGTCAGGCAGATGGCATCGCAGTTTCGGATGCCAGCCCGTTTCGGCGACACTATCGACCCAGTCGTCGTCCAGGTGCGTGCCCACGAGATGGACGGTGTGGCCGTTGTCGACAGCGGGCACGGCGAACGCGCTGCCCATGACGCCAGCGCCCAGGATGGTCATCTTAGCCAAGGTGTCGGCTCCCCTGTCGCTAAGGTGTGCGTGTGGCTTCAGACTTGATCGCCGGTTTGCTTGTCGAAGACATGCAGACGTTCCGGCATGGGTTTGAGGCCGATCCGCTCGCCCGCCTGCAAGGGATGGCGGTCCTGGAAAACGGCGCACACGCGATGCTCGTGGATCGTGGCGTAGACCTGGATGTCCGGGCCGGTCGGCTCGACCACCTCGACCTGCGCGGGCAGGCCGTCGTCCGGGTCCAGGCGCAGGGCTTCCGGACGCACGCCCAGCACGACCTCCTGATTGGGTTGGGCGCGCGATTTATCGGGGACGGGCACCTGCACGCCCCCGCCGAGGTCGATCTGCCGGGTGCCCGCGCCATTCACGACACGGCCTTCCATCATGTTCATCGCGGGGGACCCGATGAAGCCCGCCACGAACAGGTTGCGCGGGTTGTCGTACAGCTCCAGCGGCGAGCCGACCTGCTCGACGTGGCCGTCGTTCATGGCGACGATCTTGTCCGCCATGGTCATCGCCTCGATCTGGTCGTGCGTGACGTAGACGGTGGTGGTCTTCAGCCGCTGCTGCAGGGTGCGGATCTCGGTGCGCATCTGCACGCGCAGCTTGGCGTCCAGGTTGGACAGCGGCTCGTCGAACAGGAACACCGTGGGATCGCGCACGATCGCCCGGCCCATGGCCACGCGCTGGCGCTGCCCGCCGGACAGGTGTTTGGGGTGACGATCCAGATAGCTGGTCAGGCCCAGCGTCTCGGCGGCGACGCGCACGCGTTCGTCGATCTCGTGTTTCGGCGTGCCGCGCATCTTCAGCGGAAAGCAGATGTTGTCGCGCACGCTCATGTGCGCGTAAAGCGCGTAGTTCTGAAACACCATGGCGATGTTGCGCAGCTTCGGGTGCAGTTCGTTGACCCGTGTGCCGTCGATCCGGATCTCGCCGTCCGACACGCTCTCAAGGCCGGCGATCATGCGCAGCAGCGTGGACTTGCCGCAGCCGGATGGCCCGACCAGGACGACGAACTCCTCGTCCTTGATGTCCAGATCGACACCATGAATCACTTCGACCTCGCCGAAGCGTTTGCGCACGTTCTCCAGCGTTACGGAACCCATATCTGCTCCCGGTGACTGGCGGCGGCGCGGGGCCGCACGCCGGTGGGCGTCGCCGCCCTGAGGGTCAGGGCACTCATCTCTCCTCCATCGCGAACGCGTCGAGCTCGCCTGCATCCCCGGCAAGGTCGAGGATCGACCAGCGGTCGCGGATTTCGCGGGCATGGCGTATGGCACGTTCGTAGAAATCGGGCTCCAGGCCCAGCTCGGTTCCACGCACCGGCGCGCCGCAGCTGCGCAGGGTTGCTTCGAGGCGCTCGCCCGGCAGGCTGTGCGCCAGCAGGCGTTCGCGCAGGGCATCCCAGTCGGCCCGCAGCCGGCGGTTAACCTCTTGCGCCCCCTCGGCATCCAGCGCTTTCGACCGCCACTGCTCCAGGCAGCTTGCGCTGATCTCCGCGCCGTAGCGTTGGGTTAGCGCCTCCGCGTCGATCGCCGTGGGGGCGACCTCGGGCGGCGTCGCGCGCATCAGGATCCGGCGTTGCAGCCGGGCCATGCTGACCGCGGCGACGCCTACCTGGTGGCCGTGCAGCGTGCCGGGATGGGCGTCGCCGGCGAACATGTCGATGAAATGGCTGATCAGGTGCTCGGACATCGAGCCGTGGTGGCTGGTGCCGGTATAGAGCACGCCAAGCCCGCACAGCGTGAGCACGCGCACCAAGGCGTCGACGGCCTCCAGGTCGCCGGTTTCGAGCCGATCCGCGCGCTCCAGCAACACCGCCTCGTCCGCGGCTTGGAGGACGAAGGGACTGTCGTCGTAATGGGTGTCGCGCAGCAGATGCGACATCAGCCAGTCGACCTGCGCGGTCGACCGGCACAGGCAGTCGCCCAGCCCACTGCGGGTCAGGAAGGATGGTGCCGCGGCCATCACCTCCAGATCCATGAACAGACCGCGCGGGGCGTGGGCGGGCAGGGACCGCTTGACCCCGCGGCCGTCGGTGATCGCGGCGGTCGTCGAGGTGTAGCCGTTCATCGAGGCGGCCGTGGCGAAGACCACGAAGGGACGGCCGTCGCGCAGGGTTGCGTATTTGCACAGGTCGTTGATCGTGCCCGAGCCGACGGCGACGAGGGCGTCCGCTTCGGCCGTGCGATGGCGGAGCGTTTCGACGGTGGCCTGGTCGGCATGCGGATCGTCCAGCAGCACCAGGTCGACATGCCATCGGCCGGTCAGCGCCCGTTCGACCCGCTGGCCAAGGGCGGTGTAGGTGTTCGGATCGCACACGATCGCCAACCGGCGGCCCAGGTCGAGCGGCGCCAGCAGGTCCGCCTCGGCCCCGTCCAGGCTGCGCTCCAGCACGAGGCTGTCGATGGGGATCGTGGGCGCGGTGCCGGTCGCTGGCGTCAGCCAGCGCCCGGCGAGCACGTCCTCCAGCGTGTGCGAGGTCGCCATGCTTTACGTGCCCTCCGCGAAACGGGCCAGGCCGTCGTAGATATGGGTCAGCTGGGGATAGACTTGACGGTAAAGCGCCAGCAGTTCGCCGTAACGCCCTGCCCATTCGGGCTCCGGATCGAACGTCGAGACGATGCGGCCTTCCATCTGCGTGGCCGCTTCCTCAACGCTGTTGTAGATACCCGCGCCGACCGCCGCGGCCATCGCCGCCCCGAGGCTGGACGCTTCGACCGTGGCGGAGCGTAGAACGCGCTTGCCGCTTGCGGCGGCGACCATGCGGCACCACAGATCGCTCTGCGCGCCGCCGCCGATGGCGACGTATTCCTTCAGTTCCATGTTGGCCTGCTGTTCGACGGCGTGCGTGGCCAGTGCCTGTTCCAGGGCCACCCCCTCCATCAGGGCGCGGTAGATGTGGCCGCGCGTGTGGGTCGGCCCCAGCCCGACGATCGCCCCGCGCGCATCCAGGTTCCAGTGGGGCGACATCACCCCGCTCCAGTACGGGACGAGCAACAGGCCGTCCGCCCCGATCGGCAGCTCCGACGCCTGCGCTTCCAACTGGCTGTAAATGCCAGGGGTCTTGGTCGGGTCGATGCCGCAGACGTGGGTAACGAACCAGTCGATCAGGAAGGTGCCGGTGCGCAGGCAGGTCTCCAGATAACAACCGTGCCCGGTCATGCTGCCCATCGTGCGCCAAGCCGTATCCGCCCGGTAATCGGCGGAATAGATGCCGGACACCGTGGCCGTGCCAAGGTTCAGATAGGCGCGTTCGGCGCGTAGGGCGTTGACGCCGAGACCGGCCGCCTGGCCATCGCCGCCACCGGCCACCACGGGCGTGCCGGCGGCGAGACCGGTCGCCGCTGCCGCGTTCGGGGTTAGGTGGCCCAGGACCGTGCCGGAGACCCGGGCTTCCGGCGTTTGGCTGGTGTCGAGCTCCAAGGCCGACAGGATCGTCGTCGACCAGCCGCCGGCATCCATGTCGTAGAGACCGAGCGGATCGGCGCTGGCGGCGCTGGTGCGGAAGTGGCCGGTCAGTTGCCTGACCAGATAGGTCTGGACGTCCGCGACCATGCCGATCTGCCGGTACAGCTCCGGCTCCGCCCGGCGCATCCAGGCCAGGCGGTAGCAGACCGGTGTCATGTCGGGTGGCTTGCCACTGAGGCGGTGGATCGTCTCGCGGCCAACCGCCTCGGCCAGCGTTGCCACATCCGCGCGGCACCGCTCGTCGACCCACACGATTGCCGGGCGGAGCGGTGTGCCCTCGGCGTCCAGTGGCACGAAGGTTTCGCGCTGGTTGGCGATCGCGAGCGCGACGATCCGCGCTGGCTCCACCTGCTGTGCGACTTGCTGCAGCGCTGCGCACGCCGCGTCCCACCAACTGGCCGCCGACTGCTCGAAGCGGCCCGGCGCCGGGGTGTCGAGAGGCAGGCGGCTGCGGCCTTCGGCGACCGCCTCGCCCTGCGGGGTCCAGGCAATCGCCTTGGTGGCGGTGGTGCTGCTATCGAGGCCGACGATCAGGTCGGCCGGACTGCCAGTGGCCATGATGGGGGCGTGGGCTCCTCAAGGATTCGGACGTGCTGACGGGCGTGTCCTGTCAGACTCCGCAGGGATGGGAGATGCGCCCCGCGGGCGCGCAGCCCAGCGGGGCGCGGTCCCTGTGGACACCGGAACGCTAGCCGCGGAACGGCTTGGTGACCGCGTTCACCTTGCTGGTGATGGTGTCCATTGCCTCCTTGGGGCCGTCGTATTGCCCGGCGAGCAGACGGCCCAATTCCACCGGAATGATGTCATTGGAAATCTGCGGCCAAGCCTCCATGTCCGGCTCGGAGCCCATCATTGTATTGATGGTCTCGCGGATCGCCGGGAAGTGCCGGGTGGTGCCCGCGCTCACGGTCGCGGCCTCCTTGATGCGCGGGTCCTCGAAGGTAGAGGTTCGGACAGGGCTGGAACCGCCACCCATGAGCGAGGCGCGGGTCTGGACGTCGGAGCTGGTGGCCCATTGCAGGAAGATCCACGCGGCATCCGGCACCTTGGAGTACTTCGACAGTCCGGCCGCGCTGCCTCCTTGGTGGCCGATCTGCGGAATCTCGTTGAACCCGCATTCCTCGGGCGTGCGCAGCGCCTTGGGTTGGGGCGGCGTGGTCGCTTGCATCTTGCCGACCACCTTGGACTTTTCCGGATCGTCGTATGACGGGAAGAACTCGCCCCAGGAGATGTAGATGCCGGCCTTGCCCTGCTGCACCGAACGGCCCTGGCCGTCCCAGGTCCAGCCGTTGACGCCGGGCGGCATGTAGTCGGTCAGCTCCAGCATGTAGTTGAGGGCGTCCATGCCGCGCGCGTCGCCGCCGGTGAACATGCCGTCCGGCCCGAAGATGCTGCCGCCGTGGGACCACAGCCAGCAGGTCCAGTCGCACTCCAGGGAATAGTGACCGGACTTAAGCTGGCCGGTGGTACCATAGGTATCTGGGGCTTTCTCTTCGTTGATCGCCTGCACGACGGCCATGTAGTCGTCCATCGTGCGCGGCACCTCGAGGCCGAGGTCGTCCAGAATGTCCTGGCGGTACATCATGATGAAGATCGGGATGTCGTAGGGAACCCCGACCATCTTATCCTTGTACATGGAGATGCCGTCGACGAGCGGGCCCAGGAAATCGTCGAAGTTGTAGTTCGGCATCGCCAGTTCTTTGTTGGACTCGTATTTCTCCCGCGGGTCGATGGTGTCGCGCGAGAACTGGGCCATCCACGACTGATCCATGTAGTAGACGTCGTAATTGCCCATCTGGCCGGAAACGTCCAGCGACAGCTTCTGGAGCACCTGCTCCAGGGGCAACAGCTCGATCTCAACGTTGATGCCGGTAAGCTTGGTGAACTCTTCGCCCACCAGCTGGCTGATCACGCGGCTCGGCGGGGTGGCTTCGGTGGCCATGCGCACGGTCTGGCCGCGAAACGGTTTGGAGACTTCCTTGAGCCAGTCGCGCGTCTCCTGGGCCATCTGGCTCTGGGCGAACGCGGTGTTCACAAAGCCGTTCCAGGGACGCAGCCCGGACATGCCGGCAAGCCCGGCGGCAGAGAAGCCGAGCCCCAGCTTGCCACAGTCGGTAAGGAACTTGCGTCGACTGACCTTGCCTTTGACATAGCGTCCGGTCAGGTCCGCAAGGGCTTTCTTGCGATCCTCTTCCTTCATGACGTCTCTCCTCCCGATATGTTTTTCTCGTTTGGCGCCGCTTTACCGATCACCCGGGAAGCGACGGTCTTGTGCCCGGTTGTTTCCCCGGGTCTTGTCCTTGTCGGCTCGCTATTCCTTGACCGCGCCCAAGGTCAGGCCGCGCACCAGGTGACGCTGGACCAGGACGATGAAGATGAACGCCGGGATCGTCGCGGCTGTCCCGAGCGCGGAGAGGAAGCCCCATTCCGTGCCCGTGGAGGTAACGAAGCTGGACGCGGCAACCGGCACGGTGCGGACGCCCGTTTGCGTCAGCGACAGGGCCATCAGGAATTCCGTCCAGGAGAACACGAAGCAAAGCACCGCCGCGGCAGCCACGCCGCCTTTCACCATCGGAAAGGCGATCAGCCAGAACGTCTTCCAGCGGCTCGCGCCATCGATCAGCGCGGACTCGTCGACCTCCTTGGGCAGATCGTCGAAGAAACTCTTCAGCAGCAGCGTGGCCAGCGGCAGGTTTGCCAGCGTGTGCGCCAGCACGACGCCGGTGTAGCTGTCGTAGAGGCCGAGTTGCCGATAGACCAGGAAGAGCGGAATCACCACGGCGACCGGCGGCAGCATGCGGGTCGACAGCACGGTGAAGACGAAGTGGTGTTGCCCCTTGAAGCGCATGCGCGACATCGCATAGGCGGCGCCGGTTGCCAGCAGCACGCAGAGCGCCGTGCTCGCGCCCGCGACGATCAGGCTGTCGAAGATCGCCGGCAGCGAATAGTAGCCGGACCCGGAGCCGGCCGCGCCGCCGCCCTGACCGGTGGCCTCCTGCCGGCTCATCCCCAGCAGCACGACTTCGTAGAAGTTCCACACCGGCTCGAAGTCGAAGAACACCGGCGTGTCGTTAAAGGTCGCCTGATAGGGTTTGATCGATGTCAGCGCCCACCAGAAGATCGGGAACACGAAGGTCAAGGTGACCAGCCACGCGGCCGTGGCGCGCAGGATCTTTTGGGCTGGCGTGAGGTCCATGGCTACCACCTCACCCGGGCGAAGTAGATGAACAGGTTGCAGATCACGATCAGCGCGATCAGCGTCAGCAGGCTGAGCGTCGCGCCGTAGCCCCACTTGATGAAGGTGAAGGTCTGCTTCCACGCGTAGTAGATGATCGTTTCGGTGACGGTTCCCGGCCCGCCCGAGGTCATTGTGTAGATATAGGCGAAGGAGAAGCGGAACAGATCGATCCCGCGCACCAGGATCGCCACCGCCATCACCTTGGAGAGCATCGGCAGGGTGATCCGCCAGAAGATTTGTAGTCGGCTGGCGCCGTCGATGGCGGCGGCCTCGAACGGCTCGCGCGGCAAGGCGCGCAGCCCCGCCAGGAAGATCAGCACCATGAACGGCGTCCATTGCCAGACATCGGCCAGGATGACGCCGAACAGGGCCGTGTCGGCGTTCGACAGGATCGGTTCCGAGCGCGAGATCAGGCCGAGCTGGTCGAAGACGTAGGACAGGATGCCGAACTGTGGGTCCTCCATGAACAGGAACAGCAGTGCGGTGATCGCCGGCGGCACCACGAGCGGCAGGGTGATCAGCGCGCGCAGTGTGCCGTAGCCGCGGTCGTCGCTGTCCAGCAGCAGCGCGATCGCCAGGCCCAGGACGAGCTGCGCGGCCAGGCAGACCCCAACGTAGACCAGCGTGACGACGATCGCGTTGGTCGTCCGTGCCTCGGAAACCAATCGTTCCCAGTTGGCCCAGCCAACCGGCTCCAGCGCTCGGGTTATCGCCGAATATTCGTGGAAGCTGAGCCAGATGTTGTAGAGCAGCGGAAACAAGGCGAACACGAGGAAGAAGGCCGCCAGCGGCGCCACCCAGGGAACCGGCGACTCGCTGGTCAGGAAGCGCGGCAGGCGCAGGCCGAAGGGGCTCCGCTGCGGGCCCTGGTTGTGCGGACGCGTGCTGGCCGCTGTAGATGAAGCGTTCATGCCAGGTGGTCCCGGTCGTTGGCCGTTGGGAAGGGCGCCGTCACTCCGAAGCCGGCTGGCTCAGCAGCCGGCGCTCGCCCGCGGTGATCTTGCCCACCTTCGGGGCGGATCGACCGCCCTGGAAATCGCTGGCGAGCCAGATGTCGGTGAGCTTTTTGGCAACTTCCGGGCCGGTGATCTGGCTGCCGAAGGTGATCACGTGCGCGTCGTTCGACGCGATCGCCCGTTCCGCGGAATGCGGGTCCATCACGCAGGCGGCCCGTACGCCTGCGACCTTATTGGCGCAGATCGCCATGCCGGCGCCGGTTCCGCACACCAATATGCCGCGCGGGAACTCCCCCTTGGCCACGCGTTCGGCAAGGGCGAAGCCGATATCGGGGTAATCGACCGCGTCGTCGCTCGCGACCCCCATGTCTTCGACTTGATAGCCCTTGGCGATCAGGTGGTCGCGCAGCGTGTCCTTCAGAACGCGGCCCAAATGGTCGGCGCCAAGCACGACTCGCGGCTTGTCGGTCATCGTCAGGCCTCCCCATCTGTTCGGGGCTCTTTTGGCCGGGCGAACAAAAACCCGCGGCCCCGTGTCGCACCAGTATGGGCGATAGCGTTACAAATGTCTACGCCGCTATACAGATGATCAGGAGGCTGTTGTCGTGGCGACCTGGTGCGCGCATCATCGCAGCCCGGATTCGGCTTGGGAAAAAGCACGTATGTATCTCGGGATCGATCTCGGAACGTCGGCGTTGAAGGCCGTGCTGGTCGACGTCGAGGGTCGGGTCTGCGGCCAGGCCAGCCGCCCGCTCGAGGTGTCGCGGCCTCGGCCGCTGTGGTCCGAGCAGGATCCCGAGGCTTGGTGGCAGGCCTGCCAAGGTGCGATCGCCGATCTGCAAGCACGCCATCCGGAAGCGCTCGCCGCCGTGCGCGGAATCGGCCTGTCCGGGCAGATGCATGGGGCGGTCTTGCTGGATGCCCGAGGCCAGCCGCTACGCCCCGCGATCCTGTGGAACGACGGACGCAGCGGTCCGCAGTGTGCGGAACTGGAGCGTCGGGAGCCCGAGGCGCGCACCATTACCGGCAACCTCGCGATGGCGGGCTTTACGGCGCCGAAGCTGCTGTGGGTTGCGGAGCACGAGCCCGAACTGTTCGCGCAGGTCGTCCACGTCCTGTTGCCCAAGGACTATCTGCGCTATCGCATGACCGGCGAGCTGGTCAGCGACCCGTCCGACAGCGCGGGCACGTACTGGCTGGATGTCGCGCGGCGCGGCTGGTCGGATCGCATGCTGGCGGCAACCGGCCTCTCCCGCCGTCATATGCCGGAGCTGGTTGAGGGGTCCGAGCCAAGCGGCAGGCTGGATGCGGATATCGCGCGCCAATGGGGGCTGCCACCGGTGCCGGTCGCCGGGGGCGGCGGCGACAACGCCGCCGCGGCGGTCGGCGTGGGCGCGATCGCGCGCGGGCAGGGCTTTCTGTCGCTCGGCACGTCCGGCGTGTTGTTCGCTGCCAGCGACGCTTGCCAGCCGGATCCGGACAACGGCGTCCACACCTTCTGCCACGCGCTGCCCGATACCTGGCATCAGATGGCGGTGCATCTTTCGGCGGCGAGCTGCCTGACGTGGATTGCGCAGGTGACTGGCGGCGACGAGGCGACGCTGCTCGCGGAAGCCGAGCGCGCGTCGGCGGACGCCGACCGGCCGGAGGGGCCGCTGTTCCTGCCCTATCTGTCGGGCGAGCGCACACCGCACAACGATCCCCATGCCAAGGGGGTGTTCTTCGGCCTGACGCCTTCGCACGACCGTGCCGCCTTGGCGCAGGCGGTCCTGGAAGGCGTCGCGTTCGCGATCGCCGAAGGACGCGACGCGCTTGCGGCGACCGGCACTTCGTTCGAGACGACGCAGGTCGTGGGGGGCGGGGCGCGTTCGCGCTATTGGGGGCGGATCCTGGCCGCGGCGCTGGACCTGCCGCTGACCTATCCGCTCGGCGGCGAACTGGGGCCGGCCTACGGCGCCGCCCGGTTGGGCCGCCTGGCCGAAAGCGGCGAGGACCCGGCTGCGGTCTGCACCGCGCTGCCGGTAGAGGAGACAGTGCGTCCGGACCCGGCACTCACGGTCCGCTACCGCGCCCGGCGCGCGCGCTTTGCGGAGCTGTACCAGACCCTGCGCCCGCTGTTCCGGCAGGTTTCTGACTGAGCCCTGATCCACTGCCGGCCCGAAATCGGTGTCGGCGATCATCCGCCACTGCTGGGAGACTCGCGAATGCAAGCAGCCTATCTCCACGGCGCCAGGGATATCCGTCTGGGCACCTGGGAACCCGCGCCGCGTCATGCCGGCGACGTGCCCATCGCGGTTGCGTGTGTCGGTGTGTGCGGCAGTGATCTGCATTATTATAAGGAAGGCGGGATCGGCGCGGCCCGGGTTACCGAGCCGTTCATCATGGGCCACGAGTTCGCCGGTCATCTGGAGCAGGACGTTCCCCAGGCCGGACTGAAAGCGGGCCAACTGGTCGCGGTCGATCCCGCGCGGCCTTGCGGGGTGTGCGAACACTGCTTGCGCGCTCACGTGAACCTGTGTCCCCACGTCGTGTTCATGGGCGCCCCGCCGAACCCCGGTGGCCTGGCGCAGACGGTCTACGCCGGCGTTGAGCAGCTCTACCCGCTGCCTGATGGTTTCGGGGCGGTCGAGGCGGCGATGCTGGAGCCGCTCGGTGTGGGGGTGCACGCCATGGACCTCGCCAAGCCGCAGCTGCTGGAGACGGTGACGGTCGTCGGGTGCGGACCGATCGGGCTGATGCTGCTGCAGCTGGCCCGGCATGCCGGCGTCGGACGAATTTACGCGGTCGACCCGGTCGACTACCGCGCGGAAGCGGCCCGTCAGCATGGCGCCGATGCCGTCGCCGCGCACGTCGACGCGATCGCCGATCTGACCGATGGACGCGGTACCGACCTGGTACTGGAAGCAACCAACAGTCCGGATGGTGCCCAGCACGCGGTGGACGCCGCGCGGATCGGCGGGCGTATCCTCCTGGTCGGGATTCCGGACGGAGACCGATACAACCTGACGGCGGCGTCGGCGCGTCGGAAAGGCCTGGAGATCAAGTTCGCCCGGCGGATGGGTCATGTCTATCCCCGCGCCATCCAACTCGTGGCGGAGGGACGCGTGGACGTCACCCGCATGGTCACGCACGAGGTCGCCCTGCAGGAGACGGCCGACGCCTTCCGCCTGATGGCGGACCATGCGGACGGTGCGATCAAGGCGGTGGTGATGCCGAACCGGTAGGGCTGGGCGCAGCTTTGGGAGAGGCTCGCTCAGGCACGATATCCCAGCGGCAGTTTTTACACGTAGGCTGGGCGGTGATCTGGTAAGCAGCCTTGATGACCGGGCTGTCACCTCCGTATTGTCCGGTGTTGAAAGTTTGCACACCCGGGATCGTTGGAGCGCTTCTTGACCGAGAGCATGGGACGCGGTGACAGCTCCGCTGCCGCCGAGATGACATCGGCGCAGATGACGCATTTGGAGCGTCTGGAGGCGGAGAGTCTTCACATCTTCCGGGAGGTGGCGGCGCAGTTTCGCAATCCTGTGATGCTGTATTCGATCGGCAAGGATTCGAGTGTGCTGCTGCACCTGGCGCTGAAGGCGTTTTACCCGTCGAAGCCGCCGTTTCCGTTGCTGCACGTGGACACGACGTGGAAGTTCAAGGAGATGACGCAGTTCCGCGACCGGCGGGCGGCGGAGCTGGGGCTGGAGCTGCTGGTGCACCAGAACCCGGAGGGGGTGCGTCAGGGGATCAACCCGTTCGACCACGGGTCTGCGGTGCACACGGAGGTGATGAAAACCCAGGCGCTCAAGCAGGCGCTGGACAGCTACAAGTTCGACGCGGCGTTCGGCGGGGCGCGGCGGGACGAGGAGAAGAGCCGGGCCAAGGAGCGGGTGTTCTCGTTCCGGACGTCCTCGCACCGCTGGGACCCGAAGAACCAGCGCCCGGAGCTGTGGAGCCTGTACAACGGGCGGATCAACAAGGGCGAGAGCATCCGGGTGTTTCCGCTGTCGAACTGGACCGAGCTGGACATCTGGCAATACATCTACCTGGAGGGGATCCCGGTAGTGCCGCTGTATTTCGCCAAGCAGCGCCCGGTGGTGTGGCGTGACGGCACCTGGATCATGGTCGACGACGCGCGGATGCCGCTGGAGCCCGGGGAGACGCCGGAGATGCGCCAGGTGCGCTTCCGCACGCTGGGCTGCTATCCGCTGACCGGCGGGATCGAGAGCGACGCCACCACGCTGCCCGAGGTGATCCGGGAGATGCTGCTGGCCAAGACCAGCGAGCGCCAGGGGCGGGTGATCGACCGCGACGCCGGCGCCTCGATGGAAGCCAAGAAGCAGGAGGGCTACTTCTGATGGCCCCGAACGAACATGAGCTGGGCAAGGTGGCCCAGGGCGATGTGACCCAGGGCGAGGTGACGGTGTCCGAGGCGGAAAGCGGGACCGGCAAGGCGACGCCGGCGGAGGTTGCGGCGTATCTGCAGAGCCAGCAGGACAAGGACCTGCTGCGGTTCATCACCTGCGGCTCGGTGGACGACGGCAAGTCGACCCTGATCGGCCGGCTGCTGTACGACTGCCAGCTGCTGTTCGAGGACCAGCTGGCGCAGCTGGACGCCGACAGCAGCAAGTTCGGCACCACCGGGGAAGAGCCGGACATGGCGCTGTTGGTGGACGGCCTGCAGGCGGAGCGCGAGCAGGGGATCACGATCGACGTCGCCTACCGGTTCTTTACCACGGACAAGCGCAAGTTCGTGGTCGCCGACACGCCGGGGCACGAGCAGTACACCCGCAACATGGCGACCGGGGCNTCGCACTCGGAGCTGGCGGTGCTGCTGGTGGACGCGCGCCACGGCGTGCTGACGCAGACCCGTCGGCACTCCTACATCGTCTCGCTCTTGGGCATCCGCCAGGTGGTGCTGGCGGTCAACAAGATGGACCTGGTCGACTGGGACGAGGCGACCTTCGAGCGGATCGCGGCGGAGTACCGGACCTTTGCGCACGAGGTCGGGATCCAGCAGGTGACCTGCATTCCGGTTTCGGCGCTGAAGGGCGACAACATCTCCAAGCGGTCCNGGAGCATGGACTGGTTCCAGGGGCCGAGCCTGCTGGAGAAGCTGGAGACGGTGCAGCTCGAGGACGCGGCGCGCGGGCGTCCGTTCCGGTTGCCGGTGCAGTGGGTCAACCGGCCGAACCTGGACTTCCGGGGCTATGCCGGGACGGTGCAGGGCGGCCAGGTGCGCGTCGGCGAGGAGGTCGCGGTGCTGCCGTCGGGCAAGGGCTCGCGGGTCAAGCGGATCGTGACGATGGACGGCGATCTGGAGGTGGCGCACGCCGGGCAGGCGGTGACGCTGACGCTTGAGCACGAGATCGACATCTCGCGCGGCGACGTGATCGCGCCGGCGCAGGAGCGGCCGACGGTGACCGACCAGGTGCACGCCCACCTGATCTGGATGGACGAGCAGGAGATGCTGCCGGGGCGGTCGTACCTGATCCATCTGGGGACCAGTTTCGTCGGCGGTCAGATCAGCCGGATCAAGCACACGGTGAACGTCAACACGCTGGAGGAGACGGCGGCCAGCCATCTGGCGCTGAACGACGTGGCGGTGGTCGACCTGGCGTTCGACCGGCCGGTGCCGTTCGACCCGTACGCGGAGAACCCGGCGACCGGGTCGTTCATCGTGATCGACCGGATGACCAACGCCACCGTGGGCGCGGGGATGATCGACTACGCGCTCAGGCGGGCGACCAACGTGCACTGGCACGACACCAAGGTGGACAAGGCGGTGCGCGCGCAGGCGAAGGCGCAGCGGCCGTGCGTGCTCTGGTTCACCGGGCTGTCGGGGGCGGGCAAGTCGGTGGTCTCCGACCTGGTGGAGCAGCGCCTGGCGGGCATGGGCAAGCACACGATGATGCTGGACGGCGACAACGTCCGGCACGGGCTGAACCGGGACCTGGGCTTTACCGACGAGGACCGGGTGGAGAACATCCGCCGGGTGGCGGAGGTGTCNNNGCTGCTGACCGANGCCGGTCTGATNACGCTGGTGTCGTTCATCTCGCCGTTCCGCAGCGAGCGGCGGATGGCGCGCGAGATGCTGCCCGAGGGCGAGTTCCTGGAGGTGTTCGTCGACGCGCCGCTGGATGTGTGCGAGCAGCGCGATCCCAAGGGGCTGTACAAGAAGGCGCGGGCCGGGGAGATCCCGAACTTCACCGGCATCGGCTCCAGCTACGAGCCGCCCGAGGCCCCGGAGCTGCACCTGCGCTCCGACCAGGCCAGCCCCGACGCGCTCGCCCAGCAAGTCATCGCCCTGCTCGAAGCCCGCGGCATGCTCTGACCCGACGCCCCCGGCAGCACCACCCAGCCGACGGACACCACAAGGGCCCGGCCGCTACACAATGGCCGGGCCCTACGCTTTGGGCGCTGGATGGGACGCTTAGGAGCGTCCGTAGATGTCCTCGTAGCGCTCGATATCGTCCTCGCCCAGGTAGTCGCCGGACTGCACCTCGATCACGTGCAGCGGCTGGTCGCCCGGGTTGGCGAGCCGGTGGACCGCGCCCAGCGGGATGTAGGTCGACTGGTCGGGGTAGAGCTGGAAAACCGCGTCGTCGCAGGTGACCTCCGCGACGCCCTCCACGACGACCCAATGCTCGGCGCGGTGCTTGTGGCTTTGTAGCGAAAGCCGGCTGCCGGGCGAGACGGTCAGGCGCTTGACCTGGAAGCGCGGACCCAGGTCGACGCCCTGATAGCTGCCCCATGGGCGGTAGACGCGGCTGTGCACGTCCGCTTCCGAGCGCTGCTCGGCGCGTAGGGTCTTGGCGAAGGCGCCGACATCCTGGGCCCGGTCGCGCGGTACTACCAGGACGGCATCGTCCTGGGCGATCACCACCAAGTCCTCGACCCCGATCGCGGCCAGCAGATGCTGTTCGCTACGCAGTAGGCAATTGCGCGCATCCTGCGTGACGACGTCGCCGCTGATCGCGTTACCGTCGGCGTCCTTGTCCGCGATCTCCCAGAGCGAGGCCCAGGAGCCGACGTCGCTCCAGCCGATCTCCGCCGGGACGACGGCGGCGCGGTCGGTGTGCTCCATCACCGCGTGGTCGATCGAGATCGACGGCGCGGCTTCGAACGACCCGGCATCGAGCCGCAGGAAATCCAGGTCTTCCTGCGCGTGCGCCACCGCCGACCGTGCGGCGGTGAGCGCGTCGGGCTGCAGCCGTTCCAGTTCGCTCAACAGCGTGCGTACGGGCAGCAGGAACATGCCGGAGTTCCAGGCGTAGCCGCCGTCGGCGAGGTACCGCGCGGCGGTCGCCTGGTCCGGCTTCTCGACGAATTCGGCGACCTGGTAGCAGCCGTCGCCGGCGTCCAGGGCCGTGCCCTGCCGGATGTAGCCGTACCCGGTCTCCGGGCGCGTCGGCGTCATGCCAAAGGTGACCAGCCAGCCGTTGGCCGCGGCGTTGGCGGCGCGGTCGATTGCCCTCAAGAACGCCTGCGTGTCCGCGATCACGTGGTCGCTCGGCAGCAGCAGGAGGAGGGCGTTGGGGTCACGCTCGGCCAGCTGCAAGGCCGCGACCGCCGCAGCCGGGGCCGTGTTGCGGCCGAATGGTTCGAGGATGATCGATCCCGGCGGTGTGCCGGTATGCGCCTGCACCTTGCGCAATTCCTCCGCGACCAGGAAGCGGTGCTCCTCGTTGCAGATCACGGTCGGTGCGGCGAACCGGGTCGACTCGCCCACCCTCAACGCGGTGTCCGCCAGCATGCTGTTGTCGCCGATCAGCGGCAGCAGCTGTTTCGGGTAGAGGTGGCGCGATACCGGCCAAAGCCGCGTGCCGGAGCCGCCGGAGAGAATCACGGGATGGATCGTCGGGGAACTGGTGCGCATGTGATCTGACGGAACGGAGGGCCTTCGTTGCGGAGCGCTTGAACCCGGTCATGGCATCCGGACGTGCGGCAGAGCAAGTTTGAACACCTGACTCCCGAAACGCCCCGGCTGCACGTGACTGACGCCGCCGCCCTGAGGCAACGATCCGCACGTCTTGGGTCTTAAAGATCGTAGCCCGGTTCGCAGCAAACGCATCAAGCCCGTCCGGCGCACCCCAAAGGAGGTGTGCCGGACGGGCCGATTAAGCTGGAACAACGCTATGCGGTGTCTGCGATCACCAACGTCTGCGAGGCACGATCGCCGTTGCCGATTCAGGCGGGACGGACACGCGGGGTGCCGGCCCGGCGCGGTGCATCCGGCCGCTGGTTCCCGGTGAAGGCGGAGAGCGCCAGATCGATGAACGGTGCCGCCAGCAGTGTCGCTATCAGTAGCGTCATCGCTGCGATGAACAGGCCCATGCCCGCAGAGGCCATCGCGAATTCGAGCGGCACGGCCAGCGCCATCGCCAGCAGCGCGGCATAGATCACGGTCAAGACGATACGCTCGATCATGTCGAACTCCTGGTCGATCGAATGGCGTCACGCTCCGCGCACGGTTCGTAGTGGTCAGGCCGCGCGGTGATGAATGTTCGGAACTGGCCGTGATGATGCGCTCAAGCGTGGGCTGGCCAGCTATGATCCATCTCAACCGAGCGACAGCGTGCCGCACCCTGCTTTGGCGCGGCTGCCTGGCGGGGCTGGACGGACTGCCGCGCGCGCTGCTTGGCGCGTTCTGGGATCTCGGCCCGCCGCATGCCGATGTCCTCGAGCACGCGGTCGCTTAGCTCCATGAGCGCCCGCCGGGTTTCGCGCTCGACGCGCTTGCGCCGTACGGCGTCGATTATGCGGTTGGCGGCACCTGCCAGGATCGGTGCCAGGTAGCGTGCGCGCTCGGCTTCGGCGTAGCGGCGTAACTGAGCGGCGGTGAGTTCGTGCAGCGGCGGCGATTGCAGCAAGGGGTGCGGGCCGCGTTGGCGCGCCGCTTGGATCAGATCGCGTTCGGTATCGGTCAAACGGGCCATGTTCGTGCTCCGTGGGATGAGAGGTCCACGGGCGTCGTCACACGAGCGTCTTGCAGTCGGGCGCGGGTGCCGGCGACGTCCAGCGTCGCGCTCTTTATAACCTGAGTATCTTTATGGGTATTATCTGCTTTTCGCAGGTCAGGGGGTGCCCGGTTGCATCGCTGGCTTGCGGTGGATCAAGCGTGCCTAACCGGGCGCGTGCTATTCTAATCAACCCCGGTTTGGACCGCTGTACTGGTCTTGCGATTGCGCGCGATAGTCTCCTTGGCCGCCCCGCGTAATCGTCTGTTTTTCCAAGCTCCACCCGACAGTCAGGCGGCTATGAGGGGCAAGTGCGCTGGCAGTGGTGAGGTCTGTTCGACGGGAACGGGCGTCGCGCCAATACTATACCGGAATGGTCGGGCGCTTGTGCCGCGTGCGTGTAAGGACGCAGCAAACTGCTGTTTTTCGCGTCAGCGACGTGGTCGTGCTGCCGCCGGGCGTCGACGCCTCTTATTGGAAGTGTTCTAATTCTAGTGATGGGCGTGGGCCGAAGCCTGGGCCTTTGCCCATGGGTTTGCACATGAGGAGCACGTCACAATGACTCATCCGAAAAACCGGATGCCCACACGCCGCGGTTTCATCCGCCAAGCGTTCGCCGTTACGGCTGCTGTGGGGGCCGGCGGCTACACGCTGACGCGTGGGCACAACGCCAAGGCTCAGAAAGCACCGAAACAGGCGGTTCAGTATCAACCCGATCCCAAGGGCGATCAGCAGTGCACCAACTGCCAGTTCTGGATTCCACCGGAAGGCGGCCAGGACATGGGCGGCTGCCAGATCGTCGCCGGCGAGATTGATCCGACCGGCTGGTGCAACCTCTGGGCCAAGGCCTAGCCACCCGTGCCAACCCGCCTCGGGCGGGACGGTAGGGAATGGAATTTCACGTCAGGGGGATACGATGCGATATTTGATGAGTGCCGCTGGGGCGTTGGCTCTTGCAGCGGCCATGATGTCGGGGCACCCCGTAGCCGCACAAGATGGCGACATGGCGGAGATCGACGACGCTCAGCTGATCGAGCGGGCGAACGACCTGTTCGATCCGATCCCGACCGAGCCGCCGGAATTGGACGGCAACAAGGTCACGCCCGAACGGGTTCAGCTTGGCCGGATGCTGTTCTTCGATCCGCGCCTGTCGGCCAGCCACGCGATTTCCTGTAATTCGTGCCACCAGATGGGTCTGGGCGGCGACGACAACCAGCCGACCTCGATCGGTCACGGCTGGCAGCGTGGTCCACGGAATGCGCCCACGGTGTTCAACGCGGTCTTCAACACCGCCCAGTTCTGGGACGGCCGTGCGGAGGACCTGGAGCAGCAGGCCAAGGGGCCGGTCCAGGCCGGTGTCGAGATGGCCAACACGCCCGCACGCGCGGTCAAGACGCTGAAGTCGATGCCCGGCTACGTCGAGGCTTTCGGGGCGGCCTTCCCGGAGGAAGAGGACCCGGTCACGTTCGACAACATGGCGAAGGCGCTGGAAGCCTTCCAGGCCACGCTGCTGACCCCGAACTCGCCGTTTGACCGTTATCTTAAAGGTGAGACCGACGCGCTCACCGCCAAGCAGAAGCAGGGCCTGCAGGAGTTCATGAGCACCGGCTGCGTGGGCTGCCACAACGGCGTCAACATCGGTGGCCAGGGCTACTATCCGTTTGGCTTGATCGAGAAGCCGGGGGCGGACGTGCTGCCGCGTGACGACCGGGGCCGCTTCCAGGTCACCAAGACGGCGAGTGACGAGTACGTCTTCCGTGCCGCGCCGCTGCGCAACATCGCGATCACGCAGCCGTACTTCCACTCCGGCAAGGTCTGGAGCCTGGAGAACGCGGTGGCGCTGATGGGCGTGTCCCAGCTCGGCCAGGAACTGTCCGAGGACGAGATCGACCGGATCGTCGCCTTCCTGCAGTCGGTCACCGGCGAGCAGCCGCGTGTCGAATACCCGGTGCTGCCGGAAAGCACCAGCGAGACGCCACTGCCCGTCGAGTACGAGCAGGAGCCGTCGAAGCGGTAAACCTGGGCTGACGACCTAGCTGGATGAAGGCCGCCGGGACCCGGGTTCCGGCGGCCTTTTTGCACGCTGTCCCGGGATGCTGGGCGCGACCTTTCGAAGCTGGACAGTGTACGTGCAAGCCACTATCGTTTGCGTCGTTCGACGGTCCCCGCAAGGGGATAATTGGGAATTCGGTGCGCGGATGGCATCCAATGTCATTCGCAAGTCCGAGGCTGCCCCCGCAACTGTAAGCGGATTCGGGCGCTTCAACAGGCCACTGAGAGCAACCGCTCTTGGGAAGGCGAAGCGTTGACAAGCCGCGAGCCAGGAGACCTGCCGTCGCACAGAACCCCATTGAAACCGGCCGGGGTGCGCCGGAGGGAACAGGATGCGGGCACACTCATCTCTCGAATTTCGCGCATGCGCGCCGATCCTTGAAGGTCGGCGCGATTCTTATGCGTCTCCAGGCGTGAGCCCTGTCGCCGCATCGGGTTTCTATGCCATCGCACCTCCGCCGACATCCCAACCGGTGCGGAAGAGGCAGTCATGTGTGTGGTCTGAGTTTCTTAGCCTGCGGCTACGCTACGAGCGTTTTCGCAGGCGCAGTCCCCCTCTTGACTGAATAACGTTATATCATAACGTTCTATCCTCCCTAGATTCCGCCTTCAGATTGGAGTTCCCGATTCCCATGGTGCGACCTTCTATTTTCCTCGCCGCGGCGGCGGTCGCCGTTCCGCTCGCCATGACCGCGGCCGGCGCCGCGCAAGCGGCGGATACCAGCTATCCCCTGTCTCTCGACAACTGCGGCCGCGAGATCAGCTTCGATTCGCCCCCACAGCGGGTGGTTTCGCTCGGTCAGGCCGGTACGGAAATGCTCTACGCGCTGGGGCTCGGCGACAAGGTCGTCGGCACCGCGGTCTGGTTCAATCCGGTGCTCGACCGGTTCGAGAAAATCAACCAGCAGGTCGAGCGCCTGGCCGACAATGACCCGAGCTTCGAAAGCGTCGTCGCCAAGAGGCCCGAGCTGGTCACCTCGCAGTTCGAATGGCACGTCGGTCCGCAGGGGATCGTCGGGACGCGCGAGCAGTTCGCCGAACTCGGTATCTCAACCTACATCCTGCCCACCGATTGCGTCGGCAAGGACAACACCACCGGCGGCGACGGCACGCGCAACGTTCAGGTCACGACCGACCTGATCCACCGCACTGTCGGGGAACTCGCGCGGATTTTCGATGTGCCCGAAGCCGGTGACGAGGTGATTGCGGACCTCAAGACCCGCGAGCGCGATGCCCGCCAACAGGTCGAGCGGATCGAGCTGGACCAGGACGTATCAGCCGTCGTCTGGTTCTCCAGCGCGGAAATGGACATCGATCCCTACGTCGCGGGCCAGAACGGCGCGCCTGCCTACATGCTGAAGCAACTGGGGATCCGCAATGTCATCGACTCCAACGAGGAATGGCCGACCGTCGGCTGGGAGACGATTGCGCAGAAGAACCCGACGATCATCGTGATCGCGCGCATGGACCGGCGCCGGTTCCCGGCCGACGATTACAAGCGCAAACTCGAGTTCCTGAAGACCGATCCCGTGACCCGGCACATGGACGCGGTGCAGCAGGACCGGATCGTGATCATGGACGCCCATGCGATGCAGCCGACCCTGCGGCTGGTCAATGGGCTCGAAACGTTGGCCGACGCGGTCGAGTCGTACGAGCTGAGCAAGTGATTCGATCCGTACGTCAGATGGCAGTGGCAAGAGGTGCCGGCTATGGCACCCTTGCCTTGCTCCTGCTTGTCGTCACGTTTGCCCTCGGCGCGTCGATCGGCGAGACCCCGATCCCGGTCACGGTGGTTGGGCAAACGGTTGCCAATCATCTGTTTGGCGCGTCCTACGAATTGGATCCGATCGAGGCCGGGATCGTCTGGAACTATCGGCTCAGCCGGGCCGTGGTGGCGGCCTGCTGCGGCGCGGCGCTGGCGCTGTCCGGCGTGATCCTGCAGGCCCTGCTGCGCAACGCCTTGGCCGATCCCTACATCCTTGGCATTTCCGCCGGGGCGTCGACCGGGGCTGTGAGCGTCGCCATTCTCGGCATCGGCGGCGGCGCCATCTCCCTGTCGTTTGGCGCCTTCGTCGGGTCGCTCGCGGCCTTCGCCTTCGTGGCGTTGCTGGCCCGCGGGGCCGGGCGCGGCAAGGGCCAGATCATCCTGGCCGGCGTTGCCGGTTCGCAGCTTTTCAACGCCCTGACCTCGTTCATCGTCACCAAGTCGGCCAGTGCCGAGCAGGTGCGGGGGATCATGTTCTGGCTGTTGGGCAACCTCAGTGGCGTGCGCTGGCCCGACGGCGCACTTGCGCTGCCGGCCGCGGCGATCGGCACGTGCGTGTGCCTTTGGTACGCGCGCGCGCTCGATGCCTTCACCTTCGGTACCGATTCGGCCGCCTCGCTCGGCATCGCCGTCTGGCGCGTCCAGGCTCTGTTGATCGCCGCCGCGGCCCTGATGACGGCGGTGATGGTCAGCATCGTTGGCTCGATTGGCTTTGTCGGCCTGGTCATTCCGCATGCGGCGCGTTTGGTCGTTGGCGTGCGGCACAGCCGTCTGATCCCGGCCTCCGCGCTTGTCGGCGCCGTTTTCCTGGTGGTCTCTGACGTCGTCTCGCGGACGGTGATCTCCGGTCAGGTGCTGCCGATCGGCGTCGTTACGGCGCTTGTCGGTGCGCCGGCCTTCGCCTTCATCCTGGTTCAGGGGCAACGCAAGTCATGACTCTGCGCGCCGATAACGTGAGCTGGTCTGCGGGCGCGAAACGCGTGCTGCGCGATGTCTCCCTGTCGGTGCGTCCGGGGGAGACCATGGGGGTGATCGGCCCGAACGGCTCGGGCAAGTCGACGCTCCTGCGCTTGCTCGCTGGCATTCGACCCTGTGCGGACGGCTGCGTGAGGCTTCACGGCACGCCGTTGACCCAAATGCGTCGGCGCGACATTGCCCAACGTATCGCGCTGGTCGAACAGCAGGCGGAGACCACCGACCACATCACCGTGCGCGACGCCGTCGAGCTGGGTCGGACACCCTACCTCAACGCCCTCTCGCCCTGGTCGCAGGACGACGAAGCCGCCGTCGCCGATGCCCTCGACCGGGTCGACATGGCGGAGATGGCGCATCGCTATTGGCATACCTTGTCGGGCGGCGAGCGTCAGCGGGTCCATGTTGCCCGCGCCCTGGCGCAGGCGCCCGACTTTCTGCTGCTCGACGAGCCGACCAACCACCTCGATATCCGGCATCAGATCGGCATCCTGTCGTTCGTCCGGCAGTTGCCCGTGACCGCGTTGATTGCGCTGCACGATCTGAACCTCGCCGCGATGTACTGCGACCGCATCGCGCTGTTGCAGGATGGGGCCCTGATCGCGGAAGGCCCGCCGGAGGCTGTGCTGACGGAAAGCAGCCTGCGGGATGCCTTCGGCGTTCAGGCGAGTATTCGCCGCGACCCTTCGGATGGGGCCCTGGCCATCCGTTTCAAAGACCCGCTCCCCCAATCTCAGGAATCTAAGGAGGTTGCTTGATGCGATTCATGGCGATCGTCGCCGCCGCGTGTTTGTTGACCAGTCCGGTCGCGGCCGAGGTGCACGAGGTCAAGATGCTGACCCGCGGAGACGCTGGTGCGATGGTGTACGAGCCGGCCTATCTGGAAATCGCGCCCGGTGACACCGTGCAGTTCATCGCCGCCCAAGGGGGCCACAACGCGGCGAGCATCGATGGCTTTGTGCCGTCCGGCTACGCGGGTTTCAAGGGGCAGATCAACGAGGAGATCCGCATCACGCTGGATCAGCCCGGTTTTTACGGCGTGAAGTGCTCGCCGCACTTCGCGATGGGGATGGTGATGTTGATCCGCGTCGGCGAGACGGATGTCGCCCGTCCAGAACTCCCGGCCGATCTTCCCCAACGGGCGAAAGCTCGGTTCGACGATATTCTGGAGGACCTAGGACAATAATAATCTAAATTCGCTCTTTGATCGGCGGCCTGTGCAAAGGCGATTAAGAGAGTGCTGTGATCGCGCGCCCAGGGCCGAAGGTCGTTGCGGCGTGGAATCAAAATGTTGCGGAGAATTGCGCAGCAAACTACTATGCTTTTCTTGGAAGGGATGTTGCGCCCAAGCGGCGCAACAGGGAATCCGGTGCAATTCCGGAGCCGTGCCCGCGACCGTGAGCGGCAAGCGGCGGTTCAATCAGCCACTGGGGCGTGCCCCGGGAAGGCGAACCGTCCGCGCCAGCAGCCGCAAGCCGGGAGACCGGTCCTTTCCGCAAAATCTCAACCTCTTGCCCGGACGGGACCATCCGGGAGAAAGGATCGTCGATGACGCGCCCAGTGACGGGTGATCCGCGGCCGTCTGCTCTGCCGCACGTGAGCAACGACAATCAGAATATCGATCCGGGTGGCCTGATGACGGCCGTGCTGCAGGAGCGTGGCGGGTTGGACCCGGCGCACACCGCGCATGATTTTCTGATCGGCTGGCTGCTCGAACTGCCGGCCGATCTTGATCCAGCGATTGCCGCCCGGCAGTTGCTGGCCAAATCCCCGATGTCCAGTGCCTCGGGTCGGGCCCATCGGGTTGCCGAACTGCTGGCCGAAACGGCCGCGCATCCACGCGCGCGGGCGCATGCGTCTCGACGCCGGTCGGTTAGCCGTCGGCCCGGATGAGCGCTGCGCCCTGGGCGGTGGCTGAGGGGCTGGCCTTTCCCGGAGTTGGCTTCAAAGCGGCAGGGTGAGCCGGGCTTCCGCGCCGCCTTCCGGGCGGTTGGCGAGCGTGACGTCGCCGCCGTGGGCGCGGGCGATGTTGCGCGCGATCGACAGGCCGAGGCCGCTGCCCCCGGTCTCCCGACTGCGGGACTCCTCCAGGCGCACGAACGGGTCGAACACGCGTTCCAGCTGATCTTCGGGCAGGCCGGGGCCATCGTCCGCGATCGTCAGCGTGATCGCCGTCGCGGTGTGCGTCAGCGTCACCTCGGCCGCCTGGCCGTAGCGCACGGCGTTGACGATCAGGTTGCGCACGGCCCGCTTGAGCGCTGTCGGGCGGCAGATGGCATCCAGCCGATCGGGCCCCTGGAAACGCACGGCTTCGCCCGCGTCCGCGAAGTCGTCGCAGATGCTCTGGACCAGGCTGGCAAGATCGATGCGCCGGCTGTCTTCTTCCTGTGCATCGGCTTGGGCGAACGTCAGGGCCGCTTCCGTCATCTCCGCCATGTCGTTCAAGCCGGCCAGCATGCGTTCGCGCGTTTCGGCTTCGTCGATCATTTCGGCGCGCAGCCGCATGCCGGTGATCGGCGTGCGCAGGTCGTGGGCAATCGCCGCCAGCATGCGCGTGCGGTCGGCGACGAAGCGGGTCAGGCGTTCCGACATCACGTTGAAGGCGTGGGTCGTGCGGCGCACGTCGGCCGGGCCCTCTTCCAGCAGCGGGCCGACATTTTCGCCGCGGCCAAGCCGGTCGGCGGCGTCGGACAATGTTGCCAACGGCCGCACGATCCGCCGCACGGCCAGGGCGACGGCCACGGCGACCGCGATCGCCGAAAGGCCGAGCGACAGGGCCATCGGCCAGATCATCTCCGGGATCGGTGGGTGCAGCACGCGTTCGATGTTGAGCCAACGGCCGTCCGGCAGGTGCAGCGACAGGGTCAGGACATCGCCGTCGGGCAGCGGCGTGCCGTAACGACCCCGACCACGTTCCGGGACGCTGCGGATGGTCGCGCGCACATCGACGATCGCCGGCGGCATCGCGCGCTGTAGTCGTGCCTGAAAGCGCAGGTCGCGTTCACCCGTCTCCGCCAGCGGTGTGTCGGCAAGGGTGTAGCGGGTCGTGCTGCTGTTCAGCACGCGCAGGATTTCCGCGCGCCGGTCCGGCGACATCGGCAAGATCAACTGCGCGATTCCAGGCACCCGGTCGAGGGTGAAGGCACGGACCACGTGACGGGTCACGTGCCTTTGCTCGCGCAACAGGATCACCCCCGCGACTGCCTGGGCGGCCACCACTGCCACCACGACCGCCAACACCAGGCGGCCGGTCAGGCTTGTGGGCAGCCAGTGGGTCATGACCATGTGACCTCCTGCGCGAACTGATAGCCGCCGCCGCGGGACGTCTGGATCAGCTGCGGGCGCTTGGGATCGGCTTCGATCTTGCGGCGCAGGCGGCTGACCAGGATGTCGACCGAGCGTTCGAACGCTTCCGTGTCGCGGCCGTGCACCAGGTCCAGCAGTTGCTCGCGCGACAGCACCGTTTGTGGGTAGGTCAGGAAAGCGACGAGCAGGCGGTGCTCGCTGTCGCTCAAGCTGACCACCCGACCGGTGGGCGTGGTGACCTCGCGGCGTGCGGCATCCAGTTCCCAGCCGCCGAAGTGCGCGCGGTGGCCGCGGGCGCTGCCGCGTTGCGGCGGTAAGGCGTGGGTTCGCCGTAGCACGGAACGGATGCGCGCCAACAGTTCGCGTGGGCTGAACGGCTTCACGACATAGTCGTCCGCCCCGACTTCCAGCCCGACCACGCGGTCGGTTTCGGACTCCTTCGCCGTCAGCAGGATCACCGGCAGGTCGAGATGATCGCGGACGTGCCGGCACAGGCTCAGGCCGTCTTCCCCCGGCATCATGATGTCGAGCACGGCGAGGTCGACTGCGTGTCCGTTCAGGAGCGACCTGGCTTCCGCGCCGTCAGCGGCCGCGGAGACCCGCAAGCCCTCGCGCGTCAGGTAGCGGCGCAGGCCGTCCCGGATGTCCCGGTGATCGTCCACGACAAGGATATGCGGGGCAGGGTCGCTCGCCACGGTCGGGGTCTCCAAGTGCTTCGGCTCGGGTGAGAGTAGGGGGCTGCGGCAGGCCGTGCAGGCGGCGATTTGTAACAGGATGTTTCAACCCCTGCGGTCTGAAACACAGCGTTACACACCAAAGCTGGCGGTGAGCCCGGGATCGGCGTCATCTCAGTCCTGCAAGCCAACGGGCCAGACCATGACGGCCCAGCCAACAGCAGGAGACGAGCATGACCCGCAAGACCAAATGGCTCACCAGCACCTTCGCCCTCGCCGTGGCCGTCGGCGCCGCTGGGGTCGCGCTGCAGGCGCAGGCCGCGATGCCCGCGTTCGGCCGGCCGTCGGTTCCCCCCTTCTTCGCGGCGGCCGACGCCAACGACGACGGTGCGGTGACCCGGGACGAGCTGCACGCTTTCGTGCAGGAGCAGCTGACGGCGATGGACGCCGACGGCGACGGGATCGTCAGCGAGGATGAGTTCGAAGACGGCCTGGACGACCGTCGCCAGGCAATGGCGCAAGCGCGCTTCGATCAGCTGGACAAGAACGGTGATGGCGCCCTGTCGCCCGACGAATTCGACCAGGCCCGCGCCGCGCCGGCTATGCAGCGTAGCCGTCCGAACGACGACCGCCGCGCCGAATTCCTGTTCCGCCGTCTGGACGCCAACGATGACGAGGTGTTGCAGGCGATCGAGGTGACCTCCTTCGCCGATCGGGTGTTCGCGCGGGCGGATGCGAACGGCGATGGCCAGGTGAGCGAAGCGGAACTGCAGGATATGCGCCCCGACCGATCCTCTTGGCGTGACGGGCCGCGTGGATCGCGGTTCGACGGCCACAAGCGCGGCGGGTGCCGCTAAGCCTCTGCCCCCGCACCGCCGTGTGGGCCGTCGCGGGAGCCGCCTGGGTGCGGCTCCCGCTCCCCGCCTTGCGGCAAAACCAAGATGCAAGATCAGGAGGATTTGCAGATGAAACGGATTTTCGTGTGGGACGGTGCGATGCGCCTGTTCCACTGGCTGCTGGTGACGGCTGTGCTGACGGCCTATTTCACCCCGGAACGCGTGACCACGCTGCATGTGATCGCCGGCTATCTGGTGGTCGCACTGCTGGCCTTCCGCCTCGTCTGGGGCATTGCGGGCACCGAGCATGCCCGCTTCCGCGATTTCTTGCCGAACCCCGGCGCGGCGATCGCGCATGTGCGCGGGTTGATGCGGGGTGAACCGCGGCACACGCCCGGGCACAACCCGACCAGCGCGCTCGGCGCCTGGGCGCTTCTGCTTCTGCTGGCCGCGACCGTGCTGACGGCGGTCCTGCCGGTGGAAGCGCTGCATCACCTGCATGGGCTGTTCGCCAACCTGACGATCGCGGCGGCGGTGCTGCACGTGATTGGCCTGATCGTCGAGGACGCGTTGACGGGTGAGGGGATCATCGCCTCGATGGTGCACGGCTTCAAGACGATGCCGGAAGAGCTTGGCGAGCGGATGCGCGCCAGCGGCCCAATTCCACGCCACCTGCTTAGAGCCACGCTCGCGGCGATCCTCGTGCTGCTGTCGGCGGGCTTGGCGACCGGTGTCCTGCCGTGGCCGGCCGGCAAGGAGCATGAGCACGATCATGACCGCGCGCAAATCGAACAGGTTGAAACCCCGGCGGCCGGCTTGGTTGCCGATCGTACGCTATCTCAGTGACGTCAGAGCAAGAGGCACGGGCAAGGAGACCCAACCTTGCCTGTGCCGCTCGTTTTAGCGCTCGTCCTTTGGGGCAAATGCTGGGGGCGTGCGAGAGAGTATGTGGCGCGTCGTGCGCCACTCCCAGACACCATCTCTGGCTTGTGCGCATCACGATCGACCCTGCTGTCGAGTTCGCGACGGGGCGAGGTTGGCGGCATCGTAGCGGGCTTGTCTCCCGAACAATGCGCCGAGCTGGCCCGCCGCGCTAGATCATGTTTCAGCCACACAAGGTATGAGGTTTAGATGGTCTTATTGGCTGTTAATATTTTGTTTTGCAGCCATGCTTATTTATACTTGTTAAGTAATAATATAAATAACTCTGTGGAAATATGTGCTATGGAAGATTATAGCCCATTGAACCCAGTTTTCGTCGACGCGTTTCCTTTTAAAGGCCCATTATTGCGAACGGTTCGCGGTTAGCCTAGGCTCGCGCCGGTTTTCGGCGGTAGAGCGGCCCTTTGGACAGTGGCGAGCACGCGGCACCAGCATCTCGATCAGGTTTTCAATGGGCAGCGTCCGCTGCTCCTGCGTACTTTGGTGCGCATGGTGGGCAACGCCGCGACCGCCGAGGACTTGCTGCAAGAGACCTATCTCCGTGTTCGCGCGGCGGCGAGTGAACGATCCGTCGAGTATGTCCAGCCGTTCATTTACCAGACCGCTCGGAATCTGGCGTTGGACCACTTGCGTGGCGAGCGCCGCCGCAGCGCCCTGATCGACCGGCGTCCGGAGGCGGAAGAGATCGCGAACGTTGCCGCTTCGGCCCCGACCCCGGAGACCCGAACGCGCGACCGGGAAATGGTCGCGCGCTTGGAGGGGACGCTCGCGCGCTTGTCGAAGCGAGAGCGGGATGTGTTCCTGCGCGCCAAGCTGCATGGGTGGAGCTACGCGGAGATCGCAGCCGATTTGGGCGTTTCCAAGAGCACCGTCCAGAAAGACCTGACCGCCGCGCTCAACGCGTGTCTGCACAGTTACGAGGGTTTTAACGAGCCTTGATTGCGCGACGGCGCCCCGGCAAACGTCTAGGTCAGTGTGAGGCTACAACTTCAGGGTGAATGTCGGTTTATGGCGCGCGGCGATCAGGACTGGGGCGATACTGGAGGGCACGACGGAGAGGAGCCCGCCCTGCAACAGGCGTTAGCCTGGTTCATCCAGCTCCAGGATACCGCGGCCTCCGAAGACGACCGGCAGGCGTTCCAGGCCTGGTACGAGGCCGATCCGGCGCACCGCGCGGCATACCGGCGGGTCCAGGCGGCCTGGCAAGCCCCCGAGCTCGACCAGGCGGCGCATCGGCTGGCGGCGGATACCGACAGGCGGCCTTCATGGCGGGGACGTCGGGCGCTTGCGCTGGCTGCTTCCGTGCTGCTTCTGCTTGCGGGGGCGGGCGTTTACTTCGATCTGCCGCTGCGTTTGCGCGCGGATCATATGACCGCGGTTGGCGAGCAGCGGCAGATCGCCCTGGGCGATGGGTCCACCGTACTGCTCGATACGGCAAGCGCGATCAGTGTTGATATGTCGGATGAACAGCGTGCCGTCAGCGTGCTTGCCGGCCGCGCCTATTTCGACGTCGTCAAGCGGCCGCAGCGTCCTTTTCGGGTCGAGCTCGGACGCGCAACCGTCGAGGTCACGGGCACGGCCTTCGCGGTCTCGCGTGCCGGTGAGACCGCCGCCGTCGCCTTGCGTCGCGGCAGCCTTCGCGTCCGTGCCGGGGAAAGGTCGGCACGTCTGACGCCCGGGCAGCGGGTGCAGGTTGGGGGGGATGGTTTGACGTCTCCGACCCCCGTGGCCTTCGCCGAAACGGCCAGCTGGGTCGACGGGCGCCTGGTGTTTCAGGATCGCCCCCTGGATGCCGTAATCGACAGCTTGGCCCGCTACCATCCCGGTTTGATCGTCGTTGCCGACCCGTCCCTGGGACGTTTGCGGGTGAGCGGGAACTATCGCCTCGATGATCCCGTCGGCACGGTCGCGCAATTGGCCCGCCTGACCGGGGCGAACCTCGCCCGCGTGTCCGACCGTCTCCTCATCCTCTACTAGGCCGCCAAGCGGCCCTGTCTGGCCCCGCGCCGGGGAGTAGAAAAATTTTACGCGATCCGTGCGGCCCAGTCGTCAAGGGCAGGGATGCGAATGAGGTGCATTCGCAATTGACCTTGTGCGACCGCGCTAAGACAATGGGGGCAGCATGACCGAATGGGGGGCCGCGCACAGCGAAGGTGCGGCGGCAGTATCGCGTGAAGACAACCCGGCACCGCGCCAGCGACTGGCCGCCGCCTTGGCCGTCACGGCTCTGATTAGCACCCTGGCCGTCCCGGCCTGGGCACAGGAGAGCGGGCAGGAGCCCAGCCAACAGGTGCAGCAGACCTATGCGTTCGACATCGGCCCGCAATCTCTGGCTTCCGCGTTGAACGCGTTCAGCGACGTGACCGGGTGGCAGGTCGGGTATCGTTCGGAGGTCGCCGATGGGGCTACGACGGACGGCGTGTCAGGTCAATACACCGCCGCGTCGGCGTTGCGTCAACTGCTTGCCGGCAGCGGACTCAGCTACAGCAAGACGGGCGCACAAACGGTGACGCTGGAACGGATCGCCCCGGCGGAGGCAAGCATAGGCGGCGAGGAACTGGGCCCCGTGGTCGTCTCGGCCACGCGCACCGATACCCCCGCGTCCAAGCTCACCCGCTCGGTGACGGTGGTCGACCAGGAGGAAATCAGCAAGCAGAAGCGCACCGGCCGGAATCTTGGCGATATCCTGTCCAAGACCGTGCCCGGCTTCAGCCAGAGTACCGAAGCGCTGACCAACTATGGCCAGACGATCCGGGGGCGCAAGTTCCTCACCATGATCGACGGCGTGCCGCAAACGATGAGCCTGCGTGACAGCGGCCGTGCGCTGAACACGATCGACGCCGATGCGATCGAGCGCGTTGAAGTGGTGCGCGGCGGCACGGCGGCCTATGGCTTCGGGGCGACCGGCGGTCTGGTCAACGTGATCACGCGCCGTCCCGAGGATGGGGCGATCAACGGCCATTCCGAAGGCGGTTTCAAACTCTCGACCACGCATCCCGACGAGTCGCTGGAATGGCACACCAACCACCGTGTCTCGGGGCGGACCGGGAAGATCGATTACCTGTTCAGCGGCACGTTCGTGCAGCGCAACAGCCGCTTCGATGCGGACGGCGACCGGATCCCGGCCTACGGCTTCGGGGCCCAGGGCGGCCTCGCCGATACGGATGAGTACGACATGCTGGGCAAGCTGGGGTACGAGTTCGATGGCGGCGATCAGCGGCTCGAAGTCACCGTCAACCACTACGACATCGAGCAGGACACCAACTGGGCCGGCATCGGTACCGGCGTGCCTAGCGAGGACATCAAGACGCCGGCGGTGCGCGGCGATCAGGGTGGCGAGAACATGTTCACCGAGAGCACTGTCGGCAGTCTGTCGTACCGGAACCGCGACGTGTTCGGCAGCGAGGTGAAATCGAAGGTCTACTACAGCGACCTCGCGACCCAGCTCGCCAAATGGCCGGGCTACCCCCAGGATTCATACAGTTCCGAGAAGCTCGGCGGACGTTTGACGGTGGATACGCCGGTCGATTTCGACGCCCTGCCGTTCAACCTCGTCTGGGGGACCGACTACCTGCACGACAAGACCGTGTCGAACCGGGTCGATGGTTCGGTGATCACCCCGGACCAGGAACAAAACGCCTATGCCGGCTTCGTCCAGGCCGAGGTGCCGGTGGGCGAGATCGCCATGCTGCGCGGCGGGGTGCGGCATGAGTACATCACCCTCGATGTCGGCGACGTGACCAACTATTACGGCGTCGACGTCGATGGCGGGGAGCTGACTTTCAACGAGACGCTGTTCAACGCCAGTGCCGTCGTGTTCGTCACCGATCGCGTTGAGTTGTTCGGTGGCTATTCGCAGGGCTTTTCGCTCGCCGACATGGGTGCGGCGATCGCCTACACCAGCCAGACCGACGCCGAGAACCTGGAATCCGAAGCGCAGAAGGTCGACAACTACGAGATCGGCCTGCGCGGCAACTACGGTCGGTGGGACGGTTCGATCACCGGCTTCTACAGCCAGTCCGACAAGGGCACCACTTACAGCTACACCGACCTGAGCATCGCCAAGGAGCCGGAGCGCATCTATGGCCTTGAGCTCTCCGGCAACCTGCAGGTAACGCAGCAGGTCCGCGTCGGCAGTACCTTCACCTGGATGGAAGGCGAGGTCGATATCGACGGCGACGACGACTATGAGGAGGACCTGCCGAGCACGCGGGTGCCGCCGATCAAGCTCACCTCCTACGTCGAATACGATCCTACCGATTGGGCCTCGTTGCGCCTGCAGGGGCTCTATTCCGGTCACCGCAACCCGGACTCCTCGCAATACGGCGGTGGCGACGTCGATTCCTACGTTCTGTTCGACCTGTTCGCCAGCTTCGATACCGGCTATGGAACGTTGGAACTGGGGATCCAGAACCTCTTGAACGAGGATTATTTCCCGGTGTTGCATCAAGCTGCGGCAAACCCGGACTACTTCAATGCCGGCCAGGGACGGACGGCTTCAATCACCTATTCGGTCAAATGGTAGCAACGCTTACAAACGTACTTCCCGGCGGCCGGCCAGCGCACGCGGGTGCGCCGGCCGGCTTCAATCTGCGCAATGTCGGTTTCCGCATCGGCGAACACGAGCTGCTCCGGGACATCAGTGTCGGGCTGGAGCACGCTCAGGTGTACGGCCTGATCGGTCACAATGGCTCCGGAAAAACCACGCTGATGAAGCTGCTCGCCCGGCAGAACACGCCTAGCGAGGGCAAGATCGCGTTCGCCGACCGCGATCTTGCCGCATGGCCGCAACGTACCTTCGCCCGCGAGGTCGCCTACATGGCCCAGCGGCTTCCGGATGCGACCGGCCTGACGGTCTCGGAACTGGCCGCGCTCGGTCGCTATCCCTGGCACGGTGCCCTCGGCCGCTTCGAACAGGGCGACCGCGAGCGGGTGCAGGAAGCTCTGACGCTGACTCACATGGACAGTCTGGCGGACCGGCTGGTGGATACTTTGTCGGGCGGCGAGCGTCAGCGGGCCTGGCTGGCGATGCTGCTGGCCCAGGACAGCCGCTGTATCCTGCTGGACGAGCCCATCGCGGCGCTCGACGTGGCCCATCAGGTCGAGGTCATGCAACTGGTGGTACAGCTGTGCCGTCAGCGCCAGCTGACCGTCGTGGTGGTCATGCACGACATCAATCTGGCCGCGCGCTTCTGCGATCAGTTGATCGCGCTGCACAGCGGCCGGCTGGTCGCGCAAGGGCCGCCTGACGACGTGGTCCAGCCGCAGGTGCTGGAACGGGTCTACGGGGTGCAGATGGGGGTTATCGATCATCCGGAGAAGGCGATCCCGCTCTGCTATGTCGTCTGAAGCCGGCACCATGACGGCCAGTGCCGACCCCAGTTCCGCGGATCGGTTCGCCGATCAACTGGATGCCTTGCTTGCCACCCACTGGCCGCTTGGTCGCGGCCGGATCGTCGGGCCGTCCGGGGGCCCCGGCGGTCAGAATCTGCAAACCCTGCTGGCAGATCGCGACGTCGATCGGCTGCTGATGCGCTTCCACGCCGCGCAGGGTAGTCAGGACCTGCGCGCAACCGCGTCGGTTTGGAGCCAGTGGTATCTGGCCACCACCTGGCCGGTCCTGATCGGAGCTACGCTCCTTTTCGACGAGCTGCCGCCGCTGGGCGTCGACGCGGTCGCGCTGGTCACCGATGCCGAAGGCTGCCCGGCTGGTCTGGAAGTGCGCGGGCCCACCCGGCGCGCCCCCGTCGAGCACCGGTTGGACGAGCTGGTGTTCGCGCAGGCCGCTCCGCTCCTGGAGGCGGTGATGCGGGCCAGCCGGCTGCCGAAGGGCGTGCCCTGGAGCAATGCGGCGACGGTCCTGAACTGGACGCTCGAGCAACTGGCCGACAAGCTGCCGCCGGCGCAGTTGGCACCGGTGCGCGCGCTTTTCGATACCCGGGATGGCCTGAACGGAGGCCCCAATCCGTTGGCGGTGGCGATGCGGGAGACGCCACAGGGCCAAGTCCGAAGCTCCTGCTGTTTGCGCTACAAGCTGAGCGGCTTCCCGTACTGCGGCAACTGTCCAATTCCAGCCGAGCGCCGCGACAGCCGTTTCATGCCCGACGATACAACCACCTAAAGCATGCGGGGCGCGCGGTTGCGCCTCGACCGGATGGATGGCGGTTGGCCGGGGCGGTCGGCATGCGCGGGTTTTGATAAGTCGCCGTCCCCGTCAAGAAACTGAAGCGAATGTGTCATCCCGCTTTCACTTGTCACGCGTAGCGCCCTCTGGCCTGTATTCGAGGTGCAATACGGCCACCTCGGCCGAGGTTGGAGGGGTAACGCGTGCGCATCCTGGTTTTGGGTGGCGATGGATTCTGCGGCTGGCCGACCGTCCTCGAACTGTCGGCGCGCGGGCATGAGGTGACGATCGTCGACAACCTGTCGCGGCGGAACATCGACAACGAGCTGGAGGCTGGCTCGCTCACTCCAATCTGCCCGATGGGCACGCGACTGCAGGCCTGGACGCAAGTCTCCGGACGCGAGATCGACTTCGTGCGCTTCGATGTCGCCGAGCACTACCATCGGCTGCTCACGCTGCTGCGCGCCTGGCAGCCGGAGGCGATCGTACATTTCGCCGAGCAGCGTGCCGCGCCCTATTCGATGAAATCCTCCTGGCACAAACGCTACACGGTGGGGAACAACCTGAACGCCACCAACAACGTGCTGGCGGCGATCGTCGAATCCGGCGTTGACGCGCATCTGATCCATCTCGGCACGATGGGCGTTTACGGCTATGGCACGGCCGGCGTGCGCATCCCAGAGGGCTATCTGGAGGTGAAGGTCGCGCTGGAGGATGGCCGCGAGGTCACGCAGGAGATCCTCTACCCGCCGAACCCGGGCAGCATCTACCACCTGACCAAGACCCAGGATCAGCTGTTCTTCGCCTTCTACAACAAGAATGATGGCGTCAAGGTAACCGACCTGCACCAGGGTATCGTCTGGGGCACCCAGACCGACCAGACCGCGCGCGACGATCGGCTGATCAACCGCTTCGATTACGACGGCGACTACGGCACGGTGCTCAACCGCTTCCTGATGCAGGCAGCCGTGAACTATCCGTTGACGGTCCACGGAACCGGCGGGCAGACGCGTGCGTTCATCCATATCCAGGATACGGTGCGCTGTATCGCGATGGCCGCGGAAAACCCGCCCCAGACTGGCGAACGGGTGCGCATCGTCAACCAGATGACCGAGACGCACCAGGTCAAGGCGCTTGCCGAGAAGGTGTCCGCGTTGACCGGAACGCCGATCGCCTATCTGGATAACCCGCGCAAGGAGGCCGAGACCAACGACCTCTACGTGCGCAACGATACGCTGCTGCGGCTCGGTCTGGACCCGATCCGGCTTGACGATGGCTTGCTCAGCGAGGTCACGGAGATCGCTCAGCGTTACCGCGACCGGATCGATACCGGCAAGATTCCCTGCGTTTCCCGCTGGTAGCGCGCCGGATAGGGCAGCGTCGCTAGCTGGATGGCGGCGCGGCGTCGCACTTGTGCCCATGTAGCCGCCCTGTTAGGCACTTCCGAGTCGAGGTTTCGTGATTCAGGCGGGCGCGGATGTCCGTCCTTTCCGGTTTTTTGAGCGGTTCATGAACGAGCAAGCCACCCAAGCGCAGACAGACGCGATCCAGCAGGCGGACAGCTATATTCGCACCGGCACCGAAGCGCTGGACCACGGGCTTGACGGTGTGCGCCAGCTTCGTGCCGCGCTGCAGGACGCGCCGCTGCGCGGTGCTTTCGCCCAGGCGGTCGAGACGATCTTGGGGATGGAGGGCCGGCTGATCGTGGTCGGCGTCGGCAAGAGCGGGCACATCGGCAGCAAGCTCGCCGCGACCTTCGCCTCCACCGGCACGCCGGCGTTCTTCGTCCACCCGTCCGAGGCCAGCCACGGCGACCTCGGCATGATCTCCACCAAGGACATCATCCTGGCGCTTTCCTGGTCGGGGCAGACCGCCGAGCTGCGCGACCTGGTCGGCTACGCCAAGCGCCAGCGGGTGACCCTGCTGTCGATCACCAGTGGTGCCGACAGCATGTTGGCCAAGGCTTCCGACACCGCGCTGATCCTGCCCAAGGCGCGCGAGGCCTGCCCGCTCAATCTGGCGCCCACAACCTCGACGATGATGCAGCTGGCGCTGGGCGACGCGCTGGCGATGGCGCTGCTGGACGCGCGCGGCTTCACCGCCAGCAACTTCCAGGAGTTCCATCCCGGCGGCAAGCTGGGGGTGTCGTTGCAGGCCGTCTCGTCGGTGATGGTGACCGGCGAGATGCTGCCCACCGTGCCGGCGGACAGCACGGTCGCCGCGGCGATCGAGAAGATCAGTTCGAACGGCTTTGGCATTGTCGGCATCCTGGACGCGGATGGCGGCCTGATGGGGGTGATCACCGACGGCGACCTGCGCCGCTACATGCAGGCGCGCGCCGAGCAGACGGTGGACGATGCGCTCAACAGCGTACGCGCCGCCGACATCATGACCCGCCAGCCGGTGATGGTCGGTACCGACACGATGGTCGCGTCCGTGCTCGCGGTGATGCAGGAAAAGAAGATCTCTGCCGTGTTCGTGGCCGATCCGGAACAGATTGGCACGGACACGCGCGCGCTCGGCCACCCGCAGCCGCGCGGCATCATCACCTTCATGCACCTGCTGCAGCTGGGTGCCGTCTAGCCCGACCCGCGATCTTTAGGGACAGCCTTGCATACCGCGATCCTGATTCCCGCCCGCTACGAGTCCAAGCGCTACCCCGGCAAGCCGCTGGCCGAACTGACCGGTGCGACCGGTATGGCGAAAACGCTGATCCAGCGTAGCTGGGAGCGTGCGCGTCAGGTC
Source organism: Rhodovibrio salinarum DSM 9154 (assembly GCF_000515255.1). Classification (NCBI taxonomy): domain Bacteria; kingdom Pseudomonadati; phylum Pseudomonadota; class Alphaproteobacteria; order Rhodospirillales; family Rhodovibrionaceae; genus Rhodovibrio; species Rhodovibrio salinarum. The sequence goes on along the minus strand of NZ_KI911559.1, from coordinate 3,885,779 downwards.
GCCGGCGCCGACCACGTCGTGGTCGCCACCGACGACGACCGGATCGCTGAGCATTGTCGGAGCTTCGGGGCGGATGTGGCGATGACCGCACCGGACTGCGCCAACGGCACCGAACGTTGCGCGCAAGCGGCCGTCAGCCTCGACCCCGCGCCGGAGGTGGTGGTGAACTTCCAGGGCGACGCCCTGCTGACCCCGCCGCATGTGATCGATCTGCTGTTGCAGGCGATGCGCGCCGATCCCGATATTTCGGTCGCCACCCCGGTCGTGCGCTGCGATGCGACCATGCTGGCGGCGTTCGAGGAGACCCGTCGGCAGGGCCGGGTGGGGGAGACTTCGGCGGTGTTCGACCGGCAGGGACGGGCGCTCTATTTCTCCAAGGAGATCCTGCCCACACGCCGGACCGATGCGGCGGATCTCGGCACGCCGGTGTTCCAGCACATGGGCATCTACGCCTACCGCACGGAGGCGCTGACACGTTACGGCGACTGGCCGGCGGGGCCGCTGGAGATGCACGAGGGGTTGGAGCAGCTCCGCTTCCTGGAGAACGGGCACCGCGTGCAGTGTTGCGAGGTAGCGCTTGGCGGCGCGCCGGTGCACGAACTCAATAACTACGACGACAAGCCACGCATCGAAGCCGTGCTGCGCGACCTCGGTATCGTCTGAAGCCGCGCGCGACGCGATCGGGCTTGCCGGTCGCGATTATTTGCGCGACCATACTCGCGCCTGACGCGTGGGGCGTTGTGTGTCCTTCCCACGCCGATTGGCACTTGGCGGGTTGGCTGGGGCGTGAAGACCGCACTTATCACCGGCGTGACGGGGCAGGATGGGGGCTATCTGGCCGAACTGCTCCTGGGCAAGGGCTATGTTGTCCACGGCATCAAGCGCCGCGCGTCCTCGTTCAACACCGGGCGTGTCGAGCATCTGTACCAGGACCCGCACGCGTGCAATCGGCGGTTCCTCCTGCACTACGGCGACCTAACGGACGCCACCAACCTGATCCGGATCCTGCAGGAGGTGCGCCCGGACGAGATCTACAATCTGGCTGCCCAGAGCCACGTTCAGGTCTCCTTCGAGACGCCGGAGTACACCGCCAACGCCGATGCGCTTGGCACGCTGCGTTTGTTGGAGGCAATGCGGGTTCTGGGGTTGATGCACACGCGCTTCTACCAGGCCTCGACCAGCGAGCTTTACGGCAACGCCCCGCCGCCGCAGAACGAGGACACGCCGTTCCAGCCGTGCAGTCCCTACGCCGCGGCCAAGCTGTACGCCTACTGGATCACTGTCACCTACCGGGATGCCTACGGCTTACACGCGTCCAACGGCATCTTGTTCAATCACGAGGGGCCGACCCGCGGCGAGACTTTCGTGACCCGCAAGATCACGCGGGCGGTCGCGGCGATCGAGGCCGGCATTCAAGACTGCGTCTACCTCGGCAATCTGGATGCCAAGCGCGATTGGGGGCACGCGCGCGACTATGTGGAAGGGATGTGGCGCATCCTGCAACAGGACGCGCCGGGCGACTATGTGCTGGCCACGGGGCAGGCCTACAGCGTGCGCGACTTCGTCGAGCGGGCGTTTGCGCAGATCGGCGTGCAGCTCGGCTGGGACGGCGTGGGCCCCTCTGAGGTCGGTGTGGACCGGGTGAGTGGACGCACCCTGGTGCGCGTCGATCCACGCTACGTGCGCCCGACGGAGGTTGCGCATCTGCAAGGCGATTCGCGCCGCGCACGCGAACGGCTCGGCTGGCAGCCGCACTACACGTTCGATGAGCTGGTGCGGGAGATGGTGGAGAGTGATCGGGGTGAGCTCCGCCGGACCCACAATGCGGGCCGTTGATCTGCGTGCTAAATCAGCGTGCGACTGGCTGCGGTCGGTTGGTTGGTGCAGACGGCCCTGGAAACCGGGCGCTGGAAGACTTACGAGTGACGGTGGCGGTTTCCAGACCGCCTCGCCCCTTCTGTCCTCCGACTGTCGATCAGCACGAGTCCCACCATGCGCGAGCCTGCCCGCGATCCCGCCGCCACCGTCCGCGCCGCGTTCGAAACGACGGCATCCAACTACGCCCGTCTGGCGGAGATGTCGGAGACGGTTGCCGAGGTGGCGGGCTTCGTGATCGAGCGTTTGCGCCGGGGCGGCACCTTGATGCTGTGCGGCAACGGCGGATCGGCGGCCGACGCCCAGCACATCGCCGCCGAACTGGTCGGCCGCTTCCAGGCCGAACGCCAGCCGATGCGTGCCGTGGCGCTAGGCCAGAACATCTCGACGGCAACGGCGGTGACCAACGACTATGCGTTCGACGAGGTGTTCGCCCGCGAGTTGCGTGCATTCGCCGGCCCCGACGACGTCTTGATCGGCATCACCACCAGCGGCAGCAGCCCCAACGTGATCAAGGCATTGGAGAGCGCCCGCGCGCTCGGCGCCGGCACGATCGGCCTGACCGGCCGGCGCGAGGGCGCGCTGCCGGCTCTGTGCGACCACGTGATCCAGGCACCCGCGGACGAAACCGCGCGGGTCCAGGAACTGCACATCGGGATCGGCCACGCCCTGTGCCAGCTTATCGAGGCCGAGTTGGGTCGGGCGTCGCGGTAGGCGGCGCCTATATCTCCTCGCGCACCAGGGAGCGGGTTCCCAGCGCATAGACCCGCTGCCAGATGGCTGGATCGCGGCGTTCCCTGAATGAGTTGATGGTTGGCGTTGATTGCTGGTTCGCGCGGGGAGGCGCTGCAGCACGGTGAATGTGACGTTCAAACACCTGCACGCCTTCGTTGCGGTCGCGGAGGAAGGCAGCTTCACCCGCGCCGCCCGGCGTCTCGCTCTATCGCAGCCGGCGCTCACCATCCAGATCACCCAGTTCGAGGAGGAGCTGGGCGTTCGCTTGTTCGACCGGACGACCCGACGGGTACTGCTCACCGACAACGGCGCCGAATTTCTGCCGACCGCGCGACGTCTGCTGGAGGACGTGAACAGCGCGATTGCGGAGGTGCGTGACGTCGCCGCGCGCCGGCGCGGCCGGGTAGGGGTGGCGACGCTGCCGTCGGTCTCGGTCAAACTGATGCCGCAGATGGTTGCCGCCTTCCGTCAGGACTATCCAGGCGTCTCCGTCCAGCTTGTGGACGCCAACGCGAGCGGCGTGCAGGCGCGCGTCCGGCGCAAGGAAGTCGATTTCGGCATCGCTTCGCGCTGGACGCCGGACGATGATCTGAACTTCGAGACGGTGATGCGCGACCCCTTCCACGTGGTGTGTCGACGCGACCATCCGCTGGCGCAGGCAACGGGGACGCTAAGCTGGGACGATCTTGCGGGGCAGGAGTTTCTGGGACTGGCGCCCGATACCGGCATCCGCCCGCTGATCGAAAGCGTGCCCGACCTGCCGGCTAACGTGCGCCAGCCGCCGGTCGAGGTGTCGAACATCGCCACGCTCGAGGGCATGCTGATCGCCGGGCTGGGAATCACCGTGCTGCCTGAGTTGGCGTTGCCGGAAGATCCGGAGGGACGCCTGATCGCGCGTCCGCTGCAAGGGCCTTCCGTGTCGCGCGCGTTGTGCCTGATCACCCGGCGGGGCCGTTCACTGTCGCCAGCGGCGCAAAGCTTGCGGGACCTGATCGTCAGTCGTCTGGCCGACGGACCGGTTGCGTATCCAAACGTGTAACCGGTTATGAGACGCTATCGCCCCCAGGGTAGTTTATAAGCGGGCACGATAGATCCTTTTATTTTTTTGATTTGCTTATGAGCCGCCTGAGTCATTTTACTGACCTAATCAGTCAATCGGGATGTCTGGACGGACCTGCGCCGGAAACGGCGTTGCAGGTTTGGTTGGGCGTATCCAGGCGCATCTCCCGAAAAGCCAACAAATAGCAATCAGGAATGCATCAATGGCAGAGCGCACTGCGGACAGGGCGCCGCGTGAAGAACGGATCGGCATGAACGCCGGCTTGGGCGATCCTTGGGTTCTGGGGATCAGCGCCGGGTTTGTGATCGCTTTCGTGGCACTATCGATCTACGACGTGAATCTGCTGTCCGCGCTGGTCAGCGACGGCTTCGCCTGGACGGCGAAATATTTGGGCTCCTTCTTCCAGCTGATCCTGCTGCTCACCTTCTTCATCGCGATCGCCGTGGCGGCTACGCCGGCGGCGAGCGCCAAGATGGGCAACCTGGACCAGCCGGAGATGAGCACCTTCAAGTGGGTGTCCATTATCATGTGCACGCTGCTCGCTGGCGGCGGCGTGTTCTTCGCTGCGGGCGGGCCGGTCTACCACTTCATCGCCCAGTCGCCGCCCGCCTTCAGTGCGGAGACCGGAACGGCAGCGGCGGTGCACGGGGCGCTCGCGCAGTCCTTCATGCACTGGGGATTCCTCGCCTGGGCGATTCTGGGCTCGCTGACCTCGCTGGTGCTGGTGCACGCCCACTACACCCACGGCAAGCCGCTGCAGCCGCGCACGCTGCTGTTCCCGATCTTCGGCGAGCGGGTGATGCGCGGGGCGTTCGGTGGCCTGGTCGACGCGGTCTGCGTGATCGCGGTGGTGGCTGGCACGGTCGGCCCGATCGGCTTCTTGGCGACCCAGGTGGCCTACGGCCTGAACGTGCTGTTCGATGTCCCCGACACCTACGGGACCCAGTTGGCGGTGCTGGTCGTGCTGGGCGCGATCTACGTCACCAGCGCGATGACCGGTATCCACCGCGGCATCCAGTTCTTGAGCCGAATGAACGTCTACCTGGCGCTCGCGATCGGGGCGGTGATCTTCATCTTCGGCCCGACGCTGTTCCTGATGAACGCCTACCTGCAGGGCTTCGGCGCCTACGTCAGCAACTTCTTCCAGATGGCGACCATGACCGCGCAGACCGCGCCGGATTGGTGGATGAAGTGGTGGACGGTGTTCTTCTTCGCCTGGTTCCTGGGCTATGGGCCGTTGATGGCGCTGTTCGTCGCACGCATCTCCCGCGGCCGGACGATCCGGGAGATGATCGTGGCGGTGGCCATCCTGGCGCCGATCGCGTCGACGATCTGGTTCACGCTGCTGGGCGGCTCGGGCATTCACTATCAGCTTGCCGGTGCGATCGACCTGAAGGAGGCACTGACCAACTTCCAGTTCGACGTCGCCACGCTGACGGTGGCCCAGGCATTACCGCTGGGCACATTGATGGCGGTGGCCATCCTGGTGCTGACCACGATCTTCGTCGCCACTACCGGTGATTCCATGAGCTACACCATCTCCATGGTCGCCACCGGCCATGACCAGCCATCGCGCCTGGTGCGCGCCTTCTGGGGCGTGATGATGGCCGTGATGGCGGCGATCCTGCTGTTCATGGGCTCCGGCCAGGTGTCGGCGCTGCAGCAGTTCATCGTGATCACCGCGATCCCGGTGTCGCTGGTGATCCTGCCGTCGCTGTGGCTGGGTCCGCGCGCGGCCTATCAGATGGCCCAGGAACAGGGCCTGGTGCGCTAGCTGACCGCGTCTTGCCTGGACGCTTGAGAGGCGCGAGCCGCCGCTCCCGGATTGCCGACCGCTTGGGGTCGGCGGTTTGGAGCGGCGGCTCTTTTCATTCGACGGCGGATGTCCTGGTTAGGCTTGCTCTTGCTTGCAGCCGTCCGTATACCGCTGTCGGCCCTGGTGTGGCGCACGTCCGGGTCTATCTGTTTGGCGGAAAGCGGTCCGTGACGTTTGGGAGCGTGCGTTCAAGGCCATGGAAGCGACCGGTGATATCCGTCTCAACGCGCCGCCGCACGTCGTTTGGACGGCGATGCGCGATCCCGAGGTGCTGAAGGCGAGCGTGCCGGGCTGCAAGGCCGTGCATGTCGAAAGCGCGCACGATTACCGGATGGATCTGGAGGGCACCTGGGGCCCGATCCGCGCGCACTTCCACGTCCATGTGCGGATCGAGGACGTGCAGGGACTAGAGGATGGCTATCCCGACAGCTATCGGCTGAGCGCGCGCGGGGAGGGGGCCCTCGGGCTCGCCGCGGGGCACTCCGATATCACGCTGCGTCCGGACGGCCGTGAAACCACGGTGCTGACCTACGCGGCGGCCGGAGAGCCGGACAGCGTACTCGCGCGTCTGGGTGACCGTCTGTTGCGCCGTGCGGCCGGCAAGCTGTCGGACAAGTTCTTCAAACGCTTCGCCAAAGCGCTCGACCAGCGCGTGGCATGACGTAACACAAGGCCACAGTTCGGATACTGGCCGTTTGCCGCCCCGAATACACGCGATACGATTACCCGTAGCCGCTTTGCATCGCTAAGCGTGGTCGGTCGGGGTTTGGATGCCGCTCATCCTGGGATTGAACGCCTATCACGCCGATGCCTCGGCGGCCTTGCTGCAGGACGGCCAACTCGTCGCGGCGGTGGAGGATGAGCGGCTGCGGCGCATCAAGCATTGGGCCGGCCTGCCGGTCCAGGCGGCGCAGGCGTGCCTGGCAAGCGTGGGGGCCGAGGCGGGCGATCTCGACGCGATCGCGGTTAACCGCCGTTCGGGCGCGGAATGGCTTGCGAAGCTGCTGTTCCTGCTTGCCCACCCGGAAGCACTGGCCAGGCTGCCCGGCCGACGTGCCAATCGGCGGGCATTCGCCAATGCGCCCGAAGAGATCGCAGAGGGGCTGGGACGCGCGCCCCAAAGCGTGCGGCGGATCGCGGTGCCCCACCATGAAGCGCATCTGGCCAGTGCGTATTACAGCTCCCCCTTCGAAGCGGCGGCGGTGGTGTCGGTCGATGGCTTCGGCGATTTTCTGAGTACGTTGACGGCGCGTGGGGAGGGCGATGCCCTGATCCCGACCGGTCGGGTGACATTTCCCCATTCCCTCGGCGTGCTCTACCAGGCGGTGACGCAGCACCTGGGCTTCGGGGCCTTTGGGGACGAGTACAAGGTGATGGGTCTGGCCGCTTACGGCCGGCCAACCCGGATGGACGCGGTCGCGCAGTTAATCCGCCTGCGGTCCGGCGGGCGTTTCGCGCTCGACCTGCGCTATTTCCGCCATACGCGTCCCGGCTTCACCTACCGTTGGCAAGGCGGCGCGCCCAAGGTTGGCACGCTGTTCGCCCCACGGGTCACCACCTTGCTGGGGTCGCCGCGCGGGCCGGACGACGCGATCGACGAGGCCCATGCCGATCTGGCGGCCAGTTTGCAGGTGGTCTATGAGCGCACGCTCTGGCACGTGCTGCGCCACGCGGCGCGGACTGTGGAGGGGGTGCGCGACCTGGCCCTGGCCGGCGGCTGCGCCCACAACGTCGTGGCGAATGCCAGAATCTCGGCCTACACGCGGTTCCAGCGGGTCTTCGTACCGCCGGCGCCGGGCGATGCAGGTGGGGCGGTCGGGGCCGCGCTGGTCGCCCACCGCCGCCTGACCGGCACGGCACCGCGACCGGTCGGCCACGGCGCCTATCTGGGGCCGGAGGTGACGGACGCGCAGGCCGCCGCCGCGCTCGCCGCACAGGCGGCCGCGCTGCGTGCAGCCGGCTGCCGGGTTACCTGGCCGTCCGCAGACGCGATGATGGAAGCGGTGGCGCAAGCGTTGGCGGACGGTGAACTGGTCGGTTGGGCGCAAGGGCGCATGGAGTGGGGACCGCGCGCCCTGGGCAGCCGGTCGCTGCTCGCCGATCCGCGGCGGTGGGACGTGCGCGAACGCCTGAACCAGCGGATCAAGCGGCGGGAGGCATTCCGCCCGTTCGCCGCCGCGGTCCTGCGGGAGCGGATGGCCGATTGGTTCGAGGCCGATCTCGACCTGCCGTGGATGAGCCAAGCGGTGCCGGTGCGGGCCGACCGACGGGCCCTGGTCCCCGCGATCGTGCACGTCGATGGCACCAGCCGGCCGCAGACCGTTTCGGCCAGCCAGACGCCGCAGTTCCATGACCTGATCCGTCGCTTCGAAGAACGCACCGGCGTGCCGCTGCTGCTTAACACCTCGCTTAACCGGCAAGCGCCGATCGTCTGCACCGCCGGTGACGCGCTGCGGCTGTTCCTGGAGACGGGGCTGCACCGCTTGTGTTTGGGTGGCGCAATGATCGTCCGTGAGCCCTAGGACGGGCAGGTGACCTGATGGGTCAGGTGGCTGTAGTAGCGCTCCAGGCCGTCCGAGAGGTCGGTGTCGGCCGTCCAGCCGAGTGTATCTCGTGCCTTCGCCGGATCGGCCACGGTTGCGCGCACTTCCGCCGGACGGGCGGGCGCGTAGGTCAGAGCCGGGATCCGATGGTCATGGGTGCGCAGCAGGGATTGCACCGCTGTGGCCAGTGCCGTGATCGAGGTCGCGCGGGCGGTGGCGATCTGGAACAGCTGGCCGACCGCTCCCGGGTGCGTGGCGGCCAGGCGTAGGGCCTGCACGACGTCGCCGACATAGAGGAAGTCGCGCGTCTGATGCCCGTCCCCGGTGATCGTGAGCGCGCGACCCGCCAGCCCGTCGGTCAGGAAACGGCCGACCGCGTCGGCCTTGTGACCGCTTCCCGGGCCGTAGACGTTGGTCAACCGAAGCACGCAGGTCGCGACGCCAAAGGCGCTTGCATAGGCCTGGCAGTAGGCCTCGGCGGCCAGCTTGCTGGCGCCGTAGGGCACGCGGGGGACCGGCAGGATGCGTTCGTCGATCCGTGGGGTGTCGCCGACCAGGGGACCGGTGGTGGACGCGAGAACGACCCGCGCGTCGGTGTTCCGGGCCGCTTCCAGCACGTTGAGCGTGCCAAGTACGTTGGCTGTCGCATCGCCGCGCGGATCGGCGAGCGAGCCCATGACCCCCGTCGCGCCCGCCAGATGCACGATCGCGTCGACCCCGTGCGCGGCCTGGCGGACAGCATCCGGGGCACGGACGTCCGCGCGGTGGAACTCCAGGGATCGCAACTCGACGCCGAGGTCCGGCAGGCTGCTCGCGCCGGCGCTGCCATCGTCTAATACGCGGATCTGTTGTCCGCCGGTCGCCAGGAGGTCTGCGACCAGGTTCGCGCCGATGAAACCGCAACCGCCCGTCACCAGCCAGCGCACGCGCGCAACCCCCGTCCAACCCCGTCGAGCATGAGTTTAGCGTGGTTACACTGATTGCGCGAGTACTGTATTGAAGTGCAGCCTGATGCGCGTTATCCCTTGGGCTGGTTGCGCCCATGATCCGGTGTCGCGGCAAAGGGCCGGAGGCTTGGAGGTACGTTCCAGGCCTCCGGCCTTGGATGCTATTCGGCGGGTGCTGCGGCCGCGCTATCCTTTTTCGCCTGGATGGTGGCGTCGCCCATCCGGAGGTGGGTCATGTAGAGCATCAGTCCGGTGAAGGCGAGGCCGCCCACCAGGTTGCCCAGGATGGTCGGGATCTCGTTCCACCAGACGTAGTCCATCACGGAGAACGCGCCGCCCATGATCAGGCCGGAGGGGAACAGGAACATGTTCACCACCGAGTGCTCGAAGCCCATGTAGAAGAACACCAGGATGGGCATCCACATCGCGAGCACCTTGCCCGGGACGGAGCGCGACAGCATCGCCCCGACGACGCCGGTGGAGACCATCCAGTTGCACATCATGCCGCGCACGAAGATGGTGATCCAGCCGGCCAGGCCGTACTCGCTGTAGCCGATCGTCCGAGAAACGCCGATGCTGGCGAGTTTCTGGCCCACCGCGTTGGCTTCGGCCTGGAAGCCGTAGGTGAACGAGACCGCCATCATGACCGCCACCGTCAACGCGCCGGCGAGGTTACCCAGGAAGACCACCCCCCAGTGACGCAGAATCGCGTCGATGGTGACGCCCGGACGCTTGTCGATATAGGCCAGCGGCGTCAGCACGAAGACGCCGGTCAAGAGATCGTAGCCCATCAGGTAGATCATACAGAAGCCGACCGGGAACAGGACGGCACCGAGAATAAAGGAGCCCGTCTGGACCGCGATCGACACCGCGAACGCGGCGGCCAGCGCGAGGATGGCGCCGGCCATGTAGGCGCGGATAAAGCTGTCGCGCCAGGCCATCTTCAACTTCTGCTCACCGGCGTCGACCATTTCCTTCACGAAGCTGGTCGGCGTTACGTAGTCCACCATTCTGACCTCCTAGGTTCGACGTGGACGTCTCCCGCGTGCCCGCGGGACGGGGCATGCGTGGCGGCGGCGCTCCTTCACGGTTTCCCCAGGGGTCGGAACGTTCTTAGTAGACGTCCTTCTTGTAGCGTTTGTGCGCGATCAGTTCGTCGAGGTGCTCGCGCGCGGCGTCCGCGCCCATCGCGCCATGGGCCGCGATCAGATCGACCAGCGCGGCCTCGACGTCGCGCGCCATATGCTTGGCGTCGCCGCAGACGAACAGGTGGGCGCCCGCCTGCAGCCAGCGCCAGATTTCCTGCCCGTTGCGCGCGAGCTGATGCTGGACGTAGAGCTTTTCCGCGCCGTCTCGGGAAAAGGCGGTGTCGAGCCGGGTAAGGAGGCCCGCGCGGTGAAACGCCTCCAGCTCCCGGCGATACAGGTAATCGCAGGCTTCCCGCCGTTCGCCGAAGAACAGCCAGTTCGCCCCGCCGGCGCGGGTGGCCTGCCGTTCCTCCAGAAACGCGCGGAAAGGGGCGATCCCGGTGCCGGGGCCGATCATGATGACTGGCGTGTCCGGATCCTCGGGCAGGCTGAAGCGCTTGTTCGGGCTGCGATAGACGCCCACCGTGTCGCCCGGCTGTAGCCGGTCGGCCAGGTGACCGGTCGTGACGCCGGCCTTGCTGCGGCCACACGCGTCGTAGCGGACGATGCCGACGGTCAGGTGCACTTCCTCCGGGTGTGCGCGCGGGGAGGACGCGATTGAATAGAGCCGGGGCTGCAGGGTCGGCAGCAGGCTTGCCAAGTCCTCGCCGCGCTCAATCACTCCGGGATGAGCGCGCAGCAGGTCCAACAGGTCCCTCCCGTACAGCCACGCGGTCAGTTCGTCGCCGGCGTCGTCGGCCAGCAGCCGGGCCAGATCCTGGCTGTCGGCGCGTTCCTGGAACTTGCGCACGGTGGCGGGGGCGAGCTCCGTGATCACGGCGCGGTGGGTCAGGACCTCGTCCAGGCGCGCGGTCGTGCCCTTGGCTGCGGAGACCTCTTCGCTGCCGTCGAGGCCGGCTTCGGCAAGCACGGCCTGCACCAGTTCGGGATCGTTCGGTGCAACCACGCCCAACGCGTCGCCTGGTTCGTAGGTCGGCCCGTTGCGGCCGAGCGCCAGCTCGATGTGTCGGGTCTCCTTGTCGGACTCCGGGTTCAGCCGCGTGTTCGCGATCAGGGTCGCCTGGAAGGGATGCGCCCGTGTCCAGCGGTCCTCGTCGTCCCCATCGTCCAGGGTCGCCGTCGCGGTGGTCGGCAGCGCGCCTGCGGCGGTGTCCGCCATGCCGTCGTGCTCCTGCAGGGCTTCGAGCAGACCGCTGCGGAACTCGGCCATCGGGGCATCCGGGTTGCCGTCGACATCGACCCGTTCGACGAGCGGCGTGGCACCGAGCGCCTGGAAGGTTTCGTCCAGGTAGCGGCCGAAGGCGCAGAACTGCTCGTAGTTGCTGTCGCCGAGCGCCAGCACGGCGTAGGACATGCCGCTGAGCGCGCCGCTGTCGGCCTGTTCCAGCGCCTTGATCAGGCCCTTGGCGGAATCCGGCGCTTCGCCTTCTCCGGTCGTGCTGGCGATCACGGCGATCCGTTCGGCCTGTGCGAGAGTGTCGAGGTCCATGTCCTCGATATCGACCGCCTGGGCGGGGCGCCCGTCGGCCTTGGCGGCTTTGGCGAGCTTTTTGGCCACGCTTTCCGCCGTTCCGGTTTGGGAGGCGAACAGCACCTGCAGCCCGGCCTTTGCGGACTGTTCCTGTGGTGCGGTCGCGCCCGCCTGCGGACTCATGAAGCCAGCCAGAAAGCCTTCCAGCCACGCCCGCTGCGACGGGGTGAACGGCGCATCCGACGGAAGCGCCCGGGACAAGGGAAGCTGATCGGCGGTCATGGGCTCTCCTCCAGTCCGGCCATTTGGCGTAGCGCGCCGACGTCGTGCCGCCGCGCGAAGGCGACGAAGCTGTCGTCCGGCTCCGCGCGGTCGCGGTAGCTCGCCAACAGGCGTTCGAGGATTGGCGGCAGTTCGTCGAACGGCACGCCCTTGGCAAACTCGCGGGCGATGCCGGCGTCCTGGCCCGCACCGCCGCCGACATAGACGTGATAGGCCTCCACCAGTTCGCCCGCGCGGGTCACCAGCGCGCCCAAGAGGCCGATGTCGCCGATGTAGTGCTGGGCGCAGGAGTTCGGGCAGCCGGTCAGGTGGATGTTCAGCGGCTCGTCCAGGCCGACCGTGTCGCGCAGATGCTGGCCGAGCGCGATCGCCTGCCCCTTGGTATTGGTCGAAGCGTAGCGGCAGCCGGTGTTGCCGGTGCAGGCGACGAGGCCCCCCATGATCGCGTGCGGCTCGTGGCTGAAGCCGAGTTCCGAGATCCGCGCCAGCGCCTCATCCACCTTGTCGTCGGGGACGTGCGGCAGCAGCACGTTCTGCCAGACGGTGAGCCGCAGTTCGCCGCCGCCCAGCTCCTCCGACAGGGCGGCCAGGGCGTCCATCTGCTCGGCCGTCATTCGGCCGACCGGTACGTCGATGCCGATGTAGTTGAGTCCGGGGGTGCTTTGCGGGTGCACGCCCAGATGTGCGTGGCGCACCTCCGGCGGGCGCGGCGTACACTTTTCTGCGTCCAGGAAACGCAGTTCGAAGCCGAGATGCGCCTGCACCCGCTCCAGGAAGGCGTCCAGGCCTAGGCGGTCGAGCACGTAGCAGAGCCGCGCCTTCTTGCGGTTGGTGCGGTCGCCGGTCTCGTTGAACGCGCGCACGATCGCGGCGGCGAGCGGCACGCACTCGTCCGGCCGGACCAGCAGGCCGGACTCGAACGCGATGCGCTCGTGACCGGTGATCCCGCACAGCAGCACCCGGAAGTAGACGCCGGGCTCGACCCCCTGGCCGTCCTCGACCCGGGTCGCGACGAAGCCGATGTCGTTGGTGTCGGACAGGACGCTGACCGCGCCCCCGGAATCGAATGCGATGTTGAACTTCCGCGGCAGGCCATACATGTCGCGGTTGTTGTAGAGGTAGTGCTGTAGCGCCCGGCACAGCGGGCGGACGTCGACGATCTCCTGGGGATCGAAGCCGCTGGTCGGCGGGGCGGTGATGTTGCGGATGTTATCCGCCCCGGCCCCGCGTGCGCCCAGTCCGATCTCGTCCAGGGTCATCAGCACCTCGACGATGCTGCTGGGCGGCAGTTCGCGGACCTGCAGGTTGCTGCGCGTGGTGACGTCGGCGTAGCCGCCGCCCCAGTCGCGCGCGAGCCCGGCGATGCCGCGGACTTGCGGGGCCGTCAGCACCGCGCCCGGGGTGCGCAGGCGCACCATGAAGGAGTCCTGTGCCGGCGCGACGTAGAACAGACCGTGGAACTTGAACCGGAAGACGTCGCCGCCCTCTGGCGGCTGATCGGCGTTGGCGTGCGCGAGCAGCTTGTCCCAGATGTCCAGCGGATTTTCCGCGCGCTTGAGCTGCTCCTCCTTGGCCAGTTCGTCGACCGGGACCCCGTAATAGGTTTCCTCGCCACCGACCTCGGCAAGGTTGGCCCCGGCGGCCGCGGGGTCGTTGGTGACCTGTCCTGCGGGCGTGTGGCCGGCGAACAGGCCGCGGGCCGCAGTTCCGGCTGCGAACCCGGCGATGTATTCCTTCTGCTCGGCGGTGAAGGGGGCGTCTGTGGCGTTGTCGTCAGACGATCCGGCCATGGCAGGCCCTCCTCTCGCATGACGGACCCGACACGTCGTTTGCCTTTGCCCCGAACCAGGGGCGGAAGAACGTCCGCAGCCGTGGTGAGGAAGCCGCGGACATCGCTGCCGCTGGATACCGCGTGCGTGGATGGCGAGGCGGTAGCGCCATGTTCCTCCGGCTCGACATGCCAGGAATACCTGATCGCTGCGGTGCAGAAACCATGCCAAACCGCACCAAACCGCTAGATCTACTACATATAGACTGTCGAGCCGGTCTGCGGCGTATTGTTTAACTTAAAGAACTCGGGAGATCTGCACTCGCATTGTGCGCTGCGCAAAACTGCTATGCGCTGATATGGTTAAACATTGTGCAGAGCGCAATCCGACATGGTCGGTTCGACGTGTCGATGGGTATGCGGATCAGGAGATCGCGGCATCCGCCAGATCACCGCGATTCCAGCCGTCCAGCAGTGTCAGCCTGTCATGCCCAAGCGTCACGACGCCCGGGGGTGTGGACCCCGGCATGGAATTTGCGGTGTTTGGCATACCGGCCGCACTTCTCCGCCAAGCAAGTCGCATGCCCAGGGTGTGTCCAGGCGCTGTCGTGTTTCCCGACAGTTGTTTGCCAACGATCAGACCAAGGAGTCCTCGGATGGTACAATCGCAGTTCGTCGAGCCGATGATGACCAAGGACGATGTTGCCGCCATGGTGCTCGCCGCAAAGAAGAAGAGCGGCATGACCTGGGAAGGGCTGGCGGAAACCCTTGGGATGTCGCCGGTCTGGACCCACGCGGCCTGCATGGGCATGGTGTCGATGCCCGAGGAGCAGGCGCGCACGCTGGTTCGGACGTGCGACCTGCCGGAAGAAGCCGTCTCCGTGCTGGCGGAGTGTCCGACCAAGACCTGGGATCAGACCGTCCCGACCGATCCGTGCATCTATCGCCTGTACGAAATCATGGGCGTCTACGGGGCGAGCATGAAGGCGCTGATCCACGAAAAATTCGGTGATGGGATCATGTCGGCGATCGACTTCGAGATGTACGTCAACCGGAAGCAAGATCCGAAGGGCGACCGCGTCGAAGTCGTGATGTCCGGGAAGTTCCTCCCCTACCGCACCTGGTAGTAGGGCAGGCGCGCCCGCCGCTCACGCGTGGGCCGGATCGCCAGGGAAATACGCCCGGCGATCCGGCCCATTGCCAAAGTATAAGGTGAGCCGTGCGCGGGGCACGCCCTACGAGAGGGATGACGCCTGCGATTCCGGTGCCAGTTCCGGGTCCCAGAGATGGCAGGCGACCTGAACGCGGCCCTGCTGTTTCAGCCTGGGATCATGGGCGGGGTAGAAGTCCACCTGGGCATGACCCTCGGCCGCCTGGATGTTCTGCACGCCGCGCCAGAAGGGGTCGTCGGGGGCATCGGCGCGGATCGTCTCCAGCAGGTCCACGACGTCACGTCCCTGGTAGCCCTTGCCAGCGGGGACCTGGACCGTAGTTGCCGGTTTGCCGACCTGTTCCAGATCGCCGATCATGGCGCGTTCGCGCTCGTACTGCGCCTCGGGAAGTTGGGTCCAGCGCCGCTCCAACAGTTCGCGCAGATCGCGCCCCTCCCAGCCGCAAGGGCCGTAGGCCATCGAACAGCGCGGGTGGAACGAGCAGCCGAGCGGCGGGTTGGCCGCATCCGGCACCTCCCCACGCGGCAGGTCGCGCGGCACGTGGCGCGACGGATCCGGGTCCGGGATCGCGCGCAGCAGCGCCCGGGTGTAGGGGTGCTTGGGATCCTCGTAGATCGCCGAGGGCGGACCCGTTTCCACCACCCGGCCCAGGTACATGATCGCGATGCGGTCGCAGAAGAACTTGGCCGTGGCGAGGTCGTGCGTGATGTAGACGTAGGTCAGGCCCAGTTCGTTCTTCAGGCGGCCGAGCAGGCTCAGGATCTTGGCGCGCACGCTCATGTCCAGCATCGACACGGGCTCGTCCAGGACCAGCAGGTCCGGGTTCAGGATCAGCGCGCGCGCCAGCACGGCGCGCTGCTTCTGTCCGCCCGACAGCTCGCCTGGATAATTGTCCAGGAAGCGCTCCGGCGGGCTCAGGCCGACCACCTCCAGGATCTCGCGCACCCGACGGTCCAACTCGTCGGGATCGCTGGTGATGCCGTGGATCTTCAGCGGGTCGGCGATCGCCGTGCGCAAATCCATCGCCGGGTTGAGGGAAGCGTGCGGGTCCTGGAAGACGAGCTGCATGCGCAGCCGCAGTTTGCGGAGCTGCGGCTCGCTCAGGCCGGCGACGTTCTGCCCGTCGAACGTGACCGCACCGCTGGTTGCCGGGGCCAGCCCGAGAAGCGTGCGGCCGAGGGTGGACTTGCCGCTGCCGGACTCGCCCACGATGCCGACGACTTCCCCGCGTTTGACGTCGAGCGAAACCCCGTCGACCGCCTTGATCCAGCCGGACTCGCGACCGATCAGCCGGTCCAGGAAGTTGCCGCGCAACGGGAAGTAGGTCTTCAGACTCTCAAGCTTCAGCAGCGGCCGCCGGGTATCTCCGTCTGGCCGCTCGGTCGCCGCGGGCGCGTCGGACGCGGCCTCAGGCTTCGTCGACATGGTCGAACTCCTGCTGCAGCGGGGCCTTGCCGCCCTCGGGGATCAGCTCGTCGGGGCCGTGGCGCCAGCAGTGGACGCGTTGGCCCGGCTGCGGATGGGTCGTCACCGGCACTTTCTGGGTGCAGATCTGCATGGCGTCTGGGCAGCGCGGATGGAAACGGCAGCCTTGCGGTGGTGTGACCAAGTTCGGGGGCGAGCCCGGGATATGGCTCAACTCCCGGGTCGACAGCGAGATCGTCGAGTGCAGCAGCTCGCGCGTATAGGGGTGGCCCGGGTTGGCGAACACGCTGCCGACGTCGCCGTCCTCGGCGACCCGGCCGGCGTACATCACCGCCATCCGGTCGCACGCCTCCGCGACGATGCCGAGGTTGTGGGTGATCATCAGCAGGGCGGTGCCGAACTCGCTTTGCAGGTCCTTGAGCAGACGCAGGATCTGCGCCTCCACCAGCACGTCAAGCGAGGTGGTCGGCTCGTCGGCGATCAAGAGCTTGGGTTTCAGCACCAAAGCCAGCGCGATCATAATCCGCTGACGCATGCCGCCGGAGAACTCGTGCGGATACTGGTGGAAGCGGGTGGGCGGGATGCCCACGTGACCCAGCGTTTCCAACGACCGGCGCTTGATCTCCTCGCGGCCCAGGTTCGGCTCGTGGGCGCGCAGCGTTTCCTCGAAATGGTCGTTGATGCGCATCAGCGGGTTCTCAGCCGGGTCATCGGCTCCTGGAAGATCAGGCCGATCTCCGGGCCCCGCAGGGCATGGTGCTGGCGCTTGGTCATCTGCAGCACGTCCTGCCCGCGGTACAGAATCTGCCCGTCGTGCGCCGCCGAGTTCGGGGTCAGGCCCATCAGCGCGCGCCCCAGGGTCGACTTGCCGCAGCCGCTTTCACCGACCAGGCCGACGGCCTCTCCGGCTGCGATGTCGAGCGAGACCCGGTCGACCGCCTGCGCCGCCCCCTTGGCCGTGCCGTACCAGACCCGCAGGTCGCGCACGGACAGGATCGGTTCGCGTTCGTTCATGTCCGCTCTCCTTCCGGGGCCTCGCTGTCCTTGTCGGGGAACTTGACCGGCTCGGTCCGGCGCGGGCGCAGCAGCGGGTTGAGCACATCGTTCAGCCCCTCGCCCAGGAGCGTCAGGCCGGTCACGAGCGAGACGATCGCGATGCCGGGGAACAAGCCGGTCCACCAGATGCCCGCACCCGCATCCGCGATCGCCCGCTGCAGGTCATAGCCCCACTCGGCCCCTTGGGTCGGCTGAATGCCGTAGCCGAGGAAGCCCAGGCCGGCGAGGGTGAGGATGGAGTCCGCCGCGTTCAGGGTGGCGACGACGGGGACCGACTGCACGACGTTCGCCAGCACGTACTTGGTCACGATCCAGCGCGGCCGCGCGCCCATCGCCCGCGCGGCCTCGACGAACGGCTCCTCGCGCACGGAGATCGTATGGTTGCGGACCACGCGGAAGTACTGCGGCACGTAGACGACGGAAATGGCGATTGCCGCCGTCAGAACGCCGCTTGCCAGCACGTCCGATAGCAGGAAGGCGATCACGATGGCCAGCAGCAGGTAGGGGAAGGCGAACAGCGCATCCATGATCAACACCAGGACACGGTCCAGCCAGCCGCCCTTGAAGCCTGAGATCAGGCCGATCGGCAGCCCGATCGCAAGCGAGAAGACCACCGCCAGGATCACCACCTCGACCTCGGTGCGCGCGCCCCAGACGATCCGCGACAGCACGTCGGTCGACTGCACGGTGGTGCCCAGCAGGTAGTCCATGTTGGGGGCGATGTGCTTGCCGAACCGCTCGCCGGCGTCGTTCTGATATTGGGAGTAGCCGTAAGGCGCGATCCAGGGCGCGAAGAGCGCGACCAGGATCCAGAAACCGGTGATCGCCGTGCCGATCCACAGCACCACGCGGGGCAGGCCGCGGCTTTCCTTGATCGGCCCGGAAACGCGGCGGAATTGCCGGGCGAGCAGGCCGGGACGCCGGGGGGCCTGGCTGTCGTCGCGTGCGCTCATCAGTACCTCACCCGCGGGTCGATCCAGGCGTTGACGAAGTCGATCACCACCGAGATCAGCACCACCACCAAGGCGAAGAAGGTGATGATCCCCTGGACCCCGGTGTAATCACGGTTGTTCAGGTAGCGGACCAGCTGGTTGCCCAGTCCGGGCCAGTTAAAGGTCGTTTCGGTCAGGATCGCGCCCGACATCAGGAGCGCGAACTGCAGGCCGATCATGGTCACCACGGGCACCAGCGCGTTGCGGAAGGCGTGGCGGAACACCACCCGCCATTCACGCACCCCGCGAGCGCGCGCGGCTTCGACGTAGTCGCCCTGCAGCGTCTGCAGCAGATTGACGCGGACCATGCGCAGCAGCACGCCGGTGATCAGCAAGCCCAGCGTCATCGCCGGCATGATCAAGTGACGGATCACGTCCCACAGCGCGCTCCAGTTGCCGGCGATGATCGCGTCCAGCACCAGAAGGTTGGTGGTGCGTTCCAGGGTGTACTGCACGATCGGGCTCGCGCGGCCGCTGGCCGGCAGCCAGTTCAGTTCGGCGCCGAAGATCAGCTGGCCCAGAAAGCCGAGGAAGAAGACCGGCGTGGCGTAGATGAAGATGCCGAACAACCGGCCGGTGACGTCGATCGGCGTGTCGCGCAGGCGCCCGGTGATCAGGCCCAGCAGAATGCCGAGCGTGGTCGCGATCACCATGCCGAAGAAGACCAGCTCCAGGGTCGCCGCGCCGTTGTTCAGGATCACCTCCAGCACCGGCCGGCTGTCGGTGATCGTCATGCCGAAGTCGAAACTGAAGACATCGGCGATGTAGTCCGCAAACTGGACGTACACCGGGTCGTCGAGGCCCATCGCCTCGCGTTTGCGTTGCAGCACCTCGTCGCTGACCTTGCCGCCCAGCGCGGCCGCGACCGGGTCACCGGGCGCCACGCGCATCAGCAGGAAGACGAACGACAGAAGCACCAAGATCATTGGTACCGCCAACACGAGGCGGGTAAGCGCATAGGCGCGCAGCGATGTTGTCTGCGAGGCCATGGTCGGACAACCGAATCTGGAAGGAACACAAGGGCCGAAAAGGCAACGGCCCCCGGCGCTTAGCGCGTCGGGGGCCCATAGTCAAATGTTAGCTACTGCGTCTTTCCGACCAGCCAGTAGCGGAAGATGTAGGAGGCATCGAGCGTATCCGACACACCGGTCATCTGATCGCCGACCGTCGCGATCTGCTTGGCCTGGAAGACCGGGATGATCGGGACCTCCTCCGCGGCGATCTGCTGAATCTCCTCGAACGCCTCGACGCGTGCTTCGGAATCTTCCGCCGCGCGCTGCTTGCCGATCAGCTCGTCGACCCGTGCGTTCTCGTAGTGGGTGTTCAGCCACGAGGTTTCGGAACCGTAGAAGGGCGCGGTGTAGTTGTCCGCGTCCGGGAAGTCCGGGAACCAGCCCATCTGGAAGGCCGGGTACTGGTCAGTCGTCGCCGCCTCGACGTAGCGCGCCCACTCAGTGGACTTCAGCGTGACATCGAAGATGTCGTCGGTCTCGAACGCCCGCTGGATCTCGGCGTACTCGTCCGCCGAGCTGTCGCCGTAGTGGGTCGGCGTGTACCAGAGCTGCAGCTCGACCGGTGTCTCGATCCCGGCCTCGCTCAGCACCTGCTTCGCCTTCTCGGCGTTGGTGCCCACGCCGTAGATCGACTTGAAGGCGTCCGTATGGCCCTTCAGGCCGGCCGGGATCATGGAATAAAGCGGCTCGACCGTGCCGTTATAGACGTTCTGGGCAACCGCCTCACGGTCCATCAGGTAGGCCGCGGCCTGACGCACGGCTTGCTGCTGGCCGGGCTCCAGGTCGAGGTTGAACACCAGGTAGCGGATCGCGGTGCCCTTACCCTCGACCAGGCGGAATGGCTGGTCTTTGGCCATCTCGCGCAGCGATTGCACGTCGGTCGGCGTCAGCTTGCGGTAGGCGACGTCGACGTTGCCTTGCTGGATCGCCAGCTTCAGCGAGGAGGAGTTCGAGAAATACTGGATGATCACCCGCTGGTTCCGGGCGGGGTCGCCGTAATAGTCCTCGTTCTCTTCCAGCACCGTCTGGACGTTCGGCTTGTAGGCAGCGAGCTTATAGTGGCCGGAGCCAACGATCTCGTCGCTCGGCTGCAGCTCGTCCGCCGGATAGACGCCCTTGGGTACGATCGCGCCCGCGCCGGTGGTGAGCACGTACGGCCAGGTCGCGTTGTGCTGCTTCAGATCGAAGACGACCGTGTACTCGTCGGGCGTGGAGATCGACTGGATCGGCGAGAACAGGCTGGAGGGGCCGGCCGGCTTGTCCATCTCGATCATGCGCTCGAAGGAGAACTTGACGTCCTCGGCCGTCAACTCCTGCCCGTTGGTGAAGGTGATCCCCTCCTTCAGCACGCACTTGTACTTGGTTTCCGCCGACCATTCACAGGATTTGGCGGCGTCCAGCACCGGCGTCGTCTCACCAGGCGGAATCCGCATGAGGAAGCTGTAGACGTTCCACATGATGTTCCAGGACGGCAGGTCGTAGGCGCCCGCCGGGTCGTAGGTGGTCGGCTGGTCGGTTGTGCCGAGCACCCAGGTCGCGTTCGGATCCACCTCCTGCGCGGCGGCCGTGCCGGCGCTGAGCGCTATCGCCAAAGCGCAACTGCCGCCAAGCGCCACGCGCTTTAGGCTGTACGCGTTATTCATTCATCTTTCTCCCTGTTGGTTCGACGTCCAGAGGTTGTAGCTCCCCCGAACGATCACGACCGAAGAAAGGAACACACCCATTCGAAAGGCTTCAAGGCTATGAAATGTGTCAAATCGCGTCGTACCGGGCGCCACAGGTCGGCGTGGAGTGGCGGCATGCCCTTTCCCCTGCGTCGGCTTGGTGCCATTTAGGCGCGGGTGTTGCCCTGCGGCAGGCACCGAATGGCGGTTCGGGGCTCGATTAGGCGAACGGTCGCCAGACGTAACGGCACATTTAGAATCCACCGGCGGCCCGAACGGATGGTCGCCCGATATCGATAGGGAGCGCGCGGCTTTTGGAACACCTGCTGCTCGGCAAGCTGGCGCTGATCGGCGCGGTTGGTATCACTGCGCAGTGGCTGGCCTGGCGTCTGCATCTGCCCGCGGTGATCCTGCTGACCGCGGGGGGCGTGCTGATCGGACCGGTCGCCGGTGTGGTGCAGCCGCACGCGGATTTCGGCGAGCTGCTGCGCCCGCTGGTCGGTCTGGCGGTGGCCGTGATTCTGTTCGAAGGCGGCTTGTCCCTGGAACGCGAGGAACTCAAGCAGGTCGGCAGCACGGTCAAGCGCATCCTGCTTCTGGGGGTGCCGATCACCGGCCTGCTGGCCGCGCTCGCGGCGCATCTGCTGGCGGGCTTTTCCTGGCCGGTCGCCTTCGTCGTCGGGGCGCTCCTGGTGATCACCGGGCCGACCGTGGTGATCCCGCTGCTGCGCCAGGCCAAGCTGGACCGGGAAACCGCGCGGTCGCTCAAGTGGGAAGGCATTCTGAACGATCCCTTGGGCGCCATTCTGGCGGTGCTGGTGTTCGAATACCTGGTGCAGCAGGCAACCTCGCCGGGCGCCTTCCTGCTGCACGCGGTGGGCGGTGTGCTCGCCGCGGCCGGGCTCGGTCTGGCGGTTGCCTGGGGGTTTGCCTGGGCGACACGGCGTGGGGAAATTGCGGAATTCCTGAAGGCGCCCGTCCTGACTGGCCTGGTCGGTGTGGTCTACGCCGCCGGCAACTGGCTGCAGGCCGAAGGCGGCTTGATCGCGGTGACGCTGTTCGGCGCCGGCCTTGCCAACCTGGGATTGGCCAATCTCGACCAACTGCGCCGCTTCAAGGAATACGTCGGCGTATTGCTGATCTCCGGGCTGTTCGTGGTGCTGGCGGCGACGCTGGAGCCGTCGATGGTACGGCAGGTCGATTGGGGGCTGGCGGCCTTCGTCGCGGTGCTGCTGGTCGTCATCCGCCCGGTTGCGGTGATGCTGGCCACGGTGGGGCTGGGGATCAGCTTCAAGCGTCGGCTGTTCCTCGGCTGGATCGCGCCGCGCGGCATCGTGTGTGTGGCCGTGGCCGGCGTGTTCGGCCCGCGGCTGGTGGAGCAGGGCTATCCGCAGGCGGATGCGTTGGTGCCGCTCGCCTTCCTGGTGGTGTTCGTCACGGTCGTTCTGCACGGCAGTACGGTTGGCTGGCTGGGGCGCCGGTTGGGCCTGGCGGCCGGGCCGGAGCACGACGTACTGATCGTCGGGGCCACGCCCTGGTCGGCGGCGCTCGCGGATGCGTTGCATCGGATCGGGTTGCCGGTCGTGCTGGCCGATCCGAACCCGCACCATCTGACGATCGTGGAAACCCATGTGCCGACCTTTGCCGGCGAGATTTTGTCGGAGCAGGCGGAACAGCGGCTCGACCTCGCCCGCTTCGAGCATGTGATCGCGGCGACGGACAGCGACAGTTACAACGCTCTGGTCGCTTCGCAGTTCGCGCTTGAGCAGGGAATCGACCGAACCTTCCAGTTGGCCAGCCACCCGGAAGCCGCCCCCTCGCAGTTGCGGCCGGAAGCGCGCGGTCGGGTGCTGGTGGGCGACGGATACGATAGTGACTGGCTGGACACCCGGCTGCGCGAGGGGTGGCAGTTCCGCTGCCTGCGTCTAGCGCGCGGGGCGGTCATCAAGCTGCCGGAGCAGGCCGTGCCGGTCGCGGTGCTGGAGCCAAGCGGCGAGGTCTGGTTCCGCGCCAAGGAGCGCGGCTTCCGCCCGGGCACCGGCGATACCGTGATCCTGTTCGCGCCCCCGGACGTGGCAGCGACGTTGGAGCCGTGCGGCAAGCCGAAGAGCGCGCGGGCCCAGCGCGCCGAGCAGCGCGCGGCCAACAAGGCCGCGAGGGCGGCGAACGCGACCGGGGGCCGCTAGCCGAGGCTGGGTCCGATCGTTGAATGTCGGAAGGTGAGTCGGGTAGGCAGAAGGTAACGACACAACGAACGAGTATCGGGAGGATCGTGTCATGGGCGAGGCGAAGCGGCGCAAGCGCTATCGCGAGCAGATGGGCCTGGAGTCTTCGGACGCCGATCAGGCACAGGGCGGCAGCGACGGCAAGAAGAAGGTCGTCGACGCCTACGACCGTCCGGAAGTTCCGCGCAGCCAATGGCCCGCGGATATCAAACAGGCGGTCGACAATATCGCGCCGATGGTCGATGACGTGCGCATCGTCGAAAACCCGGACGGCTCGCTCGCGGTGCTGACGGCGTAAACAAGGCGCTACGGTCCGGGCGTTATGCAGGGGCGATGTGCCGTGCGTCCGACGGGCCATGCTGGGCACGCCCGCCGGACGTAGCGGGTCAGGCGAGATAGGCCCGGAGCATCCAGGCATTCTTCTCGTGCGTCTGCACGCGGGTTGCCAGCAGGTCGTCCGTTGCCGCGTCGCCCGCGTCTTCGGCGGTCTGCAGCACCTGACGGCAGGTGTTGGCGATGCTGTCCTGATCGTCGGCGAGCTGGCGCACCATCGTCATCGCGTCGGGTTGACCGGTTTCCTCGCTAATCACGCTCAGTTGGGCGAATTCCGCAAAGCTCCCGGGTGCGTAGTGGCCGAGGGCGCGGATACGCTCCGCGACCTCATCGACCGCCTCGGCGAGGTCGGTGTACTGTTCTTCGAAAAGGTCGTGCAGGCCTTTGAAGTTCGGCCCTTCCACGTTCCAGTGATAGTTGTGGGTCTTGAGGTAGAGGGTGTAGCTCCCCGCGAGCACGCGGGCGAGTCCATCTGCCAGCTTCTTCCGGTCCTCCGCGGAAAACGCGCTGTTCGGTGGGGTCATTATTGGGTCTCCGGTTTGGGGGCACTTCACTTAAGGTGCGCTGTCCAGACGGCGCGCGTTAACTGGTCGGCTTGGTCATCTCAGCGAAGCACGCTCGATACGGCGCGCCGGATGCCCTGCGTGAGGCAGTGATGCGCGCCGGCACGGGTCAGGGTGCCCGTGGTGTAGGCGCGGATCGCGCGGATCGGATCGGTTTCGCTGGTCAGCACCACCTCGATCCCGCGGTCTTCCAGCTTGCGCACGAAACTGCTGCCGGCGCTGCCGGATAGCAGGACGTCGACGTCGAACACCGGATGGCCGTCCCGATCGCCCCAGTCGTGCAGCGCATAGTCCGCCGGCAGGTCGAGTTTTTGCGTCATTCGGGGCGTTGGCGCGCTCGCCGCGTGCCCATCCCCCACATGCTCGTCCGCCGCATGCCCGTTTGCCGCGTGGTAGATCAGAAACCGCCGGCTGCGGCCGGCATGACCGGTGATCCGTCGGAAGTCGTCGCTGGTGACCGCGAATGTCGTCATAACCTTCCCCGCAAGTCCGGCCCGTCGTAGCCGATAGCTATAACCGTTTGACTTCGATCCCATGCTTGTGCAGCGCGTAGCGGACCTGGCGCGGTGTCATGCCGAGCAATCGGGCCGCCTTGGCCTGTACCCAGCCGGCCTTTTCCATCGCCGTGACCAGCCGTGTGCGCTCGATCAGCCGGCCGCCCGAACTGTCCGCCGATTCCGACCCTGAGGTGTCGCCCGCCTCGCGCACCGCAGGCGGTGCGGGGTGAGATGGGATCGCTGGCGTTTCGCCCCCGTGCGGGTGCGCTGCGCTGTCGGGCCATAGGGCCGAGGCCAGGCATCCGTTAGTACCGCACGGGAAATCCCAGGCCTGGATGCGCTCGCCCCGGGCCATCGTGGCTACCCGGGTGATGCAGTTCTCCAGTTCGCGGACGTTGCCTGGAAAGGGGCAGCGCTCCAGCGTGTCCAGGGCTTCTTGCGCAAAGCCGAGATCGTCGCCGTTTTCCTGGTTGAAGCGTGCGAGGAAGTGCTCGGCCAGGGGCGCGATGTCCTCGACCCGCTGGCGTAACGGCGGGATGATGATCGAGACCACGTTGATCCGGTAATACAGGTCGGCGCGGAAGTCACCGTCGACGACCGCCTGTTCCAGGTTGCGGTTGGTCGCGGCGATGATCCGCACGTCGACCGAACGCGTGCGTGACGAGCCGAGCCGCTCGAACTGGCCTTCCTGCAGCACGCGCAGGAGTTTCGTCTGGAAGGTGTGTGGGATATCCCCGATCTCGTCCAGAAACAGCGTGCCGCCATGGGCCGCCTCGAAGCGGCCCTTGCGTTCGCTGTTGGCGCCGGTGAAGGCACCCTTGTCGTGCCCGAACAACTCCGATTCCAGCAGGTTTTCCGGCAGCGCCGCGCAATTGACGCAGATCATCGGCTTGTCCCGGCGCGGGCTGAACCGGTGGATCAACTGCGCGATCATCTCCTTGCCGGTGCCGCTTTCCCCGCGCAGCATCACCGGCGCGCGGGTGCGGGCGACGTGACGGACCTGCTCCAAGACGCCGGTCATGGCCGGGCTTTCGCCAACAATTTCGCCAAATTCTCCTGGCTGGGGCGTTCGGTTTCGGGATCTTGTGGGACGCGCGGCCTCCGGGCGCTCGGCAAGCTGGGCGCGACGATCGCCTGCTGTCTGGGTGCCGGGAAACCCATGGAGCCGCAACGCCTGCGCGACCAGGTTGCCGATCATCCGCAGGAAACTAAGATCGTCGTCGAAGGGGGCTACGCCGCCGTCGTTCACGCGTTCCGCCGACAGGGTTCCGATCGGCCCTCCCGCCAGCCGGACCGGCACGCAGATGAACGTGACCCGGTGCTCTTCGCCGCCGGCGATGTGTTCGCAATAGCGCGCGCACCGTGGGTCGTCGCGGGTCACGGCCATGATCGCTGGCATGTTCGCGCGCAGCACGTCCTGGGCGGCTTCGAGCGGATACGCGTTGGCGGCCGTTCGGCCGGCCTCCAGGCTCGGGTCGGTCGAACCGGCGACATAGACCTTGCCGCTTCGGTCGCGGAGCGCGACCGTCACCCGGCGCAGTTCGACGTAGGCGGCGACGACGGTCAGCACCTCACGCAGGGTGGTGTTGAGGTCCTGCGCGCCCGACAGGATCTTGCTGACCTCGTACAAGGCACTGAGCCGGCGGGCGCCTGAAGCCGTCGGCGTCGCCGGCGGGAGACTCGCGGCAACCGTGTCATGCGTTTTGGAAAGCATGGCCCCTCCTCCAACGATGGGCCGCTGCATTGCAACGTAAGCACCCATTAAGGACCTGCGCACCAACACGTTTGGCATGTGTGCGCTGCACTATCGTGCGCGTGTCGCGCGTCCGGCGCAAGGCCGATAGTGCGCCGCAGCACCGGGCTCAGCCGAACTTGAACTGGATGCCGTATCCGCCGATCGGATAGGCCCATTCAATTTCTCCGGTTTCGGACGTCACCACGCGGCAGGTACCGCACTCCATGCAGCCCGCCGGACTGACCTCGACCGCGCCGTCTTCGGTCAGCTCGTAGCAGCCGGCCGGACAGATCTTGGTCATGGCGAGCAGTTGCGGCGAGGGGTCTTCGTGACGCTTGATCCGTACGTGCGGCCGCCCCTCGTCGACCCGGTAGCGATTGATGGCGAGCTTGTCCTCGACCTTGATCAGGGGATCCTTGCGCATGGCGCATCTCCTCCATCGGACGGTGCTGCAATCGGCGTCAGCGGGTTAGGTCGTAGCTGATCGAGTTGTCCGCCGTTTTCCGGTCCACCTCGTCCAGGACGGCATCCAGCAGCGTCACCAGAACCCGCAGGCCTCCCTGGTAGCCGAGCGTCGGGAAGCGGTGATGGTGATGCCGGTCGAAGATCGGGAAGGTCAGACGGATCAGCGGAATGCCGAGGTCCTGCTGGATCGACTTGCCGTGCGAATTGCCGATCAGGAAGTCCGCCGGCTCGGTCGCCAGCAGGGAGCGTAGGTGCCAGAGGTCCCGCCCGGCCCAAACCTGCGTGGCTTGACCGAACGACGACCCCGCCAGCAGTGCCCGCATCTCCTTCGCCCATTTCTTGTTGGCGTTGGTCGACAGGCAGTGCACCGGTTCGATCCCGAGTTCCAGCAGGAAGCGGGTCATGCCGTAGACGAAGTCGGGGTCGCCATAGACCGCCATCCGCTTGCCGTGCAGCCAATGCTGGCTATCGGTCATGGCGTCGACCAGCCGCCCGCGTTCCAGTTCCAGTGCCTCCGGGATCGGTTGGCCGGTGATCTCCGAGACTGCCATCA
This sequence comes from Rhodovibrio salinarum DSM 9154, assembly GCF_000515255.1. NCBI lineage: Bacteria > Pseudomonadati > Pseudomonadota > Alphaproteobacteria > Rhodospirillales > Rhodovibrionaceae > Rhodovibrio > Rhodovibrio salinarum. Next base: position 3,858,441 of record NZ_KI911559.1, on the reverse strand, counting down.
GGAACGCGTCGGTCGCGGAAACCCCCATGGGATAGTGGAACGACCGCGTCTCCTGGCCGACCCCCTTGGGCAGGGCCAGCGTCTTCTCCGTGCACCACTGCTGCAGCGACAGCGTCGCCTTGGCATCGCGGGCCTGGCGCACCTCCTCCAGCGTGGTGCCGCCGGCATACATGCGGAACTCACCGTCGGTCGGCGTGTCGAACACCTCCGAGACGTCGCCCAGCAGCGTGTAGGACACGCCCATCAGATCGAGCATCCGGCGCAGCTCGCGGTTGTTGCCGACCGCATAGCCATCGAAGCCCGGAATCAGGTTGATCGCACTGCCGGGGGAGGGGGCGTCCTCGATCCCGTCCCAGGCTTCCTCCAGCACGCCCTTGAGCATCACGTCGTAGCCGGTGACGTGGCTGCCGTAGAACGACGGCGTATGGGCGTAGGGGACCGGGAAGTCCTCCGGCACGGCGCCCTTCGACCGGGCGGTCTGGATATAGGAGTTGAGGTCGTCGCCGATCACCTCGGCCATGCAGGTGGTCGACACCGCGATCATCTTGGGGCTGTAGAGTTCGCGGGCGTTCTGGATGCCGTCGAGGAAGTTGTTGTGGCCGCCGAACACGGCCGCGTCTTCCGTCATCGAGGTGGAGACGGCGGAGGAGGGCTCCTTGAAATGGCGTGCCAGGTGGGAGCGGAAGTAGGCGACGCAGCCTTGGGAGCCGTGCACCAGCGGCAGGCAGCCGTCGAAGCCGGCGGCGGCGAACACCGCGCCCAAGGGTTGGCAGGCCTTCGCCGGGTTCACCACCAGGGCCGTGCGGGCCAGGTTCTTCTCCCGGTAGTCCCAGGACTTGGTCCAGTCGGAGATTTCCTGCACCCGCTCCTGGCTGTGCGGGCATTCGAAGGCGTTCCGCTTCGCCTCGAACATCTGCTGATAGTCGGGGTCACGGAACAGGGTGGCGTGATCGCATTCGCGGTCGGTCGTTTGGGGCATGGCTCGGGCCTCCCGGATCAGGGTCGGTGAATCAGGCAGCTTGCTTCCACGGCGCCTGGATCAGGCCCTGCACCGGACTGTTCACCGCGATGTCCATGTCGCGGGCGAACACGGGGAAGCCGTCGTAGCCGTGGTAGGGACCGGAGTAGTCCCAGGAGTGCATCTGGCGCATCGGCACGCCCATCTTCTGGATGGCGTACTTCTCCTTGATGCCCGAGCCGACCAGGTCGGGGCGCAGGCGGCGGATGAAGGCCTCCATCTCGTAGCCGGTGATATCGTCGTAGATCAGCGTGCCGTCTTTGACGTACTTGCCGGTGCGCTCGTAGTCGTCCTGGTGGCCGAACTCGTAGCCGGTGGCGACGACCTCCATGCCCAGATCGGCATAGGCGTTGACCATGTGACGCGGCCGCAGCCCGCCGACATAGAGCATGACGCGCTTGCCCTCGAGCCGCGGGCGGTACTTGGCGATCACCTGCTCCACCATCGCATGGTGGTTGGCGATCACCTTCTCGGCGTTGGCCTGGATCGTCGCGTCGAAGTTCTTGGCGATGGCGCGCAGCGACTGGGCGATCTGGGTCGGCCCGAAGAAGTTGAACTCCATCCAGGGCACGCCCCAGGTCTCCTCCATGTACTCGCAGATGTAGTTCATCGAGCGGTAGCAGTGGACGAGGTTCAGCTTGACCTTGGGCGTATGCCGGATCTCGGAGATCGTGCAGTCGCCGGTCCACATGGCGACGACGCGCAGCCCCATCTCCTCCAGCAGCCGGCGGGAGGCCCAGCCATCGCCGCCGATGTTATAGTCGCCGATGATATTGACGTCGTAGTCGGTGCCGCCCTCGGCGTCCGCCTCCGGCAGAATCCAGTCGCGGATCGTGTCGTTGGCGATGTGGTGGCCGAGCGACTGGGAGACGCCGCGGAAGCCCTCGCACTGCACCGGCACGACCGGCTTGTGGATCTCCTTCATCTTGCGCCGGGCGACCGCGTTGATGTCGTCGCCGATCAGGCCGATCGGGCATTCGGATTGCACGGTCACGGCCTTGTTCAGCGGGAACAGCGTCTCGACCTCGTCGATGATCCGGTCGAGCTTCTTGTCGCCGCCGAAGACGATGTCGTTCTCCTGGAAGTCGGAGGTGAACTGCATCGCCACGAAGCTGTCGATGCCGGTGGTGCCGGTGTAGTAGTTGCGCCGCTGCGACCAGGAGTAATGGCCGCAGCCGACCGGGCCATGGGACAGGTGCACGGCGTCCTTCACCGGGCCCCAGACCACGCCCTTGGAGCCGGCGTAGGCGCAGCCGCGGGCCGTCATCACGCCCGGGATTGAACGCTTGTTGGACCGCGGCACGCATTGCGGCGTCCCGCCATCCTCCGGGGCGCGCGCGACGCCCATGTGCTTGTTGCGGCGCTTGGCCGCCTTCTCGGGATAGGCCTGGAGCACCTCGGCGATCAGGTCTTCGCCGGTCATGCTCTCCGGGGGCGCATCGTAGGTCATGGGAGACTCCCAGCCGTGTAAGGGGGATGAGCCGCTGATGGCGGGCGGGGCTGCGGGCCGGCTACTGCTGCTCGGCGGCCTCGAGTTCGGCGATCTGCTGTTCCTCGGTCTTCATGATGCCGAAGTCGATCAGCAGCTCCTCCAGCTCCTCCATCTCAATGGGCGTGGGGATCGTGCCCTTGCCCGAGTTCTCATGGATCGCCTTGGCCAGCTTCCGGTACTCGTCGGCCTGGTTGGACTCCGGCGCGTACTGCAGCACCGTTTGGCGGCGCAGCTCGGCGTGCTGGACGATGTTGTCGCGCGGCAGGAAGTGGATCAGCTTGGTGCCGAGCTTGTCGGCGAGCGCTTCCGCAAGGTCGTGCTCCCGGTCGGTCTTGCGCTCGTTGCAGATCAGGCCGCCCAGGCGCACGCCGCCGGAATGGGCGTATTTCAGGATGCCGCGGGCGATGTTGTTGGCCGCGTACATGGCCATCATCTCGCCGGACATCACGATGTAGATCTCCTGGGCCTTGTTCTCGCGGATCGGCATCGCGAAGCCGCCGCACACCACGTCGCCCAGCACGTCGTAGGAGATGTAGTCCTTGCCCTCGTAGGCGCCGTTCTCTTCCAGGAAGTTGATGGCGGAGATGACGCCGCGCCCGGCGCAGCCGACGCCGGGTTCCGGACCGCCGGACTCGACGCACTGGATGCCGCCATACCCGGTCTTCACCACGTCCTCGAGCTCGAGATCCTCGACCGAGCCTTCCTTGGCGGCGAGGTGCAGCACGGTGTCCTGCACCTTGGTGTTGAGGATCAGACGGGTGGAGTCCGCCTTGGGGTCGCAGCCGACCATCATGATCCGCTGGTCCATCTCGCTCAGTGCGACGAGCGTGTTCTGCGAGGTGGTCGACTTGCCGATGCCGCCTTTGCCGTAGAAGGCGATCTGGCGCAGTTTCGTCATGGGATTGGCCTCCATTCGGGTCTTGCCCTGCGATCCGTCGATGGCGGCGCACCGCCGTTCCATCCAGGAACAGCAAGTGCCGTGCCAAAGCCGCGATCATGTCGGTATGCGGCGGTATTCCACCCCTTCGGGCCTGGGCTTGCCGACCGGTGCGATGCATGTACCTGTTCGAAACGTGACAAAGGCGTCCCTGACTGTGTCGGGAGGCCAACACGGCTGCGTCCGTTCGGCTTCCATCGGGACGCAAAAAGGGCGGCAGCGCCTCGAAGACGCCGCCGCCCCTGATCGGCGGATCGTTGGGAGCCTTGCGGCCCGCTCGGTCAGTCGGCCGGCTCGAGCTCCCCGGCCCGCATGCCGATGATCCGGCCGCTGCGGATGAAGTCGATCTCGTAAATCCGGAAACGCTGCAGGAAGCTGCCGATGTCCCGGACGTAACCAAGATCGCCCGGCTCGACGAGGAGGTCGCCGACCGGGACATGCGGCACCGACCCGTCATTGCGGACGGCGGCGCGGGCCCGCACCTTGCTTCCCAAGACGAAGCGGGGCGGGGCGTCCAGATCCTCGGGGCCGGCCGGCGACGTCACCGTCGTAAGTCCTGGTTCACGCCGGCACGCAGGTGCCCGGGACCGGGCACACCTCGGCGCACCGGGGGGTGTCGAAGTGGCCTTCGCACTCCGAGCACTTGTCCTGATCGATGATATAGGAGTCGCCCTTGAAGCGGATCGCGCTGTTCGGGCACTCGAATTCGCAATCGCCACACAGGATGCATTGAGACTTGAGGATCTTGTAGGCCATTACACCGCTCCTTTTTCGGCTTCGGTATTTGTCGGGGCGCCGGTCGGGCTCGCCGTCGCAGCGGCGGGAAGCTGCGCGCCGTACCAGGCGGCGAGACCGGCTTCGATGAAGACGCCGTGGCGCACCTCGCGCACGGTCATCCCGTTCGCTTCGAGACGCGTGCGCGGACCCTTGCCGATCTTCACGCACACGACTCCATCCACGTCCTCGAGCACGCGCAGGATCTCCGTCATCGCCTCGGGATCGCCCGTGCCGCCGAGGCAGTAGTTGTCGGCTCGCCGCACGCCTGTGAAGCGGATCCCCGCGGCGCCGAGCTTGTAGACGTGGAATTCCTTGGCCTTGCCGAAGTGCAGGTTCACCTGCCCTTCGCCGCGTGTGCAGACCGCGACAAGGCGCTCGCCCCCGCTCGGCGCGGCGGCCATGATCGCGCGGTTGGCCCGCAATGCGGTCGCCGTGCGGGTGTTGCGCGCCTGTGCGACCCGGACGCGGTAGGCTTCGCGGGCGTGCGCGGTCGTGTCGGCTGCATCGCTGCCGGCCTCCGGCACCGGCGCCGCGTTCTCCAGGTCCAACTCGTCGCGCAGGTCGGCGCCCAGCATGCCCACCGCATCGGCGCGGCATTGCCGGCAATGCCGCATCATCCGCGCGCCGTCGCCGCCCAGGGCCTCGCGTGCGGCGTCGAGTTCCGCCGGCGTGGGCGCGCGCCGCCCTTCCAGCCCGAACACCGTGCCGTGCGACGGATCGGAGATCAGCGGCATCACGTTGTGCAGGAACACGCCGCGCGCCCGCACGGCTTGGTTTACGGCCGCGATCTCGGCCCCGTCGTTGATCCCGGGGATCAGGACGGAATTGACCTTGACCAGCATGCCGGCGGCGACGGCGCGTTCGAGCCCCTCCATCTGCCGCTCGTGCAGGATGCGCACGGCTTCGCGGCCGACCCATTTGCGGCGGTTATGGACGATCCAGGGATGGATCTCGGCGCCCACCTCGGGGTCGAGGTAGTTGATGGTGATCGTCAGGTGGTCGACGTCGCGTTCCTTCAGGGCCTCGACCTGCTCGGGCAATGCCAGCCCGTTGGTCGAGACGCACAGGCGGATGTCCGGCAGGCGCCGGCGGATCAGATCGAAGGTCTCCAGCGTCTTGCGGGCGTCGAACACCGCGTCTCCGGGACCGGCGACGCCGACCACCGAGAGCTGCGGCACCCGGGCGGCCACGACGGCGACCTTCTCGGCCGCCTCCTCCGGGCTCCAGCGCTTGGAGACCACGCCGGGCCGGCTTTCGTTCACGCAGTCGAACTTCCGGTTGCAGTAGTTGCACTTGATGTTGCAGCGCGGCGCGACGGCGACATGCATGCGCGCGAAGTAGTGGTGCGCCTCGGCTGAGTAGCAGGGGTGCTCCTTGATCTTGTCCCAGACCGCCGGGTCGTGGGTCGCGCCCTGCTGTGGCGCTTGCAGACTGGGCGCGCACCGGCTCTTGCCCCCTGACATCAAGGCGCAGGGGCCGGGGGTGGGAGACCGCAGGGAACTGGCCGTATCGGCCGCGTCGCGGGTCAGTCTGTCGCGCAGGGTCATGGCGGCCTCCTCGTGTTGCCACCACGACCTGCAAGCAAAGCCGATGCCAACGCCGGGACATCAGGCTCAGCCCCCGCCGCGACGCGTCGGCCTGTCGCACCCCCGACACAGCGGCGGGGCGTATGTCGCAATCCTGACATGTCGTGGGCGACACGTGCGGTCCCACGCGCCGTTTGCTGCGGCGCAGCGCCGGCTGACGCCGTCTGGCACGCCGCTTGCTCAGGGAGGGCATGCCCAGGCGGTGGCCGAGCCAAGCCGCCCATGCATGGTGACGACAAGGAGACCCGGCATGCTCACCCTGACCGACGCCGCACGGGAGACGCTTGAAGCGTTCGTCGCGAAATCGCAGCGCGCGCGGGGCCTGCGCATCGTCGCCCGGACCGGCGGCTGCATTGGCATGCAATACCGGCTCGGTCTCGATATCGGGCCCGAGGCGGAGGATACCGTCGCAACCTTCGGCGCGCTGGAGATCTACCTCGACCCGGACAGCGCCGGCCTCCTTCGGGGGGCCATGATCGACTTCGTTCAGGATGCGCGCGGGGCGGGCTTCGTTTTCGACAACCCGAACGCTGCCGGCCTGTGCAGCTGTGCGGCACCAGCCCAATGAGGGGGGAGGTTGCGATGCGCTCCGCCGTCCATCCGAGCGCGACGGCCATTCCGGAGCCGGTGCTGCTCGCGGATACCACGTTGCGCGACGGCGAGCAGGCCGTCGGCGTGTCCTTCACGCGCACCGACAAGCTGGCGATCGCCAGTGCCCTCGATCGGGCCGGCGTGGCGGAGATCGAGGCGGGCATCCCGGTGATGGGCGCGGATCAGGTCGACGACATCCGGGCGCTTTGCGAACTCGGCCTGACCGCGCCGTGCGTCGCCTGGTGCCGGCTTCGCCGGGAAGATCTCGACAGCGCGCAGGCGACCGGCGTGGACCGCGTTCACATCTCGGTCCCGGTGTCGGACCGGCAATTAAAGGCGAAGCTGGGGGCGACCCGCGACTGGGTCTTGGCGACTCTGCCCGACTTCGTGCGGCGCGCCTGCGATCTGGGGATGCTCGTCAGCGTCGGCGGCGAGGATGCCTCCCGCGCCGACCCCGCGTTCCTCGCTCGGGTGCTGGAGGCGGCTCAGGGCGCCGGCGCCATCCGGTTCCGTGTCGCCGATACCCTGGGCGTCCTGGAGCCGTTCCGGACCCGCGAGCTGTTCGGTTGGTTGCGTGGGCATAGCGATATCGGTCTGGAAATCCATGCCCACGACGATCTGGGACTGGCGACCGCCAATACCCTGGCGGCGATCGCCGGCGGGGCGGACTACGCCAGTGTCACCGTACTCGGCCTGGGCGAGCGCGCCGGCAACGCCGCCCTGGAAGAGGTCGCGGTCGCCCTGGCGACCACCTTCGGCCACCCCACCGGGATCGATCTGACCTGCCTGACCGGTATCGCCGACCTGGTCGCCGGCACCGCCAACCGGGCGGTCCCGCCGGACAAGGCGGTGGTCGGCAAGCATGTGTTCAGCCATGAAAGCGGCACCCACGTTCACGGCCTGCTGCGCGATCCCGCCACCTATACCGGGCTCGATCCGGCACGTCTTGGCCGGCAGCACACGCTGGTGCTCGGCAAGCATTCCGGGACCGCCGGCGTGGTGCATGCCTGTACCGAACTCGGCCTGCCGCTCGAACCGGGACAGGCGCAGCGCATCCTGGCGCTGCTGCGGGCGCATTACCGCTATAGCAAGCAGGCGCCGGGGGGCGAGGAGTTGCGTCGCTGGCACGCCCTAACCACAGGCGGTCCCGTCGCACTCGCGCCGGCCACGGCCGACCGGTCTCTGGCGAAGGATCCGGTGCGATGACCAGCGTGCACGACCAGTTGGCCGGCCTGACCACGGCGGAGGATTTCTTCGACGCGCTGCAGGTCCCCTATGACCCCAAGGTCTTGCGGGTGAGTCGGCTGCACGTGCTGCAGCGATTCCACGATTATCTGGCCGCCCATAACGCGCCAGACAGAGCCACGATGCAAGTCTGCCTGGCTGCGGCACATCGTGATTTCCAGCTCTCGACCCCGCAGCGGGAGCGCGTCTTCGCCGTGTTTCGCCAGGACACGGACGGCGCCGGGCGCACCTTCGTCCCGCTCGATGCCATTAGCGATCCGACCCGTGGAGATTGAGCCATGACCGACGGCCTCAACATCGTCGTCTGCATCAAGCAGGTGCCCGATAGCGCACAGATCGGCGTCGATCCGAAGACCAATACGATCATGCGCCAGGGCGTGCCCAGCATCATCAATCCCTACGACCTGGAAGCGCTGGAAGCCGGCCTGTCGCTGCGCGATCGGGTCGGCGGCACGGTCACGGTGCTGACCATGGGCCCGCCGATGGCTGCGGAGTCCCTGCGCAAGGCGCTGGGGCACGGGGCGGATGCGGCGGTGCTGATGAGCGACCGTTTCTTCGCCGGCTCGGACACGTTGGCGACCTCCTACACCCTGACCGCCGCGATCCGTCGGATCGGCCGCGAGCGGCCGGTCGATCTCGTGCTCACCGGCAAGCAGACGATCGACGGCGATACCGCCCAGGTCGGGCCGGGCATCGCGCAGCGCCTGGGCCTCAATCAATTGACCTATGTCGCCGAGATTCCGGAGATCGATCTGGCCGCCGGGACGCTCACGGCTCACCGCCGGGCGGAGGGGGGCTTGCAGGTGCTGGCCACCCGCCTGCCGTGCCTGGTCACGGTGCTGGATGGTCATTTCACCCTGCGCCGCGGCGCGCTGCCCGACGTGCTGCGTGCGGCGCGTACGGAGATCCCGACCTGGAACGCTGCCGCCGTGGGAATCGAGGACACGGCGACCTGCGGCCTGCGTGGCTCCGCCACCAAGGTGGTGAAGATGTTCGCGCCGCAGCCGCGCTCGGAGAAGGCGCAGTTCATCGAAGCCGATGGCGACGCCGCGGACGCCCGCGCCGATGCGGCCGTGTCCACCCTGCTGGCCGCCGATCCGGACCTGTGGGGCACGATCGCGCGCCAGCCGCAAGCTTGAGCCTCAAGCGTAAGGAGATGCTCCATGACCGAGGTCACGAATCAGCGCGCGGGCAGCCGCACCGCCGCCGCCAACGCCGCCGGCAAGGGGGTTCGGCGCGGCCAGGAGTTGCCGGAGGTGCTCAAGGCCTACGCAGGCGTCTGGGTCTTCGTCGAACAGGAGCATGGTCGCGTCCATCCGGTGAGTTGGGAACTGCTGTCGGAAGGCCGCAAGCTCGCCGATAGCCTGGGCACCGATCTGACCGCCGTGGTGCTGGGCCCGGCCGACCACGCGAGTGAAACCACGGCCGCTGAGGCCTTCCATTATGGCGCGGATACGGTGCGCCTGGCGACCGACCCCGTGCTTGCCCAGTACCGAACGGAGCCCTACACCTCGGCGCTCTGCGCCCTGATCGATGCGTACACGCCGGAGATTCTGCTGTTGGGCGCCACGGTGCTCGGCCGTGACCTGGCCGGTGCGGTGGCGACCCGGCTGGGCACCGGACTGACGGCGGACTGTACGGAACTCGCGATCGACCAGGGGCGGGCGCTGGCGGCGACGCGGCCGACCTTCGGGGGCTCGCTGTTGTGCACGATCCAGACGCTGAGCGCCCGCCCGCAGATGGCCACCGTCCGGCCGCGCGTGATGAAGATGGCGGCTCCCGACCGCGCCCGCAGCGGCCCGGTGATCCGGGAGGCCGTCGATCTCAGCGAGCAGGACGTGATCACCAAGGTGCTCGATTTCGTCCGCGACGACATCACCGCGCAGGCGCAGCTCGCCTACGCCGACATCGTCGTGGCCGGCGGGCTCGGCCTGCAGCACCCCGACAATATCCAACTCGTGATCGACCTCGCCCAGACCCTGGGCGGCGACTACGGCTGTTCGCGTCCGCTGATCCAGAAGGGCTGGATGGCCGCCGACCGCCAGATCGGCCAGACCGGCAAGACGATCCGCCCGCGCCTCTACATTGCCGCCGGCATTTCCGGCGCGGTGCAGCACCGCGTCGGTTGCGAGGGGGCGGACATGATCCTCGCCATCAACAACGACGAAGCCGCGCCGATCTTCGATTTCGCCCACTACGGCCTGGTCGGCAACTGCCTGGAACTGCTGCCGGCCCTGACCCGGGCGTTCGCCCGTCAGCTGCAATCTGACCCGCGCGTCGCCGTACCGGACGCCGCGCATCTTTGACCGGAGGAGCCTCGCCATGAGCGAACACTTCGACGCCATCGTGGTTGGCGCCGGCCCGGCCGGCAACAGCGCCGCCCTGGTGATGGCGCGTGCCGGCCTGTCCGTCTTGCAGATCGAGCGCGGCGAGTACCCGGGCGCGAAGAACGTTCAGGGCGCGATCCTCTACGCCGATCCGCTGGAGAAGCTGATCCCCGAATTCCGGGAGGAGGCGCCGCTGGAGCGCCAGGTGCTTGAGCAGCGGCTGTGGATGCTGGACGACGACGCCTATGTCGGGACGCATTATCGTGCGCCCGACGCCAATGTGGCCAAGGCCAGCCGGTACACCATCATCCGCGCCAAGTTCGACCAGTGGTTCAGTTCCAAGGTGCGCGAAGCCGGCGCGCTGGTGATCTGCGAAACGACGGTTACCGATCTGCTGCGCGATGCCGAGGGCCGCGTCACCGGTGTTGCCACTGACCGGGCCGACGGCGAGGTCACCGCCGATGTCGTCGTCCTGGCGGACGGTGTGAACGCCCTGCTGGGGCGCCGTGCCGGCCTGCGCCGGGAGTTGAAGCCGAGCGAGGTCGCGCTTGCGGTCAAGGAAACGATGTTCCTGTCCGAAGACACGATCAACCAGCGCTTCAACCTGAAGAACGGGCAGGGGGTGGTGATCGAGGCGGCGGGCACGATCACCGCCGGGATGGCGGGCACCGGGTTCATCTACACCAACGAGGATAGCCTGTCGGTCGGGATCGGCTGCATGGTCAGCGATTTCGCGGAAAGTCGCGTACGTCCGCACTTCCTGCTGGAGCGCTTCAAGCAGCACCCGGCGATCGCGCCGCTGCTGGCGGGTGCTGAGATCCGCGAATACGCCGCCCACATGATCCCGGAAGGTTATTACGACGCGATCCCGCAACTCTATGGCGACGGTTGGGTCGTGGCCGGCGACGCGGCGCAGTTCGTGAATTCGATCCACCGCGAGGGGTCGAACATGGCGATGACCTCGGGTCGGCTGGCGGCCGAGACGGTCGTTGCCGCCAAGGCCGCTGGCAAGCCGCTCACAGCCAAGACCCTCAAAGCCTACCGCAAGGCCCTGGAAGACAGCTTCGTGCTGTCGGACCTGAAGAAATACAGGCGTTTGCCGCGTCTGTTGGAAGGCAATAAGCACTTCTTCACCGACTATCCCAAGCTGCTGACCCGCGCGGCCGATACCTGGTTCCGCGTCGACGGCACGCCCAAGCGCCAGAAGGAACGCGAGATCGCCGGCACGTTCCGCGAGACGCGCCGGTTGCGGGGACTGGTCGGCGACATGCTGAAGCTGGGCCGGGCCTGGCGCTGAGCGGTGTGGCCGTACGCTTCCCAGCCGTTCACTAGGCGGAGAGGTACGATGAGCAAGCGACCGCGGATTCCGGGCCCGATCGTCGCCGGTCCCGAGGACCCCGCCGAAACCGAAGGGCTGACGGCCCGCGTCGACGGGCAGGACGCGACGGCGCCGCCGCCCAGCCGCGCGGCGCTGATCGAAAAGCTGCGGGACTGTTATGACCCCGAACTGCCGGTCAACATCTACGATCTGGGACTGATCTACGCGCTGGAGGTCTCCGAGACCGGCGACGTCGGGATCACCATGACTCTGACCGCCCCCGGCTGCCCGGTGGCCGAGATCATGCCCAAATGGGTCGCCCGCACCGTGGCCCAGCTCGCGGGCGTTCGCGCGGTCTCCGTCACCATGACCTGGCAGCCGCCCTGGACCAAGGAGATGATGAGCGAGGACGCCCTGCTGGCACTCGGGTTCTGACGTTTTCCGGATGTTTCGGGCGGAGGTCTCGGGGTCAAACGCCGCCTGGATTGGCAGACCGGGCGGCGTCCTCGGCCGCCAGGACCTCCGGCGGCGGGAAGCAGAGCCGGTAGTCCGCGCAGTCCTGGCAGTTCGGCGCCTTGCACAGCAGCACGCCTTCCTGCTCGCACAGCGTGCGGTAGAAGAATTTCTTCCAACGCATGCCGGGGTTCCGCGCCGCGAGCGGGGCGAAGTGGCGGCGCATCAGATCGCCGATCTCGGCCCGGCGGGTCAGCCCGAGATCCTCCCACAAGTGGCGCGTGCCCAGGCTGCGCCGCGCGATGATGCGCGCCAGCCAGCGGGCGTGGTCCGCGTTCGTTTCGGGGCTGTGATTGTTGTAGAGCAGCGCGCGCAGCGACGGCTCCTCCAACTCGTCTGCCTGTTCGCCGGACCAGCGGGGGTGCACGTCCAGAAGGTCCAGCCGGTGCGGGAAGTAGGCGGTGAACAGCCGCGTCAGGTCCGGCAGCGACAGAGCGAGCGTATCCGTCAGCAGCCGCTCCGGCGGCGCGAACCCGGTCGCGATCACCGCGGCGAAAACGTGGCGGTCGAAGGCTTCGCCCGTGCCGCCAGAGATCAGGTCAGTGTAGAGGGCGTTCGTCATTTTCGCCTCCTTCGGACCCCCCACGTCCAGGACATCACACTAGGTCCATTATGCTCCGGCGACGGGGGGATTGGTCGCCGCGGTCTGGGGTGCGTCAGCGGTTAGGCGTTTGGCCAGCCAGGGTGGGGGGCCGTCCGCCAACATGCCGCGCACGCGCTCCAATACCGCGTCAGCAGCCGTGTCCTGCTGCACCGCGATCGGGTGAACGCGCGCCTTCACCACACGCGCGGCCGCCGGGCCGCCGATGCCCTTGACGAACAGCAGCACGCAGCCGTCCAGGGCGGCGATGCGGGCGGCCACACGGTCGACATCCGTCGCCGTATTCGCTTGATCGAACGGGATGGCGGTGACGAAGGTCCAGCCCGCCGGGGTCACGTCGTAGATGGCCAGGTTCGCTGCCTTCGCGAAGTGCGCGTCGACGGCCGTCAGGGTCTCGCTTGCCAATGCGACCTTCATGGCTAGCCTCCTTGGTTTGCTCGATGGGCCGCTAGTCGGCGGCGGCCCCGATGTCGTGCGCGTCCGAGCCGACGCGCGGGCGTGCCGGCCCGTCTGGCGGACCCAGCAGGTCGCGCGTCAGATGATCGTGCAGCGTGTTGGCGATGGCGCAGGCGAGTGCGCGCGTCCCGGAATAGCCCGCTAGGGCCTGATGCTGGCTGCCCACCCGGTCGGTCTGCGGAAAGCCGACGCGCAGCAGCGGCGCGCCGAGCGCGCGGGCGGCCCGCAAGGTCGGTGACGGCCCGATCACCAGGTCGACCCCGCCAACCGCGGTGCCCTCCCGTTCCAGATCGTCCAGGTCGCCGACGAGCACGTGCCCGCACGGCAGATCGGCGAGGGCCGGCGGGCACGCATCGTCGGGACCGGTCCGACGCCCGCGGCCGCGCGTCGTCGTCACCGCAAGCGGGATGCGACAACCGAGGTCGTGGCACAATCTGGCCAGCGCGCGTAGCAGGTCGGGCTCCGCCGCGATCGCCACGCGCGCGCCGGCGGCTTCGAGATGGCTGTCCGCCAGGGCATCCAGCAGTCGGGAGCGTGCCCGGCGCACCGTCTGCGCGGCCGGCTGGCCGGAGACGCGGCTGAGCCATGCGACCAACTGGTCCGAGGCGTCCAGGCCGGTCAGGGTGTTGAACACCGTCGACGGCACGCCGGTGCGGGCCTCCAGCAGTTCGGCCGCCGGGCGCATCTGCGCGCCGACGGCAAGCGTCGCCATCGCGTCCCCGAGCGTGTCCAGCGTCGCCTGCGGTGTGCCGCCCGCGCTCACCGGGCTCCAGGCCGTCGGCATGTGGCCGTCAAGCGAGCTTGCGAGGTCGGGGATCAGGGCACAATCGAGGCCGAAGCTTTCGACCGTGGTCCGCAGGTCGTCCAGGTCCGCCACCGTCAACTGACTGCCGGCCAGCACGTTGACTCGCCGGGCCCGTTGGCTTCCGGGCGACGCGACGCTGTCGATCAGGCTGGTCACGGTCGCCGCCCAGCCTTCCTGCAGGCCGCCCAGGTAGTCCGGTGCGGGGATGTGGAGCAGCCGCGTGTCGCTCAACAGCTCAGCGTGGGTCTCGCGGATGCGGGTCAGCGCGCCGGCGAGGTCTTCGCCGCGGGTGGTGGCGAGCGCGGTCGGGCAGACCCCGATCACCGCCGGCCGGTGGCGCTCGGCGATGGTCCGCACGGCGGCTTCCAGGTTCTCTTCGCCGCCCAGCGTGACTTCGAGGTCGCCCAAAGCGGTCGTCTGCAACGGGATCGGCTCGTGGAAGTGCCGGACCAGCAGTACCAACGCGAACGCGGTGCAGCCTTGCGCGCCATGTAGCAGCGGCATGCTGCGATCGATGCCGAGCAGCGCCAACGCCGCGCCGAGCGGCGGGCTGACCTTGAGCGGATCGGTGGTGAGCGGCTTGGCGTCCGTGGGGCGCGCGCTCATGGCTCGACCTCCCAGGGCGCGGGGCGGTTGATCTGTGCCCAAACCGGGGCGTGCAGCGTTCGGTCGATCTGCTCGGCCAGGGTCAGGAAACCGGCATAACCGGCATAGCCGTGATGGCGTTCCTGGTTGGTGTCGAGCCAGGGTTTGCGGGCCTTGAGCGCGACGAACTGGGTCCGCCCGCCGGACAGCAGGATGTCCGCTTCGCCCGCGCGCAGCATGCGGTACATCTCCGGCTGCGGGATCGCGCCGAACAGCGTCCCGTCGCTGCCCAGCAGATCCTGGGCGCGGGCCTTGTCGTTCTCGGTCGCCTTGCGCACGGAGGTGCCGATCACCTCCATGCCCATTTCCTTCAGCGCGGCCACCAGCGCCCAGCTTTTGTGCCCGCCGGTGTAGAGCAGCACCCGCCGCCCGGCGAGCCGGTCGCGCAGCGGGGCGAAGCGTCGGGCGACCTCGGCCTCCTGCTCGGCGATCAGGTCCTCGGTTCGTGCTGGCAGGTCCGCCGGCGCCCCGCGGTCGGTTAGCAGCCTGGCCAGATTGCGCAGCGCCTTCGCGGTCGCGGCCAAGCCGTGGAAGGAACCTTCGAAGTAGGGGACGCCCCAGCGCTCCTGAAGCTGCCGGCCGACCCCACCCATCGCCTGCGCGCAGATCACCATCGCTGCGCGGGCGCGGTGCGCCTGCGCCACCTCCTGGAAACGCGCGTCGCCGGTGATGCAGGACAAGAGGCGAATGCCGAGCCGCTCGAACAGCGGCGTCAGCTGCCACAATTCCCCGACGATGTTGTATTCGGCGATCAACGTGATGTCGGTCGCCGTGGTATAGGCAGGCTCGCGCGTGCCAATCACGTGATCCAGCAGCGCCTGCCCCGCCATCCGGTTGCCCTGGTTCTTGCTGCCGGAGAAACCAGCCGCCTCGACCGGAATCACCGGACGGCCATGGCGCGCCGCTGCCGCGTGGCAGATCGCCTGGATATCGTCGCCGATCAGGGCGGAGACACAGGTCTGGTAGACGAACACCGCTGGCGGGTCGAATTGCGTGATGGCTTGGTTGATCGCCGCGCGGAGCTTCGCCTCGCCGCCGCCGATCACGTCCAACTCGCCGAGGTCGGTGGTCAGGCCCCGACGATACAGGTCCGGGCCTGAGGAAGCCGCGTGGCGGTTGTCCCAGTTGTTGCCCTCGCAGCCGATCGGTCCGTGCACGACGTGCGCCGCATCGACGATCGGCTGCAGGGCAACCTTGGCGCCGTCGAAGGCGCATCCGCCGGCGGCCGCGCCCGGCGTTGGCTTCGCGGTCCGCGCGCCGCAGCCGGGCCGGGGCGCGCGCGGCCGTGCCGTCGCAGGCGTATCCTGGACACCCGTTTCCACCGCCATGCCAGCCTCCTGGCTTCACACTTGTGTCAGCGCGGTCGCCTGAACCGCTGAGCGACTGGCAGCAAGAAGCGTGCCGGCTTCGATTGCAGCGCGCCGGGCGCGGCCGAGCCGTGGTCACCGCGCTGCGGGCGCCGCGCGCCACGTCGGGAATCCGACACAGTGTCGCTTGCCTGACAGGGCACTCTGTCCGTGACCCGCGCCGAGCGGCTGGGGGTGGGCGCGACAAGGGCTGGCACGCGCATTGCTTGATCGTCCTCGGTAGCTGTGCCGTCGCGGTCACAGCCGGATTGGGGAGGCTTCGCGAATGCCCGATCTCACGCCGCTTGAACGGGAGGCCCTGCTGCTCAGCATCCGCGTCGCGTTGCTGGCGGTCACCGTGACGCTTCCGCTTGCACTTGCCACCGCCTGGCTGCTGGCGCGGCGGCGCTTCCCCGGCAAGACCCTTTTGGAAGGCTTGGTGCATCTGCCGATGGTGCTGCCGCCGGTCGTCGTCGGGTATCTGCTGCTCCTGGCTTTCGGCCGGAACGGGCCCCTCGGCGGCTGGCTGAACGACGTGGTCGGCCTCACGCTCGCCTTTACTTGGCAGGGCGCCGCCGTGGCCGCCGGGGTGATGGCTTTCCCGCTGATGGTCCGTGCGATCCGGCTGTCGCTCGAGGCGATCGACAGTCGGCTGGAATCCGCGGCGCATGGCCTGGGCGCCAACCCTCTGGATCGTTTCCTGACGATCACCCTGCCGCTTGCGGCGCCGGGATTGCTGGTCGCCGCGATCCTGGGCTTCGCGCGCAGCCTGGGCGAGTTCGGCGCCACCATCACCTTCGTTTCGAATATCCCGGGGGAGACCCGGACGCTGCCGCTGGCGATCTACAGCCTGGTGCAGCAGTTGGGCGGGGAAGCCGGTGCGGTACGGTTGGTCGTGCTGTCGATTGGCCTGGCGCTGTTGGCGCTCGCGGCTTCTGAACTGCTGGCCCGTCGTCTTCGACGCCGGCTGACCGGCTGACGGGAGGTGAACATGCTGGATATTGCCGTCGCGAAACGGTTTCCGGGGTTTGATCTGGACGCCGCGTTTGCCTGTCCCGACCGGGGGGTCACCGCGCTGTACGGTCGCTCGGGGGCGGGGAAGAGCAGCATCGTCCACGCCATCGCCGGCTTGCTCCGGCCGGCGCGCGGGCGGATCGCGGTTTCGGGCACAACCCTGTTCGATACGACGCGTGGGATCGACATGCCGGCGCACAAGCGCCGGATCGGACAGGTGTTCCAGGATGCCCGGTTATTCCCGCACTACAGCGTGCGCGGCAACCTGCTCTACGGACGCCGGCGCGCGCCCGCGGGCGTTCGGTCGGAAGAGCTGGACCATGTGGTCGGCCTGCTCGACCTCGAGCCCCTGTTGGCACGCAGGCCCCACGACCTGTCCGGCGGCGAGCGTCAGCGGGTCGCGCTCGGGCGGGCGCTGCTCGCCGGGCCGCGGCTGTTGCTGATGGACGAGCCGCTGGCGGCGCTCGACCAGGAGCGCAAGCAACGCATCCTGCCGTTCATCGAGCGTTTGCGCGACCAAGCCGGTGTGCCGATCGTTTATGTCTCGCACGCGCTGGACGAGATCGTCCGGCTTGCCGACAGCATGGTCGTGATCGAGGCGGGCGGGGTGGTTGCCGCCGGCCCGGTCGAGGAGGTCGTCGCGCGTCCCGACTTGCGCGCCTTAACGGGCGAACCGGACGCCTGTACGCTGCTCACGGCGCGGGTGGTTGCGCAGCATGCCGTCGATGCGCTGAGTGAACTCGCGGTTTCCGGCCATCGGCTGTTCGTCCCGCACCTGCCGCATCCCCCGGAGAGCACGGTGCGTCTGCGCGTGCGCGCCAGCGACGTCGCGCTGGCCCGCACCCCGCCGACCGACACCAGCTTTGTGAACGTACTCGCCGGCACCGTGACCGCGCTCGCCGAGCACGAGGGCCCCCTTGTCGACGTGCGGGTCGCGATCGGCAACGCCGCGCTGTGGGCCCGGGTCACCCGACGTTCGATACGGTTGCTCGAGATCCAGGCGGGGCAGCCGATCTTCGCCCTGATCAAGGGCGTGGCGCTCGTGCGGCGGATCGATGACGCGGGATGAGATGCGCGGGGCAGGGACGCCTTGCGACCTGCTTGCGCCAGACGTGAAGCTTGGGGCTACGCCCGCTTGCTTTCGTCGCCGGCCGCGCGTTTACGTGCGCGCATGGCGTTGCGCATCGAGAAAGTGCGCCGTGCCACGATCACCGACAGGACGAAAACGATCACGATCGGCACCACGGCCGAGAGGATCAGCACCAAATCGGTGAGCTGCATGTGCATCGACATGCTGGACAGTATGCCGTTGCACGCCGGCGACGTCAGCCCGGCATGTCGTCGCGGCTAGCGAAAGCCGGAATGTCCGCCAAACTACGAGACCACGGGAACCGGGCGCGGGAGAGGGGGCACCAGTGCCGCTTTACCAACCGCGACTACACCGATCGGTCGGAAAGCGGCACCGATCGTGGGACACGCGATCCACAAGCAACCAAGCCACGGTGGAGCCCATCGTCAAGCTCCCTCAGGCGTGCTGTGGGGGCAGGACGCGCCGGCCCTGACCATCGCGTTGCTTTCCCGCAATAAGCCGGTAGGTGACCACAAGCGTGTGAATGATATCGGCGAACAGCAAAAGCCCGCCAAACGCTAATAAATCACTGCCATGCACTGGATCGGCGAACTCGAGACAGGCGATCCCGCCGATCAGCATGGTCAGATCCAGCACGCCATGGGCGATATTGCCGAGATAGAAGTGGTGGATGCCGACGACCCCGAAGATTCCGCTCAATGCGACGGCGACGCCGTAATTTTTCGGGCTGGGATTGGGGTCAATATGGCTGTTGATCCGTACCTCCGATCCGCAACCGGGACACTGGATCGCCTGCGCGGAAATTTCCTTTCCGCATTCCTGACAATACACGACGTGGTTTCCAGCAATTATGAGGGCAGGTGGATCAGGTCGAGCGCAAAACGCATAGAGTCAAATACACGAATTGCACTCGACCTTAGCGTCAGCGCTTGAGCGGCAGCCCTTCGCTGTCTTTGAAGGAACCGACAATGATCATGACAAAGTCGATCAGGGCCCAAATCCCCAGTCCCCCAAATGTCAGGATCATCAGGATGCCTGTAATGATTTTCCCAACGTAGAAACGATGGAAACCTAGAGCCCCGAAGAAGAAGCAAAGCAGGGCAGCAGGGACCATACTTTTTTCAGATTGTTTAGGCTTAGCGAGCGGGTTGGGGGCGCCGCAGCTTGGGCAGCTCTCCGCAAGCCGGGCCATGTCTTTGCCGCACGTGTTGCAGTATACCATCGAAGTATTGTTCGTGGCGGACGGGCTTTGTTGGCCGGCCGGAACCTGATCTGCGCTGTCGGTTTGCACCGGTTGCGTCTGAATATCTGTTCCTGTGTCGGTGTTATACTGTGACTGGTCTGACATTCTTGTTGTTCCCCGAATGGTAAGGGCACACTAACCAAAACCGCCGCTGTCCCAGCGGAGGTTAATAGTACCGGTGGAGTTCCCCAATTTGACTAGGAGAGCGTCGATTCGCGGCTCCTGGGTCCTTCTTGCACACGTTCTAGTTTTCAGCAAGGGCGATCCAGAAGGCTTCTAAGTGCGATCATTGGTATGTACAAAAATGACTCAATAAGACCGAGAGCACGTAAAATGCCAGTTGTTGGTCACGGGGGTGTGACGTCGGCCACAGCTTGGCCACTGGCTTTGAGCGGATCATCGCAGTCAAGTTGTCAGGGTCCAACACAGGAGGATGCGATGATCCGCCGTGTGCTACGCCGTCGCCCGGGTTACCGGTCGCAGCCGCTCCGCGGCGCCGCGCTGGAGCGCCACGTTGATCTTTGGCCGTTTCTGTTTGCCGCTGGACTGGCGGCAGGGACGGCCCTGGCGGTCGAGCCGTGGTTGCAGGGCGCCGTTGAGCAGCTCGTGGCGGCCGTCCACGCAGGGCCGACCGCGGCCCCGCAGCTTGCCCAGCCCCTAATCGGCCCATTGCAATAGCTGCATAAAGAAGGGGCGGGTTCCTTGAACTGAACCCGCCCCATCCAGCTTTGCCGTTCAGGCAGAAGCTATTCGCGCGTCTTGGAAAGTTGGCCGCTTACTCCTGGCGAGCCTCTTCCCAGCTTTGGATCAACTCGTCGTACTTGACGGTTTCACCCTGCGGCTTCTCGTTGTCCAGGGCTGGCTTCGGCGCGCCCGGCTGGTTGAACCAGTATTCCGCAGAGCGCTCCTCGTTCAGCTTCGGCCCGCAGACTTCCTGGGCGCCGGCCCGCTCGATACGGGACATCACCCGATCCTGCTGCTGGGCCAGACTGTCCATCGCCTGCTGCGGGGTTTTGGCGCCGGTCACCGCTTCGGCAACGTTCTGCCACCAAAGCTGCGCCAGCTTCGGGTAGTCCGGCACGTTGGTACCGGTCGGCGTCCACTGCACGCGCGCCGGGGAGCGGTAGAACTCGACCAGACCGCCGAGCTCGGGCGCCCGCTCGGTGAAGGACTCGTGCCGGATGTCGCTGTCGCGGATCGGCGTCAGCCCGACGTGGGTCTTCTTCAGCGAGGTGGTCTTGGCGACCGTGAACTGGGCGTACAGCCAGGCCGCTTTGCGGCGCTTGACCGGGGTCGACTTCATCAGCGTCCAGGAGCCGGTGTCCTGGTAGCCGAGCTTCATGCCCTCTTCCCAGTATGGGCCGTGCGGGGAGGGCGCCATGCGCCACTTCGGGTTGCCGTCTTCGTCGGTTACCGGCAGGTCCGGCTTCGCCATCGAGGCGGTGAAGGCGGTGTACCAGAAGATCTGCTGGGCGACCTGACCCTGGGCGGGCACGGGACCGGCCTCGGAGAAGGTCATGCCGGAGGCCTGCGGCGGGGCGTACTTGTCGAGCCAGTCGATGTACTTGCGCAGGGCATAGACGCTGGCCGGGGCGTTGGTCGCGCCGCCGCGCGCCACGCTGGAACCGGCCGGGTGGCAGTCTTCGACCCGGATGCCCCACTCGTCGACCGGCTTGCCGTTCGGCAGGCCCTTGTCGCCGGCGCCGGCCATCGACAGCCAGGCATCCGTGAAGCGCCAGCCGAGCGACGGGTCCTTCTTGCCGTAGTCCATGTGGCCGTAGACCTTGCGGCCGTCGATCTCCTTGACGTGCTCGGTGAAGAACTCGGCGATGTCCTCGTAGGCCGACCAGTTGACCGGCACACCCAGCTCGTAGCCGTAGCGGTCCTTGAAGCGCTGCTGCAGCTCCGGGTCCTGGAACCAGTCGTAGCGGAACCAGTAGAGGTTGGCGAACTGCTGGTCGGGGAGTTGGTAGAGCTTGCCGTCCGGCCCGGTGGTGAACGACTTGCCCATGAAGTCGTCGATGTCGAGCGTGGGCAGGGTGACGTCGGACCCCTCACCCTCCATCCAGTCGGACAGCGGGACCACCTGCTTATAGCGGTAGTGCGTACCGATCAGGTCGGAATCGTTGACGAACGCATCGTAGATGTTCTCGCCCGAGTACATCTGCGTCTGCAGCTTCTCGATGACGTCGCCTTCCTGAATCAGCTCGTGGGTCAGGTTGATCCCGGTGATCTCGGAGAAGGCCTTGGCCAGTGTCTCTGATTCATACTCGTGGGTCGCGATCGTCTCGGACACCACCTTGATGTCCATGCCGCGGAACTCCTCCGCGGCCTTGATGAACCATTCCATCTCCTCCATCTGCTCTTCCTTGGAGAGCGTGGAGGGTTGGAACTCTTCCTCGACCCACTTGCGGGCGACGTCCATCCGCTCCTCGAACGACATCTCCTGGGCATTGGCCGTGCCCGCGGCGAGCGCCACGGTGGCGGCGATCGCCCCGGTCGTTGCAAGGAGCCGGAAACGGGACCAGCCGGACCCGTCGGCGGTACGGGATTTCATGATCTGAAACCTCCCCGGTTTCGTTGCGCCTTCCGTGCTTGGCGTTTCGGGACCGCGGGGGCGCTGCGTCGCCGGAAGGCTTGCTCGTCGCAGCGTCCGCGTCCGCCCTGGGCGCTTGGCGCGCCGCGGCGGAAGGTGTCCCCGTCGTCTCTGCTCCCGGGCGTGTGGGTGCCCCCTCTAGCCCCAGCGCAGAATCACGGCCATGCCCACCGCCATGATCGCCAGCGGCACCCATAGCGTGATGTCGGTGAAGTACATCCACGCCAGATGCAGCCACGCGCCCGACAGCAGGCTGATGAAGAAGCGGTCGCCACGGGTCGTCACCATCGGCAGCAAGCCCTTGCGCGGCACGGTCGGCTGGACGACTTCCCACACCGTCATCCCGCACAACAGCAGGAAGATGGTGACGAAGAAGATCGCCGTCGGCGTGGTCCAGGCCATCCAACTGAGATCCATGGCGTCCGCTCTTTATCCCTGTTTTCGCGTTGTCGTCTCGCGCGCGTTCGGGCGTTTTGCCCGGACGCGGCCCCGTTACACACGGCCGAGAGCGAAGCCTTTGGCCATGTAGTTGCGCACGAACCAGATCACGATCGCGCCCGGCACGATGGTCAGCACGCCCGCGGCGGCGAGCAGGCCCCAGTCGATGCCGCTGGCGGAGACCGTGCGGGTCATCACCGCGCCGATCGGCTTGGCGGCGGTCGTGGTCAGGGTGCGTGCGAGCAGCAGTTCCACCCAGGAGAACATGAAGCAGAAGAACGCCGTGACGCCGATGCCCGAGCGGATCAGCGGCAGGAACACCAGCACGAAGAACCGCGGGAAGGCGTAGCCGTCGATGTAGGCGGTCTCGTCGATCTCCTTGGGTACGCCGCGCATGAAGCCTTCCAGGATCCACACGGCGAGCGGCACGTTGAACAGGCAGTGCGCAAGCGCCACCGCGATGTGCGTGTCGATCAGCCCGAAGGTGGAGTAGAGCTGGAAGAACGGCAGCAGGAACACCGCCGCGGGTGCCATCAGGTTGGTCAGCAGCCAGAAGAAGAAGTGCTTGTCGCCGATGAACTGGTAGCGCGAGAAGGCGTAGGCTGCCGGCAGCGCGGTGGCCAGCGAGATCACCGTGTTCAGCCCGACGTAGATGATCGAGTTGATGTAGCCCTGGTACCAATCGGGCGTGGTGAAGATCTTGATGTAGTTCTGGAACGTCAGGTCGTGCGGATAGAGCGTCAGCGCGCCCAGGATTTCCGCGTTGGGCTTCAGCGACATGTTGATGAGCCAGTAGATCGGCAGCATCAACACCACGAGATAAACGGTGAGCGCGATCGAGCGTTTGCGGACGGCCATGGCTTACGGCGCTCCCTTCCCGATGCCCTCGAGCGCCCGGTAGAAGACGTAGCAGAACACCAGGATGATCAGGAAATAGATGATCGAAAAGGCGGCGGCGGGCCCGAGGTCGAACTGCCCCACGGCCAGACGGGTCAGGTACTGGCTGAGGAAGGTCGTCGAGTTACCCGGACCGCCGCCGGTAACCACGAACGGCTCGGTGTAGATCATGAAGCTGTCCATGAAGCGCAGCAGCAGCGCGATCGTTAAGACCCCGCGCATCTTGGGCAGCTGGATGTAGCGGAATACCGCCAGCGCGCTCGCGCCGTCGATCTTGGCAGCCTGGTAATAGGCGTCCGGGATCGCCTGCAAGCCGGCGTAGGCGAGCAGGGCGACCAGCGGCGTCCAGTGCCAGACCTCCATCACCACGATGGTCAGCCAGGCGTCCAGCGGCTCGGCCGTGTAGTTGTAGTTGATGCCGATCTCGTTCAGCGCCCAGCCGGCGAGTCCGATGTCCGAGCGGCCGAAGATCTGCCAGATCGTGCCGACCACGTTCCAGGGGATCAGCAGCGGCAGGGCCAACAGCACCAGGCAGAGCGACACCTGCCAGCCGCGCCGGGGCAGGGCGAGCGCGATCGCCACGCCCAGCGGCATTTCGATCGCGAGCACGGTGAAGGAGAAGATGAACTGCCGCTTGAGCGCGCCATGCAGTGCGTCGGAGTGGAGCATCTGCTCGAACCACTCCGTGCCGACGAAGTAGTAGCTGCCGCCAAGCGCGTCCTGCAGGGAGTAGTTCACCACCGTCATCAGCGGGATGATCGCCGAGAAGGCGACCAGCACCGCTACCGGCAGAACCAGGAACCCGGATCTCTCACGAAGGAAGGTGCATCGGGGTCTGAAATCGGCGAAAGTGTAAGCGCCAACAGACACTTAACCCGATCTCAGCGGAGCCCCCGATGCCGACACAGTGTAACCCGGACTCTATGCTTTTCGCACGCCTCGATCGCCGCGAGTTGGTGGCGGATTTTGGCGGTGGGGCGATCACCTCGGACGCCGGCGCGCTGCTGCTGGGCGCGACCGACAAGGCGATCAACCTGGTTGACCGGTTCGCCGCCTGCTTCACGGATGGCCGGACAGCAGGTCGCGTCGTTCATGATGTCCGCACCCTGGTCGGCCAGCGCGTGTTCGGCATCGCGCTCGGCTACGAGGATCTGAACGATCACGACGACCTGCGCCGTGACCCGGTGCTCGGGCCCGTTCTCGGCAGGCTGGAGGCGCGCCGGGCCCGCTGCGCGCCGCTGGCCGGCAAAAGCACGCTGAACCGGCTGGAGCACGCCCCGGTCGACGGCGACCGGTACCGCAAGATCGCCCACGATCCGGACGCGATCGAACACCTGTTCGTCGATCTCTTCCTGGACGCGCACGCCAAGCCTCCGGCACGCATCACGCTCGACCTGGACGCCACGGACGACCCGATCCACGGCCGCCAGGAAGGACGGTTCTTTCACGGCTACTACGACTGTTACTGCTACCTGCCGCTCTACGTGTTCTGCGGCGAGCACCTCATAGCGGCGAAGCTGCGCCGGTCCAACATCGACGCCAGCGCGGGTTCGGTCGAGGAGATGTCGCGTATCGTCAGCCGCATCCGCCAGCGCTGGCCTAAGGTCAAGATCCTGCTGCGCGGTGACAGCGGGTTTACGCGCGAGGCGCTGATGGCGTGGTGCGAAACAAACAAGGTCGACTTCCTGTTCGGTCTCGCACGCAACGCCAGGCTGGTCGACCAGATCCACATCGATCTGGCCTGGGCCGAGGATGAGGCGGAGCGGACCGGTAAGCCGGCCCGCCGGTTTGCCGACTTCCGCTGGACCACGCTGAACAGCTGGACCCGGCGCCGGCGAGTGGTAGCCAAGGCCGAGTGGATGCCGAACCGCGACGAGAACGGCGCCAACCCGCGGTTCGTCGTGACGTCCCTGCCGGCGAAAGAGGTCGATGCCCGGACGCTCTACGAGCGGGTCTACTGTGCGCGCGGCGAGATGGAGAACCGGATCAAGGAATGTCAGCTGGATATGTTCGCCGACCGCACCAGCGCGGCGACCATGAAGGCCAACCAGCTCCGCCTATGGTTCGCGTCGATCGCCTACGTCCTGCTCGCGGCCCTGCGCCGGATCGCACTCGCGCACACCCAGCTGGAGAAGGCGACCTGCGGGTCGCTGCGCCTGAAGCTCATGAAGATCGGCGCGCAGGTAACGGTCACCGTTCGTCGCATCCGCGTCGCCATGGCCTCCGCCTGCCCCTATGCTGAGGAGTTCGCCCTGGCGCACGCCCGATTGTGCCGTTGATCCGCGCGACCCGCGCTACCGTCACCCGCCAATCAACAACGCTGGACCCGAACTGACCTGGTAGCGCCCACGCGGCGCAAGGATCAGGCATGCCTGCGTCGCTCTGGATCACACAGCAACCGTCGACTGCACCCCACGACGACGGCTCAGAAGCCCTGGTGAGAAAAGCGGGGGAACCACGCCCTGTTATCGGGCCATCTATCCATGGCGTCTCGTCTCTCCTCCCTGGCGCGTCGCTTTTTGGGTACGGCACCGGTTTGTCCGGGCGCGTTGGCGACGTCGCGTGCATCCCTTGCCGGCCGGCGGCCGACCGGCCTTCATGTCGTCAGGCGACCAGCTGTCCGTCGGCGTAGAGCCGGGTCCATTCCGGCGGGAACTTCAGGGTTCCGTCCTCTCCAGGCGGTTCGGCGTCCTCGGCGATCTTCACCTTCAAGCTCTCGCCGCCCAGGCGCACCGTCAGGATCTGGTAATTGCCCAGATCGTCGACCTGATCGACCTGCACCGGCAGGCCGTCGCGGGCCTGCGCGTCGAAGTCCAGGAATTCGGGGCGGATGCCCAGCTGCAGGCGGCCGGTCGCGTTGTGGGCGCGTTCGGCGGTCGTCGCGTCCAACGGCACGCGCCCGCCGCTTACGACAGCCTCCTTGCCGTCGAGTTGGCAATCCAGCAGGTTCATGCCGGGCGAGCCGATGAAGTAGCCGACGAAGGTGTGGCCCGGCCGCTCGAAAAGTTCCTGCGGCGTGCCGACCTGGACGACCTGTCCCTCGTACATCACCACCACCTTGTCGGCGAAGGTGAGCGCCTCGTTCTGGTCGTGGGTGACGTAGACCAGCGTGCTCGCGGTCTGCTCGTGGATCTGCTTGAGCTTGCGCCGCAGCTGCCACTTCATCTGCGGGTCGATCACGGTCAACGGTTCGTCGAACAAGATCGCCGCCACGTCGGCGCGGACCAGGCCCCGGCCGAGCGAGATTTTCTGCTTGGCATCGGCGGATAGGCGGGCGCCCTTCTTGTGCAGGTCGCCTTCCAGATCGAGCATGCGGGCGACTTCCTCGACCCGCTGCTTGACGTAGGTCCGGTCGAACTTTCGGTTTTTCAGCGGGAACGCCAGGTTCTCCGCCACCGTCATGGTGTCGTAGATCACCGGGAACTGGAAAACCTGGGCGATGTTGCGCTGCTGCGGGGGCAGGGAGGTCACGTCGGTATCGTCGAACAGCACCCGCCCCTGGCTTGGCTGCAGCAGGCCGGAGATCACGTTCAGCAGGGTGGTCTTGCCGCATCCCGATGGACCCAGCAGCGCGTAGGCGCCGCCGTCCTCCCAGACGTGCTGCATTTCACGCAGGGCCCAGTCCGCCTCCGTCTGCGGATGGGGCAGGTAGCTGTGGGCGACCTGGTCCAAGACGATCCGGGACATCGATGGGCCTTTCCTACTGCGCGGCCTGGCGGGTCTTCTCGCGCTCGGGCGAGGCGACCAGCCAGCCATCGGTGTCGAACGCGTAGACGTCGCGCGGGTTCACGAAGACGTCGATCTGCTGGCCCAGCTCGAAGCTGTGCACGCCTTCCTCCTGGCAGACCCAGTCCTGGTCTTCGCCGAAATCGACGTGGATGAAGGTCTCCGAGCCGGAGATCTCGGACAGCGTGACCGAGGCCTTGAACGACAGGTCGTCGTTGCGGTTGCGTTGGACGTAGAGATGGCTGGCGCGCGCGCCGAAGTAATAGCGCCCGGGCCGCAGCTTCGACAGGTGATCCTGCAGTGGCAGCCGGATGCCGCCGGCCAGCACGGCCTCGCGGTTGCCGTTGCCGTCCTGCTGTACCTCGCCCAGCGCGTAGTTCATCGGCGGGTCGGAGAAGGAGCGGCCGACCTGCATCGAGGCCGGATGCCGGAACACCTCCGTCGTCGGGCCCTGCTGCAGCACCCGGCCCTGGTCCAGGACCAGGGTGTTGCCGCCCATGATCAGCGCCTCTTCCGGCTCGGTCGTGGCGTACACGACGATCGCGCTGCGCCGGGCGAAGATCTCGCGCAGCTCGACGCGCAGTTCTTCGCGCAGCTTGTAGTCCAGGTTGACCAGCGGCTCGTCGAGCAGCAGCAGGTCGCTATCCTTGACCATCGCGCGGGCGAGCGCGGTGCGCTGTTGCTGGCCGCCCGACAGTTCGCCCGGCAGGCGGTCCAGCAGGTGGCTCATTTTCAGCGTTTCGGCCGCCTCGCGCACCTTTTGGTCGACCTGATCGGCCGGCACGCCGGAGCGGCGCAGCGGCGAGGCGATGTTGTCGTAGACCGTGAACGAGGGGTAGTTGATGAACTGCTGGTAGACCATCGCCACGTTGCGCTTGCGCACGGGCGTTTTGGTCACGTCCTGGCCGTCCATCTCGATCCGCCCGTCGCTCGGGCGGTCGAGGCCGGCCATCAGCCGCATCAGCGAGGTTTTCCCGGCCAGCGTCGGTCCCAGCAGGATGTAGAACCCGCCAGGGTGCAGTTCCGTCGAGATGTCAGCGAGGTGGGTCTCGCCGGCGACGGTCTTGGTGACGTTTGTCAGCGTCAGCGTCATTTCGCGGCCATCCCCTGGCTGCGCGCGGATTTCAGGCGGGCGCCGTCGCCGGTCCTGGCGCCACCGGTTTCGCCGAGGTGGGCGGCCAGCGCGTCCTGGGTCGCCGCGGACAAATGCAGGCCCAGCTTGGAGCGCCGCCACAGGATGTCGTCGGCGGTGCGGGCCCATTCCTGCTCCTGCAGGTAACGCACTTCCGCCCCGTACAGCTCGTCGCCGATATGCGGTCCCAGGTCGTCCAGGCTCTGTGCCCCCGCCAGAATGCGTTCCGTCCGGGTACCGTAGGCGCGGGCGTAGCGCCGCGCCAGATAATCCGGCAGCCAGGCATGGCGGCGCTGCAGGTCGGCGAGGTAGGCGTCAAAGTCGGCATCCGCGATGTCGCCGCCGGGGAGCGGCGCGTCGTGGGTCCAGGACGCCCCAGCGGACTGACCATGGTCGCCCAACAGCGGCAGCAGCTTGTCCAGGGCGTGTTCGGCCAGCTTGCGATAGGTCGTGATCTTGCCGCCGAACACGGAGAGCAGCGGCGGGGTGCCATCGCCGCCGTCGCCCTCGGCGTCTGTCTGGAGGCCGCCGTCGACGTCGAACACGTAGTCGCGGGTGACGGCCGAGACGTTCTCGTTGGCATCGTCGTACAGCGGCCGCACGCCGGAATAGTGCCAGATCGCGTCCGCCGGTGTGACTTGCTGTCTGAAGTACCGGTTCGCCGCGCGACAGATGTATTCGATCTCGTCAGTGTCGATCTCGACCTGCGCGGGGTCGGCTTCGAACAGTTTGTCGGTGGTCCCGAGCAGCGTGTAATCGCGTTCATACGGAATCGCGAAGACGATCCGCCGGTCGTCGTTCTGCAGGATGTAGGCTTGGTCGCCCTCGTACAGTTTGGGGACGACGAGGTGGCTGCCCTTGACCAACCGCAGCCCGACCGGTCGGTTCAGTCCGGTGACCTGGCCCAGCACCTGGGTTACCCAGGGGCCGGCTGCGTTGACCACCGCGCGTGCCTTGAAGTCTCGGTTTTCGCCGCCGGGACCCGTCGCTTCCAGCGTGACGTGCCACAGTCCATCCGCGCCGCGCCGCGCACGTCGGCAGGCGGTGCGGGTCAGCACGTCCGCGCCGCGCTCGCGCGCGTCCTGCGCGTTGAGGACGACCAGACGGCTGTCCTCGACCCAGCAGTCGGAATAGGCGAAGCCCTTGGTGATCTCGGGTTTCAGCGGCGCGCCGTAGGGATCCTTGGTGAAATCGACCCCGCGCGAGCCCGGCAGGCGCTTGCGCCCACCCAGGTGGTCGTAGAGGAACAGCCCAAGACGTACCAGCCACGCCGGGCGCAGCTTGGAGACGTGCGGCAGCACGAAGGTAAGTGGCCAGATGATGTGCGGCGCGGCGGCGAGTAGCACCTCGCGCTCGATCAACGCCTCGCGGACCAGCCGGAACTCGTACTGTTCGAGGTAGCGCAGACCGCCGTGGATCAGCTTCGTGCTGGCCGACGAGGTCGCTTGCGCCAGGTCCGCCTGCTCACACAGGACGACCGACAGACCGCGCCCAGCAGCATCGCGAGCGATTCCAGCCCCATTGATCCCGCCCCCGATCACCAGCAGGTCAACCGGCATCTCCTCGGCGCGCGGGTTGGCCGAGGTGGTATCATCAGCGCTGGCGGGCGCGCGTCCGGGACGCGCGTTCGGAGCGTCACTCACGTTGCCTCCCCACGGGGTGTCGGTCCCCGTTTGGCCGCGTCATTGCAAAAAGCGGCTGACCCGCTTGGGCACTGGCGCGCCGGACGGGTTCGCCCCGCCCTTGTGATCCCCGCCGTTGGTTGCGGCGGCACGTGCCCGGGCGGCGGCTCAGCCGGACGTCCCGTGGCGCGATTGTTCGTCGCACCGTAGGTGATTTGTCATGGGGGTGCAACCGAATGCCGTTCGAAAGTGAAAATTTACGCGCCTTCGCACATGCAAAAACGAACATATACGAAAGGAGATGGCGCGATTGTTGCCGATAGGCGGCTTATTGGAGCGTTTAGATGTTCGCTTCCGAACCCATTACGTGGATCTTCGCATGCACGCTCCGGTGAAGTTGACTCCTATGGTCAAGTAAGTCTTAACGCGTCATTCGGCACACTTTACACTCCCAACTGGTGTCGCGTGTCGTAAGAGGTCGCGAATGACGACGTCTGATCGCGCCGGCGACGCGCCCCGGCGTTCGTACGGTATCGGTGAGGGCGGCAACTGCCACGCAGGCGCCGGAGACGATTCTGCGCCATTCGCGTTGCGCGCGTCCGACCAGTCGAGTGAAGCCGGCCCATTGGGGCAGCTTTCACCCGAGACGTTGTTGCGCATGTTGGCCGATGCCGGTGTGGGCATCTACGCGACTACGCGCACGGGTGCGTATACCTACGCCAACCACTGCTTTGCCCAGTTGCTCGGGTTCGACACGGCTGAGCAGTTGATGGCGGCCGGCAAGCGCGCCGATGCGTTCTACGCCGACCCGGATGATCAGGCCTACGTGCGCGAGCTGAACGATCGCGGTCAGTCCGTGCAGGGGCGCATTGTGCGGGTTCGGCGGATCGACGGCGCGACCATCTGGGCATCCGAGCACGCCAATCCGATCATTAACCGCGCTGGCGAGGTTATTGGCTATTTCGGCAGCCTCGCCGACGTGACCGATCTGGTCGAGACGCAGCAGCGTCTGCGCGAGGCCGAGGTCGACTATCGCCGGATGTTCGAGCGCGCGAGCGAGGGGATTTATCGATCTTCCCCGGACGGGCGGCAGTTGCGCGCGAACCCGGCGCTGTGCGCCCTCAACGGCTACGCGACCGAGGCCGAGCAGCTCGCCGCTGTGACTGACATCGGCCGGGAGTGGTACGTCGACCCCACCCGACGCGATACCTTCCGCGAAATTCTGGCACGCGACGGGGTGGTGCGCGACTTCGAAAGCGAAGTCTACCGTCACGCCACGGGCGAGCGTATCTGGATTTCCGAAAACGCCTACTTGGTCCGCGATGCGCGCGGCGCGCCGCTGTTCTACGAAGGCACCGTGCGCGACATCACCGATCGCAAGCAGGCCGAGTGGGAAGCCAAGGCCGCGCTGCGCCGAGCAGAGAATGCCAACCGGGCCAAGAGCGAATTTCTGGCGCACATGAGCCACGAGCTGCGCACCCCGCTCAACGCCATCCTGGGGTTCGCCGATCTGCTGCGTACCATGCAGACGACGCTCTCGCCGGAGAAGCTGCGTGAGTATGTCGAGCATATTCACGCCAGCGGTAGCTATCTGCTTGATCTGATTAACGACATTCTCGATCTGGCCCGGATCGAAAACGACGCTTTTCCGCTGGATCTTGGCGCGCAGGACGCGCAAGCGGCGGTCGTCGGGGCGGTCGCCGCGGTCCAGCCGATCGCTGCCGAGCGGTCGATCGCGATCTCGGTCGACACGGCGGAGGTGCAGGGCGTGCAGGTGCACGCCGACCGGCGCGCCCTGTACCAGGGGCTGCTCAACCTGCTGTCCAACGCGCTGAAGTTCTCGCCAGATGGTGGCCAGGTCTCGTTACACGCCGCGCTGTCGGACCTACAGGGGCAAGACGGCCAGGCTGTGCGGTTTTCCGTGAAGGATCGCGGACCCGGCTTTCCGCAGAAACTGCTGGAGAAGTTAGGCGAACCCTTCTTGGTTGAGGCCGGCCTGACGAACGTGCGGCCGTCCGGGACCGGCTTGGGGCTGGCGATCACCAAGGCGCTGGCCGAGCGCATGCGCGGCAAGCTTGTTGCCGGGAACCGGCCGCATGGCGGTGCCTGCGCCTGCATTTACATCCCGCGGATTGATGGGAAGTCCTGAGTCAGGAGTAACCCGCAGTTCGGGCGGCATCGGCAAGACAGTCCAGGCAGTAGTGCCATCCCTGCTCTGAAGCCATGCCGTCGCGATAGGCGCGCCAGTCGTCCCCGTGACGCTGGAAAGCCCGGTGGGTCAGGGTTACGCGCGTGCTGGTGTCGGTGGCTTCGAAAGCGACCTCCACCTCGCTGGCTTGGGCGGGGTCTGGTTCGATCCGGCGGTCCGCGGTGATTTGCCATAGGAAGGCCAGGTGATCGGGAGGGTCCGCTTTGGTGACCGTGCCCCAGGTGATTTCCTGGCCTTTGACGTCACGCTCGAAGCAGCGGCCGCCGGACTTTGGCTCGATGCCGATCGTCGACAGCCGGTCCTGACTGAAGGAGTAGGCTTGTGGCCACCAATCCTGAAACCGGGCGACGAACAGCGTCCACACTTCTGCGGGGGCGAGCGGGACGATCACAGTTCGGGTCACCGTATCGTCATCCGACGTCATGATCAGCTCTCCAAAGAATGTGCAACCCGTTTTGAGCTCCTGGCGGGTTTCCAGTTGCGCGTGTTAAGGCGTTCCAGCGGGTGCCACGTCCGGGTCGCGTGGGGTGCCGTCGGCGGCGGACTGGCTGTCGACCGGGGCCGGGGCGATGTGCAGCTGTACCTCGGACTGTTTGAGCAAGTCGCGGATCGGCGCCGGCGGGCTGCGGTCGGTGAATACGGCCGAGAGCTGGGTCAGGCTCCCCAGGCGCACCATGGCGTTGCGGCCGAACTTGGTATGGTCGGCCACCAGGAAGACCTGGCGCGAATTCTCCATGATCGCCCGCGCCACGCGCACCTCGCGGTAATCGAAATCGAGCAGCGTGCCGTCGGCGTCGATGCCGGAGATGCCGATGATCCCGAAGTCCAGCTTGAATTCGCCGATCAGGTCGATCGCCGCTTCGCCGACGATGCCACGGTCGCGGGTGCGGACCAGGCCGCCGGCCACGGTCACCTCGAAGTCCGCCTTGGACGACATGATCGAGGCGACGTTCAGGTTGTTGGTGATCACCCGCAGGCCGCGATGGCCCATCAGCGCCTTGGCGACCTCCTCCGTCGTCGTGCCGATGTTGATGAACAGCGAGGCTTCGTCCGGGACCTGCTCGGCGAGCGCCCGGGCGATCGCCTGCTTCTCGCCCTGCCACAGTACCTGTCGGGTCTGATAGGCGAGGTTCTCCACGCTGGACGGCAGACCGGCGCCGCCGTGGTAGCGGCGCAGCAGCTCCAATTCGCACAACTGGTTGATGTCGCGCCGGATCGTTTGCGGCGTTACCTCGAAGGTCCGCGCCAGCGCGTCGATCGAGACGAAGCCGCGTCGGCGCACCAGTTCCAGGATGCGCTCCTGGCGCGCGGTCGGCTGCCGGCATGTCGCCTGATTGCCCGCACCGGAATCGGACGGGGCGGCTGGAGCCGGATCGCCCTCGGGACGGGGGGTGGCCTCCGCGCGGACGGCCGTTTCGGAGTCGCTCTGCGGTTCCGGGGCCGCGTCTGGCGGTTTCTTCAGGGAATGCGACATCAACCGGCTCTCTGCGTCGTAACGGTCTTCACCCTAAGGGGTTCGCGCGCACGTGGGAATCGGCAGGTTTCAAAGCGCGGATATCGTTTGGAGTGAGTTTCTAACTGGGAAGTGTGCGCCTCGCGCTTGACAGCGCATGCAAGCATGCTCGGAATCATAGCTTCAAAGACGACGCAACCGCGACACCATGCCAAATCGGACCTGCTATGTCGGGCATCTGTGTGATCGAGATCACATGGGTATGGTAGAATAATCACCGGAAACATGTCGTCAGGAAGTTCGGCCACTCTCGGCGTGTCGTGGAGCGGTCACGGTCGATGAAAAAAATCCAGAACATCGTCCGTGACGTAAACAGCCGGAGATGGCTTCAGGGATATCTCGGCACCCGGGGAGGGGGCTGCAAAGATGACAACGGGTGTTGCTGAATCGGACTATCAGGCTGCGCGTATGCTGCGGGCTTTGTCCCGCGTCGTCGACGCCAAGGCGAATCGCAACGGGTTGCGACCCTATCATATCGATGCCCTGCGCTTCTTCGCCGAGCACGAGGCGACGCAGCGCACGACCGCAGGCTTCGCCAAGGCCCATCACCTGTCACCCGGACGCGCGTCCACCTTGATCAGCCAGTTGGTCGAGCAAGGCTATTTGCGGATGGATTCCAACGGGCCTGAGGACGCTTGGATGAGCGTTACCGCTCAAGGCGAGCGTGCCCTACAGGTCGATCCCTTGATCGCGCTGGCCGCCGCCATGGCAGATCTGCCGGAAAGCCGGCGCGAAGCTTTTCAGGCTGGTCTGCAGGACCTGTGCAAGCGGGTTGGAGAGGCGCGCTGACCCGGTGGTCGACGGCCATCCGCGTTGGCTGATCTTCCGGTGGTATGATTGCAGGGCCGCCCTGGGACGCTGGACATTGGTGCTCTTAGCCCGTTCGTTGGCGTGGTGTTTGAGAAGGGTGTCGGCGGCGCGTTGCGGTTGAAACGCTTGCTCCGGTCACGTGGGACTAGTAGTGTGCGCTGCAGCATGGAATTGCGGCACTGCAACAAGGAAGGGCAGCGTTCGATGACGGACGAGCGCAAGGGCGACGCGCCGATGCGGGCGATGCAGGACCTCCATGGTTACTTCATCGAGGACCTGGAGGTCGGCATGACCGACAGCTACGGCAAGACGGTGACCGAGGCCGATGTGGTCATGTTCGCAGGGATTTCCGGCGACACCAATCCGGTCCACCTGAACCAGAACTTTGCCGAGCAGACGATGTTCAAGGGCCGGATCGCTCACGGCATGCTGGCGGCGAGCTTCATTTCCACGGTGCTGGGCACGCGCTTGCCGGGGCCGGGGTGCATCTACTTGGGGCAGACCCTGAACTTCAAGGCGCCGGTCAAGATCGGCGACACCGTGCGCGCCCGCGTTACGGTGACCGAGGTCAACCGCGAGAAGAAGCGGGTCAAGGTCGACACCGTCTGCACCGTCGACGGCAAGACGGTGCTCGATGGCGAGGCCCGCCTGATGGTCAATAGCCGCGCGGAGGTCCGTGGCCGCCCCGAGGAAGAGGTCGGCGCGGTCCCGCCGCCGCACAGCCACACCAACGCGGCGGAGTAACCGCACGCCCCTCGCTTGCGGCGGGGGAACACGAGGCTCGGGAAGGGGCCGGTGCCTGTGGCAGACGGGCGCCGGCCCCTTTTTTCTTGAGCGAAGGCGCGCTACACCGGAGCCGCCCACGCCAACGGCGGCTGGCATGCCCCTGGGACAGCGCGCAAAGCGAGCGACGATGGACGTCTACCGGCATACCCACGACCTGCCCGACAGTGCGCGCGGCGGCGTCGTCGCGATCGGCAACTTCGACGGGCTGCACCGCGGCCATCGGGGGGTGCTGGCCGAGGCGCAGGCGCGTGCCCGCGCGCTTGGCGTGCCGTGCAACGTGATGACCTTCGAGCCGCACCCGCGTCGGCTGTTCAAGCCGGACCAGCCGCCCTTCCGGCTGAGTGCTCTGCGCACCCGGTTGCGGCTGATGGAGGCGCTCGGCATCGACAATGTGTTCGTCCTGCAGTTCGACTGGGACTTCGCCAAGATCCCTGCGGAAGATTTCGTCACCAACCTGCTCGTCCGTGATCTGCAGGCGGCGCATGTGGTGGTCGGGCGTGGCTTCCGCTTCGGCTACAAGCGCCAGGGTGACATCGACCTGTTGACCCGGCTGGGCGAGACGCACGGCTTTGGCGTCTCCGCACTCGATGCGGTGCAGGACGAGCATGGCGAGACGATCTCCTCCTCGCGCGTGCGCGCCTGCCTGCAGGCAGGCGAGGTGCGCGAGGCGCAGCGTTTGCTGGGGCGGCCCTGGGAGGTCGAGGGGCGCGTCGAGCATGGCGCCAAGCGCGGCCGCGAGATCGGCTTTCCGACCGCCAACGTGCCGCTCGGCGAATACCTGGAGCCGATGCACGGCATCTACGCCGTGCGTGCGGGCGTCGACAACGGGCCGGACACCTTCTGGATGGACGGCGCGGGCTACATCGGCACCCGCCCGTCGGTGCACGGTGACAACGTTCTGCTCGAGGTCTCGCTGTTCGACGTCAGCCCGGATCTCTACAACAAGCATCTGCGCGTGCAGCTGATCGCGTTCCTGCGTGGCGACCATACGTTCGACAGCATGCAGGCACTCTCCCTGCAAATTGCCGAGGACTGCCGCCACGCCCGCCGGGTGCTGGAAAACGAGCCGCCGGTGCCGATCGAGGGCGCGGGAAGCTAGAAGGCTCCCCTAGAGCCCCGACTGTCGTTGGGTCGGATCACCCGGGTTTCTGGCACCAGAACTGGTACATGCCTCGAAACATCTCCGGGTGCTCGCGTTCAAACGCGGCCCAGGCCGCCAGATCCGTGAGTTTGTCAGGCTCCGGATACCGGGTGCGGAAACGGCGATAGCTTGCCATATTGGCGGGTTCCAGGCCGAGGAACGCCAAGTCGCATTCCGCGAGCATCCGTTGGATTTGCATAAAGTCGAACTGATGCTCGCACACATGCAGGAGCATATCCCGCACCAGGCTGGTGGCGAAGAAATCGGACCGCCGCAACAGACTGCGCGCGTGCGGATCGCCGGCTTCGGCCCGTTCACGGACCCAGGCGCGTAACCGCTGGATGCCACGCGCATCGCCTTGGATGGCGTTCTGTTCGGTCCATGCGCGTGCCCAGTTGATGTCCGCCCGCCCGGCGCGGCTGTACAGGCCGAGCTTGAGCAGTCCCCCGGGCCGGAGGCGTTTCACAAGCTGTCCCAACCCGGCCGTGGGATCGGCCAGGTGGTGCAGGACTCCGACGCTCTCGATGACGTCGAACGTCTCGTCCATCTGCTCAAGCTCCAGCAGATCGGCTTGAGCATAGGAGACGTTCGCCAGGCCCAGCGCCTCGCTCTGGCGACGCGCATAGCCGAGGCTGCTCCGGCTTAGGTCGATCGCCAGCACCTCGCAGCCTGTGAACCGAAAGGCGGTGCGGATGGCGTGACGACCGGTTCCGCAGCCTGCGACGAGCACGCGCGCGCCTGTCTGCGCGGGCAGGGCGTGGACCGGACCGGTCCCGACGTTCTCTCTCAGATAACGATCGAGAGACAACGGCACCGTCGGGACATCGAGCTTTCGCCAGCGCGGATAGGGGTGGGACTCGTATTGTGCCTGCACGGCACATGACGTTTCGTCGGTGATGGGGGTCAGCGTCGGGAGGGATGCGCGCAGATTTGCTTCCCGTGCGGGTTCATTGAGCTGCAGCTCGATCAGGCGCGCGATCGGTTCGGGCCAATCGAAGCGGTTGAGGCGCTCTCCATTTTCCAGTTGATGGAGCGGCTGATAGGCGGCAACCGCAGCGACGATTTCGGGGGTGGGTTGGCGCCCGGCTGCGAGATCGGCCGTGCATTGTGCCGCTGCCGCCTGAACATGACCGTTATCCGGAGCCTCAACCACGTCGAGGTATTCGCTGAGGAAGCTCTGGGCCGCCACGGCGGCGGCACACGCCAGCGCCGGGGCGGACAACTGTTCTTCGGCACGCGCCTGCGACACGAGCATCTGCCGGAAGCGTGCCAGGGCGTCTTCCACCTGGGGACTGCAGATCGGGGTCAACCACGCGAAGCGGTCGAACAGCGCAATCCGGCCGAGTCGGGCCGCAAGCTCGTTAAACGATACCCGGGCCGGATCGTGCGAGGGGTCGGTCAGCGACAGCAGTTCACGGAACGCTGCATGTGTTTCCAATAGGCTTAGGATCGGCCGGGTCAGTCGCACCGGGTCGCAGTACCGGCGGTCGAGCAGCTGCACGATCCATTGCTCGATTTCCGGGGAGGCGGTGTCATAGGTGCACGGCTCCAGGGTGGCCGCGAAACGCTGCCAGAAACGGTCGTTATCGCGCGCCCGCTCAAGCGCCGCGCACTGCGCGGCGACGGCGTCCTGGTGGTGGCCGCACGCAGCCTGTGCGGTGCCGAGGTTGCTCCAGGCATCGGCGTAGTCAGGTCGGTGAGCCAGCGCGGCGCGAAAGGCGTCCATCGCCTGTTGCGGATGGTGCAGGTCGAGCAGCGCGTTGCCGAGGTTGTTATGCGCTTGCGCCAGGCTCGGCTGTGCTGCGATCGCCCGTTGGTGGCAGGCCACGGCTGCTTCGGCGCGTCCTGCGGACCTGAGCGCCATGCCGAGATTTGTGAGTGTGGCGGGGTCCTCTCCCTTGAGCGCCAACAACTGTTCGAACGTTTGGATGGCGGCGTCGATTTCCCCGGTCGCCCAATAGGCCATTGCCAGATTGTTCAGCGCCCCGGGATGGCGTGGCTGCAGTGCCAACGTCCGGCGATAGCATTCCGCAGCTTCGTGCCACTCGGACAGATGCTGATGGGCGACGCCGAGATTGAACTGGATTTCGGCGTTTGTCGGGGCCTTGCTGGCGGCACGGCGCAAGTACGTGAGGCTGCGTTGCGGGGCGCCGCGCTGCTGGGCGATCACGCCCAGCATCATGAGACCGCTGGGCTGATCGGGCGTGCGCCTCAGAGCCTGGCGGCAAACGGACTCGGCGCTGCGCAGTTGCCCCCGCCGAAGCAGGTCGCGCGCCCGGGCAAAGGGATCATCACTTTGGTTGAACTGCGTCGTCGCCACGGGAATATCCGGTCAAATGTTAAAGTCCGATGACACTCGGGATCATCGGGCTGTCGCAAGACGTCAGACCGGATACTGGGGTGCGACATATGGTCGCCACCGGGCTGTGGCAGGGAGGGCCGCGCCTAGTCATCGCGCATAGGGATGACGGAGTTTGGCGCCGGAGCCATGTCCTTCTGCGGCGATCATCCGACCAACCGGGGAGCGTCTAATATTCTGAGCGACATCAAACGCCTTTGGCGCGGCGAGGTTGCCCTGGGCGCGGCGTTTTGGGGCTGGCTGATCCTGGGCGGCGTGCTGGTCAATGGCATGACCACCGCGCTCAATCTGGTCCTGGTGACGCGGGATCTCCCGATCACGGGACTGGTGGTCGGCTATGCCATCTCCGTGCCGTACAACCTGCTCGCCATGATCGGTGTCTGGCGGTCGGCGGAGAACTCCGATGGCGACCCAGGCGTCGCACGGGGTTTGCGCTGGCTTGCCGTGATCATCGCGGCCGTGTTGTGCGTGACGTAGGGCGGAGCAGACCCTAGGCCCGCATCCCGCTTACGTGACAACTGCGTTTATGGGCTATGGCAAGCCTTGTGGGGAATTTCTAGGCGCGCATCTGGTCCCTCGTAAGCGCAGTCACGTTTAACTGCGCACCATGACAAGGGAGGACACCATGTTTCGCAAATTCGCCAGCGTTCTGTCGGTTACGGCCCTGATCGCGCTGGGGGCCTGCTCCAACACCTGGGACGGCATGCAGCAGGATGTTGAGAACGCCGGCGACGAGGTCGAGGAAGAAACCGACGACATGTAGGGCGCAACACGAAAGCGCCGCTTTGACAGAACGCCACGCCCGCCCTCAGGGCGTGGCGTTCTGTGTTTGGGCGGTGGCCGTGGCGAACAGGCAGGTGATATCCAGTTCGGCACACACGCCAATCGAATACGCGTACGCGCGCCCATGGCGTCGATTGCACGCGCCATCCCGGCTTGCGAGGCGGCACGAACTCGGCTGTCATGCGCCCCGACCAAGGATGCGAAGGAGTCGAGCGCGCCGATGACACCCAGCACTTCCCCCGCTCAGCCGAATGCCGATGTTTCCGCGGATGGTCCGCCGCAGTTTGATGCCGCGTTCCGCGCGCAACTTGCCGAGCTGTTCGCCTGGCGGCGCGACGTGCGTCGGTTCAGGCCGGATTCCTTGCCCGAGGGCGCGCTCGACGCGCTGATCCGGCAGGCGACCCTGGCGCCGTCGGTCGGTTTCTCGCAGCCGTGGCGCTTTGTCACGGTGCATGATCCCGACCGCCGGGCGGCTGTCGCGGAGAACTTCGAACGCTGTAACGCGGAAGCCTTGCAGGCCTACTCGGGTGACCGGGCACGGGCCTATGCCCGCCTCAAGCTCTCTGGCCTGCGCGAAGCGCCGGAGCATCTGGCCGTGTTCGCCGCGGAAGCCACGCAGCGGGGCCACGGCGTGGGCCGGCAGACGATGCCGGAGACGCTGCGCTACTCGGTGGTGACGGCCGTTTATACCCTCTGGCTCGCCGCGCGGGCACAGGGGATCGGTGTTGGCTGGGTGTCGATCCTGGAACCAGAGCTCGTCCGCCGTACCCTGGAAGTGCCGGAGAGCTGGTCGCTGGTCGCCTACCTCTGCGTCGGCTATCCGCAGGAGGAGCACAGCGACCCCGAACTGGCCCGTTACGGGTGGGAAGCCCGGGCGGATGACGACGAGGTCATAATCCGGCGCTAAAGCCAGGTCGGGCAAGGTGCCTTGACCTTGCCCGACCTGGTCCTCGCTTCAAACAGGATGGGGCGCGTTCACGCCGACGGTTCGGCTACTCTGCCGCGGCGGCGAGTGCCGGCTCGGGGCGCAGGTAGCACCAGAGGTGTGCTGGCGGGAGGTTGGCCAACGTCAGACCCAGCCGCCGGCCGGTCATCTGCAGCTTCTCGTAGGGCAGCGGCGATTTCAGCGAATAGGTGTACTGCAGCACCTGCCCGCCTTCGCGCAGGATCGAAAAGCACTCGTCCATGTAGGCGCGCTGCTTGGCCAGCGGGAACTGCAGCGCGGGAATGCCGGAGATGACCGTGTCCAGCTTGCCGACCAAGTCGGGCTCGAGCAGTTTGCGCGGCTGGCTGGCGTCGCCCTCGATCACGGTCGCCTTGGGGAAACGCGTGCGCAGGTAAGCGACGTAGTCCGGGTCCAGCTCGACCAGGATCAGCCGTTCTTCCGGTAGGCCGGCGGCGATCAGGTAATCGGTCACCGTGCCGGTGCCCGCCCCCAGTTCCATCACCAGCTCATCGGGGCTGGTTACCGTATTGCGTGCGACCATCCGGCACAGGCTGGGTGATGAAGGCAGTACCGCGCCAACGCGCAGCGGGTGCGCGATCCAGCGGCGCAGGAACAGCGACAGTTCAGTCGGCTTTTTGGCCATTGAGTTGTCCCGCGAAAGCGAACGATTTCTTGCGGTGGCGTTAAGACCGCATGCAATATCCACAGTTGATCCCGCAACGCAAGCGTCCAGGGATGACGCCTCTGTGGCGTTTCGGTCGCAGGGATGGCTGGCGAGGTCGCAAGGCGGACGGCGGTTTCGGATCGGTGGGCACCGCCTGTGCCTTGACCGCTTTCAGGGCGTTGATACAGTCGCGCGCGCTCAAAGCGCGCACGGCCGTCAGCTGCCTGCACGCCACCGGCTTTAGTTGCGCTTCGAGCGCGCGCCCGTCGTCATCCGCGCTGTTTTCGAGAGTTTTCGCATAATGAGCGTCGACTACAAATCGACCGTCTTCCTGCCCCGCGCCGACAATTTCCCGATGCGCGCGCGCCTGCCGCAGCGCGAGCCGGAAACGCTTAAGGCCTGGGACGAGATGGACCTGTTCGGGCGGCTGCGCGAACAGTCCAAGGGCCGGGAGAAGTTCGTCCTGCACGACGGCCCGCCCTATGCCAACGGCCATCTGCACATGGGCCACGCGCTCAACAAGATCCTGAAGGACGCGATCAACCGCTCGATGCAGATGCTGGGCTACGACGCCCACTACGTTCCTGGTTGGGACTGCCACGGCCTGCCGATCGAATGGAAGGTCGAGGAGGGCTACCGCAAACAGGGCCAGGACAAGGACAGCATCGATCCGGTCGAGTTCCGCCGGGAGTGCCGGGAGTTCGCGGACTACTGGATCTCCCAGCAGATCGAGGAGTTCAAGCGTTTCGGCGTGGTCGGCAATTGGGCGGACCCGTACCTGACGATGTCCTACCCGGTCGAGGCGCAGATCGTCCGCGAGATCGGCAAGTTCCTGCAGAACGGCGGGATGTATCGCGGCGACCGCCCGGTCCTCTGGTCGGTTGCGGAGAAGACCGCGCTCGCCGACGCGGAGGTCGAGTACCACGAGCACACCTCGCGCACGATCTGGGTGCGCTTTCCGGTCGTCACCGCCAGCCACGCGGCGCTGTCCGACGCCAGTGTGGTGATCTGGACCACCACGCCCTGGACCATCCCGGGCAACCGCGCGATCGCCTACGACGCCGAGGAGACCTATGCGGTGATCGAGGTAACCGAGCCGGGCGAGGGCAGTCTGGCGCAGACGGGCGAGAAGCTGGTCGTCGGTAAGGCCCTGGTAGAACAGGTGGCGAGCGACACCGCGATCGACGGCTATAAGGTGGTCGCCGAGTTCAAGGGCGCCGAGCTTGACGGGACGCTGGCGGCGCACCCCTTCCGCGGCCAGGGCTACGAGTTCGACGTGCCGCTGCTGGCCGGCGGGTTCGTCACGATGGACCAGGGCACCGGCTTCGTGCACGTCGCCCCCGGGCACGGCACAGACGACTGGCTGCTGGGCCGTCAGCACGGCCTGGCGATGCCGCACAACGTCGACGCCGACGGCTACTTCGTCGAGAGCGTACCGCTGTTCGCCGGCGCGCGCGTCTACACGCCCGAGGGCAAGCACGGCGACGCCAACGGCCGGGTGATCGACGCGCTCAAGGACGCGGGCAAGTTGGTCACGCAGGGCAAGCTGCGCCACTCCTACCCGCACTCCTGGCGCTCCAAGGTGCCGCTGATCTTCCGCAACACCCCGCAGTGGTTCATCTCGATGGAGACGAACGACCTGCGGAAGAAGGCCCTGGCGGCGATCGAGGAGACCGACTTCTATCCGGCCTCGGGCAAGACCCGCCTCTACTCGATGATCGAGAACCGCCCCGACTGGTGCGTGTCGCGTCAGCGCAAGTGGGGCGTGCCGCTGCCGATCTTCGTGCACAAGCAGACGGGCGAGCCGCTGCGCGACGCCCAAGTGATCGAGCGCATCGCGCAGGTGTTCGAACAGGAAGGCGGCGATGCCTGGTTCAACTCGGACGCTCAGCGATTCCTGGGCAATGCCTACGACGCCCAGGACTACGAGCAGGTCTTCGACGTCGTCGAGGTCTGGTTCGACAGCGGTTCCACCCACGCTTTCGTGCTGGAGGCGCGCGACGACCTGAAGTGGCCGGCCAGCCTGTACCTGGAGGGCTCCGACCAGCATCGCGGCTGGTTCCACACCTCCATGCTGGAAAGCGCGGGCACGCGCGGGCATGCGCCCTACGAGGGCGTGCTGACCC
This sequence comes from Rhodovibrio salinarum DSM 9154, assembly GCF_000515255.1. Taxonomy (NCBI): domain Bacteria; kingdom Pseudomonadati; phylum Pseudomonadota; class Alphaproteobacteria; order Rhodospirillales; family Rhodovibrionaceae; genus Rhodovibrio; species Rhodovibrio salinarum. The sequence goes on along the minus strand of NZ_KI911559.1, from coordinate 3,815,689 downwards.
ACGGCTTCGTGCTCGACCCGCACGGGCGCAAGATGTCGAAGTCGCTCGGCAACGTGATCGCCCCGCAAGACATCATGGCGGAGAAGGGCGCGGACATCCTGCGTCTCTGGGTGGTCGCCTCGGACTACAGCGAGGATCTGCGGATCGGCGACGAGATCCTGCGCTACCAGGCCGATGCCTATCGGCGGATGCGCAACACCTTGCGCTTCCTGATCGGCAACCTGGACGGCTTCACCGAGAGCGAGCGCGTCCAGCCGGCCGAGATGCCGGAGCTGGAGCGCTGGGTGCTGCACCGCCTGTGGGAGATCGATCGGGCGATCATGCCGGCGATCCGGCGCTACGACCTGATGAGCGTCTACCGCGAGCTGTACCGCTTTTGCGAGATCGACCTGTCGGCCTTCTACTTCGACATCCGCAAGGACGTGCTCTACTGCGACCGGCCGGACAGCATCCGGCGCAAGGCCTGCCGGACGGTGCTGGACGCGCTGTTCCACCACCTGACCGCCTGGCTGGCGCCGATCCTGGCGTTCACCGCAGAGGAGGCCTGGTGGGCGCGCGGCACGGGACCGGAAGCGAGCGTGCACGAGCGCCTGTTCCCGGAGGTGGCCGACGCCTGGGCGGATCAGCCGCTGGCGGACAAGTGGGCCAAGGTCCGCAAGGTTCGCCGGGTGGTTACCGGCGCGCTGGAACGCGAGCGGGAGGCCAAGCGCATCGGCGCCAGCCTGCAGGCGCACCCGACCGTCTACATCAACGACGACGCGTTGCTGGACGCGGTCGCCGACGTCGACCTGGCGCTGGTCTGCATCACCTCGCAGATCACGGTCGAGCAGGGCGCCGGACCGGAGGATGCCTACCGCCTGGAGGAGGTGCCCGGCGTGGCGGTCAAGCCCGGCCTGGCCGAGGGGCAGAAGTGTCAGCGCTGTTGGCAGGTGCTGCCCGAGGTCGATCGTGATCCCAAGGCGCCGGAGACTTGCGCGCGCTGTGCCGACGCTGTCCACGCCTTGGGCGCGGCGGCGGAATAGCCGGCGGGTCGATGCGAAATACCTGCTTCTCTCGGTAAGCGCGCAAGGGCATCTACCATGTTCCGGTTCGGCCTCGTCATGGCGGCGGTGGTTCTGGTCGCCGACCAGGTCAGCAAGCTGTGGATTCTGGACCTGATGCAGCCGCCGCGGCGGATCGAGGTCACTGGGTTCTTCAACCTCGTGCTGGTCTGGAACCCCGGCGTGTCGTTCGGTTTGCTGGGGGCTGGGAATCCTTGGCAGCCGTGGCTTCTGTCGGCGTTCGCCACGATCGTCGCCGGTGGGCTGCTGTACTGGCTCCACACCGGGAGGCACGGGCGTTGGACCGCGCTTGCCATCGGGTTGATCGTGGGCGGGGCGATCGGCAACGTGATCGATCGTCTGCGCTTCGGCGCCGTGGTCGATTTCCTGGATGTCCACGCTGCCGGCTGGCACTGGCCCGCCTTCAATGTCGCTGACAGCGCGATCGTGGTTGGAGTTGGCGTGCTCTTGCTCGACGCCTTCTTGCGCCGGGACCGGGAAAGCGCGTAACAGTCAGGCGCGTGCACCCCTCTCTGGGACGCCCGTGCGCCGAGCCCCGCCCACTGATGCCGATTGATGGAGCGCCGAGCCGCGCCATGACACACCGCCGCCCAATCCGCCTCGTCACGGTCCTGCTGCTGGCGCTGCCTGCGCTTGCCGGCTGCAGCGACAGCTGGCGCACCAGCCTGGGGCTCAAGCAGACCGCGCCTGACGAGTTCAAGGTCGCGGAGCATGAGCCGCTCGAAATGCCGCCCAGCTTGAGCGAGCTGCCGCCACCACGTGCCGGCGGCGGGCGGCCGCAGGCGACCAGCCCGCGGGTGCGCGCCCAGCAGGCTCTGTTGGCATCGCCGGCCACAGGCCAGGAACAACCGGGGATGCCGGGCGGTCGTGGCGGTCTGAGTGACGGCGAGCAGCGGCTGCTCGCCAACGCCAACGCCGGGGCGGCGCCTGCCGACATCCGCCAGACCGTGGCCCGCGAGGCGGCGGAGCGGGCGGAAGACCTGCAGGGGCCGCTCGACGACTATATTTTCTGGCGCGATCCCGAGCAGCCGGGTGAGGTCGTCGATGCCCAGGCGGAAGCCAGACGCCTGCGCGAGAACCGTGCCCAGGGCAAGCCGCTCGAGGACGGCGAGGTGCCCATTCAGGAGCGCGAAGACCGCGGGATCCTGGGCGGTCTGTAGCGCCGGCCGGACTGTCGTGCCGGCTGCCCCAAGATCGTCATGTTTGATCGTGTTGCCCACGGGCGGCGCGGTCGCCATATGGTCGCTCGGAACGCCGGCGTGCATCGTGGCCCGTTTGATCGGGCGTCGCGACCTGCCGGTGTGACCCGTGCCCGTTCACCCGCGCGAGGTTCGTGGATCCGATGCACCGATTTCCCCGTTTGTTGACGGCCGCCCTGGGCGTGTTCGCGCTCGCGGTCGCTGCAGTTGCCGCCCCCGGCCAGGGGCGCGCCCAGATCTTTAATCCGGAGACTTTCACGCTCGACAATGGGTTGCAGGTGGTGGTGGTCACCAACCGCCGCGCGCCGATCGTCACCCAGATGCTCTGGTACAAGGTCGGCAGCGCCGACGAGCCGATCCAAAAGGCCGGTATCGCCCACATCCTCGAACACATGATGTTCAAGGGTACGGAGAAGCACCCGGACGGCGAGTTCTCCGACATCGTCGCGCGCAATGGCGGGCGCGAGAACGCCTTCACCAGCTACGATTACACGGGCTATTACCAGACGGTCGCCAAGGATCGGCTCGGGCTGATCATGGAGCTTGAGGCCGACCGGATGGAGAACCTGGAGCTCCAGCCCGAAGACGTGAAGACCGAACGCCAGGTGGTCATGGAAGAGCGCGCCCAGCGGGTGGAGACCAACCCGTCCGGCAAGTTGTCTGAGATGGCGAACGCCTCGCTGTTTCTGCACCACCCCTACGGCACGCCGATCATCGGTTGGAAGCAGACGCTGGAAACCGTGTCGGCCGACGACATGCAGGCGTTCTACGAGCGGTGGTACGCACCGAACAATGCGGTGTTGGTGATCGCTGGCGACGTCACGGCCGAGGAGGTCCGGCCGCTCGCGGAGAAGTATTACGGGCCGATCCCAAAAGCCGAGGTGCCCGACCGCGACCGGATCGCCGAGCCGAAGCAGAACGCCCCGCGCCGGGTTGAGTTGGAGAGTTCGCGGGTGCGCCAACCCTCCCTGTCGATCCGCTATCTGGCGCCCAGCTACAACACCGCGGACGACGCGGTGACGCCCTACGCCTTGCAGCTCCTGAGCGAGGTGTTGGGCGGTGGCCCGACCAGCCGGCTGTACGAACGTCTGGTGGTGGAAGATGCCGTCGCGGTGTCCGCTGGCAGTTGGTATTCGCCCAGCTCGGTCGATACCACCGACTTCGGTTTCTACATTTCGCCGCGCCCGGATATCGATCTCGCCAAGGCCGAGCAGGCCTTGCGCGCGGAGATCGAGACGCTGTTGAGCGAAGGCGTCACCAAGCAAGAGGTCGCCAACGCGATCGACCGGCTGCGCGCGGATGCCGTCTACGCCCAGGACGATGTCAACACCGCCCCCCGGGTGATCGGCCAGTCGCTGGTGACCGGCCGCACGGTCGAGGACATTGAGGCTTGGCCACAGCGCATTTCCGAGGTCACGCCGGAGCAGGTCGAGGCCGCGGCGAAGCAGGTGCTCGACCCGGATTCCTCGGTCACCGCGGTGCTGAAGCCCGAACCGACCAGCTAATCCGCTTTACCCAAAGCAGGAACATTCACGATGCTGAAGACGCTGACGACGACCCCGGCGCGCTGTGCCTTGGCCGGGTTGGTGGTAGCCGCGCTTGTCGCCCTGCAGCCGGCCCCGGTGCGTGCTGCGGAAGTTCAAAAGGTCGTCTCCGATCAGGGGATCACTGCCTGGCTGGTCGAGGATCACTCCAACCCGATCCTGTCGCTCCGGATGGCTTTCCGGGGTGGCGCCGCATTGGATCCGGAGGACAAGCCGGGTCTCGCCAACCTCGTCGCCTCCACGATTGACGAGGGCGCGGGGGAGATGTCCAGCCAGGACTTCCAGCAGGCACTTTCCCAGAAGGCGATCAAGCTGTCGTTCGACGCCAGCTTGGATGCCTTCTACGGCTCACTCAAGACGCTGAGCGAAAATCGCGCGCGCGCCTTCGAGTTGATGGCTCTCGCGTTGACCCAGCCGCGGTTCGACGCCGAGCCGGTGCAGCGAATCAAGAGCCAGATTCAAGCCAGTCTGGCGCGGCGTTCGCAGGATCCCCGGTCGGTGGCGAACCTGACGCTGGATAAGCTGATGTTTCCCGACCATCCCTACGGCCAGCCGACCTCGGGCACGCAAGCCAGCTTGCAGCGGATCACGCGCCAGGATCTGCACGACTTCGTGGAAACCCGGTTCGCGCGCGACCGGTTGATGGTGGGTGTGGTCGGCGACATCACGCCGGAAGAGCTGAAACCGCTGCTCGACCGCGCCTTCGCCGATCTGCCGGAAACCACCGGCGACGTGCCGCAGGTCACCGATGTCGCGCCCAAGGGCGCGGGCGAGACGGTCGTGGTCGAGAAAAGCGTGCCGCAGTCCTGGGTCGTGCTTGGCCATGACGGCATCGCGCGTGACGATCCGGATTACTATGCCGCCAGTTTGGTGAACTACGTCCTTGGCGGCGGCCAGTTCGCGTCCCGCCTGTTCACGGAGGTACGAGAGAAGCGCGGTCTGGTGTATTCCGTGTACAGCTATCTGCACCCCCTCGACCACGCCTCGGTGATGGGCGGCGGGCTCGGCACCGGCAACGCCAGTGTTGGCAAGGCGTTGGAGGTGGTGCGCCAGGAATGGCGCCGGATGGCTGAGGAAGGCCCCACGCAGGAAGAACTGGCTGACGCCAAGACGTACATGACCGGGTCCTTCCCGCTGCGCCTCTCGTCGACGTCCAACATCGCCTCGATCCTGGTGGCCATGCAGCAGGAGAACCTGGGCATGGACTACATGGACAAACGCAAGCAGCTGATTGAAAGCGTCACCCTGGATCAGGCCAAGCGTGTGGCCGGCGAGTTGCTGCACCCGGATGATTTGGCCGTGGTCGTGGTCGGTCAGCCGGAAGGCGTCGAGCCAACGCGCGAAGCGCCGCAGATCGGCGACGGGGCAAGCTAGGCGCGGAAAACGCCTGGGTGTCGGCGTGGGCGTCCGGTCTGCGCCTACGCTGTGGCCGTGTCGGTGACAGAGTTATGAATGCGCGCGCCGGGCAGGACGATCGTGATCGTGGTGCCGTGGCCGGGTTCGCTATCGATATCCAGCCGGCCGCCGTGCAGATGGGCGAGCGCGGCGGTCAGGGTTAATCCCAGGCCTGTGCCGCCAGCCTTGCGCCCTGCCGAGGTCTGACCGAACGCGCGGACCGCTTGTTCGAGTTCCGTCTGGTCCATCCCAGGGCCTGTGTCGGTGACCGCGATCTCGAGGTTGCCATCGTCGGCGACGTCGGTGGACACGTCGATGCGCCCGCCGAGTGGCGTGAACTTGAGGGCATTGGATATCAGGTTGATCAGCATTTGCTTCAACGCCAGACGGTCTGCGGTGATGGTGACCGCTTCGGTCGTTTCGGTCGCGAAGGTGAGGGTGTGTTCCGCCGCCTTGTCATGGAACAGCCGTTGGGTCTCCTGGGAGACTTCGTTCAGGACAACTTGCTCTTCTCGCAGCTCCATCTTGCCGGCTTCGATCTTCGAAAGGTCGAGGATCTCGGTGATCAACTGCAACAGGTGTTCGCCGCTGGCGTGAATGTCGTGGGCGTACTCGCGGTAGCGCGCTTGGCCGAGCGGACCGAAGGCTTCCGTCTTGATCATCTCCGAAAAGCCCATGATGGCGTTCAAAGGGGTGCGCAACTCGTGGCTCATCAGGGCCAGAAACTGTGATTTGGTTTGGTTGGCGACTTCCGCGCGGTCGCGTTCGGCAACCAGTTGGCGTTCGACTTCCTGGCGCTGGGCGATTTCGGCTTCAAACGCCGTATTCTTGTTTTCGAGTTCCGCCGTACGTTCGGCGACCCGTCTTTCCAACTCCGCGTTGAGGTTTTGCAACCGCGTTTCTGCTGCCCGACGCCGGTCAATTTCCGCCTGCAGCTCGGCGTTGGACTGCGCCAGCATGGATGGGCTCGGCAAGGCGAGCAGCTTGGGCAGAAGCGGCCATAGCACGATCGCGGTGGCGAGCGAGACAAGAGCGGTGATCGCCTTCAGCAGGCCCTCGATCGCGTAGTCCGGGTTCCAGATCGTCCATACGCCGAACAGGTGCGTGGTGCCGCAGGCGACAATGAACAGCATGAACAGCCCGGCCACCCAGCGATACTGCAGGTCCCGGCGCTTGATCGTGAACAGCGCCAGGACCACGGGGATGGAGAAGTACGCCGCCCCGATCAGGAGGTCCGACCCCGCGTGCAGCCAAAGTACAAGCGGGTCCCACAGGTAGCACATGCCGTGCGGCATGAAGCTGTCGGACGAGAAAAAGCCCGCGAGGGAATCGATGAGCATGAGCTGTCCGTTGCTGGTTCACAGGCGGCTATGTCGCAGTTTGGTGCGCGGTGGCCGCGTTATCACGACACGAAACACGCGTAGAGGTTAAGGTGTGGTGTAAAACGCGTGTTACGCGTGTGTTGATCCAGCGGATCAGGACATGGGGCCGATGGCAGTTCAGGCAGCAGTCTGCTAGGTTATGAAGCATCATGACAGTGCCCTATACTCAAGACATCGATGGTTGTTTCGCACGCGGCTCCGCTCCAGAGGGGTTGCCGCCGGAACGTTTGAAGCCGTGGTTGACCCGTGCCGGGGAATCGCTGGCACGCTTGCGCGCCGCGTGCGGAGACGGCAGTGCGCCAGCGTTCATCCAGTTAGCCGAGCGGGCTGACGACCTGGAGCCGGTCCAGCGTTTGGCCCGCCATTTCGGCACCGGATTCGACACGATGCTGGTGCTCGGCACCGGCGGCTCGTCGCTCGGCGGGCAAGCGGTCGCGGCGTTGGCGCAGCGGGGATTCGGCCCGCCGCAGGGGGCGCCCGAGGTGCGCTTCCTGGACAACGTCGACCCGGACACTTTCCATGCGATGGCTGCCCGTCTCGATCCGGCGGAGACCGGTGTTTTGGCGATCTCCAAGTCCGGCGGCACGGCCGAGACGCTGTGTCAGTTGGCCATCGTGATGGCTTGGCTGGGCGCGGCGAACGGCGATTCGCATCTGTGCCAGCACGTCGCCGTGATGACGGAAAACCTGGACAGCCCGCTCGGCCAGATCGCCCGTGACCATGGGCTGGGGGTGCTCGATCACGATCCCAATCTGGGCGGGCGCTTCTCCGTGCTCTCGACCGGGGCGCTGCCGGCGATGCTGCTGGGCCTGGACGTGCACGCACTGCGCGCGGGTGCAGCGGCTGTGAACGCCGCCGCGTTCGAAACCGACGATCCGACAATGGCCCCGCCGGCACAGGGGGCGGCGGTGCAGGTGGCGCTGGCGCGCGAGGCTGGGGTCAGCCAGTCCGTGCTGATGCCCTACTGCGACCGGCTGTTCTGGTTCGCCCGCTGGTACCGCCAGCTGTGGGCGGAAAGCCTGGGCAAGCAGGGCAACGGGACCACACCGATCGACGCCATCGGCACGGTCGACCAGCACAGCCAGCTGCAGCTCTACCTCGACGGGCCGGCGGACAAGCTGTTCACGCTCGTTAATGTGCCGGCCGGCGAGCTTGGAGCCGCGGTCGACCCCTATCTTGTGCCCGGCGCCGACTACCTTGCCGACGCAACAATGGGCCAGCTTTTCGAGGCGGAGGCGCGGGCCACTCGCGACTCGCTGCTGGCGCACGGCCGGCCGGTGCGCACGCTCGACCTGCAGGCGCTTGACGAAACCCGTCTGGGCGCGCTGTTCCAGCACTTCATGCTGGAAACCGCGATCGCCGCCGACCTGCTGGGTGTCGACGCCTACGACCAGCCGGCGGTCGAGGACGGCAAGCAACGTACCAAGGCGTTCATGCGCGAACGCAAAGGGTAGGGCGCCTTGGCGACGATGCTGCGGCGGTTGCCCGACGGCCTGATCAATCGGATCGCCGCCGGCGAGGTGGTGGAGCGCCCGGCCTCGGCGGTGAAGGAGCTGGTCGAGAACAGCCTGGACGCGGGCGCCCGGCAGGTCGATGTGACGCTGCGCGACGGCGGGCGGGCGCTGATCCTGGTCGCCGATGATGGCCATGGCATGGAGGCCGACGAGCTGCAGCTCGCGATCGACCGGCACTGCACCTCCAAGCTGGACGGCGACGATCTGGTCAACATCGGCTCGCTCGGTTTCCGGGGGGAGGCGCTGCCCTCGATCGGCGCGGTCTCGCGTCTGACGCTGGCCAGTCGGGCGCAAGGGGGCGACGCCGCCTGGCAGATCCGGGTCGAAGCGGGGGCTGCGGGCCCGGTTGAACCGGCGCGCCTGCCAAGCGGGACGCGGGTCGAGGTGCGCGATCTATTCTACGCCACCCCGGCGCGGCTCAAGTTCCTGAAGCAGCCCCGGACCGAGCTCAGCCACGTACAGGACACGCTGCAGCGCCTGGCGATGGCGCACCCGCAGGTCGGCTTCACCCTGGCCGACGGCGACCGGCAGGTGCTGCGCTATCCCCCGGCCGAGGCCGGCGATCTGTTCGATGCCCGCCTGACCCGTCTGTCCGCGGTGATGGGCAAGCAGTTCGCCGACAACGCCATGGCGATCCAGGCGGAGCGGGAGGGCGTGCGTCTGACCGGCTATGCCGGCCTGCCAACCCTGAACAAGGCGAACGCGCAAAGTCAGTTCCTGTTCGTCAACGGTCGGCCCGTGAAGGATCGGCTGCTGCAGGGGGCGCTGCGCGGCGCCTATCAGGATGTGCTCGCGCGTGACCGCCACCCGATGGCGGCGCTGTTCCTGGAGCTGCCGGCGGCGGAGGTCGACGTCAACGTCCACCCGGCCAAGGCCGAGGTGCGCTTCCGCGAGCCCGGGCTGGTGCGTGGCCTGATCGTCTCCGCGATCCGCCACAAGCTGGCAGAAGCTGGTCATCGTGCCTCTGGCAGCGTTGCGGAGCAGGCGTTGGGCGCGTTTCGCCCGGAAGGTGCGGGTGTCCCGCCTGGCGGCGGCAGCGGGGCGTATGCGTACGCGCCGCGCGGCGGTTCGGGGGGCGCCGCGTATGCTCCCGGGCAGCCGGCTTACGCTTCAGCCGGGATGCAGGAGACCGCGGCGGCCTATCACGCGCCCCTGCCACAGATGGACCAGGCACCGAGCGCCAGGGCGGAAGCGCCGGCCGCCGAGGCACCGGCCACTGGCACGGAGCATCCGCTGGGCGCGGCCCGCGCGCAACTGCACGAGAACTATATCGTGGCGCAGACCGAGCGTGGGTTGGTGCTGGTCGACCAGCATGCCGCACACGAGCGTTTGGTCTACGAGCGCATGAAGGCTGAGCTGGCCGCGCGCGGCGTCGCCCGCCAGGGCTTGTTGATCCCGGAAGTGGTCGAGCTGGAAGCGCGCGCCGCCCAACGCGTCGCCGACCGTGCCGAGGAACTGCAACGTCTGGGGCTGACGGTCGAGGCGTTCGGCGGTGGCGCGCTGGTGGTGCGCGAGGTGCCGGCGCTGCTAGGCGAGGTCGACGTACAGGGCCTGATCCGCGATCTCGCCGACGAGCTTGAGGAGAGCGACGACACGCTCAGCCTGGAAGACCGCCTGCACAGCGTGTGTTCGCGGATGGCCTGCCACGGCTCTGTCCGCTCCGGCCGCCGGCTCACCATCGACGAAATGAACGCGCTGCTGCGCCAGATGGAGGCGACCCCCAAGAGCGGTCAATGCAACCACGGCCGCCCGACCTACATCGAACTCGGCCTGGACGAGATCGAAAAACTCTTCGGCCGGCGTTAGACGGGCACCACCAAGACACGAAGGCACCAAGAGGCCGTGCGGATTTGCTTAGGTTTCGCCGAATAAGAGGAGGGGGCGGGGGTGGAACCGATTCCGGCAGAAACAGATCAACTTGCCCGCGCTTGCGTCGACAGTGCGCTCAAGGTTCACCGTGCTCTCGGTCCGGGCCTCTTGGAGCAGGTTTATGAACGTTGTCTGGTATATGAGCTTGGGCAACGTTGTATCGAGTGTGCCCGGCAGTTCACTGTACCGATTTATTATGACGGCGTGAAACTCGACAGCGACTTGAGGATCGATCTGTTGGTGAGCAATCAGCTCGTGGTCGAGATAAAGGCGGTTGAGGCGGTGCTACCGGTGCACCGCGCTCAACTGCTTACATACCTAAAGCTAACAGGCCACCGGCTGGGTCTATTGATCAATTTCAATGTGCCGGTGATCAAGGATGGCATTCACCGGATTGCTCTGTAAGGTACTTCGTTGATGCGATACCACCACCTTGGTGTCATCGTGTCTTGGTGGTGAACCTTCCAAGACCCCTTACCGCTCCGTTGGATCGTTGCCGGCGTCGTGGGCGATGGCGAGGCCGAGGGCGGACCAGTCCTTGTCGCCGTGGCCCCGGGCGGTCAGGGAAAGCAGGCGGTCGCGCAGCAGGCTGGCGAGCGGCATCGGCACCTTCGCCTGCCGGCCCGCGTCCAGCGCCAGACCGATGTCCTTGAGGCCGAGCGTCGCGGTGAAGCCGGCGGGCGCGTAGGCGTGCCGGGCGATCAGGTCGCCGTAGTTCTTATAGGCGGGGCAGGCGAACAGCGTCTCGGTCATCTGGGCGTTGACCTGCTCCCGGGCGATCCCCTGTTGCTCGCAGAAGGCGTAGGCCTCGCCCATCGCCTCCATGGCGCTCGCCAGCATGAAGTTGCCGGCCAGCTTGACCACATTGGCGGCGGCGACGTCGTCGCTGCCGTAGTCGTAGAAGCCCTGCGCGAACGCCGCGCACACTGGCTGCGCGCGCTCCTTGTAGCTGTGCCAGCCCGACCAGGTGACGAACAGTTTGCCCGCGGCCGCCATGTCCGGCCGGCCGAACACCGGGGCGGCGAGGTAACCGACCTCATGCTCGGCGTGCGCGTCCGCCAGCTTGCGCGCGGTTTCGGGATGAATGGTCGACATCGAGACGTGCAGCCCGCCGGGGCTCAGCGCCTCGACCAGGCCGCCGTCGCCGAGCGCGACCTCCTCCAGCGCGGCGTCGTCGGCCAGCATGCTGAGAACGATGCCATGCGGCTTGGCGACTTCCGCGAGCCGCTCTGCCTTGCGGGCGCCCTGGTCGACCAGCGCCTGCATCTTGTCGGGCGAGCGGTTCCAGACGGTAACGTCGAAGCCAGCCTTCAGCAGGTTCTCCGCCATCGGCCGGCCCATGGCGCCCAGGCCGACGAAGCCGACGTGCTGCTTGGTCATCGCGCGTGTTTTCCTTTCCCGAACGTGATTGTTCAAACCAACCGCCTGTTAGGTGGCGGCGGGAGAGGCGCGCCACAACCGCGTCCGGGCTACCGGCGCGCGCGGGCGAAACGTCGCAGCAGGGTTTTTTCCACCTCGACCACGGCGAACAGGGCAAGCCCGGCGGCGGCGATGGTGATCCAGGACCCCGCGGACAGGCCAGCCGTGCCGAACAGCGTCTGCATCGGCCCCCAGTAGGTGAACGGCATCTGGATCGCCAGCACCAGCACCACCGATAGGCCTGCCGGGCCGGCGCTTGCGAGCGCGTCGCGGGACAGGGCCGGGCCGTTCAGCCGTCGGGCGTTGAACAGGTAGACGATCTCGCCCGCCACCAGCATGTTGACCGCGAGCGTGCGCGCTTCCTCGATCGCCATGCCGCGGTCGCGGGCGAGCGCGAACAGCCCGAACACCGCCAGCACCAGCAGGGCGGAGACGAACGCCACCCGCCAGACCAGGAAGCCTGACAAAATCGGCTCGTCGCGCCGGCGCGGCGGCCGGCGCATGACGCCCGGCTCCCCCGCTTCGAACGCCAGCGCGAGCGCCAGCGTCACGGCCGTCACCATGTTCACCCATAGGATCTGCACCGGGGTGATCGGCAGCAGCGTGCCGAACGCGATCGCGGCCAACAGCGTGAAGGCCTCGCCGCCGTTGGTGGGCAGGATGAACAGGATCGCCTTCTTCAGGTTGTCGTAGACGATCCGCCCCTCGCGCACCGCCGCGGCGATCGAGGCGAAGTTGTCGTCGCCCAGCACCATCTCCGCGGCCTCCTTGGCCGCCTCGGTGCCGCGCTGACCCATTGCGACGCCAACGTCGGCGCGCTTTAGCGCCGGGGCGTCGTTGACGCCGTCGCCGGTCATCGCGGCGACCTGGCCTTTGGCCTGCAGGGCACTGACCAGGCGCAGCTTGTGTTCCGGCGTGGTCCGGGCGAACACGTCGGTGTGCGCCACCGCCTCGGCCAGCTGCGCGTCGTCCATCTGGTCCAGCTCGCGCCCGGTGAGCGCCGGCCGGTCGCCGCCGATGCCGAGTTCGCGCGCGACCGCGCCAGCCGTGGCGGCATGGTCGCCGGTGATCATCTTCACCGCGATTCCGGCCGACCGGCAGTCAGCCACGGCGTCGGCCGCTTCCGAGCGTGCGGGGTCGAGCAGCGCGAACAGGGCGAGCAGCGTGAAGCCGCCGCGCTCGATGTCCGGGAAGGAGAGCTCTTGGTGACCGTCGTGGGTCGCGCGCTCGGCGACCGCCAGCAGGCGGTAGCCCTGGCCGGCGAGTGTGTCCATCCGGGCCTGCCAAGCCTCCGGATCGAGGGGCACATCCCCGCCGTCGCTGCGCGCCTGATCGCACAGGGCGAGCACACGTTCCGGCGCGCCCTTCAGCCAGACCACCCGCTGGCCGTCGCCACGGTCCTGCAGGCTGGCCATGAACTTGTGCGCGCTTTCGAACGGGATGGTGTCGGCCCGTCGGCCGGCAGGCGTGCCACCGCTCTTGAGCGCCAGCGCCTTGAGGGCGCCATCCACCGGATTGCCGCTGAGGCGCATGTCGCCCGGGACTTCGGGGTCGGGCGAGAGCTCCGCGTCGTTGCAGGCATCGCCGGCGCAGATCGCCGCGGTGAGTGCGGGGTGGTCGACGGCTGCCACCGGCGTGTCGTCGCGTGTGATCTCGCCGTCGGCGCCGTAGCCCTCGCCGGTGACGGCGAAGGTGGCGTCCTGCGTGGCCACCCGGCGCACGGTCATTTCGTTGCGGGTCAGGGTGCCCGTCTTGTCCGAACAGATCACCGTGACCGCGCCCAACGTCTCGACCGCCGGCAGGCGGCGGATGATCGCGTTGCGCCGGGCCATCGCACTGACCCCGATCGCCAGCGTGATCGTCATGATCGCGGGCAGGCCCTCGGGGATCGCCGCCACTGCCAGGCCGACGGCGGCCAGGAACATTTCGTCCAGACCGTAGCCGCGTGCCAGCACGCCGAAACCGAAGGCGATCGCCGCCAGCCCCAGAATGCCGGCGGTGAGATAGCGGCCGAACACCGCCATCTGTTGGAGTAGCGGGGTGGTCAGGGTCTCCACCCGCGACAGCATGCTGGAGATTCGGCCGATTTCGGTCGCCGCTCCGGTGGCGACCACCACGCCGGTGCCGCGTCCGGAGACGACCAGCGTGCCGGAATGGGCGATGCCGCGCCGGTCGCCCAGATCCGCGTCGACGGCGACCGGCTGCGGGTCCTTGTCGACCGCCAGCGATTCGCCGGTCAGGGCAGCTTCCTGCACCTGCAGGGAGCGGGCGCGCACCAGCCGCAGGTCGGCCGGTACCTTGTCGCCGCTCGCCAGGTGAACGAGGTCGCCCGGTACCAGATCTTCCGCCGGCACCTGCTGGCGCTGGCCGCCGCGGGTGACGTTGGCCTGCGGCGACAGCATGGCCGCGATCGCGGCCAGTGCGTTCTCCGCCTTGCCCTCCTGCAGGAAACCGATCACCGCGTTGATCAGCACCACGCCCAGGATCACGCCGGTGTCGATCCAGTGGCCGAGCGCGCCCGTGACCGCACCGGCAGCCAGCAGGACGTAGATCAGGACGTTGTTGAACTGCTGTGCGAAACGCTTGAGCGGCCCGCGCCGTGCCGCCGTGGGCAGGCGGTTGGGACCGTGCCGGGTGAGCCGCTCGCGGGCCTCGCTAGCTGATAAGCCGGATTCGGTATCGGTGGCGAGGTCCGCAGCGACCGCGTCCGCTGGGCGGGCATGCGGTGGTTGGCTGGCGGGGGTGTTGCTGTCGGGAACAGGTTGGGAATCGGGCATGACAAGGCCTCACGATGCTGCGCCGCAGCATAGTACGTCCAGCCCTGTCATGCACGTGTAGGAATAGCGCAGCCGCCCTGCATCGAGCGCGGCGTGTTGGCGCCCCTAAAGGGTCATTTGGCGGGCGCGGGTCGCACGCTCGATCGCGGCGGCTTCCAGCCGGCCGACGGCGAGTTCGTGGCGCAGCATCTCCAGCAGGCGCAGTTCTTCCTGCGAGGCGAAGCCGTCGGCGGCCGCGATGTCGCAGGCGAGCGCATAGGCCGTCTCGATCAGCTTGTGCGGCAGGGCTGCCCGAATGGTCTCGATCGCGGTGTCGAGACCATTCTCGCCGCGCAACAGTTCGGCGCAGTCCTGCGCGTAGGTCGACAGCTTGTCGCGGTCGAAGTCGTGGAACACCGGCCAGTGGCTGACGACGTTACCGATGTGCTCCAGTTCGTCGTCGCTCATCTCGCGGTCGGCGGCGGAGACGAGGACCATGGTGTAGATCAGGGCGGCGTGATGGTCGATCATGACGCGGTGCTGCTCGCTTCGTTCGTTGTCATCGCGCGGCAGCTATCGCCCGCCGCTGGCACCCGCGTCAATGCAGCAGGCGTGTCCGTTATACGTCTGGGCCGTGCGTGGCACGTTTGCGCGTTATGTTAGACGGAAGGCGACCGGTTGCCACGCTGCGGCGGTTGCATCGTCAAGGCTTCGTCGATTTTATGGACAGAACGTTCAGTCTAAATGAACGTCTGAGGCTATTTCGGCTGTCCTCGGGGGATGTGCGGCACGTCAGGCATTCTTGCTGCCTGGCACCCGCGCCCGAGTAGGCAACCAACCGCACACGACAGATCGGACGGAACGCATGTCAAAGCTTCAGGAAAACGTTCGCTTCGCCGTCCTGCCGCTGGCGAGCGATGCAACGCGCGCCAGCGAGTTCGCGCGCACGTTGGCGCCGCACCCGCTGGTCCATCAGGAGCTGCCCTACGACCCCGAATACACGATGTACAACCGACGGCTGACCGCGATGACCATGACCAGCGGTTCGGCTGAAGAGGCCTACTGGAAGCTGCGGCGCGAGGTCATCCTCCGGCATACCGGCGAGCTGCCGATCGAGGTGCGTGGCCCGGATGCGGAACGGCTGTTGAATGCCGTCTTCACCCGCGACATCGCCAAGGTGAAGGTCGGGCGATGCAGCTACCAGATCGCTTGCGACGACGCCGGCGGGGTGATGATGGATGGCGTGCTCGTTCGCCTCGCCGACGACCGTTTCTGGTACGGACAGGCCGACGGCGACCTGACGCAGTGGCTGAAGGCGCACGCCCGCGGCCTGGATGTCGAGATTTTCGACCCGGATGTCTGGATCAGTCAGGTCCAGGGCCCCGACTCGCTCAAAGTCCTGGAGGCCGCGGTCGACGGTCCCTACCCGGAGCCGTTCCGCTATTTCGATGCCGCGTGGGTGACGATTGCCGGCCAGGACGTCGTCGTGACCCGCACCGGCTTTACCAACGAACTCGGGTGGGAGGTCTATCTTGGCCCTGAGATCGATGTGCGCGCGGTGGGGGCGCGTATTTTGGAGGCCGGGAAACCCTACGACCTCACGCCGGTCGCGGTTGGCGGCGCGCGGCGGATCGAAGGTGGGCTGCTTAACGCGGGGTCCGATTTCGACGAGACGGTCACGCCCTACGAAGCCGGCCTCGGCGCGATGGTCCGGCTGGACAAGGGCGAGTTCATCGGCAAGGCCGCGCTGGAGAAAGCGGACCAGCGCTGCCGTACCTGGGGCCTGCGGGTTCCGGGCGGCGTGGCCCGGATCGGCCGGAACCTGATCAAGGACGGCGTGTCGGTCGGCCGCGTCTGCTCGTCGGCCTGGTCGCCCTTTCTGCAGTGCGGGGTCGCGATCGTCCGGCTCGACGATCCCGAGATCGCGCCGGGCACGGCGCTCGACGTCCT
Organism: Rhodovibrio salinarum DSM 9154; assembly: GCF_000515255.1. Lineage (NCBI taxonomy): Bacteria > Pseudomonadati > Pseudomonadota > Alphaproteobacteria > Rhodospirillales > Rhodovibrionaceae > Rhodovibrio > Rhodovibrio salinarum. Next base: position 3,799,600 of record NZ_KI911559.1, on the reverse strand, counting down.
CTGCCAGGACGACCAGACCCGGGCGGGCGAGACCTGCGAACTGCCGATGTACGACCGCAACCGGGACATCCCCCGGGGCAAGGCGGTAGATATCCCGGAAATCCCGGCAGGCTGAGCCCGGTCGCCGGGACTGTTGGCGCCGGGGTCACGGGAGCCTAGCCGTCCTCGCTACCAAGGAACCCGCGTGTCCGCCGCACTGCCTCCGCCAGGCCGACGCGTTCGACCTCGACGCCTTCGGGGAAGGCGCCGGCCAGGCGGCTCGGCATCATCGGATCGAGCAGGACGAACACGCCGTGGTCGTCGCCCTTGCGGATCAGGCGACCGAACGCCTGCTTCAGGCGCAGGCGGGTCAGCATGTCGTCGTAACGCCGCTTGCCGAACAGCTCCCGCCGGGCCTTGTGCCGGATGTCCGGGCGCGGCCAGGGCACCCGGTCGAACACGATCAGGCGCAAGCTGCGTCCCGGCACGTCGACGCCGTCGCGCACCGCGTCGGTGCCGAGCAGGCAGGCGTCTTCCTCCGCCCGGAAGATGTCGACCAGGGTCGAGACGTCGAGCCCGTCGACGTGCTGGCTGAACAGTGACAGGCCGGTTTCCTCCAGCGCCGGGCCGATCTGCTCGTGGACCTTGCGCAAACGGCTGATCGCGGTGAACAGGCCGAGCGCGCCGCCGTGGGCGGCCAGGAACAGCTCGCGGTAGGCGGCGGCGACCTGGGTCATGTCATCCTTGCGGACGTCGGTCACCACCAGGACACGGGTGTTGGCGGCGTAGTCGAACGGCGACTTCACCTCCGCCCGGATCGCGGGGGCGGGCAGGTGGCTGGCGCCGGTGCGCAGTTCGGCGGCCTGCCAGTCGCTCTCCCGGTCGCCGGAGCCGTCGGTCAGCGTGGCGGAGGTGATCACCATGCCCTGGCTCGGCTGGGCGACGTACTGCGCGAACGGCTGCGTTGGATCGACCCAGTGGCGGTGCAGACCGACGTCGATGTCCCGGCCGTCGGCGCGTTCGACCATCAGCCAGTCAACGTAGGCTTCCGGACTGGCGGCGTCCTGCGCGGCCTGCAGCATCTGTCGCCAGGCGCCGACCTGTAGCAGCCCGCGGCGGGTCAAGGAACGGCAGGTCGCCTCGATCCGCCGGCGGGTGTCGCTGTCCAGGTCTTCGGCGTCCGCGTCCAGGCGGGCGTACAGCCCGTCGTGCAGGCGCTTCATCGGCCGGTAGAGCGCCTCCAGTGCCGTGTCCAGTTCGCCCGCGCCGTCGACCAGCGGCTGGATCGCCGGCCGCAGCTCGGTTTCCAGGCTGTAGGGATCGCCCGGACGGCTGACGCGGGCGTAGACCTGCTGGCGCACAGCCGCCAGGAAGCGTTCGGCCGGGCCAGCCGCGGCATCCTCGGTCAGGCGCCCGTGCCAGCCCTCAGCCGGCAGGCAGCGGGCCGCGCGCAGCGTCTCTTCCAGCGCCTCCGGGACGTCCGGATCTTCTCCCAGCAGATCCTCTACCCGGCGCTTCAGGCCGCGGATCCGGCTGGACGAGCGGCTGGAGCGATCGGCGCCCAAGAGCCAGCGACGCAGCTCCACCGTCTCGCGCCCGCTCAAGTGCGCGGAAAATGCGCTGTCGGCGGCATCGAAGACATGGTGCCCCTCGTCGAACACGGTGCGCGGCGGGATCGTGCCTTCTTCGCCGCCGCCCAGCGCGGCCTGGATCATCACCAGCGCGTGGTTGGCGACCACGATCTCCGCCCGGCGCGCGCGGCGGATCGAGCCTTCGATGAAGCACTTCTTGTAGTGCGGGCAGGCGGCATAGATGCATTCGCCGCGCCGGTCGGTCAGGCCTAGTGTGCGCCCGCGCCCGACCAAGTCCGGCAGCCAGCCGGGGAAGTCGCCGCCGACCATGTCGCCGTCGCGCGTGCGCTGGGTCCAGCGCGCCATCAGCCCGACCGCGAGCGCGTCCTGCGGGCGTACCTCGATGCCGCGCACTGCCTCCTCGTAGTTCAGCAGGCAGAGGTAGTTCTCGCGGCCCTTGCGCACCACGACCTTGCGCTGCTTGTCCCGCATCTCCGGGAACAGGCGGTCGAGTTCGGTGTCGATCTGGTGCTGCAGGTTGCGGGTGAAGGTCGACAGCCAGACCGGACCCTGGTTCTTCTGCGCCCAGACGCTGGCGGGGGCGACGTAGCCCAGCGTCTTGCCCACCCCGGTGCCGGCCTCCGCCAGTACCAGGTTCGGGCTGTCCTCGGCTTCGCGGGGCTGGAACGCCTGCGAGACGGCGCTGGCATAGTCCGCCTGCTGCGGGCGTGCCTCGGCGTTGGGGCCGAGTAGCTGCGACAGCCGCCAGCGGGCCTCCTGCGCGCTGACGCCGTCGTTCCCGGGTGGGGCCTCGGGCGCGGAGTCCGACCACTCGCCGAACCGCTCCCACACCCGCAGGCCGACACCGCGGCGCGGCGGGCCGGCTTCGCTGTCTTCCACGCCCAGCGCGCCCAGGACGTAGGGGCCCCATTTCCAGCCCGCGCGCGCCATCGGCCAGGCGATGCCGGCCGCGTCCCGGTCGCGCGCGCCGCTCGCCGCCAGTTCGCGCAGCAACTGCGCCATCGCGCGGTGGATGGTGTTCGCCGCGTCCTCCAGCTCGTCCGGGCGGGGCAGGTCGAGCGCGTCGGCCAGTCCACGTGGGGTCGGCGTGCAGAAGCTGGCCGGCCGGACGAAGGCGTAGAGTTCCAGCACATCGAAGAACTCGAAATCCGGCCGTGCGCCCAGCCGCCGGGCGGTTGCCGGCGCGTGGCAAACCAACGGCGCTGAGGCGCGCGCCTTGGCCAGCGCGTCGTCGTGGCTAAGGCGCAGCACCTCGCCATCGGTTTCCAGCCAGCCGGCCCCCGACAGCCCGGGGGCCAACGCGGGCGCGCGCGGCACCCGCAGGCGGGCCTGGGGACGACTTTCGGATGGGGAGGGGGCGGGCGGCTCAGCTGCGGTCATGGTGCGCGCGAGTATAGGGATCGCTGAAACGCGCCGCCATGGGGCCGATGGGCGTTCAGGCGTAGGTTAACCCGACCGGCATGATGCATGGCTAAGGTATTTGGGGAATACCACTAGCGGTGTCGGGGTGGTTTACACATCTTTCGATCTGCTTATCGCGGACGTCGTGGTGGTTTACAGCGGTTATTGCAGTATGCGGGCTGGTGTCGTTTTTGCGTTTCCGATCAAGGTCCTGCTCGATTGGCACGCTTATTGAATGCCAACGGGTGAGCCGCATCCGTGCGGAACACCGACAACAGTGGGATACCAAGATGCCCAACCGCTCGAAAACCGCCTTCGCCGCTGTCCTGCTGGGCACGGTGGCGATGTCGTCGCCGGCTCTGGCCGGTTTCATTGACTTCGAGGATGCCCCGTCGCGCGGCCTGTCCGACAACGACACCCTCACCGGCCAGTACCAGGCGACGGACGGCGTGACGTTCAGCGGCGCGGTCCTTGAGGAGAGCGGCACGAACCGGCCGGACGGCTTTCTGAACGACCAGTTGAATGCGCGCGATGCGGAGACCGGGACGCCGACGCCGGGGCTTGGGAGCTACTTCCTGCGGACCAATGACGATTTCTCGAATCGCGGCCCCGGCGACACCTTTCTGAGCGTTGTCTACGATACGCCATCGAGCGCCGCTTCCGGCGAGATCTGGGACATCGACGGCAATAGCTCTCAGGGTACCGAGAAGTGGGACGTCGTGTTCAGCCTGGCCGGCGGCGTGGTCGCCACGCTGGAAAGTCCCGAGGGCACGACCAACGGCGCCAGCTCGCTGGACGGCCTGCCGTGGCTGTTCGAGTACTCGGGCTCGGCGTTCGACCGGATCGACTTTGTCTTCTCCGGCTCGAAGCAGACCGGCATCGGTCTCGCGTTCGATAACTTCCGCACCGGCACGGCCGTTCCGGTCCCGGCGACCCTGGGCCTGCTCGGCCTCGGCCTTGCGGGGCTGGGCGTCGTGGCCCGCCGCCGCAAGACGGTCTAGCCTCTAAACCAGGCGGGTCGCGGCGCGATCCGCCTGGCTCGACCGGCGATTTGCCGCCCCGGCGCCATCGCTGCGCCGGGGCTTTCTGTGTGCCGTGTGCCGAACTCGTACGGGGCAGTGGCGGCGGGCTCGGACTTCGGGGGTCTCCATAGGCGGCTGGGCTCAGCGGCGCGAACCGTTTGTCTCCCCATCGTCGGCCGGTCGGGGGATGGCCGTCACCTCGATCGCATCGGCCTTGGCTTCGGCCTGCGCCAGGTCGTAGTCCATCTGCATGCCAAGCCAGGTTCTGGGGACGCAGGGCTATCGCATTTGGCCGAGGATGTCGTAGGCGATCTGGTTGGACCAGCCGACCCGCTTGCGTTTCAGGCTGATGGAGAGATCCCGTCGCGCGTTGCGTAGCAAGTTGAGGGCCAGCTTGCGCAACACAGCGAGGTTCTCGGGGGCGTTGTCGGCCCGGTTGCGGGCTCTGTCCTCATCGAAGGTTTCGTCGAGGACCCAATGTAGGCTGTTCTCAATCCGCCAATGACCGCGCACGGCCTCGGCGAAGCGTTGGGCGGTCATCTTTGCGGACCCAAGGTAGTAGCGCCGCGTTATGGTGGTCTGGCCGTTGCGTGTCACCTCGGCCTCCACCATCGCGAGGCAGCCCAGCCCAGGCGGTAGCTCTGGCAGCCCTGCGGCGGTTTTGGGTCCGTTGAGCCAGCTGAGATCATGGCTGACATAGTGTCGCCGGACCTCGATCCGCCCGTGGCCCTTGTCGGTCGTCACCAGCGGTTCGATGCCGTGGCCTTCGGCAGCTTCAAAGAGCTTCGCCACCTCGCTGTGCAACGCGGGGCGATTGTCCTTCAACGCCAGGAGATAGTCGCCGCCCTGCTCCAGCACCGTCCGGACGGTCTCGTCCTGGCAGTGGATCGCATCCGCGGTGACCAGAACCCCGCGCAGATCCAGGCACGCCAGAAGCGCCCGCGCGGCCGTGATCTCGCTATCGCCGTCGCCCGACCGGAAACCTTTCTGGCCCAGGACGACGCCTCCCTCCGCGGAGAACGCGGTCACCGCCTCGAGTGGCGACCGGTTGGCCGCCGCGTCGAACGACCGGCGCAGGGTCTTGCCATCGATCGCCATGATCCCGCGGCTGTCCTGGTTCATCTCCTCCAGGAACCGGCCGAAACACTCGGTGAAAGCCTCGGGGTCCAACAGCCGAAACACCCGGGAGAAGGTGTCGTGACTGGGGATGCCGTTGTTCAGATCCAGGAACTCGTCGAACAGGTCTTTGCGATCGACACCGAAAGCCGCGAACTCGGTACAGTTTTGCGCACCGGCGATCGACGCCGTGAGCGCGATCGTCAGCACCTCCATCAAATCATGCTGCGTGGCATTGCCGGTCCGCGGATCTGGCAGCTCGGCGAAGGTCAACTCGAACCAGGACAACGGGGACCTCCTCTGGATTCGTGTCCCCGACATTCGAATCGTCAAAACCCGCCTACGCTACCCCAGAACCGGCCGGCCTCGGCCTAATGCGATTCCCCTGGCAATGCCATGCGCCGGGCTTGCCGGGATCTTTGTTGAGTATATGGTCTCGACGTATGGTGTTCTCACCGTTGTGTACGTTGAAGCCAACGATCTCCCAGCCGGCTTGGACGAGTTCCGGTAGTGATCGCGAACCACGTTCTGCGATGACCACCACGGGCTGTCGGTCCATTGGCGAAGCCAGGGGCAGTTACGGCAATGCACACCCCCAAAATTGCGGATCGGCGCCAAAGTGATCCGACAAGAACTCCCCGAAATCAGAAGCTTGGCACGCCGATCGGCACTTTGCCCCCTCGCCGATCAACACCCGGCGTGGTTGACGCCACCGACACCGCTATCGCGGATCCTTGGCTATCCAGCCTGGCTGGTGGGGCCGGGCGGGGAAAATGGCTGATAAATCGGATTAACAGGGAAAAATCGGCGCTACGGGCGAGTCCGCTCTGGCTACATCATGGGCTGACGCCGAGCGAATCGAAGGCCTTGGCCTGCAGCGGCGTGGGCTGGGTCGGCTGATCGAAGCTGTAAGCCGGGTTGCTGGGCATGGTGACGGTGTTGAGGCACAGCGTGCCCAAGTCATCGAGCAGGCTCTGAAAGTTGTGCACGGGCAGGTCGTCGTCGGTCCGCCGGGTGGCGGCCTTGCGCGTGGCCGCCGGCGAGGGTTCCGCCGGCGCGACGACGGAAGCGCGTTCGGCCTCGGCGCCCTCGGGATCGTGGTCGTCGAACAGGAGCGGCGCCAGGCGCTGGCGCATGTGCGCCTAGACGTAGTAGGCCAGCATGCACAAAAAGACGTGCGCACGGACCCGATCAGCGGCCCAGTGGAACACTGGCCGGATCTCCAGGTCGACGGTCTTCAGGCTGCGGAACGCCCGCTCCACCTGGCCGAGCGATTTGTACGCCCCGACCGCCTGCGCGGCGGACAGACTCTCGGCGGGCACGTTGGTGCGCACGACGTAGATGCCGTCCAGACGCGCCGGGGAACCACCACGGCCCGTGCCATCGCGACTCGCCGAGCCGGTTGGCTCGACACGGACGCGGCCCGCGTCGGATGCGGACGCGGCCGCGTCTTTGCGCGGCGGGGCAGGATCACGTGGGCGTTGCCTCGACCAGCCGCATCCCCGATCCTGGAGCCGGATCGACCGAAGGATCTGCCATGATCGGACAGATTCCACTTGGTTCGCCGCTCATGGCGCCCAAGGCCCCGGCCAGCGGCGGTGGCTGGGCGTTCCGGCCCGGCGAGGCCACGGCCACCCGGGCCGGCGCCCTTCGCGCGACGGTCATCTGCGCCGTTTTGTTCGTGGCCGGCTACGCCCTGCTCTGGGTGAGCTTCTACCCCGCCCTCGCGCAAGGCGCTCAGGCGACGGTGGAAGGGGTGCGCAACGTCGCCTTCGCCTGCGGGGTTGCGGCGTTCGGCGGGGCGTGCGCCACGGCGTACAAGCCCCGGCTGGCGCCCTACGTCGCACCGGCGGTGGCTGTGCTGGGCGGGGTGTTCGGCGGCGGCCTCGCCCTCGCCTTCGAGCAGCGCTACCCGGGCATCGCCATGCAGTCCATGGTCGTGACGAGCGTGGTCCTGGCCGTGCTCGTGGGCGGCTACACGACCGGTGTGATCCAGGTGACCGCGCGCTTCCGGGCCATGGCCATGATCGGGGCCGTTGTGATTGCGCTGGTCTATGCCGCCAGGTTCGTCCTGTGGCTCGTTGACCTGAGGCTGCCCGTGATCCACGGGGCTGGCTGGGGCGGCGTCCTGTGGACCGGGTTCATCGTTCTGGTGGCCAGCCTCAATTTCGCCGTCGATCTGCAGCGCATCGACACCCTCGAAGACCGGCGCGTGCCCCGCGCCGGGGAATGGTACGTGGCCTTGGCCACGACGACGACGTTCATCTGGCTGAATATCTCAGTCCTGCGGCTGGTCGCCCGGGTCCGCGGCACCTGACGCGGACCCGCGTGGGGCGCCGGCGGCTGATGCCCCGCCGCGAATCGCCGGCCAGCCATCGGTTCTGGAGGGCCGCATGGTCCGACGCGTGCCGACTCGGCTGAAGCTCTCGCGCCACGAGGTGGACGCGCTCTTCCGGCGGCGCTACACGCCACCGGGCCTCCTCGCCGCGGTCGATCGCGACCTCGGCCCCGTGCTCGCCCAGCCGGCGGGGGTCGGTCAGGGCTACCGCCTGGGCGAACACGTATTGATGGTTCTGGGGCTGTTCGACACTTATTTCGCCCACCGCGACCTGTTGCCCTCCCCGGTCGATCCCGACTTCATGCGCCTGATCCTCCTGCTCCACGACATCGGCAAACCGGCCGCGATCGCCAACGGGAACAAGGCGGATCAGCATGACTTCAACCGGGTCGACGCGGGGCACGTGCTGGACCGGCTGCTGTTTCCGCGTGCGGCGGTGCGCCGCGCCCAGGCGCTGGTCGGCCGTGATCCGATCGGGCATCTGATCAAAACCGGCGCCACGCTGGCGGCAGCCGAGAGCATACGGGCCGGAGCCAACGAAGCCGACCTGGACCCGCTTGCCTTCCTGGCGTGGATTGAACTGTACTTCTGCTGCGACGCCGGCAGCTACACGCTTCACGGCGGCGGCAAACCCGGTCTGGACCGTCTGTTCGTCTTCGACCCGCCGGCTCGCCGAATGGGGCTCGCGCCGGACCCGCGGGCCCGGGTGGATGCCGTGGCGCGTGCGCTCGCCGGGTCCGCGGCCGAGGTCTGGCGCCAAACCGGGGCCGGGTTGCCCCCGCTGACGGCTTAGGCGCCGCCGCGGACGCCGGCCACCCGGCGCTGCTGGACACGGTACGCCCCCGCATCCCCCACCGAGCTGGCCCGACTTCGGCCCCCAATGCGAGCGTGGGGGCCCTATTGATGCGTCGGGTAGACGAGCGGCTTGCGCCGCTCGTCTACCCGACCGAACCGCTTGGAGGTGTTGCGACAGCGCGCGGCACGACGTAAGCCGGTCCCACCGGCCGGCGTGCGGACGGTGGGTCGCCAGACGCCGTCACGGCACGCCATCCGCGGTTCGCCACCCGGACAGCCGCGGCGGCCGTGCCGGTGCGGCGCGTCGTGGGCGGGACCAGGCCGACGGGCTCAATTGGAAAGGCACGATCATGGCCGTCAACGACCCTGCCACCGCCACAGCGGCCCGCGCCATGGGCGAATCGGACCGCGCGCAGGCGATCCACCGGGCGCTCGCTGAAGGTGCCAGCGGACAGCATTCCGTGCCGACCGACGACGGCTACCTGACGCTGCCCGTCGTGAGCCTGCCCCCGGACGCCTTGGTCTACCGGGCCGACAACGGCCGGATCCTATCCGAGCTCGTCGACGCGGGGCATGCACACGATACGACGGTGGACGACCTGAAAGCGCGAAGCGAAAGCGCGGACGTCCAGGCGCTGCTTGGCGGCATCCTGCTGGAGAAGGCGCGCGACCCGGACGGGCCGATCTACGCCGAGCTGGCGCGCTACGCCCATCAGACGGAGCCCCTGCTGGTCGACCGCACCGGAGTCGTGGTCAACGGCAACCGTCGGTTGGCCGCCATGCGGGCGCTGCGGGCCCAGGACCCCGACGCCTACGCGGGCTTCGCGCAGGTGGCCGCGGCCGTGCTGCCGGAGAACGTCGGGCGGGACCGCCTGGAGTACATCGAAGCGGCGCTGCAGATGGCGCCCGAGCTCAAGCTGCCCTACAGCTGGATCAACCGGCGCCTGAAACTGCGCCAGCATGTCGCCGACCTCGACCGCGCGCGCGTCGCCAAGGCGTATCGCTTGGCCGACCCCTCGGCGATCGACACCGAGTTGGCGGAGCTCGCGCTCGCCGAAAGCTACCTCGCCTGGCGGGGCACCCCGGACCGGTACGAACACGTGGCCGATCAGGAGCAGCGTTTCGTCCAGCTCAACGCGCGCCTCGACGCGATCAATGCGCCGCACATGGCGGCGCTCTGGACACGGATCGGCTTCGCCATGCTGCGCGCGCAGGACGGCCTTGACCGGGACATCGACCACTATTTTCCCTTCGCGAAGCCGGCGCCGCAGGCAATCGTCCAGTGGGTCCCGCGCGCGTTGGCCGCGGAGTACGGCCTGACCGACCCGCCGGAGCCCGGCCAGGTCCGACCGGTCAACCAAGCCTTGGCCGACACGCTGCGCGCGCGGATCGATGAGCCGGCGGACGCGCAGCGCACCGCGCGCGGCGTCATGGGGCTGATCGACACCCTGAAGGGCAACGAGGACACCTACCTGGGGCCCGAACGCGTGGTGCACCATCTCCGCATGGCCCGGGACGCCATCGAGGCCCTGGGCGTGGACAACTTGCCCGAGCGGCAACAGCGCCGGATCCAGGCGGAGATGGCCGCGCTGGGCCAACATACCGACGCCCTGCTCGACGGCCGACGCACGGGCCGGCCGATGACGCGCGACCGGGAACGCCGGCTGCCCGGCCCCGCCCGTTGGCTGGTCCGCCGGATCCGCCTTGTGCTCAACGGCTAGGACACAACCGACGCAGCCCCGCGACGCCGGCACGCTTCCCGGCGACACGGCCCCCGCGCGCCTCGGGCATCGCGTCTGTGGTCGCGCCCACGCTCGGCCTTTGCAAGCCGTGCGGGGCTTCGGTAACGTCTTCGATGCGTCCCGTCTAACCGCACCAACGTGGGTTGATGTTCCTACAGACGATCTCCCACGCCACGCTTCTTATCAGCCCGCGCCCGGACGGTGTCCCGATCCTGGCGACGGGCGAACCGCTCCGGCTACCCAATCCCGTGAGCATTCATCGACTAAATTCCTGCCGCCCCAAAACCCAGAGCATCGTGGCGTGCAGTGCCAGCGCGAACGCCTCGGCCAACGCTGCGCCCGTTACACCAACGAAAGGTATTAGCGTGAACAAGAGCACGACGTGCGCCCCAAGCGCGGTTGCCTGCGCCGACAACAAGATTTTCACACGGCCCGCACTCGCCAGCAGCGGCTCGAAGGTAACAGTCGCCATGCGGATACCCCCGCCGATCGCGAATATCAGCATGACCCAATATGCCGCCTCGAACGAGGGGCCGAACAGTGTTACCAGGATCGATTGACCCAACGCCCCAAGCCCGCCAACCAAGCCTAGGGCAACCCAGAGCGAGGCTAACGAGAAGGTGCGTAAGGTTTTACGTCGGGTCTCCCATCGGTTGCCGGCGGTTTGGCGCATCAGTACCGGGAGGATCGCGGGCGAAAGGACAGTCTTTACCGGGCGCCGCAAGGCGCCGCCCAGCTGGCGCGCAACTTGGACCAGCGCGGCCGCACCTGGATCGAAAAGGGCACCTGCGGCGAGAACGCCGCCACGATCCTGCACTTGGCGCATCGACGCCTGCGCGTTGACGCCAAAAAGGTAGCGCCAGGCCCCGCCGCCCGGCCGCCTTGGCCGGTGCAAGCTGGCAGCAACATGCGCCAGCAGGCCACGGTGCCGGAGTTCTATCACGCAGGCCGCGAGCAAGCACACCCGTGCCAGGGCGATCGCCGAGAACCAGACAACCAGAAACGTGACCAGGCCGCCCTCCAGTGCGAACGCCAGCCCACCTCCAGCCAGCTGCAGACCCGGCAGGACAACTCCCTGCAGGGCTATAAACCGGAACATGCCGAACAGCTGGAGTAATGCATGCGCGGTTATCGTCAGCGCTGGGAACACAGTGCAGAGCCCGAACACCCGCGCCGCGCTCAACGTATCGGGCGGCAGGTTGAGCAAGCCGCCGACCCAACCGGTAACCGCCAGGACCGTGGCCGTGGCCAGGACCGCGCTCAGCGCATCCAACCAGACCCCGAACGCGACCGTCCGGCCAAAGCCCTCCGGATCGTCCGCTTCCAGGGCCGGGGCGCCGTAGCGCATCACGAGATGCGTCGAGCGGACGAACACCAGCGCGGCCAAAACCTTGCGCATCGCGTTGATCATAACCAGACTGCCGTAGACGCTCGCGCCGAGGGTCTGGGCGGCGACGGCCACGGCGGCGAGCTTTAATACGCCCTGGCCGCTTCGCCCGACCGCGAGGATCCCCGCGTGGCGTAGCGGCTCGAACCAGTCTTTGCTCGCGGTAGCGGCGAGACCGCTAGACAGGCGGGCGAATACGGACCGTATCGACAAAGCAGGCAGGGCCTCCAAGAGATCGAAGGACGCCAATGAAAGGCAGGCGGTCGGGTCCGTCAACTCCCACGGCTCTTAGGGCGCTCCTTGCCGCCGCGGAGCAGAAATCCGAAAGCGGCCAGGTGCGACGTGCTCGGGCCTTCTGCCCCTCTACCTCTCTTAGGGTCGGAGTGCCGGCCGCCCAAGCGCGGCGCCCGCCCCGACACCATCCCGACACCCACCTTTATACCTGCCGCAGTAACCCCGTATGTTGGAATGTCCGCCGTGGCCTCGAAACGCCGCATAGCGATCTTCTTCCTGCCGGTCGGTCTGCTTGGGCGCGAGCGCCTGTTGCTTGCGATCACCCGGCAGGCGCTCGCCGACGGTCACTCGGTGGATTTGCTGACGCCTTCCAGCGCCGCGTGGCTCCGTTCAGCCCTGCCCTCAGGTGCCAACCTGATCGACCTGAGCGGTTGGTGGATGGGACCGGAGCGCCAACACGCTCGTGCCAAGCGCCGAACGTATTTAGCCGTGCCGACCTTGGCCCGCTATCTGCGTCGCGCCCGGCCGGACGTCCTGCTCGCCGCGTCGGTGCCACCCGGGATCGCGGCGATTCTGGCTCAGCGCCTGAGCGGCGTAGCGACCCGCATGGTGATCCGGCAGAGCGACCCGCTGCGCGTCCCTGGCCACCCGGATTACGATGGCATCCTGGAACGCCGGCGTGATCGATGGATCCCCACCCTGTGGCCAGACGCGGCCGGCATCATTGCTGTCTCCGAGGGGGTCGCTGAAACCGTTCGTCTAGCCACCGACCTTCCGGCGAGGCGTGTACGTGCAGTGCCGAACGCCGTGGACCTGACCGAAATCGCTGATGCCGCGGCCAAGCCATCTGACCATCCTTGGTTCGCCAACGGTGCCCCCCCGGTGATCGTCAACGTGGGCCGGCTGGCACCGCAAAAGGACCAGGCGACGCTGATCCGGGCGTTCGCCCGCGTCCGCGCCGACCGACCGGTGCGCCTCGTGATATTCGGCCAGGACATGGGCCAGGGGGAGGCGCTGCGCGCCTTCGCCGACGATTTGGGCGTTGGCGGCGACGTCGATCTAGTCGGGTTCCATAACAACCCCTACAGCCATATGGCGCAGGCGTCGCTGTTTGTGCTTTCGTCGATCCGCGAAGGTATGTGCAACGCTTTAATCGAGGCCTTGGCCTGCGGCTGCCCGACGGTCAGCACCGACTGCCCGTGCGGCGCTCGGGAAGTCCTCGACGACGGGCGTCACGGCGCATTGGTACCGGTGGGCGATGACGAGGCGCTCGCGGTCGCGATGCTGCGGACGCTCGATGCGCCGCCCGAAGCCGCGACGCTAGAGGCACACGCCGGAACGTTCGCCGTTGAGCGTGCCGTTAAAGCTTACCTTGACACGCTCCTCTGCGTCGCAGCCGGCGACACGGTAGGGACGGGCCTCGAGTCGGCGACCCCGCCGACGCCAACCGCCTGATGGCCCGGCGACCGAAGGCATCGTGGGACCGCGTCTCGTCGGCCAGTCTCCGGGGCCAACTCCCTTTCGTCGGCGCTGACCTCGGGCAGGCCCTCTCACATGCTAACCGTGTCCACCAAGAGCGCCTCCAGTACGGCAGCGCGGGCGTCCCAGGAATGCCGTGCTTGGAAACGAGAATGTGCCGCGATTCCCAACCGCCGGCGCCGCCGCGGATCCGCGGCAAGTCGCCGTAGGGCACGCACCAGGGCCGCATCGTCGCCCGGCGCGACGAGGTCCGCCGTTTCGCCGTCGACCAGCACCTCGCGTAGGACCGCCAGGTCAGCCGTGACGATGGGTAGCCCAGCACTCATATACTCGAACAGCTTCAGCGGCGACATCCATGCGGCAATGTCGTCTGCTTGGCCGGTTCCCCGTCGGTAGGCGGCTTCGCCCATGACCGTCGCGGCGTACGGTGCGGCGGCGATGTCGAAGTCCGCGAGACCGGCGACGATCTGTCGGTGCGGTCGGTGTCCATAAAAGATCACGTTGGCCGGTGCGTGCGCGGCCAGCGCCGCGATCTGGTCGGGATAGCCGCCGTACAAATGGACCTCCAGCTCCGGAAGAGCGCACGCCGCGCGCACCAGGGCGTCGGCGCCCTTTCCAGGATGCAGGCTGCCAGCGTACAGCACACGAACCGGATCACGTGTGGTATAGTCTAGTTTGACCGCCGGCGGCTGTGGTGCGGCGTCATGGATGACGTGGACCCGTCCGCGCGCCAGCCTCGGGAAACGCCCTTCGATCTCGCGCGCCAGCTCAGCCGAGATCGCCACCAGCCCCCGAAACCCTGGCGCCGCCAGCAAGCGTGCGAACTTGGCTTCATCTTTCGCGGTGCGATCTGGGGGGCGGTGAACTTCCGCGACCACCGGATGCCCTCGTGTCGCCAGCCGCAGCAGCATGGCGAGGTGGCGACCGTAGACGACCCGCCCTCCGCCTCGGACCAGGCTGCGGGCCAGCCAGTGAGCGGCGGTGGCCTCCAGCGGCTTGCGCAGTCGAGGAACTCGGTGATCGCCCAGAAAACGCAGTCGGAATCTGGCCGGGGCATCAAGGTAATCGGCCAGTCCGGCGCGCCCTCCCGGGCCGCGCCGGGCATACAGGGTTACGGCATGGCCGCGCGCGCCTAACGCCTGGCTCATGTGCACGACGTGCACAGTGTTGGCGGCTGGCGACGGGATAGTTGAGCCGGCGAAGTAGCGAATATCCATGAGGGAAACGTCTGTGTCGGTCCACGATCTAGGGCGCGCGTCAGCAGGCCAGCGGGGGTTAGACGAGCACCGCGCTCAAGCCGACCGCCGTGTCGCTTCGGCCAGAATGCGCCCGCAACACTCCGTGTTCGAACGTCGTCGCGCCATGGCGGAGACCAGCAGGTGGGTGGTTGGTGGCCAGTCGAGTCGGAAGCGCTTTCGCCAGACCAACTTACGCAGCACCCGTGCAGGCCAGAGCCGATTCTCAAATCCGGCCACGGCGTCGACATCGAAATCGTCGGCGAGCGCCGCAAGCAAACCGCCCCGAGAGAAGTGCTGGTAGTGCTTGGCTTCGGTGGGTTTTGCGACGCTTGGTACGGTAACCATCAACCGACCGCCGTTCCGCAACAGCCGCGCCGCCCCGCTCACGAACGCCGGCACGCATTCCGGCGGCACGTGCTCGAGGACCTCCACCAAGCTGGCCGAGTCGAAGTGCCCCGGTTCCATATTCGTGTGAGCGTCGCAGACGATATCGACAGATGCGTCGTTGAACATCCGTGCCCAGGCGATGGCCCGACGGTCGGTATCGACACCGGTGAGGTTCAGCCGGTCCGCTGGCACGCGACGGCTGAGGTGGCGCAGAAGCGCACCGTCGCCGCAACCGATATCCACGTGCCGCCATGCTCGCGCGTTCGGGTTTGAGCTCAGGTTTCGGTCCATCCAGTCGGTGACGATCCAGAGACCGGCAACGTAGGAGGGCGCAAAGCTCCAGTACCTAGAGATCGTGGGCACTGGGGTCAGGGCAGGCAGATGATGGTAAGGGAAGGCGTAAGCTTCGGCTTGGCGTTGGTCTTGGGGGCTTCGCATCGGTCGACGCGACTCCTTGCAGGGTCTCAGACGGTGATGATGCCGACGTATCCGGGGGTGCGTACTGGCAGGGTGCATCATGCCCTGGCGGTGCGCCTGATACCTCCAGTGCAGTCTGGTGGGGACACGCTCGTCGAGGATCGCGGCGGAGCCATTATGGCCACATGACGAACAAGCTCAAGGTAACCGGGCGCCCGGCGGGGTTACGCGCCGCCGGCGCCGTTCCCGTCGATCAGGCTGAGTATTCGAGCGCACACGGGGGCGATGAGCGCGCTGTTCACCCCTGGCCGGCCGGGCAGGTCCAGAAGCCCTTCTGTCCACGCGGCCCGGCCGTCGGCGACGAGCGCCTCGAACACCGCATCCGGGTCCGGCGGCGGCGTCAGCAGCGGCGCGTTGGCCAGGCCGCGTTGCCACAGCCGCAAGAGGTCTAGCCCAGCGCCGGCACGCGAGCTGTACGGTGCGCGCCGGGGCACCGGCACGACGGTGACCGGCTTCCCAGTTGCCACCGCTCGGGCCAGCATCGACACGCTGTCCCCCGTGACGACAATCCGGTCGGCCTTATCGAGGAACGCATCCATCGGATTGTCGCGGCCGCTCTGCGCATGCCAGCGGTAGACCAACGTTGCGCAGGAGGTTTGCAGATCCGGCAGACGCCCCTCCTCCGTGCGTGGACTGGTAGTGACCATCAGCGACCCGCCGTGGCCGACGCGTTCGGCGGCGGCATCCAGGGTTTTCCAGACGGTCGCGCGTGTTAGATCGCGGGCGCGGGCGTCGCCGCCGATCAGGACGGCGGCACGCGGCGCGGGAAGATCTGCGATCCGCGCCGTCCACGCTGGATGCGGGTCGTCCGCGCGCTGCGCTCTTACGAGGGGCAGGGGCAGACGGACCAGATTTCTGCGCGCGGGCAGATGATATTGCGGCGGCGCCAGCACCAAATCAAACCAGCCAAGCGGCGCACGCGGCCGCCCGATCTGCACCAGTCGGACACGGTGGCCCGCGACGCGCTGAATCCAACGGGCGACCGGCACGCTTCGCCGGCCGGCCGCCAAGACAAGCTTCGGCCAGGGAGGCGTCAAGTCCGGATCGGCTGCCGCAAGACTGTGCAATGTCGCGCCGAGCAGCCGGTTGGGCAGACGGTAGGCGCCCGTGTAGCGGAGCCGAACGATTCGGTACGGCCGCTCCAGCGCCTCCGCCAGCGCGATGACCTGCTCGTTGTCGCCTGCCTTGGGGCCGAGCAGCGCCCAGACCGGTAAATCTTCGCGGCTATCGGAGCGCCGCGTCGGGTCGACAGTGCTCACTGGGGCCATCTCCCGAGCACTGGAGCGGGGACCGCGGGCTGGCGTGCGCATGCGGTCAAGGTGCACTCACGCACCGATAACAATTGCGTTGGGGCATGGTTAAGTATACCGGTTCAGATACAATCTTGAAATCCTGGCCACCCGTTCCAGCAACCATCGGCAGGTTAGTGATTACCTTGGCACGACGCGGTTTCACGCGACGCGGTTTTGCCCTCCGTATCGGCGCGGTCGGGGCATGCCTGGCAGTCCTGGGGAATGTCCACGCACGGGCTGCGGTCGAGCCTCCCGTTGGCCGGTACCGATATACGGTTCTGCGCGAAGGCCGCCCGATCGGCGCACACATTCGTACGCTACGCCAGAACGGCGACATTCTGGCGGTAACCACCGAGATTGATCTTGTGGTCACACTGTTCTCCGTCCCTTTATACAGCTACCGCCATACCTCTGTCGAACGCTGGCGAGGCGACACCCTGATTGGTCTCGACAGTCAAACCCGCAAGAACGGCAAAGAGAAAAGCCTGGCGGGCGTACGCGACGGCGACGGTCCGCTGGTGCTGGAGAACCATAAGGGTGAACGCAGAACGTTCCCGGAAAGCCCCCTCACGACGACGCTCTGGCACCCCCGGACCCCACAGGCACCACAGCTTCTGGAGGTCGAGGACGGCTGGATGAAAACCAACGCCACGCAGGACATCGGGCGCGAAGCCGTCCGGATCGGCGACACACGTCAGACGGCCCGGCACTACCGCCTGGGCGGCGAGGTGCAGCGGGACGTCTGGTACGATGACCGGGGGCTACTGCTCCGGGTTGCATTCCAGCACGACGACGGCTCCCGGATCGTGATGCAGCCAGCAGCGGATTTCACTTGACGTGGACTCTGCTGCGGACCCGTCTCTCGCGGTGGGCGGTGTCGCTGGGCGGTTGAGGCGCGGTCTTTAAGTTCCCAATCTAGCAGACGAGCTATCTTGGACAGCAGCGTATCTTACGACAGGGGCGTCAAAAGGGGGTGGGAGCATGGCTCACGGGACGATGACCGAATTTGGCTACCCGGATACAGTGATCGCGGACTATACGCACTGGACGGTTCAACGGCGCCCGCGGCAGGCGACGCTCGGTGCGCTCGTCCTGATCGCCAAGGCGGAGGCGACCGCGTTCGCCCAGCTTCCTGACGCGGCGTTCGCCGAGGCTGCAACGGTGGTCCGGGCGATCGAGCGGGCCCTAACGGATGCCCTGGCGTACGACAAAATCAACTACCTGATGTTGATGATGAAGGATCCCCATGTGCACTACCATGTGTTGCCGCGCTACGCGCAAACGCGCGTTTTCGACGAGATCAGCTGTTCGGACCCGGGCTGGCCCGGTCCGCCTGACTTGGCACACAGCGTCGAGCTGCCCGCCGTGACGACGGACAGGCTGCACGCCCGGCTCGTTGCGGCTTGGCCAGACTAAGCGATGGGGACGTCCACGCCCCCATCCGCACTCCGATGACGGTTCTATCTCGGTACCTGCTGCGTCGTGCGGCCTTCCACTTCACGGTCATGCTGGCCGTGATGCTTCTGGCCCTCACCTTGGAGCGTCTGCTCGAGATCACCCGAACGGTAACCGATCGAGGTGCGTCAGTTGGGCGCGCGCTCGACATGATCGTCGCGCTGCTTCCCCACTACCTCGGGCTGGCCGTGCCGGCAGCCGCGTTCCTGGCCGTCCTGACTTCTCTCCACCAAATGCGCCACGACAGCGAGTTGTCGGTGATGCATGCCGCCGGCATACCGCTGACCCGCCTGCTACGCCCGCTGGTGGTCGCGGCTCTGCTGTTGGCGGCATTGATGGCCGTTAACACGGCCTTCCTGCAACCTTACGGCCGGTACGCCTACCGAGACACGTTGCGCGACGTGATGGCTTCCCGTTTGCCGATGCGGATCCTGCCCGGGGTGTTCTACGACATTGGCGACGGCACGGTGCTGCGGGCGGGGGCAGTCGGTCCTCGCGGGCAAAATTTTGAGCGGGTCTTCGCCGCCCGCGATCGGCCGGGCGACGGACGTACCTACGTGCTGGCCAAGGCAGGAACGCTTAGCACCGATCGCGAAACCGAACGGCTGGTTGTACGGATGGCTCAAGGCACCCTGATCCGCGACCGAGGAGGTGCCAGCGGCGTGGAGAAAGTCGACTTCGAGCACTACATCTGGCCGCTACCGGTCCAGGGGACCACCTCGCGCGGTCCGCGCGGCAAGGACGAGCGCGAACTTACAGTACCGGAACTGCTTTCCGACACCCCGGCAGCCGGCGGCGATCTCAGCCAGGAGGTCCGTGTTGCGGAACTGAACAAACGCTTGGTGTCGGCAGTGTCGATCCCGCTGCTCGCGGTTCTGGCCGCACCAATACCGGTCCTGCGCGCCGGGCGTGTCAGCCGCTTGACGCGCTTCGCCGTGGGGATTGGCGTGCTGGTCCTCTATCAGAAGCTGCTGGCGCTCGCGGAAGGACTGGTCGCGTCCGGGACGCTGCCACCGTGGGGCGGCCAATGGGGGGTCGTGGCTGCGTTTGCGCTTCTAGCGGCGGGTCTTCTGCGGATCGCTCAAGCTGGCAACCTCGGGCCCCTGCGCCGCCGCCACGCGTCCGTTTCAAAGGCCGCCTGACGATGCCGTTGACCTTTGCCCGCTACCTTCTGGTCACGTTCTTTGCGCGCTTCGCTCTCGCCCTCGCCGCACTGGGTCTTGTGCTGACGGTTTTCGACACACTTGCGCACATCCACGCCGTGCTGGACGGCGGCGCGCCCATCGGGCTTGGCTTGATTGCCTATGCCAGTCTCAGGCTGCCCACGCTGGTGGTCCTGCTGGTTCCTCTCGCCGTGCTGATCGGCGCGCTTCTGACCCTGATCGCGCTAGTCGCCTCCCAAGAGCTCGTGGTCGCGCGTGCCGCCGGTGTTTCCGGTACGCAGATCACCGGGATCCTTCTGATAGGCGCCGCGCTGGTTGCTGGCGCGCACTTCCTGTTCGCCAACCTGGTCGCGGTCGAGACCGCCGGCAGGCTGGCGACCTGGCAGGCGCGCGGTTACGCCGGGCTGCCTCCAGGCGCGCGCTCGGAGGAGCAGGGGCTCTGGCTGGCCGCGGACAGCGCCATCGTGCACATCGGACTGGCATCAGCTGACGGACAAAGGCTGCACGACGTGGTTGTTATCCAGCGCGATCCCGCCGGCGGGCTCGAGGCGTTCTTCAAAGCGCAAAAAGCCCGATTTGTCGACGGGCGCTGGCGCTTGGACGGGGTCGAGCGACTGGTCGCTGCGCGCGACAGCGGTCCTGCGCAAGAAACACCTATCCCTGCGTTCCGGTGGGATCCCAGTCGTTTCGGCAATTTTGGCCAGGGCCCCGAGGAACTGTCGTTCGGCGAAGCATGGTCCTTGCGCAAGGACGCAGGCTACAGCGAACGCACACCCCGGTATTACCGGTTTTGGACGCACCGCAAATTGGCTCAACCTGTCTCGTGCTTGGTGATGGCGCTGCTTCCGGCACACATGGCATATCAGCATGCGCGCCGGCGGCAACTCGTGCTACTGGGGCTGGCAACCCTGGCCGCGGGCGCGCTTTACTTCGGCTTGGAACGGTTGCTGATCCCGCTGGGTGAGACTGCCGTGCTGCCGCCCGCCTTCGCGGCCTGGGCCCCGGCAGTCATGTTCGCCGCCCTAGCGTTTTGGTCGCTGATTATGGCGGAAAGCTGAGGCAATGACGGAACCTGAAGAGATCGCGGTGCGACCGGTCGACAGCCGGCGAGACCTGCGCGCGTTCGTTCGCGTCCCCTTCGCGCTTTATCACAACGATCCGAACTGGGTTCCGCCGCTGCAATTCGAGCGGCGCCAGCATTTCGGCACAGCCAACCCCTATTTCGAGCACGCCCGCGCACGATTCTTCCTCGCATGCCGGAACCGACGGCCGGTGGGCCGGATAAGCGCGCAGATCGACTGGCTTGCGCAACCGGATCTCGGTACGCCGATCGGCCATTTCGGCCTGGTTGAGGCCGCCGACCAAGAGGTTCTGCACGCGCTCCTGGAGGCGGCGGAAGCCTGGCTCCTGGACGAGGGCGCAGCGCTGTCGGAGGGCCCGTACAGCCTGTCCAGCAACGATGAGACTGGGCTTCTCGTGGTGGGGCACGACCGCCCGCCAAGGGTGCTAATGAACTACGGCCCTGCATGGTACGCCAAGGCCCTAGAGAAGGCCGGCTACATCAAGGCCAAGGACCTGCTCGCGTACCGGGCGAACGTTAATCAGAGCTTTCCCGCAAGAGCCGCGCTCGTCGCCCGTAGCGCCGCCGCTGACCCGCGCGTTCGGGAACGGCAACTCGATATGCGCGACCTCAATGCGGAGATGCGTCGGGTCGCCAACGTGTTCAACGATGCCTGGTCCGGTAATTGGGGCTTTGTCCAGATGACAGAGGCGGAAGTCCGCCACATGACCCGAAGCCTGAAACCGATTATCCGCCCGGAGTTGGTCCGTATCTCGGAATACGACGGCGAGCCGGTGGCAATGATCGTCGCCGTGCCTGACCTCTACATAGTTCTGCGCGAGTTGCGCGGCCGGCTGCTGCCGTTCGGTTGGGCGTGGCTGCTGTGGCGGATTAAGTTCCGCCCACCGGAACACGGCAGGGTTATGCTTATGGGCGTGCGACGGCGTTACCAAGGCGGCAACCTTGCCGCCGGGCTGAGCGCACTGATGATGCAACGCCTCCATGAGGCCGCCCGCGGCCTAAACATGGCCGAGTTCGAACTGTCGTGGATTCTGGAGGACAACGAACCGATGATCCGCTTACTCGAGCTGTTGAGGGCTGAGGAGGACAAACGTTACCGGCTCTATCGCAAGGCATTGAGATGACGAACGACGGTGCAAGAGCGCACGCGCTCGTGCTCGCAGGCGGCGTCGATCGGACCCATCCCGTGGCCCAGGCCGACTCGGTCGCGGCCAAGCCATTCGCGCGAGTGGCCGGCACCGCAATGGTCGAGCGGGTGGTTGCGGCCCTCCTCGCCAGCGATCGGATCACCCACGTCACGCTGAGTCTGAGCCGAGACGCCGTGACGACGGCCCACCTCACGGAATTGCCCGCGCACATTCGCGCGGGGTCGGTGAGCTTACGCGAACCGGGACCCTCGCGCGCGGCCAGCGCACTCGACGGCGCCGCCGTAGCACCCGGTGACCGGCCGCTGCTGATCGTCACCGCAGACCATCCGCTGCTAACGGCCGCCATGGTAGACGACGTCTTGGTCGGCGCACAGCGGGCTGCCTGTGACTTCGCAGTTGCCATGAACCAGGTTCAGATCCTGGCGCAACGCTACCCGGAAGTGCGCTGCAGCAGGCTACGGATGCGCGACGGAGTGTACAGCGGATGTAACCTTTACGCCATGATGCGCCCGGCCGGGTCGCGCGCCGTGACCTTCTGGCGCGAGCTGGAACAGAGCCGTAAGGCCCCGCATCGTATCGCCGCGCGACTCGGCCCGGCGAGCCTGGTTGGTTATCTTCTGCGCCGTTGGACCCTTGCGCAGGCGCTGGAGCGGCTTTCCGCACAGATCGGCTGCCGAGTTGCGCCGGTTTTGCTGGAACAGCCCGAAGCGGCGATCGATGTCGATACGCCAGCTGACCTCGCGCTCGTCCGCCGGATCGCGCGACAGGGCCCGGGCGCTCACGACACGGCGGCCAGGTGAGGCGCCCCCGTGCTGCGCCAACGCTGCACGGCCTGGCGGGCCTGTTGTAGGTCGCTTGGCACATCAACCTCGCACCACGCGTCCGTACTACAATGCGATACGGTCAGCCCGTCCCCGCGCGCTAGTTCGTCTAACGCGGCTGGGTACCACAAATCACGGCCGCCGGGCCGGCGCAAGCTTCGATACACGGTCTCGGCAAAGCAGTCGCGGCCGGAGCCGCGAAACAGGGTCATACCAATCGCCTCGCCGTCCGCACAGGTCGGGTTGAGGTGCTTGCCGATTTGGCATACCAACTCATCGGACACTCGCACCTTCATGTCGTCGGCATCGTAGCGCGCTTTCTGCGAAATCGTGACGGTGATCGTTGCATGAGAGGCCAACAACCGGCGCACGGTGGCCGGTGCGAACAGGGTATCGCCGTTGATCAGCAGAAAATCCTCCGTGGCTTCCGGAAGGGCGCACCAGACCGATGCTAGGTTGTCCGAGACATCGTAGAAGGGATTGTAGATCGTGCGCGCTGACGACAGACGCTTCCGGGCTAGTTCTTCATCAATACGACCGGCTTCGAAGCCCGACACGACAACGCATTCAGTAATGCCCGCAGCCGTGAGCACCGAGATTTGCCACGTCAGAATGGTGTGATCAAGATCGACCGGCAATAGACACTTGGGCGTCTCGCTCGTCAATGGGAGACACCGCTTACCCTGTCCAGCGCTCAGGATGATCGCTTTCATGAAAACCCCGTTGACCCATGGCGGCGCTGACCGCTAAGGAGAATTCGGTAAATACCGGGTCGGTGAATGTCAAACAGTTGTCGGCTCACACCGTCGCGAGCGCCGCCGCCTCGAAGCGCGCGGCTGCAGGCTTATACCCAAGGCTTATACCCGGGCTGCAGTGAACGTCCCGATCGCTGGATCGAAGCATCGCTCCTCGACGGCGAAGTGGCCACCAGCGCGGTGCCGGAAAAGGCGGTAGTGCCCAGTCTGGTGCGTCCTGTTTTTCAGCAACGACGCGGAAGCCACCCCGTAAACCGGGACAGGCGCGTGCGGGCCCGGCAGGTCGGCTTGACGGGGCCCATGGGCATGGCCGTGCAGAACCAAGTCCGCGCCCTCCTTGGCGATTATCGCGCGCAAGGCCGAAGCATCGTCCAAGCCCCGGCGCCAGTTTTCGGCGCCCCACTGGGGTGGATGGTGCAAAGCCACCACGCGTGTGAGTCCGCGAGCCAAAGCGGTGCGGAGAATCGCCGCCAGTCGCGACATCTGCTCGCATCCAACCCGGCCATGGGCCTGCCCGATGCCCGTTGGTATCGCCGTCGAAACCCCGATGAAAGCGACCCCGCCACGGACTTGCAGGAGCGGAAACTCGGCCGCCCCGTCGTCGTCCAGCAGCCAGGGCCGCAACGCCAATCGCATCGCCTCTTCGCTCGCTTGGACGTAGGCATCGTGGTTACCCGGAATCAGGGTGACGGCCCTCGTGGGCCCGAGACGTCTGAGCCAGCGCGCAACGCCCTCAAACTCCGCGGCCAAGCCGAGGTTGGTTAGATCGCCGGTGATTACGACATGATCGGGCGCCTGACAGGCCAGCTCGTGGAGCAAAGCGTCTAACACCTCGACGCGATGTTCATACTTGCGCCGTCGGTGCCAGACCACGTATCCCAGCAGACGCTTGCCCGTGAATTCGCGCGGCCGGATCGCTGGCAGCGGCGGTAGGTGCAAATCGGAAATGTGTGCGAAAAGCCTCATCGGGGCGTTCGGCGACATTCAGATGTCCGGAAGCAAGGCGGGATTTTCATTGGTGACACATACCACCGAGCCTAACAACTCCGCCGTAACGGTTTATGTCGTGAGGTCCGAAGAGCCGGTCAAGGTTTGGGGGCTCGAACCGGAACAGCGGATTCACCGCCAGTTCAAGGGCCTCAGCGTGGCGGACGTGTCGTGGGCGGCACGTGGATCGTACCCCCGGACCAAGCGCGTCCTGCTGCTGCGCGGCGACGTCGTGTACGACACGCCTCTCCTGTCGGCCCTGCTGAACCAGCCGGGAACGCGCCTGGAGCGCCCGACCGACAACGGCACGGTGCGCCTGGCCGTTCACGTCCCCGCCCGCCAGACCGAGCAAGCGCGAGCATGGCTGACAGGCGAAGGCCTGCCACCGGACGGTACCACTCCGTGCGCGCCGGAGCACGCCGGGGACGCCTACCGCGGGAAGCTGCGTAAGCGCGAGCCCCCCTACTGCCTGCAAGTTGATCGCGCCACACAGCGCGCGGTGGAGCGGCGTGTGTACATGGCTGCCTACAAGGGTATAACGGACGCCGTCACCAAACACGTCTGGCCGGTACCGGCGATGTGGGCGACACGCGGCTGCGTCCGCCTGGGCGTGACCCCGAACGCGGTCACGCTTTTGAGCGCGGTACTGGTGTTGGCCGCGCTGTGGGCGTTCGCTACGAGTGCTTACGGTTGGGGGTTGCTCGCAGCTTGGTTGATGACCTTCCTCGATACCGTTGACGGCAAGCTGGCACGCGTTACCCTGTCGTCATCGAAGTTCGGTAACCTGTTCGACCATGGCATTGATCTTGTGCACCCGCCGCTGTGGTACGCGGCCTGGGCTTACGGGCTGGTGGAGACCGGTCACGCGCTGCCACAGCCGTGGCTCGATTGGACCGTGGCGGCGATTTTCGTTGGCTACGTCTTGGGCCGGCTGCCGGAAGGGTATTTCACCCGTCGGTTCGGCTTTGAGTTGTTCGTCTGGACACGGTTCGATTCCGGGTTCCGACAAATCACCGCCCGCCGTAACCCGTGCCTCGTGCTGCTGACACTGGCCTGGCTCGCCGGCCGCCCAGATCTAGGAATCCTGGCCACGACCGCATGGATCCTGGCCTCCGCTGTCATCCATCTCCTCCGGACCGTGCAAGCGGAGCGGGCGAACACCCGTGGACAGCCAGTCGCATCTTGGCTCAAGGCACCAGTATGAGCGATATCGCGGTCTTGTCCAACCCGGCCAGCGGCAACAACCGCACGCGCGCTCGCCGCGAGCTCGAGGCGCTCACCCGCGCCCGCGGGATCGACCATCTACAACCGGCGAGGCTACGGGAACTTCCCAACGCGCTGCGCACCCTCGCGGCGCGGAACACTCGCGTGCTCGCGATCGACGGCGGCGACGGCACGGTGGTCGCAGTCGTGACCGCGCTGCGCCGGCACAAGCCTTTCACTCGCGAGCCGATTCTTGCGGTTTTGTCCGGCGGCAGCACCAACATGATCGCCCGCGATGCCGGCTGCCCAGGCGCGCCCGCGGCCGCTCTTGCACGCCTGCTCAAACACTGGGACACGACCGACGGCCAGCTGCCAATAGTTACGCGGCGTCCGCTTCTGGTGCGGAGCGCGGGCGCGCCGCCGTCCTACGGGTTCTTCCTCGGCGGCGTGGGGATCCCGCGGGTAACGGCAGCCGCGCGGCGCGGTCTGTATGCCCGCGGCATTGCTGGCCCACTCGCGTGGTCGCTCGCCCTGATCTGGAGCCTTTGGCGCCTGGCGTGTGGTGGGCTCAAAACCACGCCCCTCCTCCGACCGGCCGACGTGCGGATCGTCTGCAACGACAGTCCGGGCGCGACCGCACCCCGCATCGCCGTGATTGTCACCAGCCTTGAACGGCTGCTGCTCGGTTTACGCCCGGTATCGCCCGGCGATGGCGTCGGCGTGGCGGTGATCAACGCCCACGTCCCAGGCCTCTGGCGGCGTGCGCCGTCCGCGCTATGGCGCCCTTGGCCGTCCTTTACGGCCATCGAGTCGAAACCGTTCGCGGCATGCCGCTGCCGATCGGTCGCGCTGAGCGCGACCGAAGACTGGGTGCTAGACGGGGAGCCGCTCGACGGTCCGGCCGACGCCACCCTTACGGTGCAGTCGGACAGCTCGCTCCGCTTCGTCGTGGCGTGAGGCCTACGATCATGTCCGAGGGGTGGACCGATTTGCGCGCCCTCGTGGTTGAAGCTGCGGAGACCGCCGTCGACGCCCAGGTTCGCGCGGCGGTCGACGCCCTGCTGGCGCGGTGCCGGCGCGAGCAGGTGGTAGGGGTACTGTTCTACGGTAGCAGTCTGTGGGCGCCGCGTCACGCCGACTTGATCGACCTGTATCTGCTTGTCGACACCCCATCCGCGACCGGTTTCGGTCCGGTACTGGCCGGCCTTAATCGGCTCCTGCCGCCCAACGTGATCTATCTTGAAACCACCGTATGCAAAGACGGGACACTCGTCGGAGCGAAGGTGGCCGTGGTCACTTGGACGCAGTTTGCGCGTGGGACCGCTGGGCGGTCGGCGACCCCTTCCATCTGGGCCCGGTTCGCCCAGCCGTGCCGGCTGATATACGCCCGCGACGAGGCGACCCGGTCGGCGATCCTCGACGCCCTGACGGCTGCTACCGTGAGCTTTCACCGCAAGCTTCTAGGCATTTTGCCCGACCGCACGACCCCGCACGATCTCTGGCAGGCCGGCCTAACCGAGACCTACGCCCGGGAGCTGCGCAGCGAGGCGCCGGCACGGGCCCGGGCGATCGTGGCGGCGGGGGGTACCGCGCTGACGGCCCGCACGCCAACGGCTATCCGCTGCCTCTCGCCGCATGCGTCCCTGAGCGATGATGGCCGCGTGCGGGTGCATCTGACACGCTGGCAGCGCGGGCGCGCCCAGCTGGCGAGCCAAGTCGCCCGACCGGCGGGCAAAGTGCTGTCGCTCGCCCGGGCGATCAAGGCCACGTTTACCTTCGACGGCGGTGTGGATTACGTATGCGCCAAGATCGAGCGGCACAGCGGCGTAGCGGTTCGGCCAACGCCTTTCCAGCGCCGGCACCCGCTGATCGGCGGCTGGCCGCTTTTGTGGCGTATCTACCGGGCCGGCGGGCTGCGTTGAGGGCGGCGCCCGTCGCAGACGCTACTCTGCGGCCGTGCCGCGCCAATCGGGCGCGTCCGCCACCCGCGCGAATGCAGCAAGCACGTGGTCCAGTTGGTCGGCTGAGTGCGCGGCGCAGACGGAACAGCGCAGCAGGCAGTTGCCGTTCGGGGTTGCCGGGGGTAGCGCTAGGTTTACGTACACGCCGTCGTCCAGCAGGTCGCGCCAAGTGGTGAGGCCGGTCTGCGTGTCCGGCATGCGCACGGCGATTACCGGCGTCTTCTCCGGCCCGAGCTCAAATCCCATTCGAGCGAGCCCGTCGTAGACAATCTCGGCGTTGGCCCACAGCCGGTCGCGCAAACCGGGATCGGTACGCATTCGCTCCAGCGTGCACCTGGCCGACGCTACCACAGCGGGGGGCAGGGATGCGGTGAAGAGATAGGCGCGCGCCGACAGGCGGATCGCTTCCAGTGCGTCGTGGTCGGCGGCGCAAAACCCGCCGATCGTGCCCACACTCTTGGAAAAGGTGCCGACGATGAAGTCGACCTTGTCCGCGACGCCCGCTTCCGCCGCGACGCCACGGGCGCCCGGTCCGGTCACGCCCAGGGAATGCGCCTCGTCCACCATAAGATAGGCGCCGTGACGCCGGGTGACCTCGGCGATTTCCCGCACGGGAGCGCGGTCACCCAGCATTGAGTAAATCCCCTCGATCACCACCAGCGCGTTGCCTGGCGCCTGCAGGCGGGCCAGACGGCGGTCCAGGTTCTCCGGGTCGTTGTGGCGGAAGCGCTGGACCGTGGCATCACTCAGTTTGCAGCCGTCGTAGATGCTGGCGTGGCAGTCGGAGTCGATCAGGACAGTGTCGTCTCGGCCGGCGATCGCGGAGAGCATGCCGACATTCGCCTGGTAACCGGTGCTGAACAACAGCGCGTGCCGGCGCCCAAAGAAGGCCGCAAGCTGGCGCTCCAGGTCCTGGTGCAGACTGTAGGAGCCGTTTGCCACCCGCGACCCGGTGGTCCCAGTTCCAGCTGCGTCGAGGGCGGCGTGCGCGCCCTCAAGCGCCGTCGGCTCGAAGGTCAGCCCCAGGTAGTTGTTGGAGCCCAGGAGCACGCAGCGACGGCCCTCAATCTCCGCTTCTGTTGGCCCGATCACGCGATCGACGCGGACCCCGAGCGGATCGCTACCAACCTGGGCCAAGAGCTCAGCATGCTGGCGCCCGACGGCGGTGAACTTGGCGAGTAGATCTTTCATTCGGTTTGCTGCCCCCCGGATTTGGCCTGCGACCGGACAAGGTCCGCAATCTGCCCGATCGTGCGTACACTCCCCAGTTGGTTCAATGGCACCGCGATGTCGAACCGCTCTTCCAATTCGAACATCAGATCCATCACGGCGACCGAGTCGATCGCTAGTTCGCCGGTGACGTCGGTATCTTCGTGGAGTTGAATGCCGGTCGTGTTGTGTTTTTCCAGTTCTGCGCACACGGCCTCAACAATCTCGCGGTGCTCCGGGGTCGGCGTCCCAACCGTATTTTCGGTCATGGCTGCGGCTCCAGTTGTTGCGGGGTCGCCGGCTCGCCTAGAGCCAGCCGTGCGCCCGGTACCAGTCGACCGTCCGGGTTAGCCCGGCGCGCAACTCGACAGTGGGCCCCCAGCCGGTTCGCCGGCCAAAGGCCGTCCAGTCGGTCCGCCAATCGGGATGGGTCAGCTCGCGCACCTTGCCGCGCGATAACGGCGCGGCCCGCCCGGTGAGACGCGCCACCCCCTCGCCTAGTGCCCCCAACGGGATAAGGGCTGGCCGCCCGAGACGCAAATACCACGGCCGCACGCCACAGGCACATGCGGCTATCTCCATCAGCTCGCGCCAGCTGTAGCCGTCAGGCCGGTCATCGGCGATCTCGTAAATCGCCCCGGACGCGCCCGGGCCCGCGAGCCAGGCGGCGATGGCTGAGGCCGCGTCGTCGGCGTGGATGAGACAGACCCGGGCCGTGGGCGGACCGGGAAGCGGGGCGATCCGCAGCCGGAGCAACCGCAGGAACATAAGGATCTGCGGGTCTCCCGGCCCGTACACCGCCGGCGGCCGGAGCACGTCGACCGGCAGATCCATGCGCCCGGTCAACGCCCGCTCTCCGGCGCGCTTGCTTGCCGCGTAGGGCGACAACGCCGGATGCCGCGCCGCAAGACTGGAGACGAAAAGGAAGCGGCCAACCCGTGCGGCGGCCGCGCGCTCGGCCAGCCGGACGGTTCCGGCGTGGTTGACCGCGTCGAACCGGCCCGGCCGGTCAGCGGCGACTAGACCGGCCAAGTGGATCACCGCATCGCAGCCCGCGACGAGTCGGTCCAGGGCCTCCGCATCCGCCAGGCTGCCGCGAACGGGCTCCACGTCCGCAGTGCCGTCAGGCCCGCGCCTGTGGTAGAGCGCGCGGACGGAATACCCCGTCCTAGCCAGCTGGGCGACGACGCGCCGCCCGAGAAATCCGCCCGCCCCGGTCACCGCGACCCGCGTCGCCCGGGCGGAAGTCCCCGGTCCGGCGGTGGTGTCGGCAGACGGTGCCACCACTCACTCGCCAGCTGTTGCCGCCGGGCCGGCATTGCCCAAGCTGCCGGAAAGGTACAACTCGCGCGCCTTGGTCCGACTGAGCTTACCCGAGCTTGTGAACGGCAAGCTACGCGGCGGGACAAGTATGACACGGCAGGTGATAGCTAAGCTCTGGAACAGCGCGGCCTGGATGCGCTCGCGCAGGCGCTTGCGGACCTGCGGGTCCCGTGCGCGAATCTGCGCAAGCAAGACCGGTGTTTCCCGCCCCGCCGAATCAAGCACCGAGAAGGCGGCGGTGTCGCGGTCGGACAACCTATCGACCGCCTGTTCAGCAACCCACTCCAGGTCCTGCGGTGGGATGTTGCGGCCGTTGACGATGATCAGATCCTTCCGGCGGCCGGTGACGTAGAGGGCACCGTCGGCAAGGTAGCCGAGATCGCCCGTGTCCAGCCAGCCGTCCGGCCACCCATCAGGCTGCGGCGCGCCGACACTGTTCGCATCGTTGTCGACGTAGCCCCGCATCAGGCTGGGGCCAGCGACGAAGATCCGGCCCACCGCGCGCTCGGCAAGACGGCGCCCGGCGCTGTCCCGAATCTGGACCTGATGGTCGGTCAGCGGCCGGCCACACGCAACGAAACGGCATGCCTGCGCGGTGTCGCCAGCCGACACCGGCCGGGCTTCACCGTCCCGCATCAGCGCCGTGGCATCCACCGTGTCGACCACCGGGGCGTGCCTCGTGGCGTGGAAGCTTACGGCAAGCGTCGCTTCCGCCAGCCCGTAGGACGGCGTGAAGGCCGTCGCGTGGAAGCCGGCCGGCGCGAAGGTCGCGGCGAAGGCCTCCAGCGTTTCCGGGCGCACGCGCTCGCCACCAACCCCCGCGATTCGCCAGCTGCTGAGATCTAGCTCTTTCAGCCCGGGCGCGCGGCGGGTGCAGAGCTCGTAGCCGAAGGTCGGGCTGAACGCCACTGTGCCGCGGTTCGCCGAGATCAGCTCCAGCCACAACGTGGGCCGCAGGGCGAACGCCTCCGGCGCCAGATAATCCACTGACATCTGACAGGTTACCGGCATCGCCAGAAAGCCGATGAGGCCCATATCATGGTAAAACGGCAACCAGGACACCGCACGGTCGTCGGCGCCGATGGCCAGCCCGTCGCGCACCGCGCGTGCGGCGTTCGCCATCAACCCGTGCTGATCGATCTGTATGCCGACGGGATCGCGCGTGCTGCCCGAGGAGTACTGGACGTGGCTGATCTCCGCCGGGCCGAGCGGCTGCAGCGCGCCTTCCCCAGGCCCCGAACCGGCCTCGTCCAGTAGCGCTGCGACGGTGGTTACACGGCCGACCTGCAGTCCGGCCACCGCCGCCTTAAGCGGTTCGAGGTCCCTCTCTCCGCCCAGTGCGATCCGGGCGCGCGCACTAACAAGGATGCGCCGCAAACCGTCGACGTAACCCGCCGAGTTGCCCAGGCCGGCCTGCGCGGGCACAGGCACCGCGTGAAGGCCCGCGTATTGACAGGCGAAAAACCCGACGGCGAACGCTGGGGCCATCTCCGCAACCAGCGCGACGCGCTCGCCGCGCTCCAGCCCCTGGGCAAGGAGCCCGCGCGCCACCTCAAGTGCGCGCCGCCGCAACGCGGCGTAGCTCACAACGGTCGCCACTCGGCCCCGGCGGTCGTAGAAATTGAGCCCGGTCTCACCCCGGGCTGCGTAGTCCAGGGCGTCGGTCAGGTTGGCGAAATCGGCAGGGCGGTATGCCAGGGACGGGTCGCTGGTGGGTGTTACCTCTGGCGCCCCCGAGGCGGGGGTGGCAGGCATAGGCTTATTAGCCACGGCATGGCTCTCTTGTGGTTGCCTCATCGCTCTCAGCTGGTGTTCAGCGTGTCCGCCGGCGCGTGAGCCGCGCCGACCGGACGCTTCGGGCAGGTGTACGGCGCGGCTATCCCCCTTTTCACCTGAGGCCGTCCGCGGGGCGGAGCTTGTCATTTTCGACGGCTAAGCCATAGCGGCGCAGCGTGTCGTCTCATTCGGGTCCCCTCCGCGAACAGTCTGTATCACAAATCCTTCACTTTTTCCCAAGCCCCGACCGTGTGCTTCGCGCGATCGTGAACATCACCGCTCCGGGCAACGTTCGGCATCGGCGGGAAAACCGCCTTTGATTGCGCCGGGCGCGCTGAACGAACGGTGACGGGCGAATCAGATAGAAGACTGCGCGGTTAACCGTTCCTGAATCCCGTATCTGACGTATCAGACAGGGTTCGCCGGGGGAACAGCAGCCCCGGCTGACGTCCGGTCGGAGCGGGTGGACACAGCCGGTGGCGAGGCCACCGCGCAGGCCCGGCTCCGGCGAGCCGCCCCGGTCCGGGTGCGTCCGGGCGCCGACGTCGCGGTGGGACGGTGCGTCTCCCGCGAACGCCTCGGGCGAGCGCCCCGCCATCGGGGCCATACGTGCCTCGCCTCATGCTGCGCGGCTGAGACGAGGGCGTCACGGCGCATGCAGACGAGACGCTCGCCGTATCCCATCGCCCGGCGGGCCAGAACGAGCGCCGCCGCGTGATGGCGCGTCAGGTTCAAGCCCCGGGCGTATTTCTTCTCGCCGATGAGCGATGAGTACGCTGGGTTCACCGCGTGAAGCTCCACCCCGCAGCGCCCCCAGCGGGCGGCCAGCCTGGCGTGGAACTGCGTGTACTCGAACCCGCTCAGGCGCCGGGCATGATGCTTCGAGACGTTGTGCAGACCCGCCTTTTTCTGCTGGAAGTCCAGGTTCTCGCACGCCACAGCCATGCCGCGGGCCCACGCCGCGTCGACGATCCGCTTCACCGCATCGCCGATCATCGCCGCGGCTTCGTTCGTGTCCGTACCGGCCGTGGGGAACGGCTCGGACCAGCGCTCGACCGCATTGCCGTACCGGTCCACCACCATCACCGCCACGTGCTCCACGTTCAGATCCAGCCCTATCGTGCCGGCGCGGGTCGTGGCGGTGACGGCCGGCGCCGGTTCCTCGATGGTCGCGTTGGCCTGCCAGGCGCCGTCGTCCCGGCGATAAAAACGCCACGTGATACCCGCGCCCAGGTCCAGGGCGGCGCGCATCTCCGCCTGACCGTAACGGAACTGCACGCCGTGCAACGTCTTGAAGCCGCCGCCCAGCGCATCCGGGAGACGGACCGTGAGGGTCTCCACCGTCTGGTTGCCGGCCGCCTCATCCTTCGAGCCGACCAGCGTGATCATGCGGGTACGTCGCTCACGCCATTCACCGATCTCGCCCCGGCGCAGTTTCCCACGGCCGCCAAAGCAGATCTTCGGGACGGATCGACGCGCTTCGGCCCGGGCCGCGTCGAGACGGGCCTGCAAGGTCGCTTGCCGACGCTTCTTCTGGTGCAAGCCGAACTGGACGTTGCGGATTTTGCGACGGGACGGGTCTGTCTTTCGCCGCTCGTCCTGAAGCTTACGCTCGAGCCGGGTTACGGCTTTTCCGGCGTGTTTGAGCTGATCCGCAAGGTCTTTCACCCGGTGATCGATCTGCCCCCGCCAGGAGTTCACCGCCTGGTCGAGATCGAACCGGATGCCGTTGAACTGCCGGGCGGAAACGCCGAACCGGGCGATGCCATCGCGTTTGACGTCCTTGACCGGCCGACCGCGCACATACTGCTGCTTGAACGCCCAATGCCGGAGAGACGCCATGTGCCGCGCCCACGGCCCGAGCACCGCCTCGTCGTCCGTATCGCGGATGACCGTGCAGAACGTCCGGGTCATGCCGCACCGTCCATCGCCTTAACCGCACGCTTGGCCCGATGCCGAGCCGATCGACGTCCTTACAGACAGGCGGCCAGGGACGTCATCACGTCGATCATGTCCCGGACCTCAGGACTCCCCGCATTTTGCGGACTTGAGCGCGTCGGGGGCGGTGTCGTAACCGGGCGGAGTCTTTCCCGGTTACGCACGGAGGGGAGTGTTGCTCGACGCATTGCCCACCGACGATCGTCACCAGGAGCTG
Source organism: Rhodovibrio salinarum DSM 9154 (assembly GCF_000515255.1). Taxonomy (NCBI): domain Bacteria; kingdom Pseudomonadati; phylum Pseudomonadota; class Alphaproteobacteria; order Rhodospirillales; family Rhodovibrionaceae; genus Rhodovibrio; species Rhodovibrio salinarum. Next base: position 3,766,084 of record NZ_KI911559.1, on the reverse strand, counting down.
ACCACCTATCTCGGCTCGGTCTTCGGGGAGAACGTCCACGTCAAGCGGATCGAGTCCCTCAGCGCGGCGACGCTGGGCGTTATTAAGAGCGCGTCGCTGGCGGTCTGCACGATCGGACAGGCCCTGGCGCAGGCCCGCGAGCTGACGACCAAGCACGCCATCAAGCAGGTGGACCGCCTGCTGAGCAATTCCGCCATCGATGTCTGGGAGATGTTCGCCGACTGGGTGCCCGAGGTGGTCGGCAACGCCCAGGACATCGCCGTGGTGATCGACTGGACCGAGTTCGATGCGGACGACCAGGCGACCCTGGTGGCGAGCTTGGTCACCAGCCACGGCCGGTCCACACCACTGATCTGGCTGACCGTCTGGAAGGACGAGCTCGAAAACGCCCAGAGTGATTACGAGGATGCCGTCTTGCGCCGACTTTGGGAGGTGCTGCCACCCGACGTGGCGGTCACCGTCCTGGCGGATCGCGGCTTCGGCGACCGCAAGCTCATGGGCTTCCTGGACGAGCTGGGCTTCGAGTATGTCATCCGCATCCGCGGCAACATCACGGTCGAGGCGGCCAACGGCGAGACGCGCAAGAGCGCCCAGTGGGTCGGCAAGCAGGGGCGCGCCCGAAAGCTGTCGAACGCCCGCATCACCCGGGCTCGCAAGCCGGTGCCCGCCGTGGTCTGCGTCCACGCGAGGGGGATGAAGGAACCGTGGTGCCTGGTGACCAGCAAGGCCGAGGCCAAGGCCGCCGAGATCAAGAATCTGTACTCTCGGCGCTGGACCACGGATATCGACCAGACATGACGACTCTCAAGACTCAAAGGGGTGACAAGCAGGGCTATCGCATTTGGCCGAGGATGTCGTAGGCGATCTGGTTGGACCAGCCGACCCGCTTGCGTTTCAGGCTGATGGAGAGATCCCGTCGCGCGTTGCGTAGCAAGTTGAGGGCCAGCTTGCGCAACACAGCGAGGTTCTCGGGGGCGTTGTCGGCCCGGTTGCGGGCTCTGTCCTCATCGAAGGTTTCGTCGAGGACCCAATGTAGGCTGTTCTCAATCCGCCAATGACCGCGCACGGCCTCGGCGAAGCGTTGGGCGGTCATCTTTGCGGACCCAAGGTAGTAGCGCCGCGTTATGGTGGTCTGGCCGTTGCGTGTCACCTCGGCCTCCACCATCGCGAGGCAGCCCAGCCCAGGCGGTAGCTCTGGCAGCCCTGCGGCGGTTTTGGGTCCGTTGAGCCAGCTGAGATCATGGCTGACATAGTGTCGCCGGACCTCGATCCGCCCGTGGCCCTTGTCGGTCGTCACCAGCGGTTCGATGCCGTGGCCTTCGGCAGCTTCAAAGAGCTTCGCCACCTCGCTGTGCAACGCGGGGCGATTGTCCTTCAACGCCAGGAGATAGTCGCCGCCCTGCTCCAGCACCGTCCGGACGGTCTCGTCCTGGCAGTGGATCGCATCCGCGGTGACCAGAACCCCGCGCAGATCCAGGCACGCCAGAAGCGCCCGCGCGGCCGTGATCTCGCTATCGCCGTCGCCCGACCGGAAACCTTTCTGGCCCAGGACGAAGCGCCCACCTGCCCACCTCCGGACGAACGCCCGGCTCACCCGCTCCGGTAGCGACCGCGTCGCGCCACCGCCGCGTCGAACCACGCCCAGCGCGCCGTCTCTCGCCCAACTCCGGCCGAAACACTCGCACCTCCGCCGTGATCTCGCTATCGCCGTCGCCCGACCGGAAACCTTTCTGGCCCAGGACGACGCCTCCCTCCGCGGAGAACGCGGTCACCGCCTCGAGTGGCGACCGGTTGGCCGCCGCGTCGAACGACCGGCGCAGGGTCTTGCCATCGATCGCCATGATCCCGCGGCTGTCCTGGTTCATCTCCTCCAGGAACCGGCCGAAACACTCGGCGAAAGCCTCGGGGTCCAACAGCCGAAACACCCGGGAGAAGGTGTCGTGACTGGGGATGCCGTTGTTCAGATCCAGGAACTCGTCGAACAGGTCTTTGCGATCGACACCGAAAGCCGCGAACTCGGTACAGTTTTGCGCACCGGCGATCGACGCCGTGAGCGCGATCGTCAGCACCTCCATCAAATCATGCTGCGTGGCATTGCCGGTCCGCGGATCTGGCAGCTCGGCGAAGGTCAACTCGAACCAGGACAACGGGGACCTCCTCTGGATTCGTGTCCCCGACATTCGAATCGTCAAAACCCGCCTACGCTACCCCAGAACCGGCCGGCCTCGGCCTAATGCGATTCCCCTGCTGGGGACGACCCCTCACATTGACGCCGCATCCCCCGATGCCTAGCCTCCGCGCGCACGCGGGTGCGGCCCGCGGTGATCCCCGAACAGCCCCGGAAGTGAACGACGTGTCCGAGACGATTGCCGATCCCCTGCACCGCCGCGATGACATCTCCCGCGAGGAGCTGCGCGCGCTGGCCCTGAACGCCAAGGCCTGGCCGTTCGCCGAGGCGCGCAAGGTGCTGGAGCGGATCGGGCACAAAACGCCCGAGAAAGGGCATGTGCTGTTCGAGACCGGCTATGGTCCTTCCGGCCTGCCGCACATCGGCACGTTCGGGGAGGTGGCGCGCACCACCATGGTCCGCCGCGCCTTCCAGGCGATGAGCGACGTGCCCACCCGTCTGGTCTGCTTTTCCGACGATATGGACGGGCTGCGCAAGGTCCCGGACAACATCCCCAACCAGGACGCGGTGCGCGAACACCTGGGCAAGCCGCTGACCCGGATTCCCGACCCTTTCGGTACGCACGAAAGCTTCGGCCACCACAACAACGCCCGTCTGCAGGGTTTCCTCGACTTCTTCGGCTTCGACTACGAGTTCGTCTCGGCGACCGACTGCTACACCAGTGGCCGGTTCGACCAGGCGTTGCTCACCGTGCTGCGCCACTACGACGAGGTCATGGCGGTGATGCTGCCCACCCTGGGCAAGGAGCGCCAGCAGACCTACAGCCCGTTCCTGCCGGTCAGCCCCAAGAGCGGTAAGGTGTTGCAGGTGCCGCTGCTGGACCGGGACCCGGAGGCCGGGACGATCACCTTCGCGGACGAGGACGGCGAACGGATCACCCAGCCGGTCACCGGTGGACACGCGAAGCTGCAGTGGAAGCCCGACTGGGCGATGCGCTGGTTCGCGCTCGACGTCGACTACGAGATGTCGGGCAAGGATCTGATCGACAGCGCCAAGATCGGCGGTCAGCTGGTCAAGCTCTGGGGCGGCCGGCCGCCGGAGGGCTTCCACTACGAGCTGTTCCTGGACGACAACGGCGAGAAGATCTCCAAGTCCAAGGGCAACGGGCTCAGCGTCGACGAGTGGCTGACCTATGCGCCGTCGGACAGCCTCGGCCTGTACATGTTCCAGAAGCCGGGCTCGGCGAAGAAGCTCTACTTCGACGTCATTCCCAAGGCGGTCGACGAGTACCTGACCTTCCTGCGCAAGTTCGACGCGCAGTCGGCGCAGGAGCGGCTGGAGAACCCGGTCTGGCACGTCCACGGCGGCAACCCGCCGGCGAGCGAGAGCGGCCTGTCGTTCTCGATCCTGCTCAACCTGGCGAGCGCGACCAACACCGATGACCGCACCGTCCTCTGGGGCTTCATCACCCGCTACGTGCCCGATGCGGGACCGCAGGCGACCCCGATCCTGGACAAGCTGGTCGATCACGCGATCCGCTACTACCAGGACTTCGTGAAGCCCCATAAGCGCTACCGCGCGCCCACCGACGCCGAGCGCGCGGCGCTAGAGGACCTGCGCCAGCGCCTGGACGCGCTGCCGGCGGACGCCGAGGCCGAGGCGATCCAGACGGAGGTCTACGAGTCCGGCAAGGCGCACGGCTTCGAGAAGCTGCGCGACTGGTTCAAGGCGCTCTACGAGATCCTGCTCGGCCAGCAGCAGGGCCCACGCATGGGCTCCTTCATCGCGCTCTACGGGCTGGGTGAGTTCAAGACCCTGCTCGACCGCGCGCTGGCGGGCGAGGACCTGAGCCAGGGGTAGGGCGGGGCGGCGCAGCGTGCGCCTCATAACCTAATTTACTGGCTCGCCCAGACGATCCGGGCCATGAACGCCACTTCTTCCAGTGGCACTGTGCGGTCTTCGTGGCTGGCGTTGAGGGAGGCGAGTTCGATCCGGCTGGCGGTCTGGCGGACCAGTTGTTTGGCCATCACCTCGCCCTCGGTCGTCTTGACCACCACGCGGTCGCCGCGGCGCACGGTGGCCTGCGGCGAGACCACGATCAGGTCGCCGTCGCGATAGACCGGTTCCATCGAGTCCCCGCTGACCTCGAGCGCGTAGGCGTGCGGATCGCCGACGTGCGGGAACAAGACCTCGTCCCAGCCGGTGCCGACGGGAAAGCCGGCGTCGTCGAAGAAGCCCTGCTGTCCCGCCTGGGCGTGGCCGATCACCGGAATCCGCTGGGCCAGCGCTTGGGCCCCCGCGTCGCCCAGCAGGGCCACGAACTCCGCCAGCGAGGTGTTGGTGGCGCGTAAAACCTTGGCGACCGATTCCGTGCTGGGCCAGCGCGGCTTGCCCTGCGCGGTCATCCGTTTGGACTTGTTGAAGGTGGTCGCATCCAGCCCGGCCCGGCGGGCCAGTCCGCTGGCCGACAGGCCGTGCGCCTCGGCCAGGCGGTCGATCGCGCGCCAGATGTCCCCGTGTCGCAACATGGGAACATTGTCTTATACGGGGTTGCGACGCGCATTAGGAAAATAAGCATAATTACCATTTGAAACGGATTCGCGGACGGGTATGTTCTGCATATGTTCTTAGCGCGATGCGCGCAAGAATGCAACCTAAGGGAGAGTGCAGATGAGCCGAGATCGTTTCGTTCCGCGTCCTGCGACCGAGCAGTTGGGTGAGCCGTTCGCCGACGCGGAGACGGCTTGGTTCTGGTACGTGCAGTGCCGGTTGGCGCAACTCGACGGGGCCCGGGTCGGCGCGCGGGCGGGGCTGGTGGCCCGTCCCTGCGAACCATTGGACGTACTTGCCGTGGTCGACCGGCTGTACCGCCGCCGCCGGCTGTTGCCAGAGCATTTGCACGTGCTGGCGGACTATGGCCGGCGTTTGCTGCCGCCCGACCCGGACAGCCGGCGCGAGCGGCGCGCCGCCCACTTGTGGGGTGAAGCGTTGGGCGAGTTGACACCGGCCTTGCGCGCCAAGGGGATCGTGGCGTGAGCGCGCCGCTGGCAGGCCCGCAGCCGGTGCCGGTCGCGGAATCGCCGCAGTCTGGAATGCCGGCGGTTGCCGTGGTCGCTTTCTCCGGGGGCGCCGAGCTGTGGTGGCTGCGTCTGCTCAAGCCTGGGTTCCGGCACTGCCTGGTGGCCCTGGCGCAGCCGTCGGGCGGCTGGTTGCTGGTCGATCCGATGGCGCACGTCACCCGCTTCGCCGTCGTGTCCGGACCGATCGATCCGGTCGCCTGGTTCCTGGCGCACGGCCTGCTGCCGGTCCCGGTGCGCCCGGTGGCGCCGGCCCGCCGGGCCGCCCCCTGGGCGCCGTTCACCTGCGTCGAGGCGGTGAAGCGTGCGCTTGGCATCCGCGCCCGGTGCGTGGTCACGCCCTGGCAGCTTTTCCGGCACCTGACACGAGTAGAGAAAAAAGTCCTTGACATGGCTCCCGTTATAGGATTATAAACATAACTGCACACGCCAGAAGTGCGTCCCAACCGAAGCGCCGTCCGCGATGCCCCGCGGGCGGCGCTTTTTTGTGCGCGTGATAGGGCCACCCGGATTGCCGGACGCGACAGCCGCGAGGAGCCGCATGGGTATCTTCTTCCCCAGTCCGCCATCGCCTCCACCCCCTGCACCGACGGCGCCGGTCTCGCGGCCGCCAGCCCCGGCGCCAGTGCATCGGCCCGTTTCGCCGCCGCCGAAGCCGAAACGACCTGAACCAACACCCAGCCGCCCTCCAACGCGCGACCCGACGCCTAAGGTCGAGCCGCCGCAGCCTGAGCCTGAGCCGGCCAATGCGCCGCATCGCAGCGCCCCGGTGCGCCGGAACGTCGGGCTGATCCGGACCGGGCGCACCGGCGTCCTGACCGAGCGGCTGGACCGGCCGACGCGCAAGACCCTGTTGGGAGAGTAGCCGTATGTCCCCACCCTCCGTGGCCGTTCGCGATCCGGCCGTGTCGCCGGAACCGGCCTCGCCGCCCGCGCCGAAATACGACCCGGCGGCCCTGCTTGCGCGTTATCAGCGGGCGCGCGACCGTCGCGCATCCTGGGACGGCCATTGGCGCGATTGCGTTGCCTATACGCTGCCGCAGCGCGATGGCGCGGTCGCGCCGGCGGACCCCGGTCAGCGCGCCGCCGAACGGATCTTCGACGCCACGGCCGGCGACGCGGCGGAGCAGCTCGCCGCCAGCCTGCTGGCCGAGTTGACACCGCCCTGGTCGCGCTGGATCGGCCTGGTGCCCGGTACCGCCCTGGACGCGGATGAAGCCGCGCGTCTCGCGCCGCGCCTGGCGGATGCGGAGGCGGTGCTCCAAGGACATTTCGACCGCTCCAACTTCGCGGTTGAGATGCACCAGTGCTTCCTCGATCTGGTCGTGCTGGGCACTGCGTGTCTGTCGTTCGAGGAAGCGGCCCTTGGCGCGTCCAGCGCTTTTCGCTTCAGCGCCGTGCCGCTGCGCGAGGCGGTGCTGGAGGAGGGGCCGGACGGGCAGCTCGACGTCACCTTCCGCCGCAGCGACCTGACCACTGCGCAACTGATCCGCCGGTTCGGTCGCGCGCAGGTGCCCGAAGCCGCGTTGGCGGATGTGTCCGGCGATGCGGCGCAGCGCTTTCCGGTCGTGGAGGCGGTGCTGCCGGACGGCAGCGCCTACGACTACGTCGCCGTGCTGGACGATGCGGCTGGCGGCACGGGGCCACGCGTGCTGGCGGAAGGGCGGTTCGGCCGCTCGCCGTTCATCAATTTCCGCTGGATGAAGGCGCCGGGGGAGGTCTACGGCCGCTCGCCCGTGATGCGGGCGCTGCCGGACATCCGCACGGCCAACAAGGTGGTCGAGTTGACGCTGAAGAACGCGTCGATCGCGGTGACCGGCATCTGGCAGGCGGACGACGACGGCGTGCTCAACCCGGCGACCGTGCGGCTGGTGCCGGGCACGATCATCCCCAAGGCGGTCGGCTCCAGCGGGCTGACGCCGCTTGCCGCGCCCGGGCAGTTCGATGTCTCGGAACTGGTGCTTTCCGACCTGCGCGAGCGCATCCGCCGGACGCTCCTGACCGGCCAGCTCGGTCAACCAGCCAGCGCGCAGATGACCGCGACCGAGGTGCTGGAACGCAGCCAGGAGACCGCCCGTGTGCTGGGCGCGACCTATGGCCGGCTGCAGGCGGAATTGCTAACGCCGCTGGTCGCCCGGGCGCTCGCGATCCTGTCCCGGCGCGGGGAGATCGACGAGATCGGCCTGGATGGCCGGACGGTGCAACTGCAACTGCGCGCGCCGCTGGCGCAGCTGCAGGCGCAGAAGGACGTTGCCAATACCGTTGGCTGGATCGAGCGGGCGGCGGCATTGGGTGAGGCGGGGCTGTCGACCGTCGACCTCGCTGGCGCCGCCCGCTGGATCGGCGAGACGATGGGCGTCCCGGCCGAGCTGATCCGCCCGCAAGCGCCGGCCGACGGAGAATCAGGGGAGGGCGGGGATGTCTGACGCCGCCCTGCCCAGAGCGCCTGTGAGCGCAACGCCCGAAAGCGACCGGCCCGACGGCGAAGCGGTCGCGCGCGCCTTCGCTCGCTGCTTCGCCGGGGCTGATGGGGCGCTCGCGCTTGATCACCTGCGCCGGATCACCTTCGAACGCGTGCTGGCGCCCGAAGTGGGCGAGGCCGCGTTGCGCGACCTGGAAGGCCAGCGCCGCCTGGCCGCCAACCTGCTCGCCCTGATCCGCCGAGGGCGCGCCGGCGACTGAGGTCGCTGCGGTCCCGCATGTTTTTCACCTCTCGCACAAGGATCGACCCGCATGACCGACAGCCTGCTTGCCGCTGGTCCGACGCCGGCTGTGTCCGACCGCACGCCGCCGAAGGCTGCCCGTAGCCGGATCCCCGACAGCCCGAAGGTGCCCGACAAGTTCCGCGATCCCGAGACCGGCGACCTGCGCACGGAGGCGTTGCTGCGCTCCTACCTGGAGCTGGAACGCAAGCTGGCGCAGATGGTCGAGGTGCCGCGCGCCGACAGCCCGCCGGAGACGGCCGGCACCTTCCGCCGGGCGGTGGGCGTGCCGGACACGCCGGAGGGCTATCCGGTCGAGCCGCCGCACCCGATGATCCAGCCCGATCCGGAGGTCAACGCCCAGCTCCACGCCGCCGGCTTCACGCCCGAGCAGGCACAGCTGGTTTACGACCTCGCGGCCGAGCGGATGTTGCCGGCGATCCAGGAGCTGGCCGGCGAGTTCGAGGCGGAGCGTCAGCTGGAGCGCCTGGTGGCGCAGTTCGGTGGGCCGGAGAAGTGGCGCGAGGTCGCCGGCGCGCTCGGCGCCTGGGGCCGCAAGAACCTGCCGGGCGAAGTGTTCGAGGCGCTGTCGACCACCTACGAGGGCGTCCTGGCGATGCACCGCATGATGGCCAACGGCGAACCGGGCCTTGGCGCCGGCGGCGACGCCGCCCCCGAGCTGAGCGAGGACGACCTGAAGCGTCTGATGGCCGATCCGAAGTACTGGCGCCAGCGTGATCCCGCCACGGTCGCCAAGGTGCAGGCCGGCTTCCAGCGCCTGTTCTCCGGACAGCCCGGCGGATAGCCGCTGGACCGTCGCCGTTTGCACCGGGATAGCGGCCGGCGCCTCGCGGATCTCGTATTCCTGACGGGAACCGCTCGAGCGCGGCCGTGGACGGCGGAAGGCCGCTGGCTGCCCGAAGGTGTCGGCCGCGCGCCCCGGGTTTCCCTCCCCGGCCCGGTGCGCCATGCGGGTCGGCGCCACGCGTCCGCGCAGCCTTCCGCCGTCACTTGATAGGTGTAATGCGCTTATCTAGAACTCGCTAACCGGGTCATCCTGGAGGTCGGCGTGTTCTTGAAGCCTCACATCCAAACCGACTTTTCGGAAAAGGACATCATCTATGAGGCGATGGGCGATATCGTCCAGGAGTTCGTCGTGGCTGCCGAATGGGGCGAGGGGCCGGAGGGAACGCCGAAGGTCGGTAAACTTCACCTGATGTCGGTCAGTTTGATCGACATGACGCACGAACTGCCTGGTGGCGATCCCGATGTGCAAAGTCTTTACGATCTGCGGTTCGGCCTGGTCGAGAAGGAGGTGGATAACGACTTCATCGTCAGCGCACCTGCGTTTGATCGCGAAACGGCGAACCGGATTATCTCGGAAGACGATCGTCCCGTGGTTTTGTCGCTGATTCTGAAGGCAACGCGCCAATTGGTTCGTACGGCGAACGCGGATGCGATCACGATGTCGACGTTCGATGTTCATCTGCCTGAAAGAGCGCTAACGAAATATAGAAGGATATCGGATGTCGTGTGCGGGATTGGATATCGTCTGCACGATAGCTACGTAGACGACCAGGGCCGCAGCCGCTGGGTGTTCGTGCGCGAAAAGATTGCACTCAGTTCCGTACGTACGTAGCCTAGGTGTCTAGTTTGACGGCTTGCAGAGCCGAGAAAGGGCTGAACGATGTACAGCCGCGAAATTCTTGAGCAACTGAGTGACCGCGCCGGCGATACCTATCGCAACGGCCGCGGAACGTACGCCTCCGTGTCGCAGAAGCAGATGCGTCTGGCTTCGGAGGTCGAGGAGGAGTTGCGTCGCGATCTCCAGGTGCCTGCGCGGATCGCGGCGGCGGAGTAGACACACCCGGGGTACAATCTGCATGTCTGACCGGCTGAACAACCGTGGTTCGGCATCGGTCACAATCGCCGTTCTGAAACGCCCAGGAGCCTAAAGCTCCTGGGCGTTTTGCTGTCTGTCATCTGTTTTATCCAAGCGCCGGCTTCTGCCCGCGCTGCATGACCAGTTTCCCGCACGCTTGCCGACAACCCGCGCCGCTTTTGCGCTCGCGGGCCGGTGCTGTGCGCCCGCGCGACCGGCCGCCAATCCGGCGACAACCGTTTTGCGTGTGTCGACCCCACCCGACAACCGCATAGAGAGACCGACAGACCATGTCCCAACAGGTCGATCAGGCCTTCATCAAGCACTTCCAGAGCGAGGTGCACACGGCCTACCAGCGTCAGGGTTCGAAGCTGCGCCAGACGGTGCGCTCCAAGTCCAACATCAAGGGCGCCACCACGACCTTCCAGAAGGTCGGCAAGGGCGCCGCCTCGACCAAGGCCCGGCACGGCAAGGTGCCGGTGATGTCGCTCGACCACACGCCGGTCGACTGCCAGCTCGCCGATTATTACGCCGGCGATTGGGTCGACAAGCTGGACGAGCTGAAGGTCAACATCGACGAGCGCATGGTGGTCGCCAACGCCGGCGCCTATGCGCTTGGTCGCAAGACGGACGAGCTGATCATCGCTGGGCTCGACGCGTCCGCCAACGTTGCCGGCGGCGACAGCGACGGCCTGACCAAGGCCAAGATCCTGACCGCTTTCGAGATGCTGGGCGGCGCGGACGTGCCGGACGACGGCGAGCGCTTCGCCGTGATCGGCTGGAAGCAGTGGTCGGAGCTGCTGGATATCCAGGAGTTCGCCAACGCCGATTACGTCGGCGCGGACGAGTTGCCCTGGAAGGGCACGCAGGCCAAGCGTTGGCTGGGCACGCTGTGGATCCCGCATTCCGGGCTGAGCGCGGCGGGCGGTGTGCGGCTGTGCCACTGGTACCACAAGACCGCGGTTGGCCACGCCTCCGGCGCGGACGTGACCAGCGACATCTCCTGGCACGGCGACCGCGCGGCACACTTCGTCAACAACATGATGAGCCAGGGCGCCTGCCTGATCGACGCCGAGGGCGTCGTCACCATGCGCTGCCTGGAAGCCTAGGGAGACCCGGTCGATGGCATTCCAGGCCCGTAACCTGAGCGTCCTCGCTTACGCCAACAGCTTCACGCTGTGGCATTACACCACCGTCGACGCGCCCGCGACTGTCGACAGCGCCGGCTATTTCGACGCCGCCGCCGAGATGCTGCGCGTCGGCGACATCGTGATCGCCAATGTCGATACCGACGCTCTCCCCGCCGCCGGTCTGTTCCTGATCCGGTCGAACGCTGCCGGCACGGTCGACGCCGCCGATATGACGGCGCTCGCCGCGCGCGGCACTTAGCGCCAGAGCAGGCCCTCCCCTTGGTGGCTGCCTCGGGGAGGGCCGATTCCCATCCGGGCGTCGACGACCGATCGTTTCCCACCCGAAGGACCCCCGTTCATGGCGTCTTCCGCCGTCCAGCTGTGTGCGCGCGCGTTGATCGCGCTGGGCGCCCAGCCGATCGCCAGTTTTCAAGAGACCAGCGCACAGGCGCAGGTCTGCCGCACACTCTATGGCGGGCTGCGGGATGCGCTCCTGTCTGCGCATCCCTGGAGCTTCGCCACCGTCCAGGCCCGGCTGCCGCGGCTGAGCGCGCAGCCGGTTGCCGACTTCGCGCACGCCTTCCAGCTGCCGCCGGATTTCCTGCGCGCGCTTTCCGCCGGCACGGCGGCACGCGGGCGGGGCGTCAGCTACCGGATCGCCGAGCGGCGGGTGCATGCCGACGTCGATCAACTGGTCCTGACCTATCTCTACCGCCCACGCGAGGCGGACTTCCCGCCGTTTTTCGACCAGGCGCTGGTGGCACGCCTGGCAGCCGAGTTCTGCCTGCCGATCACCGAAAGCACCAGCCGGGCGGAGGCGTTGGGCCGCTTGGCCGAACAGGCGTTCCAGCGTGCCCGGCAGATCGACGCGCAGCAGGAGACTCCGGCGGCGATCGAGGACTTCCCGCTGATCGAGGCACGCGGAGCATGACCCGCCGGCACGTCTACAAGACCAACTTCACCGGCGGCGAACTGGATCCGCTGCTGCTCGGCCGCGGCGATCTGCGCGCCTACGAGAACGGCGCGCGCGAATTGACCAACGTGACCCTGCATCCGACCGGCGGGGTGTCGCGCCGTCCCGGTCTGCAGTTCCTGGCTGAACTGCCGGGGTCCGCGCGGCTGGTCCCGTTCGAGTTCTCGGTCGACCAGGTCTATGTCCTGGCGTTCTCCGACTACCGCATCGACGTCTACCAGGACGGCCTGCTGATCGTCGGCAATCTCGCGGCCCCCTGGCAGCAGGGCACGCTGCCCGAGCTTGCCTGGGTGCAGAGCGCGGACACGCTGATCGTGACCCATCCGACGTCCGTGCCGCGGCTGATCACCCGCGACGGGGCCGGAAGCTGGTCGATCCAGCAAATGAAGTTTGCCCAGATCGGCCCGCGCAACATGGTTCCCCACGCCAAGGTCGCCGCGCCCGACATCATGCTGGCGCCGGCCGCGACCAGTGGCAGCGACGTTCGGTTCGTCGCCAGCGCGCCGGCCTTTACCGCCGATCACCTGGGCGCCCGCCTGCGTCTGCACGGCGGCGAGGCGCTGATCACGGCCGTGCAGGATGCGCGTAACGTCGATTGCGATATCCGCGTCGACCTGGGCTCGGACGAGGCAACGGCGGACTGGAGTGAAAGCGCCTATTCGCTCGCCAACGGCTGGCCAGCGGTGGCGGCGTTTCACCAGAACCGGCTGGTGCTGGGCGGTGGGGGCAGGCTGCCGAACCGGATATTCCTGTCGAAGACGGACGATCTGTTCAATTTCGATCCCGGCACAGGGCTCGACGACGAGGCGATCGATTTCGAGCTGCTGAGCGATCAGGTCAATGCGGTGCGCGGCCTGCTGTCCGGGCGCGATCTGCAGGTATTCACCAGCGGCGGTGAGTGGCGGGTCACCGGCGATCCCCTGACCCCGACCAGCGTGCAGGTGAAGCGCCAGACCCGGGTCGGCTCGCGCAGCGACCGCTACACCGCCCCCAAGGTGATCGATGGAGCGACCGTGTTCGTCGGTCGGACCGGCGACCGGGTGAACGAGTTCAGCTACTCCGAGGTCGAGAGCGCCTATCTAAGCGACGACCTGACCCTGCTCGCCAAGCATATGGTCACCGATGTGATCGAGCTGGATTATCAGCCGTCCAAGCGGCTGCTGTACTGCGTTCAGGGTGACGGTAGCCTCGCGGTTTTGACCCAGTACCGCAGCGAGCAGGTCACCGCTTGGTCGCGCCTGACGACCGAGGGGCGGGTGGGGGCGATCGCGGTGATCGACCCGTACGTCTACCTCGTCGTGGAACGCGACGGCGGCACCTTTCTGGAGGTGCTGGAGGCGGCCGTGACCCTGGATGCCGCTTTGGTCGGCACAGCCGACCCGCCAACCGCCATCTGGTCGGGGCTCGACCATTTGGAGGGGCAGACCGTTGCCGTCGTCGCCGATGGCGTGGTGCAGGCGCCGCGAACCGTTTCGGGCGGCGCGGTTGTGCTGGACGCGCCAGCCTCGCAGCTCGCCGCCGGGCTGCCCTACAGCCATGTGGTGGAGCCGCTGCCCCCGTTGGTCAGCAACGCGATCGGCACCGGCCATGGCATCAAGGTCCGGCTGATCGAGGCGACCTTCCGGCTGCTCGATACCCAGAGCCTGTCGGTCGATACCGGGGACGGCAGTCAGCCGGCACCCTTCCAGCTCCTGGGCAGCGATCTTCTGGATGCACCCGTCGCGCCGTTCTCGGGCGACAAGCCGGTGCGTGCCCTGGGCTGGCGGCCGGCCGGGACGACGCCGCTGTGGCGGATCGCCGACGGCGCGCCGCTGGCGTTCACGCTTCTCTCCGTGACAACCGAAATCAAGGTGAACGATTAATGGCCGGTTTTCAGTCCGTCGTGCCCGCCGTCGTCGGCGGCGCCGTCAATTACGCCAGCAGCCAGGCGGATGCGCGGCAAGCCCGTGCCGACCGTGCCGCGCAATTGGAGGCTGCCCGTCAGCAGCGTGCCTGGGAACGCCAGCAGGCCCGCGAGGAACAGGCACACCAGCGCCGGATGGAGCAGGAAGCCTTCGAGCGCGAATTGGCGCTGGAACGCGCGCGGACCCAACGGGCGCGCGAGATCTACGAAGCCGAGTTGCCGGCGTTCGAGGCCGATCCCGGATTGGTCCGCGAGCGCCTGGATACGTTGGAGGCGCGGGCGGAAGCGCGGGAGACGCGGGCCCAGGAACTGGCGGCGGCGCAGGCCAGCGCGCGGGCAAGCGCGGCGTCGGCCGGCATTACCGGCGGCGGCACGGCCAAGGCGATTCAGCGCAACCTGATCGACCGCAGCCAGGCGTCGGGCGCGCATGACGAAACCCGCTACCAGATCCGGCTGGACGCGCAGGACAAGCGCCACGCGCAGAACCTGCTAGAGGCGGAGAACCGTCGCCGGCGCGCGATGCTGGGGCTGGAAATGCAACTCGAACCGCGCGCCTGAGCCCTGGCCGCGCGTCGCCCGCTTTCTTTCTGATCGGAGGCCCCCATGCCCGACGTCCGGGTCGCGGATGCGCGACCGTATGTGCAGTACGCCTGCGACGGCGTGCAGACGGTCTTTACCTATCCCTTCCTGATTCTGGCGGCCGACGACCTCGTGCTGGTGCTGGACGATGGCACCACGCCGACCGGTGTCACCGTGCGTGGTGTCGGCAACGAGGCCGGCGGCCGTGTCACCTGCGCCACGCCGCCGGCTGCCGGTCGGACCCTGACGCTGTTCCGCGACATGGCGATCACGCGGACGACCGACTTTCTGGAGGCTGGCGAGTTCCGCGCCAGTGCGATTAACGCCGAACTCGACCGCCTGACGATGCTGCTGCAACAGCTCGAGGCGCTGACGGGGCAGGCGCTCAAGCGCGCCCCGGAGGACGCGGACACCGCCCTGATCCTGCCGCCTGCGGACGCCCGAGCGGACGCCGTGCTCGGCTTCGATGCCGCCGGCCGCCCCAGCGTGGTGACCGGCAGCGCCCGGGCCGCCGCGCAGGCAGCAGACAGTGCACACAGCGCTGGCCAGTCGGAGAGGGTGGCGGCGGCCAGCGCGACCAGCGCCGCTAGCGGGGCAGCTGTGGCCCAGCAGGCTGCGGCAAGTGCGCACGCCTGGGCTGCCAAGGCGGCGCAGGCCAGCATGGCCGCCGAACGCCGCCGCGCTGATCTGGTTGCGGTGCGCGCCCGGGTCGCCGCGCGTGTGCCGTCGGTCGCGGTGATGCCGGTGTTCGGCCTCGACGCCACGCTGGGCGCGGGGGCTGACGCCTTGTCGGTCATCCGCAGCGGCACCGCGCACGTGACCGACGCCAAGGGGCAGCTCGTGCCTGTGCCGGCCAACACACCACGGTTTGACCACGATCCCGCGACTGGCGAACCGTTGGGCCTGCTGTGCGAGGGCGCGCGGACCAACTTGCTGCACGACAGTTTCAACCCGGCGACGCAGACACGCACGCTTGCCCCCGGGACCTACACGCTGTCGGTGCGTGGCGGTGGGACTTGTACCCTGTCCGGCGGACCCAGTGGCACGGCACGGCAAGGTACGCCCGTGACCTTCACCTTGACCACCAGCAGGGCCGTAACCTTCACGATGGCCGGCGCACCGACGGCCGTGCAGTGCGAGGCTGGGGCGAGCGCGACCAGCCCGATCGCAACGCCGCCTAGCGGTCCGGCCAGCCGGGCGGCCGATCTGATCACGCTGGACGACACCGCCTGGTACGATCCGGCCGGCATGAGCTTCGTGATCGAAGCACACCTGAGCGATGTGCCGGCAACCGGGATATTGCGGCTGTTCAGCCTGGATGACGGTACGGACGCCAACCGCCACGACCTCTACTACGCCGGCGATCAAACGCGCGTAATGCTGTTCGCGAAGTCCGGTGGGCCAGCCAGGGCAATATCGATGGCCTGCTCGCCGGCTGGGCTGACGGGGCGACACACACCTTCGGCATCACGATTGGCGGCGGTGCGCGGGCCCTGTTCGTCGACGGCGCGAAGGCCGCAGCCGACAGCATCGCCGAGCCGGTTGGGGCAACGACCGTTCGGATCGGTCGCAACCATGCCGACACGCCTTGGCAGGGACACCTCCGTCGGCTGCTCGCTTATCCACGTCGCTTGGCGGATGGCGAGATGTGCGCGCTCACCGCCTGAGCCACGAGCGGCCACTTCTCTGCACGACCCACCATGGCCGCGAGGCCCATCGGGAGACCGGTTTGAGCGAGGCCACCCGACGTTTGCAGCTGCGGCTGCTCGAAACCCTGCCTGGGATCGCCGAACGGGTGCTCCAGGGCTACCAGGACCACACCGACAGCCCACCGCCGGAGGCCGCGGGCGACAAGGAGTTCACCGCGCGGCAAAGCGCGGGCAAGGCGGCGCTGGCGCATCTGGACGCGTTGATCAAGCTGCTGCGCTGGGCGGAAGCCGGCGTCAGTGCCGAATTGGCGGCTGAATCGGGCACGTCCGGTTCGGCCGGCGATCGTGCGGAGACGGAACGCCTTACGCATCTGCTGCGTGAGGCGCGCACGGCGCTGGGCAAAATCGAGGCCGCGCGGTGACCCGCCTGGATCGTCGGGCGGGCGCGCGTGTGCCCGGGTTCGGCGAGTTCGTTTGGGTCTGGGACCGTCAGCAGGGCCTGCGGACGGCAGCGGTGCACCTGCGCATCGCGCGCTGGCTGGAAGCGTGCTGGCAGCGCGGCGAAACGCGGCTGCTGCTTCAGGCTTTCCGGTCGGCGGGTAAATCCTCGCTGGTCGGGCTATTCTGCGCCTGGCTGCTGGGGCGGATGCCCGACCTGCGCATCCTGGTGCTGGCGGCCGAACAGGCGCTGGCGGTCAAGATGGTGCGCAACGTGCGCGGTATCGTCGAGCGGCATCCCTTCCTCGCCGGCCTGCGGCCGCAGCGGGCACAGGAATGGGCGGCCGACCGCTTCACGGTCGAACGCCCTGGCGTGTTGCGCGATCCCAGCATGCTCGCCCGTGGGGTCACGGCAAACGTCACCGGCAGCCGCGCGGACGTGGTGATCTGCGACGACGTCGAGGTGCCGAACACCTGCGATACGCCCGACAAGCGCGCCGAGCTGCGCCGTCGGCTGGGCGAGATCGATTACCTGCTGGTGCCTGGCGGGTTGCAGCTCTACGTCGGCACGCCGCACACCTATTTCACGATCTATGCCGAGGGGCCGCGCGAGGAAGTGGGCGAGACGCGGGCCTTTCTGGATGGCTTCGCCCGCCTCACCGTGCCGATCCAGGACGCCCAGGGCACGCCCGCCTGGCCGGAGCGCTTTTCCAAGGAGGCGATCCGCGAGCTGGCCCAGCGCAGCGGGCCCAACAGTTTCGCCAGCCAGATGCTGCTGCAGCCGGTCAACGTCGCCGAAGGCCGGCTCGATCCCGCGCGTCTGCGCCGCTATTCGGCGGAGCTTGACTACGCCGAGGGGAACGACGAGGCGGTCTTGACCCTGATGGGCGACCGGCTGGTCGCCGCCGCCTGCTGGTGGGACCCGGCTTACGGCGCGCCGGGGCGGGGCGACGCCAGCGTGATCGCAGCGGTGTTCCTGGATGCGGCCGGCAACGCCTTCCTGCACCGTGTGGCCTATCTGACCCACGACCCAGCGACCGCCGGGGAGCTCGACGAGGCGACCCAGTTGTGTCGCCAGGCCACCGCGTTCGCGCGCGACCTCTACCTGCCGTCGATCAGCCTGGAGGTGAACGGCGTCGGCCGCTTCCTGCCCGGTCTGTTGCGCCGGGAGTTGGCGGCTGCCGGCGTGCCCGCGGCGGTGCGCGAGGTTACCAGCCGTCGGCCCAAGGATCTCCGCATTCTGGAGGCTTTCGACGCGCCGCTCGCCGCCGGGGCGTTGCACGCCCATGACAGCGTGTTTGCCACCTCCTTCGTGCAGGAGATGCGCGACTGGCGTCCCGGGTTGACGCACGCTCGCGACGACGGGCTGGACGCGGTCGCCGGCTGCCTGGCGAGCGAGCCGGTCCGCTTGCCACGGCTACCCTCCGCGGGCCGGCACACCTGGCGTCCCGGCATGGCCGGCGTTCACGCGCCCGCCGACTTCGACGTGTAGGACCGTGCCGCGCCTGCCGACTCCGCCGCATACCCGCCGCCCTCTTTTCCGGCGAGGAGAGGGGGTTTTGGCACTTTCACGAAAGTAAGCTCATGACCTGGACCTTCGATCCAATCTGGTGGATCACCGCTGTCGAACTGCCGGCGCTGGCCGGGTTGTTCGTGCTGATCTGGCGTGCCCGGCGCGATGCGCAGGACGCGCTCGACCGGCTGGCGCACCGTCTGGACGGTGCGAACAGCGGCACGCGCGACCAGCTCGCTGCCTTCAAGGTCGATGTGGCGACGACCTACGCGTCGATCCCGGCCTTGCGGGAGAGCGAGGGCCGCCTGACCGCCCATCTGGTGCGGATCGAGAAGAAACTGGACAGCCTCGGCTTCGGCCGACCGGCCTTGGGGGATCGGCCATGAGCGCCCGCGTGCTGTCATGCGCATCGGCCGGTCCGCTGCATCCCGCTGGCCGGCCCGGGTTGATCCCGCACGCCGAGCGTACGGCCAGTCGCGAAGAGTTGGCTGAGTGGTTGGCCCGGCGCCTGTACGCCCGTCACCGGGGCGAACCGGTGCGGGTGCTGGAGGCGCTGGCCGCCGTGCTGGTTGCGCGCCTGCACCAGGAAGGCCCGCCGCCGGCGCCCAGGCCGGAACCGAGCTCGCTGGATCGGCATCTGGCCGTGTGTCGCCGGATTGCCCGGCGCGTGCTTGCCGGTGCGCCGGTGCCGGAGGCTGCAGCCGACGCCACCCGCTACCACCATGCCGACGTTCAGCCCGCCTGGGCGCGCGCACGCATGCCCAGCGGCACGCTGGGCGACTTCATTTTCTATCCGTGACGTCCCCCTGAGCCATGTCGTGTTACCGGTCACGAGGAGCGATCCGATGATTCCTGCCCTGCTCGCAAGCGTCGGCGTGCCCTTGCTTGGCAAGTTGGTTTCCAGCGGCCTGCGTGCGATCGACGATCCGACGGCCAAGGCCGCCGCCGATGCGCTTGATGACGTCGGCAGCAAGCTGGATCGCGGCGAGATCGACCGCGACCAGTTGCAGATCGCCAATCGTCATGTTGAACGCATGGCCGCGATCGAGGCCCGGCGTGATGCGCGTATCCTTGCCCAGATCAACCGCACCATGCGCACCGAGGCATCCAGCGCCGACCCCTACGTCCGGCGCTGGCGGCCAACCTTTGGCTACGCCGTCGCGCTTGCCTGGATCGCGCAGACCGGCGCTCTCACCTACGCCATCGTGATGACCCCGGCGGTCGCGGCCGAGCTGTTGGCCGCGACCACGCATTTGTCCGTGATCTGGGGCGTGGCGCTCTCGGTGCTCGGCATCAATGTAGCCAAACGCAGCCAGGATAAACGTATCGCCGCCGGCCAGTTGTCCGAACCCGGCTTGCTGGATCGCCTGTTGCAGCCGTTCGGCGGGCGAAAGGAATAGGGCCGCCAGTCAAGATCGTCGCCGCAATATGGTTTCGACTTAACACTTCTTTTGCGGCTTTTGAGATTAACTGCGGTACGATCGTCGTGATCACGCTGGCTATCGACCTGGCGATCGGTGTTTGCCCGGGCAGGGCGCGACCCCGTCGACGAACGAGGAATGCCAAGTGACAGTGAAAGCCGGCAACGGTCGCGGGCCCCGCCCTTCCGCGAACCGAATCGTCCTGCCGATTCTTGTCCTGGTCGCTGTGTTCCTGGCTCTCGCCGCCGGTTTGCTCGTCTATACCGCCGAACGGCAAAACCGGCTCGCGGCGGAGGGTGAACTGCACCTGGCGCGTTCGGCGATGCTGAACGTGCGCAAAACCATTGCCGGCTTCACTGGCGACTACGCTTTCTGGAATACGACGGCGGAAAAGGTGGTGCTCGGGTACGATCCGCTCTGGGCCGACGAGAACGTTGGTCAGTGGGCGATCGACGGCCTGGGTATGGATGGTGCGGCGGTGTTCGGTGCCGGCAACCGTCTGATCCATAGCGTCAGACGCCCGGATATCCAGCCAGGGTTAACCGAGCCCTATCCCCCGGCGCTGGTTGCCCTGATCGAGCAGGTCCGTGCAGACCCGGGCGTGCCCGGCGAGGCACCCACCGTCCTCGATACCTATTTTCAGGACCAGCAAGGCGTGCACGTGGCAGCGGGGGCCGCGATCGGATGGGAGGATGACCGCCCACCACCACGCGACGGCGATGCCCGGGCCGTTCTGGTCTTTTTTCGCACACTGGATTCGGATCTCTTGGGCGCCCTTGAGTCCGATTTTCGTTTGGATGCCTTGCGCTTCGTGCCGGCATCCATGAGCGCGCCCGTGGGGCTCCCTTTAACCGCGTTGAATGGCAAGACGCTGGGCCAGCTTACCTGGACCGCGGCGCGGCCGGGCTCGGACATGTTGTCGGCCCTCGGCGGGCCGTTGGGCGCGGCCTTTGTGGTGGTGTTGGGCGTGGTGGTGTTGATCGTGCGCCAGGCCAACCGGGCGCAAGCGACGCTCAACGCGTATCACAGCGAGCTGGAGGAGACCGCCCGGGACTTGGCGGCTGCACGCGACATTGCCGAGCGTCAGGCCAAGCAATTGAGCGCACAAACGCGCGATCTGCGGATTGCGAGCAACCAGGCTCGGGAAGCCAACCAGGCCAAGTCGCAGTTCCTGGCGACCATGAGCCATGAGATTCGCACGCCGCTCAACAGTGTGATCGGTTTCGCGGACGCGATCCGCTTGGGATACGCCGAGGGCGAGCGCAGCCGGGAATACGCCGAGCATATCCACACCAGCGGCCAGCACCTGTTATCGTTGATCAACGACATCCTCGATTTGTCGAAAATCGAGGCGCGTCGCTACGAGTTGGCCGAGGCGACGGTCTCGTTGCCGGCTTTGGTGGATGAGACGGTGAAGCTGGTGCGCGGGCGGGCGGATGCGCAAGAGGTGCGCCTGACGCGGGCGGTTGGGGCGGTCACCGTCCGTGTCGATCCGCGCGCCTTGAAGCAGGTCCTGGTCAACCTGCTCGGCAATGCGATCAAGTTCGCGCCACCGCACAGCGAGGTGCGCGTGGAGTCGAAAATCCGCGATGATGGGCTGTGCATCGCCGTACGCGATCATGGACCCGGCATGACCGAAAGCGAGCTTGAGGCTGCTAAGCACCTGTTCTCCCAGGGGCGCCGCCCGGACGAGCAGCCGGAGGCCGGCACGGGTCTGGGCCTGAATATCTGCATCGCGCTGCTGACCCTGCATGACGGCAAGCTGACGTTCGAGACGGCGCCAGGGGCTGGCACGACAGCGCAGGTTTGGCTGCCACTGACGCGTGTCATTGAGGCCGACCCAACGCCGGAAGTGTCGGCATAAGACGCTGCGCCGGTCGAGAACGGGACCGGTGCATTAAAGGTGGTTAAATCCGGCGCGATCTTGGCCTAGGCTCCCCCGCGTTATGAGTGCAGTGATCTTTCACGTCTGTCCCTGGGCAGCCTGGCGCGCGGCGCAGGCCGAGGGGGTCTATCGCGGTGGGCCGCTCGATCTCAAAGATGGGTTCATCCACTTTTCTACGCCCAACACCCTGTCGGGGACCCTGGCTACCTACCTGGCCGGTCAGCCCGGTTTGTGTCTGCTGGAGGTCGAGACAGACACGCTTGGCGACGGGTTGGTCTGGGAGGAATCGCGGGGCGGCGTGGCCTTTCCGCACCTCTATGCGACGCTCGACGTCGCAGCGGTACGCGCGGTGCACGACCTGCCCCTGAACGCGGCGGGCGTGCATGTTCTGCCCGCGCACGCCGAACAGCCTGCGCCGGATATGGACGGGGCGGTTTGATGGCGTGGGCCGACCTTGGTGCTGCGTTGCTGCGCCGCTTGCCTCCAGAGCGCGCGCACGACCTTGCGATCGCTGCCCTGAAGCACGGCCTCGGCCGCCAATCTGTGGGGGACGATCCGGAGTCCCTGAAGGTGCGTGCGTTCGGGCGCGATCTTGCCAACCCGATCGGGCTCGCCGCTGGCTTCGACAAGGATGCTGAGGCGGTGGCGGGGCTGTTCGAGCTCGGCTTCGGGTTTGCGGAGGTGGGGACGGTCACGCCCAAGCCGCAGCCCGGCAACCCGAAACCGCGTATCTTCCGACTCTCTGCCGACCAGGCGATCGTCAATCGCCTGGGATTCAACAGCGCCGGACTGGACGTTGCCGACGCCAACCTGGGCCGTTACCGGCGCACCGGTGGGCGTGGCGTGGTTGGCGTCAACCTTGGCATGAACAAGACCAGCGACAATCCGCTTGCGGACTACGAAGCGGGCTTGCGACGGCTGTCGCGTTACGCCGACTACGTCACGATCAACGTCTCCTCGCCGAACACCCCGGGATTGCGGGCGCTGCAGGGCAAGGACAAGCTGGCCGAGCTGCTCCGTCATCTGCAGGCGGTGCGCAAGGAGTTGATGGCCGACGCGCCGCCGGCGCTGCTGCTCAAGATCGCCCCTGACCTAAGCGACCAGGACCGCGCCGACATCGCGGAAATTGCCCTGGATCTGAAGTTGGACGGGTTGATCGTCTCCAACACCACGACCGCCCGCCCCGATAGCCTGAAGAGCGCGAGCAAAGCCGAGACGGGCGGCCTCTCCGGGCGCCCGCTGTTCCAACCATCGACCGAGCTCCTGGCCGAGATGACCCGGCGCACCGAGGGCCGGTTGCTGATGGTCGGTGTCGGGGGGGTGGCGAGCGGTGCGGATGCTTATGCTAAGATCCGGGCGGGCGCGAACTTGGTGCAACTGTACACGGCCCTGATCTACGATGGGCCCGAGGCGGTTGGGCGGATCAAGCGCGAGCTTGCCGATCTCCTGGCGGGGGACGGTTTCGCGACGGTTGCAGACGCTCGGGG
The DNA here is from genome assembly GCF_000515255.1 of Rhodovibrio salinarum DSM 9154. Classification (NCBI taxonomy): domain Bacteria; kingdom Pseudomonadati; phylum Pseudomonadota; class Alphaproteobacteria; order Rhodospirillales; family Rhodovibrionaceae; genus Rhodovibrio; species Rhodovibrio salinarum. Next base: position 3,743,317 of record NZ_KI911559.1, on the reverse strand, counting down.
GCGTGATTTGAGTGGGGGTTGAATCTTCGATATTTTCGGGTGCAAACTCGTCGCAGCCGAATACACGTCGTATGGCATTTTTGGCGAACGGGAAAGGTGGATGTATTTGCCTCGGATCAACCGTCCGGGGACTGTTCAAATGCTAATGTAGCGACTGGTAAGTTCGCGACTGCGCGAAGGGAAGACGCGTGGGAGGCGAACGCGACACCGCAGAAACGGGCACGGTGCAACATGAAAGACGACAATCCGGTGACTACCGGCAGTCTGCCGAGTGAGGGGACCACCATCTCGCACGCTGCGAGTGTGCTGGCCAATGTTCTGGCGGAGCAGCCCAGCATGATCGACACACTGTTCGATCAAAGCGACGAGCTGAACGTGCCGATGTTGATGACGGGCATGCGCCAGAACGGCGGCAGTTTCGACATTCTTCATTGCAATGCCGCGTTCTGCGAGATGTGCGGCTATACGCGCGACGATCTGATCGGTCGTTCGCCTGACATGCTTCAGGGACCGGAAACCGACCAGCGGATGGCGCGGTCTTTCATCGAACGCTTACAGGGTGATGGCCACGCCGGAACGATTCTGCTGAATTATCGGGGCGACGGCACGCCCTATTTCGTCGAGATCATGGCCGTGCGCTCGCCGCGGCCGTCCGGTCTGGAAGGCGGTGACCCGAATGTCTTCGTCGCCTTCGAGCGGTCCCTGGGCGACTTGGAGCGGGGTGACGGCGTTGCCGTCTCGCGCCCCTACCGCCTGGCGCTGCTGCTGGAATCGGTGATGCGCCGCTACCTGCAGCGCAACTACCACCGCGGTATGCATCCAGCACAATGGTCGGCGCTGCGTTATTTCAAGCTGGCCGACGCCGACAAGCGCTCGCTCAGCGACTTCGCCAAGGCGCACCGCACCACCATGGGGACGGCCTCGACCACGGTCTCGACCCTGGTTGGCAAGGGCTACCTGGTGAAACGCGGGTTCCGCGGTCCGATCGAATTGACCGAATCTGGCGAGCAGGTCCTTCTGGACGATCCGCTGGACGAGGTGGTCGGCTCGTTCGCCCGTCTGGACGCGGAAGGCTCTGCCTGGGCCGAGCGCGTGCTGTTGGACCTTGCCGAGCGGCTGGCCGACGAGGACGCGCCAGAGCCTGCCATCCGGCATTGACGCCTCAGGCCGTCGGCAATTTCCGGGAAATCGGTTAAGTCCGCGTCTTCACGGGTGTTTACAGAAAATAGGTTAATGGCTGCCGGACGGACGGGTGTTCCCGTCCGTCCGGCGGCGGACGCTTAACTTTACCGTCGTCGTGTGGCACAACGCGGTTTCCCGGTCATCTCGCGGCGCAGCATGGCCGGCCTCCCTTCCGCGACGTTCGGATCCGACACGATGACCGATCAGCCCGCCATTCGCCGCGGCCTCGAAGAGCTGGCCGACGGCTACGACGCATTCATCCTCGACCTTTGGGGCGTGCTGCATGATGGTTTGCGCGCCTACCCCGAGGCGGTGGAGGCGCTGTACGCCCTGAAGGCGCGCGGCAAGCAGCTGTTGCTGCTGTCCAATGCGCCGCGTCGGACCGAGGACCTGGCCCGGCAGATGGCCAATCTGGGCCTGCCCGAAGACAGCTACCACCATCTGATGTCGAGCGGGCAGGACGCCTACGTCCATCTGCGCGACCGTCCCTGCACTTGGTACCGTGAGCTGGGCCGCCGGATGCTGCATATCGGCCCGCCGCACGACGCCAATATGCGCGAAGGACTGGACGTGTCGGTGGTGTCCGACGTGCAGTTCGCGGAATTCGTGCTCAATACCGGTCCGGCCCTGCACGCGACCGAGATCGGTGCGCTGGAGCCGGTGTTGCGCCAGGCGGCCGACCGCGAGTTGCCGATGATCTGCGCGAACCCGGATATCCGGGTGATGCGCGGGGACTCGGTGGAACTGTGTGCCGGCGCGCTTGCCAAGCGTTACCAGGAGCTGGGTGGCGAGGTGCGCTACCACGGTAAGCCCTACCAGGGCATCTACGACAGTTGCTTCCAGTTGCTGGGCGATCCCGATCCCAAGCGCACGCTGGCGGTGGGCGATACGCTGCACACCGATATCGAGGGCGCGAACCGGGTCGGCATCGACAGTGCGTTCGTGCCCGGCGGCATCAATGCCGGCGACTTGGGCATCCGGATGGGCGAGTTGCCGGAAACCGACCGGTTGACCGCGCTGTTTGCGCGCGAGGGCCAGTCCCCCACCCACGTGCTGCCCGCCTTTCGCTGGTAGAGCGGCCGCGCACCCGATCGTCTCCGTTGGCTGATGGCGACAACCGAAGGACGATCGGGCGCAGCTTCGGGCTGCCGCCCTAGATTTCGGCGTGTGCGCGCAGGCGCGTTCCGGCGCCGAGCGCGATCAGCCCGCCGGCGAACAGCAGCAGCGTGGCCGGGCTTGGGACGGTGGTCTGGATCGCCGCCAAGGCGAAGTCCGTGTTTGCGGGCGAGCTGCGCCGGGCCGTATCGGCGAAGAACTCGATCTGGAACACATCCTTGTACCCCAGCTCTCCGGTCACGGCGTAGCCGACCTCATCCATCGCCGTGCCATCGAAAACGCCGCCCGGGCCGTTGCCGTTGATCTGCCACTGCACCCGTTCGCTTTCCGGGTCATCAGACGTTGCGCCGGCCCCGAACAGGTCCAGGAAATGGAAATGCGCCAGATCGATGGCCGTTTCGAACGTCACGACCAGCCGCTCGACGTCCTGCTTGTTCCCGGTGCCGAAGCTGATCTCGTCGTCGTTGATCCCGACGCCGTCGTTGTCACACGCCAGGATGCCGCAGGGTGTGGCCGGGGTGCCCGGCACGCCGCCTTGAAAGGTGAGCGTGCCCGGGGTGCTGGCCGAGGTGAACGCCTGGAGCGTGACGTTGCCGATCCCGCCAATCGTTCGGGTCCGTGAACTGGCGCTGTCGCCACTTTGTTGTGTACGCCACAGGTCGTCGGTGAAGTCGATGTAGCCGGCATACGCGCTGGGCGCCGTCCCGACGGTGGCGAGAAGAGCCGCCGCCACGGCTGCAATTTTCAAATTCATCAGGATTGTCCCCGCAAAAGATGTCGCGTCCCTCCTGGACGGTGACGCACGGGTCAGCAAAAGGTATGCCAGTTACTACCTATCGTTTTATATCAAGGTCTTACCGATAGAATGTCGGAGGTGGGCAGGCATAAAGGCGTAATCTGTCAAAAATGCCTACACCCTGAGCTGAGCGACTAATCCGAAATATCTTTCCGCGACAGACGTTTGAACACCGCTGCGGCGCGCCGTGTGGGTGTAAGAAATCCAGACACCCCCACCGGCGCGCCGGGCAGATGGCAAATCTAGCAGTCGACGTCGTCGTTTACGTTGCACCGGAACTGCTGGCGCAACTCCTTGAGCGTCTTCTCTTGGGCCCGGGATTTTTGGTCCAGGCAGCTGAGGTATTCCTCGACCGATTGGCTATAGTTTTCCACGTCCCGCTCACAGCGCTTGACGCGTTGCGGGTCCTCGTAGGTCAGGTCGGAGCTGACGCAGGTCGGCTCCACCGGTTGGCTGCACATGATCCGGTTCTGCGCCAGCACGGGACCGGCCGCCAGCGTGGCGGCCGCGGCGATCCCGGCCAGGGTGGCGGCGATTAAACGGCGAAAGCGACAGTCGGTGCGCAAGGGCGGGCTCCTTCGACACGGTTCGCGTGCCCCGACGGCTCGAATCTCCGTCGGGATCGTTCAGCGGCATGGTCCAGCCAGGGCGACATGGAAACACAGGCGGTCAGCCGGGTCGACGGCGCATGCCGCCGCCCGTCGCTCTCGTGGCAGGCTGTGTTCGGCAGTTTTTCAGGCGGTTGCAATCAACTCGGCGCCAAGCGTGTCCGAGTGCTGACAAAGACGTGCCCGGCGACGGACCCCAGCACCAGCACGCCGCCCGCGAGCGCGGCCGGCGAAGGCAGTTCGGAGAGCAGCAGCCACGCCCAGATCGGGCCGAACACCGTCTCCAGCAGCATCAGCAGGCTTGCTTCCGCCGCTGGCAGGTAGCGCGGGCCTTGAGAGATCAGGGTGAAGGCGATCGGGATCACCACAAGCCCGAGCAGCCCCATTTGGGGCATGCTTGTGATCGGCATCACCGGGACCCAGGCGAACGGTAGCATCACGCCGGCCATGATCAGCGCGGCGGTGACCAGGATCGGCCCCGTGTTGGACGACCGCGCCCGGCGCAACAGGGTGAAGAACAGCCCCGTCGACAGGGGAACGCCCAGCCCGATGAGGTGGCCCAGCAGGTCGGCTTCCGCCCGTAGCTCGCCCGCGACCAACACGACGATCCCGGCGAATGCGCCCAGGATGGCGAACAGCGTGCTGGGTTGAAGCCGTTCGCCCAGCAGCAGCCGGGCCATCGCAGCCGTCGTGAGCGGCGTGGTGGCGACGAACAACAGCAGGTTCGCCACCGGGATCATCTTCGCACCGATGACGAAGCACAGATTGCCGGAGGCAAAAGCGAGCGCGGCCAAAAGGTCGTAGCGGCCGAATGCGCGCAGGTCGGCGCGCAGATGGCCGCGGCGACGGATACCCGTCAGTACGGCGAAGCCGAGTGCCATCAGCGCGCCGCGCCAAAATGCCACGGTGGCCACCTCCGCCTCGATCAGGCGAACGAGCGGGGCGTCCAGCGAGAGCACGGTGACGCCGATGGCGGTGATCGCCACCCCTTTGAGATGGTTAGAGAGGACCATGAGACGCCCTTAAAGGCCGTGCGCCGGCGGGACAAGTGCGTGCGCGTCAGACCGGCAATGTGGCGTTTAGGGGTGGTTCAGCTTTACGTGTCACTTATCTGGATGGATTGGCCCCAATCGACGGCGTATTCCGCCGTCGTCCGGCGGTCCGTGTCGACAGACCCCGTTGACCTTCCGAGGTTCAATCGCGAGTTTGGGCGCCCGCTTGCGCGCGGGCTTCCGCGCCGGCTCCGATCCATCCCGATCATCACATCCGATACGAACGGACCCCATGCAGACCACGTCGTCCGAAATCGATCTTACGCGCGCCATCCGCGGCGCTTACCGCGAGCGCGGCTGGGAAGCCTTCCGTGAGGGCAAGGCCCGCCTGCGCACCGTGGATCTGGACGAATCCGGCGCGATCTCGATCACGGGGGAAGTGCACGACAAGGATGGCCTCAGCTACAAGCAGGACGTCCGTTTGGTGCCCGATGCGGGCGGCAGTACGCAGGTCTCCGGTACCTGCACCTGCCGCACGATGGTCAACTGCGAGCACGTCGCGGCCCTGATCTATGCCTGGACCTCCCGGCAGAGCACGGACGAGCCGCAGGAGGCGTTCGAGAGCAACCTGGAGCCGGAGGACGAGGAACTCTCCGGCGACCTGGCGACCTATCTGGACATCCTCGAACAGGCCGCCGCCAAGCCGCCGCGTGCCCGCGTCGAAGCCGGTGCGGAGGCCGCGCTACGCTACGATCTGGCGGTGGAGCGTGCGGATGACGGATCGACGCGTCCGGTCGTGCGGCCGCTCAAGATCGCGCTCGACAAGGACGGCCAGCCGACCGGCACGCCGGAGGTCTATCCGCTTGAAAACGTTTATCAGAAGCCGCGGCCGGCCTTCCTGACCGCTGACGATATCGCGGTGTTGGAGACACTCGCCAGTTCCTCGGGGCATGGGCTTGAGGATGGCGAGCAGGTCGATCTGCGCGGGCCGTTCGCCGCCTGGGCGTTGGAGCGCATGCTCGCGACCGGCCGGACCTACTGGGCGGACAACCCCACGGCCGGCGCGCTTCAGCGCGGGCCCGCACGCACCGGCCAGCCGGCCTGGCACAAGGATCGCGAAGCCCGGCGCAAGTTCGGCGTAATGCCGCAGACTTCGCTGTCCGATATGTCCGCGATCGTCCTGCCGCTGTCCACGCCGTTCTACCTGGACCCGCAGTCGGGCGTATGCGGGCCGATCGACCTCGATATGCCGGGCGAGTTGGCGTCCGTGCTGCTCGCCGGCCCGCCGGTGCCGAAGGATCAGGCGGGCGCGTTTGCCACGGCCGTCACGAATCGCCTGGGCGACGTGCTGCCCAGCCTGCCCAGTGGCGGCAACGACCGTCTGTCGGAAGGCCTGATCCGCCAGCTCGACGCGCTGGAAAAGGCCGCGCCCAGCCAGTCGCGCGCGCAGCGTCGGGAGGCTGAGTCCAAGCGCACCCAGCTGCGCTACTACCTGGCCCTGGAGCCGAATAAGACGGGGCAGGTTGCCGTCGTGAAGCCCACCACCGTCAGCTGGGACGAGGAAGGGACGGAAAGCGCCCCCAAGCCATATTCCGTGCGCAACGTCTACAACCAGCCGCGGGCAACGTTCCTGAGCGCCGATGACGTCGGCGTGCTGGAGACGCTGGCCGGTGCTTCCGGCTCCTCGCTGGGGCATGAGACGCAGGTCGAGTTGCGTGGTCCATTCGCGGCTTGGGCGCTGGAGCGGATGCTGGCGACCGGACGCACCTATTGGGCCGCCCGTGCGCACGCCGGTGCCCTGGCGCGTGGCGAGCCGGCGGAAGGAACGCCGGCCTGGGTTACCGGCGGCCGGGGCAGCCAGCGGTTTACCGTGTTGCCCGATGCGCCCCACGCCACGCTGCTGCCGCTGACCACGCCCTACTATGTCGATCTGCAGAACCGCCGCGCCGGTCCGGTGCAGTTGGACCCGGAGCAGCCGATCTCGGGCGAGCTGATCGCCGCCCTGCTGGCCGGTCCGCCGCTGCCCGCGGGTGAGGCGCGGCCGTTCGTCAAGGCGCTGGAAAGCCGGGTCGGCAAGGCGCTGCCGGTGATGCCGGCGGCCCCCGCGCGCCAGGAAACCCGTACGGTCACGCCCTCGCCGATCCTGCGGCTTGCCCAGGCGCGCATCCATCCCTTGCCGAGCCCGCGTGGCTGGCGTTCCAGTCCGCCGCCGGAGGTGGTCGACGCGGCGGTTGCGGAACTGCATTTCGACTACGGCGGGGCGCGCATCGTCGAAGGCGATCCGGCGGCCACTCTGGAGTGGCTGGAAGACGACAAGCTGGTGCGTGTGCCGCGCGCCGACGTCATCGAGCGTCAGACGATCGAGCGTCTGGCCCAGGCTGGTTTGGAGGAAGTCCGTCCGGAAGGACGCAGCCGTCGGGCCGCGCGTCAGGGGCCGATCTGGCGCGGCCTTCTGAAGGAGCACGCTTACGACGACCGCGAAGCGTGGCTGGGCTTCTGCTACAAGGCGTTGTCCGAGCTGCAGTCGGCCGGCTGGCGCGTCGAGATCGATCCCGACTTCCCCTACGAGGTCTTGCCGGCGCCCCGGGACTGGACCTTCGAGGTGACGGAAGAGGACGACGGCAAGGCGTTCTCCGTGCGCTTCGGGGTCGAGGTCGACGGCGATCATCTGGATCTGCGCCCGCATCTCTCGTCGATCATTCAGCAACTGGATAAGCGCCAGGAAGCCCAGGCGCAGGCGGCCGAACAGGCTCGCGACAAGGCGGCCGTAGCGCAGCAGGAGGCCGAGCCGCGGCCGCTGTTCGTGCCATTGGGCGAAGGCCGTTACCTGCCGCTGCCGACCGCCAGGATCGAGCCGGTCGCGCGCACGCTGGAAGAACTGGTCGAGGCCGGCGAGGGCGAGGTTGCCCACGGCGGCCCACGCATCCCCGCCGCGCGCCTGGGCGAACTGAGCGCGCTGGAAACCGCAGCCGACGGCGCCGGGCTGACGCTGGAAGGCGGCCGGCGGCTGCGCGCGCTGGCGGAGGCGCTGCGCACCGGCACCGGTCTGGGTGACATCCCCAAGCCGGACGGCCTGCAAGGCACGCTGCGTGATTACCAGCACGACGGCTTTGCCTGGCTGCAGACGCTGGCACGGCATGGCTTCGGCGGCATCCTGGCCGACGACATGGGCCTGGGTAAAACGATCCAGGCGCTGGCCCACGTGCTGGCGGAGAAGGAACAGGGGCGTCTGGACCGGCCGGCGCTGCTGGTCGCGCCCACCAGCGTGGTGCACAACTGGGTGTCGGAAGCCCGACGCTTCGCCCCGGACCTGCGTATCCTGGTCCTGCACGGTCCCAACCGCAGCGAACGGTTCCCGGAGATCCAGGACCACGATCTGGTGGTCACCACTTACGCCCTGCTGCCGCGTGACCGGGAAGCGTTGACCGCCAACGGCTACCATGTGCTGCTGTGCGACGAGGCGCAGAACGTCAAGAACGCGGACGCGCAGGCCGCTCGCGTGCTGCGCGCGCTGGACGCGCACCAGGCGATCTGCCTGACCGGTACGCCGATGGAGAACCATCTGGACGAGCTGTGGTCGCTGATGCGGGTGGGCGTGCCCGGCGTGTTCGCCGACCGCAAGACCTTCCGCAAGACCTTCCGCACGCCGATCGAGAAGCGCAACGACCAGCGCCGCCGGGCGATCCTGTCGCGCCGGGTGCGCCCCTTCCTGCTGCGCCGGACCAAGATCGAGGTGGCGTCCGAGTTGCCGCCACGCACCGACATGCGTGAGCCGGTCGAGCTGACCGACGAACAGGTGACGCTGTACGAGCAGGTGCGCCAGCAGATGGACCAGAAGGTCCGTGCGGAGATCCGCGAAAAGGGCTTGGCGCGCAGCCAGATCACCGTGCTCGACGCGCTCTTGAAGCTGCGCCAGGTCTGCTGCGACCCGCGGCTGGTCAAGCTGGAGCAGGCGAAGGAGGTCAAGTCCTCGGCCAAGCTGCAGCGGCTGATGGGCATGCTGGAGGACCTGACCGACGAGGGCCGGCAGGTGCTGGTGTTCTCGCAGTTCACCTCGATGCTGTCGCTGATCGCCGAGCAGCTCGACGAGGCCGGATTCGACTACGTCACCCTGACCGGCGCGACCCGCGACCGGCAGACGCCGGTGGAGATGTTCCAGGATGGCGAGGTGCCGATCTTCCTGATCTCGTTGAAGGCCGGCGGTACCGGCTTGAACCTGACCGCAGCCGACACCGTGATCCACTACGATCCCTGGTGGAACCCGGCGGTGGAGGCGCAGGCCTCCGACCGGGCGCACCGGATCGGTCAGGACAAGCCGGTGTTCGTCTACAAGATGATCGCCGAGGGCACGGTCGAGGAACGGATCGTCGACATGCAGGACCGCAAGCGCGACCTTGCCTCGCTGGTGCAGTCCGCCGAGCAGGGCAAGGGCCCGGCCTTCACCGAGGACGACCTGGAAGAGCTGCTGTCGCCTGTGCAGGGGTAGGCGTGCGGCCGCATTGGTGTTGGCTGCGCGCGTGCCGGCTCGTGGCAGGTAAGTGATTGACGAACTCGGTGCGTCTACAGCCGTGCCGGGAGTCTAACGTCTCGACAGCACGTTTCGACTGGTCATACTGTTCCTCCGGTTGGCCCGTCGTTTTGGCGGGCAAAACCCATGCTTTTGTGTTGGAAGAACAGCGGTTCACGTCCCTGAGTCCCGCGTGAACCGACAAGAAGGTGGGGAGACAGGTATGGCAGCAGGCGAGGTCCAGGGCGCTCAGCGCACCATTTCGGATATTTGCAACGCGGGCGCCGCCGATGCGGTGGCGATCGCCGCGCCCGAGCGCTCGGCGATGACCTACGGCAAGTTACGCGAGCTGGCCGGTCACACGGTCAGTGCGCTGAACGCGCTCGGCATCGGTCGCGGCGACCGGGTCGCCATGGTATTGCCGAACAGCCCGGAGACGCTCGCCGCCTTTCTGACGATCGGTGCCGGCGCCTCGACCGCCCCGCTCAATCCGGCCTACCGGCAGGAGGAGCATGCCTATTACCTGAGCGATTTGCAGGCGAAGGCGCTGGTCGTGCGCTCGGATGGTGGCGAGGAAGCCAAGCTCGCCCGTGCGGCCGCGGAAACCCACGGCATCCCGGTACTGGACCTGGTCCCCGACACCGACGGTCCGGCCGGGAGCTTTTGCCTCAAGGGGGGCACGCCCGGGGAAGCCGCAACCCCCGGTTTCGCGCGGGAGGGCGATGAGGCGCTGGTACTGCATACCTCCGGCACCACCTCCCGGCCCAAGATCGTGCCGCTGCTGCAGCGCAATGTCTGGACCAGCGCCCGCAACATCCGCGAGGTGTTGCAGCTTTCGGCGGACGACATCTGTTTGTCGATCATGCCGCTGTTCCACATCCACGGCTTGATCGCCGCGTCGCTCGCCCCCTTGTCGGCGGGCGGCCAGGCCTATGTGCCGGGTCCGTTCAACGCGCTCTCGATGCTGCGCTGGCTGCAGGAGTCCGGGGCGACCTGGTACACCGGCGTGCCGACCATGCACCAGTCGCTATTGGACCGCGCTTTGAAGCGTCCGGATGCGGCCAAGGGACTGGGGCTGCGGTTCATCCGCTCGTCCTCCGCCAGCCTGCCGTCGCAGACCATGAAGCAACTGGAGGAGACCTTTGGCTGCCCGGTGATCGAGTCCTACGGCATGACCGAAGCGGCCCACCAGATGACCTCCAACCCCCTGCCGCCGAAACCGCGCAAGGCGGGGTCGGTCGGCATCGCCGCTGGCCCGCAAGTCGCGATCGCCGATGAGGCCGGCACCTTCGTGCCCCAGGGGGAGGCCGGCGAGGTCTGCATCAAGGGGGACAACGTCACCCCCGGCTACGAGAACAACCCCGACGCCAACGCCAAGGCTTTCTTTCAGGGCTGGTTCCGCACCGGCGACCAGGGGATCCTCGACCCCGAGGGCTATCTGACCATTACCGGCCGGCTGAAGGAGTTGATCAATCGCGGTGGCGAGAAGGTCAGTCCGGTCGAGGTCGATGAGGCGCTGATGGACCACCCGGACGTGGCCCAGGCGGTCGCCTTCGCCCTGCCGCACAAGAAGCTGGGCGAGACGGTCGCCGCGGCGGTGCGCCTGCACGAAGGCGCGGGGCTGGATGAGAAAACGCTGAAGGGCTTCGTCGCCGAGCGGCTGGCCGACTTCAAGGTGCCGCAACGGATCGTCTTCCTGGAGGAAATCCCCAAGGGCCCAACCGGCAAGATGCAGCGCATCGGCATGGCGGAGAAGCTTGGCCTGGTCGAGACGCAGGGGGCGGCGAAGTGAAGGTCGCGATCTACGGTGCCGGCGCGATCGGCGGGCACATCGCCGCTTCGCTGGCCCACACCGGGGAGGTCGAGGTCACCATGATCGCCCGGGGCAAGACGCTCCAGGCGATCAACGACCATGGCCTGCGCATCTATTTCGACAACGGCGATACGCTGTCGACCTACAGTAACGTGACAGCGGTCGAGGACCCGGCCGAGGCGGGGCCGCAGGACTACGTCATCCTGGCGCTGAAGGCGCCGGTGGTGCGCACCATCGCCGACGCGCTGCAGCCGTTATTGGGGCCGGACACCGCCATCGTCACGGCGATGAACGGCGTGCCCTGGTGGTACTTCCACGCCCATGGCGGTCCGCTCGATGGCGCGCGGCTGGAAAGCGTCGATCCGAATGGCGAGTTGAGCGAGAAGCTACCGCCGGCGCGCTGTCTCGGCTGCGTGGTCTACCCGGCGGCGGAGATCGTCGAGCCCGGCATGATCCGGCACGAATACGGTAACCGCTACATGCTGGGCGAGCCCGACGGCTCCAAGTCCGAGCGCGCACAGGCGCTGTCCAAGGCGATGAACGCCGGTGGTCTGAAGGCGCCGGTGCGTCCGCGCATCCGCGACGACATCTGGCTCAAGCTGTGGGGCAACGTCGCGTTCAACCCGATCAGCGCGTTGTCGCTCGGCACGCTCGCCCAGATCGCCGGCGAGCCCGGAACGCGCCGCGTCGCCCGGGCGATGATGGTGGAGGCGCAGGCGGTTGCCGAGGCATTAGGCGTCAAGATGACCGTCGATGTCGATACCCGGATCAAATGGGCCGGTGACGTCGGCGAGCACAAGACATCGATGCTGCAGGATCTGGAGCGCGGCCGCACGATGGAGGTCGACTCCATGGTCACGGCCGTTTCCGAGATCGGTGACAAGCTGACCATCGAAACCCCCGCGATCGATACGGTCCTGGGCCTGCTGATTCAGCGGGCCAAGCTCGCGGGCTGTTACTAGCGAAAGCGTGCAGCCGCGTTTCCTCCCATAGAGGTTAGGGCAAGAGGGTCGGGCAAGGGACGCCCCTTGCCCGACCTTGCTAGCGGGCACGGCCGGCTGGTTTGGACCCGCTGCGAGGATTTTTCCGTCACATCCGATGGGCCGGTAGGGCTGGCCAAGAGCCCGCTATGCCGATAGGTACCCACGCGTGTCACGTGTAGGCGCCGCGATAGGCGATTGGGCGTGCAAGCGCGCTTGGAAACGGGCGGCGCCCCAATCTGTTTTCTAAGGAAAAACACACATTCGCTTTTCCTGAATGAATTATTTCTTAATTGCCTTTAAGGATACCTTAAAGTAACAATCTGTCTCCGATCCCAAATCCGTCCTGAGCGGCCGGGAACGGTGTGAGATAAGCTTGGTCGGCGAACGACAACCGGTACGATGCATGCCGTCTGCGCGGCGCATGCCGAAGCGTAAGAAGACCGGACGATCGGCCATCGGGTGCAGGTGAACGTCATGGGAGGTATTCGGATGACCGTGTTTACGGCAGTGCGTCGCGCTTTTGGATGGGCACGAACCGGTAAGGATGGGGGCGCGTGGCTGGTGGCGACGGCCGCGTGTGCGTCACTCGCACTCGTGTCCGTGCCGAAGGATGCGGCCGCTGAATGGCAGCCGAAGCGGCCGATCGAGTTCGTGATCATGGCGGGCACCGGTGGCGGCGCCGACCAGATCGCCCGCCTGTTCCAGAGCATCATCGAGAAGGAAGGCTTCTCGCGCGTGCCCGTGATCCCGATCAACAAGCCGGGCGGCTCGGGCGCGGAGGCGTTGCGTTACCTGCAGGACGAAGCGGGCAACGAGCACGTCATGATGATCACCCTCAACAGCCTGTTCACCACCCCGCAGCTGAACCCGAACCTGGGCGTCGACATCGAGACCTATACGCCGATCGCGCGGATGGCGCTGGATACCTTCCAGCTTTGGGTGCACAGCAATTCCAACATCGAGAGCCTGGACGACTACATCGCCGCCGTGAAGGAAGCCGACGGCAGTTGGAAGATGGGCGGAACCGGCAAGGGACAGGAGGATTCCCTGGTCACCGCGATGCTGGAACAGAAGTTCGGGCTGAAGATGACCTACATCCCCTTCCCCGGCGGGGGCACGGTGGCCAAGAACCTGGTCGGCCAGCACATCGACAGCACCGTCAACAATCCGGCTGAGCAGATCGCCTTTTACGAGGCAGGCCGAACCCGCCCGCTGATGACCATGACGCCGGAGCGCCTGGACATGCTGCCCGATGTGCCGACCTCCGCCGAACTCGGCCATCCGGACCTCGTCTATTACATGCAGCGCTCGATCGTCGCCGCGCCGGAGATCTCCAAGGAAGCCCAGCAGTGGTACACGCAGCTGATGCGCAAGGTCTACGAGTCCGACCGCTGGAAGGAGTACACCGCCAGCGAGGGCCTGTTCCGCGAGTGGCTCGAGGGTGAGGAACTCGCCGCCTACTTCGCCGAGGAGGTGAAGAAGCACAAGAAGCTTTTGGCCTCCACCGGCGAGATGTAGCCGAAGCGACGGTTTCTCCCCCGCATTTTCGACGACAAGACGGCGGACTCCCTCACCTCCACCTGGGGTGAGGGATACGCGCCGCACTCCAGACAAGAACCGACAGGTGAAGTCCGTATGACGGTCCGCACCGCCGAATTGGCGATGACGCTCCTGCTGGCGGCGTTTTCCGTGTATCTGATGGCCAAGAGTGCCGAACTCGACATCGGCTGGATCAAGGGCGAGGGGCCGGGCGGCGGTGCCTGGCCCTTCTGGCTGGCTGCGGGCATGCTCGTTTGCTGTGCTGTCACGCTGCTGCGCTGGTGGCGCGGGATCACCCCGGAATCGCGCGACCGGGAGGCGTTCATCGGCCCGGCGACCGCGAAGATTCTGGTTCCGACTGTGCTGTCGATCGCGGTCATGCTGGGGCTCACGCATGTTATCGGCATCTATGCCGCGATCCTGCTGTTCCTCCTGTTCTACCTGCGCTTCATGGGACGGCACGGCTGGGCGTTATCGCTCGGCCTGTCGCTGAGCGCGCCGGTGGCGACCTTCTTCTTCTTCGAAGCGGCCCTGCGCATCCTCCTGCCCAAGGGAATTACGGAGCCGCTGTTCTACCCGCTTTACAGCCTGATCTATTGACCCGTTCGCCGCCTTGGGGCCGCCCGCGCTTGCTGGGCATGGCGGGCTGCGCCCGAACGACCCCTATGACAGTGAAAGAGCCCGTGCCATGGAGCTGCTTGAGCCGCTGATCAACGGCATCATCATCGCGATCGAGCCGATCAATCTCATGATGGTGGTCCTCGGCGTCGTGATTGGCCTGTTCGTTGGCGCGATGCCCGGCCTTGGCTCGGTCAACGGCGTGGCGATCCTGCTGCCCGTCACCTTCCTGGTGCCGCCGACCGCGGCGATCATCTTCCTGGCGGCGATCTACTACGGCGCCATGTACGGCGGCGCGATCTCTTCGATCATGCTGGGGATTCCCGGCGCGTCGACGGCGGTGGCGACCACCTTCGACGGCCGGCCGATGGCGATGCGCGGGGAAGCCGACCGTGCGCTGGTTGCCGCGGCGGTCGCTTCGTTCGTCGGCGGTACGATCTCGATCGTGCTGTTCACGCTGTTCGCCCCGCCGCTTGCGGAGTTCGCGCTCAAGTTCGGGCCGCCGGAGGAGTTCGCGCTGATGGTGCTCGCCTTCGCGACCTTCGTCGGCCTGGGGGGCAGCGACGTCGCCAAGACGATCTTCTCGACCCTGCTGGGCCTCGTGCTGGCGACCGTCGGGCTGGACATCATTTCCGGGCAGCCGCGGCTGATCTTCCTCGACCTCCCGGGCTTTTACCACGGCATCAACTTCCTGGTGCTCGCCATCGGGATCTACGGCATCGGCGAGATCCTGTGGACGCTGGAGATCAGCCAGGGCAGCGTGATGATCTCCAAGGTGGAACTGTCGCTGAAGCGCATGGCCGATGCGTTCCGCCACCTGAAGGTGACGGTGAAGTCGACGGTGGCGGGATCGTTCATCGGCTACTTCATGGGCATCCTGCCGGCTGCCGGCGCCACGCCGGGTTCGCTGGTCGCCTATGGCATGGCGAAGTCCTTCTCCAAGGACCCGGAAAGCTTCGGCCAGGGCAACGTCAACGGCGTGACCGCGCCGGAAAGCGCGAACAACGCGGCCTCCACCGGCTCGCTCTTGCCCATGCTCACCCTCGGCATCCCGGGCTCGCCGACCACCGCGGTCCTGCTGGGCGGCATGATCATCTGGGGCTTGCGGCCGGGACCGGGGTTGTTCGAAAACAATCCGGAGTTCGTCTGGGGCCTGATCGGCAGCCTCTACATCGCCAACGTCTTCGCGATGCTGATCAACCTGGCGTTCGTGCCGGTGTTCATCGCCATGCTGAAGCTGCCGTTCACGATCCTGGCGCCGGTGATCTTCGTGCTGTGCGTCACCGGCGGCTACGCGCCCGAGCAGTCGATGCACGACGTCTGGCTGATCCTGCTGTTCGGTGTGATGGGCTATCTCTTGCGCAAGCTGAACTATCCCGTCGCGCCGATGGTGCTGGCGATCGTGCTCGGCCCGCTCGCCGAGCGCTCGCTCAGGCAGAGCCTGCTCGGTAGCCAGGGCGACATGATGATCTTCCTCGACCGGCCGTTGTCGGCGGCCTTCCTGGCGATCGGGCTGGCGCTGTTCATCTACCCGATCGTCCAGCTCGCCCGGCACAAAAAGCGCCAGGGCGCGCCCTCGGGCGAGGGGTAGAGGCGGTGTGGCAGAGCGTGGCTGACGCAATCGGGGGCGCGGCAAGGCGCGCACACTTGCTACGTTCTTTTCGATTGGTATCGAAGGAGGACGCAGGGAAGCTGTATCGGTTGTTCATTGGGTGGATCGCTTCCAATTTCTGCAACATGCCGGTAAGATGACGGCATATTGCGGAGGCACATATGGCGCTCGTTCTCAAAGCTGATGAATACCTTGCCGCCCAGAAAGCGGCCGAACCGTCCGAACATCTGCCGGTTGTCGACCTCGTTCGGAACGGTCTACCGGTTTCGCTGGTTGAGGAGGCCGCCGGCCGGCTGGGAGTTTCGCTTCAGGACCTTACCTCGCTGGGGATTCTGGCCGCTCGGACGGTGGCGCACAGCCGTAAGCAGGGCCGTTTCAGCCCGCAGCAATCCGATCGCGTAAGCCGGTTCTTCCGGGTGTTTCAGCATGGTGTGGACACCTTTGGAAGTTCTGACCGCGCCCGGCGCTGGTTCGAGCGTCCCACGCGCGCGCTCGGCGGGAGCCGTCCGGTGGATCTGCTGGACACGGACGAGGGCGCCGGGCTCGTCGATGACTTGCTGACGCGGATCGACCACGGTCTTGCTGCCTGATTCGACCCCGGCGACAGCTTGGCGTCTCACCCGAGCTCCCTACGCCGACCTCAGCGGCCGCGGCGGTCAACTCAAAAGCGGCCGGTGGAACACGCAGGGACGCCCGGTGGTCTACCTGTCTTTGGAGGCCTCGCTGCCGGTTCTCGAAGTCTTGATGAATCTGGATCTGGCGCTTGAGGATTTGCCACCAGACTATGTTCTCATGCGTGTCGACCTGTCTCCCCTTCTGGCGCGCTATGGCGATGCCGGGGTTGAGGACGCAACGGACGTGGAGACGCTCTCGCAAACCGCCAGATCGTTCGGCGACACCTGGCTGGCGGAGGGACGGACCCCCTGCTTGCGTGTCGCCAGCCACTTAATTCCGGAAGCGTCGAACCTTCTCCTCAACCCACTGCATCCAGGCGCCAGTTTGCTTGAAGCGCCGTCGCATCGACCATTCCGCTTCGATCCGCGCCTGTTCGCGCACCGTTAGTCCGAGTCTTCGACAGAAGGCTTCGATCCTCAAACCGCTAGGGCAGGAACTGCTCCTTCAGGATCCGTTCCTCCAGATTGTGCTCCGGATCGAACAGCAGGTCGGTGGTGAGCGAGCGGTCTTCCTTGACGGTGACGCGGGTGACGTCGCGCACTTCGGTGTAGTCGGCGGTGGCGGAGACCGGGCGCTTGCGGGCTTCCAGGATGTCGAACTGGACCTCCGCCTTCGCCGGCAGCAGGGCGCCGCGCCAGCGCCGGGGGCGGAACGCGCTGATCGGGGTGAGCGCCAAGAGCGGCGCGCCGATCGGGATGATCGGGCCGTGGGCGGAGAGGTTGTAGGCGGTCGATCCGGCGGGCGTGGCCATCAGGATGCCGTCGCAGATCATCTCCTCCAGCCGCACCACGCCGTCGATCGAGACGCGGATCTTGGCAGCCTGGCGGCTTTCGCGCAGCAGGCTGACCTCGTTGATCGCCAGCGCCGTCTGCGTCTCGCCCTGGCCGTTCATCCGCTCGGCGACCATCCGTAGCGGGTGCAGCCGCACAAGGTCGGCGCGCTGCAGCCGCTCGACCAGGTTGTCTTCGCTGTACTCGTTCATCAGGAAGCCGATGGTGCCCCGGTTCATGCCGTAGATCGGCACGTGCCGGTCCATGTGCTTGTGCAGCGACTCCAGCATCAGCCCGTCGCCGCCGAGCGCCACGATCACGTCCGACTCTTCCGGGGGGACGCTGTCGTAGCGGTCGGTCAGGCGCGCCAGCGCCTCTTCCGCCTCGGGCGCGTCGGAAGCGACGAAGCCGATTCTGCGCCGGGTCATCTGCGGGCAGGCCTCTTGCAAGTTGCGGGTGGGACGGGGCAGGTCCTGGGGCTGCTCGAAGCCTAACCGCACCGCCCCGCGCGTGACCAGCGCGCTTCGGCCGCGCGCGCCGGGTTTGACAAGCCGCACGGCCGCGCGATCTTCTATCGGCGTAGGCCACCGATTGCATCAGGACAGTTCGATCTCGCCATGGACCATCGCTTTGCCCTTGTCACCGGCGCGACCAGCGGCATCGGCGCCGCCTTTGCCCGCGCCCTGCCGGAGACCACCGACCTGCTGCTGACCGGCCGCGACCCCGAGCGGTTGGCCGACCTGCAGGAGGAACTTGCCGTCGGCGACCGTCGGGTGGAGACGATGACCGCCGACCTGACCCGGCCGGAGCACCGCCAGGCGCTGATCGACCGGGCGGAAGACCTGGAAATCGACCTGCTGATCAACAACGCCGGCATGGGCAAGTACGGCGCCGTGCTGGACAACGATTCGGGCGACGAGGTTGCGACGGTGGAGTTGAACTGCACCGCGCCGGTCGCGCTCGCGACCGCGCTGCTGCCGGGCATGATCGAGCGCGCGCGCCTGGATGGCGGCCGGGCCGGGCTGATCAACCTCTCCAGCACCTTCGCCGTGCAACCGGTGCCGTATCTGGCGACCTATACCGCCTCCAAGGCGTTCATCCAGGCCTGGACAGAAGCGTTGGCCGAGGAGGTGCGGCGCAAGCCGGTCGACGTACTGGCGCTCGCCCCCGGACCGACCAAGACCCGGTTCGGCGAACGCTCCGGCTTCACCCCCGGCAGCTTCCCGTTCGCCGCCAACCCCGACGACATCGCCGCCGACGGGCTGAAGCACCTGGGCAAATGCACGGTGCACGTCTCCGGCACCGTCTCCCGCGCCGCGCTCGCCCCCTACTTCCTGCCGCGCCGTCTGGCCGGCACCGGCCTGGGCGCGCTCCTGGGCGTGGTCAGCAAGGCGACCCGGCGCGGGTAGGGGGTGTGCACGGCGGCGGCGATACCCGTAGCGCGTCCTTCGACACCTCGACCTGCGGTCGGCTGCTCAGGATGGCGTCGCTATGTCCTAAATGATTAGAGTGTTTGTGGTTTTTCAATAGTCGACGTCATTCTGAGCAGGCTGCGTCAGCGGCCGTGTCGAAGGACGCCCCGCGGGTCGTGCGGCTTCCCGCCGGTACCTATGGCCTCGCGTCGAACCACGGCCGCGCCTGTTCGCACTGCCGGGCGACTTGAAGCAAACGGTCCTCCCGCCCCAAGGGCGCGTGCAGCATGACGCCCACCGGCAGGCCATCCGACCAGAAAAGCGGCAGGCTGATCGCCGGCTCGCCGGTGGCGTTGGCGAGGCCGGTGAAGGGGCTGAACGCGCCCTGGCGGGCGTGCAGCGCCCAGACGCCCTCCGATTCGTCGTCCAGCACGCCCAGCTTGGGCGGCAACTGGGCCAGGGTCGGTGTCAGGAATAGATCGGTGTCGACCAGGAATCGACCGACCGTGCGCGCGGTCCGCTGCAGCGTCTCGCGCCCGTGCAGGTGCGCTTCCACGCCCGCATCCCGGCCGTGCGCGGCGATCGCCTCCACCGCCGGGGCGAAGTCGCCGGGGGCCCAGCGCCGGTTCGCGGCTGCTTGCATAATCGCGTTCAGGTCGGTGAAGGCGTGCGCGCCAACCACGTCCAGGAAGGCGCTTCGGAAGGCGTCGCGGTCGAACGCAGGCGCGGCGGGCGCCACGATGTGGCCGAGGTTTTCCAGCAGCCGGCCCGCGTCCTCGGCGGCGGCGCGACAGGCGGGCGCGCTTGGCAACTCGGCCGACCAGTCGGTCGACAGGGCAATGCGCAGACGCCCTGGCGCATGGTCCATCGCAGTCAGGTAGGGCGCATTCTGCGTCGGCGCGGCGTAGGGATCGCCGGGTTCCCAGCCGGCCATGACGTCGAGCGCGGCGGCCGTGTCGCGTACCGAGCGGCTGACCACACCGTTGCCCGCCAATCCCGACCACGCCTCACCCGTCACGGGGCCGACTGGCACCCGCCCGCGGCTCGGCTTCAGGCCGACGAGGCCGCAGCAGCTCGCGGGCACGCGGATCGACCCGCCGCCGTCGCTGGCGTGCGCCAGCGGCACGATCCCGGCGGCGACCGCGGCCGCGCTGCCCCCACTAGAGCCGCCGGCCGTGCGGGTGCGGTCCCAGGGGTTGCGGGTGGGGAAGAGGTCCTTCGGCTCGGTCGTGTAGGACAGGCCGA
This sequence comes from Rhodovibrio salinarum DSM 9154, assembly GCF_000515255.1. NCBI lineage: Bacteria > Pseudomonadati > Pseudomonadota > Alphaproteobacteria > Rhodospirillales > Rhodovibrionaceae > Rhodovibrio > Rhodovibrio salinarum. The sequence goes on along the minus strand of NZ_KI911559.1, from coordinate 3,723,449 downwards.
GCTCGGCCGTGTTGCTTTGTCCGACGATCGTGAGGCCGGCGTCGAGCAGCCGTTGCACGCAGGTGCTGCTGGTGTCGCTCGCGCCGTTCTGCAGGTGGCGTGTGCCGTTGCCGGTCGGCACGCCGGCCAGCCGGACGCCCAGGTCCTTCAGCAGTGTCGGCACGCCGGCGAGCGGCGAGCTGCCGGGCGACACCGCTTCCGCCTGTCGCCGGGCCAGCTCATCGTGCCGGCGCACGAGCGCGCCGAGTGCGGGATCGTGGGCGTCGAGGCCGGTGAGGGCGGCCTCGACCAGCTCGCGGGCGCTGACCTCGCCGGTCGCCACCAGTCGGGCGAGCGCGATGGCATCAAAGCGGGCGTACTCGGGGACCTTCATGGCCCCGAGCATCGCGGCGGCAGCGTGTAAAAATCAAGCCTGGGGCTGGGTGGTGGCCGTTGCCTACCCGCCGGTCACGCTCATGTGCCGGGGGTTGGAGGCACGGCTGCGGCGGCGGTCGAGGACGAAATCGTGGCCCTTGGGCTTGCGGCCGATCGCCTCGTGGACTGCGTCTTCGACCACCTGGTCGTCGTCGCTGGCGCGTAGCGGCTGCCGCAGGTCCGCCGAGTCCTCCTGGCCCAGGCACATGTACAGCGTGCCGGTGCAGGTCAGGCGCACCCGGTTGCAGCTTTCGCAGAAGTTGTGGGTCATCGGCGTGATGAAGCCGATTCGCCCGCCGGTCTCCTCCGACCAGGCGTAGCGCGCCGGGCCGGCGGTCTTGTCCGGCAGGTCGGTCAGGGTGAACGACTTCTGCAGCTGTGCGCGCAGCATCGACAGCGGCAGGTACTGCTCCAGGCGCAATTCCCCGACGTCGCCCATCGGCATCACCTCGATGAAGGTGACGTCCCAGCCATTCTCGTGCGACCAGCGCACCAGCTTTTCGAACTCGTCGTCGTTCACGCCTTTCAGCGCAACCGTGTTGATCTTGACGTGCAGCCCGGCGTCCTTGGCAGCCTCAAGGCCCTCCATCACCTTTTCGTACTTGCCCCAGCGGGTGATCGCCTGGAACTTGTCCGCATCCAGCGAGTCGAACGAGACGTTCACCCGGCGGACGCCCAGCTCATACAGGCGGTGGGCGTACTTCGCGAGCTGACTGGCGTTGGTGGTGAGGGTCAGCTCCTTGAGCTGGCCGCTGTCGAAGTGGCGGGAGAGGCGTTCGATCAGCCACATGATGTTGCGCCGGACCAGGGGCTCGCCGCCGGTCAGGCGCAGCTTGTCCACGCCCATGCCGACGAACACGCTGCACAGGCGGTCGAGTTCCTCCAGGCTGAGGATGTCCCGCTTGGGCAGGAAGGTCATGTCTTCCGCCATGCAGTAGGTGCAGCGGAAGTCGCAACGGTCGGTGACAGACACCCTGAGATAGGTGATCTCGCGCCCGAACGGGTCGACCAACTGGCTCATGGTCGGCGGTGGCTCCCCAGATATTGGTGTGCGTGCCTTGGCGGCGCGCTTGGCCTGGTCGCGTGACCAGGAGGTGGCCGGTGCAGCGTTATATTCAAGCAGGCATAGCGCATTGCCAAGAAATTTCCGCCCCCACGGGTCGGATATCTTGGGGAAACACGCGGCCCGTCGATGCGGGGAGGCTTGCCGTGCCCGGGAATGACGCCCTAGCTTGGCGTCATGGCCGATCCCCGCCCGCTGCTCGACCGACCGATTGCGCGCGTCGTCGCGCTCCTGCTGTTCGCCGGTATGGTGGCCGCCCTGCTGCTGCCCGATTGGGACGGTCTGTTCACCTATGGCAGCGGTCCGCCGGCGAATCCGGATCTGACCCGGTGTCTGGACAAGCGCTTGGGCGATGTCCGGCAGATGCAGGCCGACGGTACGATTACCGACGCCCAAGCCAGCCAGTTCCGCGAGCGTGCGCAGAACTATTGCCACAGCCGCTTCGGCGGGTAGGGCGCTTCTTCAGACTCTGTGGAGAGAAGAACGGTCGGGGGTGGCGCTGCCTACGACAGCACCCGCCCCTCGAAGGGGTGCCAGCCGGATTTGTCCTCCACCTCGACGGCCCAGAGGTCGGGATCGCGCTTGATGGCGCGCTGGATGTAGGCGTCGGCGTCGGCTTCCGGGACGGTCTTGCCTTCCAATGCGGGCATCCAGGCGAGTTCGCCGTCCAGGTCGCGGGTCTGGCTCAGGACGCGGCAGCCGTGTTCCAGCATGTTGAGCTTGAGCACCACCAGCCCGCCGGTGGGGTCGCCCTTGTGCGCCACCGTCACGAACACGCCCTCGGCGTGGCAGCGGCGCAGGTGCCCACCAATCCAAAGGTGCGTTGGGATTCGGTCGTTCGCCATGGCCGTAAAATAGGGGGTTTTCGCAGACAGGGCGAGAGGGCCGGGGATCCGTGTTCGCTCCTGCGCCAAAGCAGAAGGGGGCACGTTGGCCTCCGCCTCCAGAAAATTCTGCTTCGTTATCAACAGGATAGGCGCGGTCGCTTGGTCCTTCGTCGACGGCACTGTAAGATCATAGTCGCCATGCCCGTCCAACCGTCGTCCCGCACCCGTTCCACGGCATCGCGCCGCCCGCGTCGGCACAGCAGCCGGGTGCGCCGCTATGGCCGCTCGGCCGAGCTTGCGAGTCTTGCGGGGGTATTAGCGCTTGCGGCCGTGGCTTGGGTGATGACCACCGCCGGTTATGACGGCCGGCGCGGCCTATCGCCCTACACGATTCAGGGCGTGCGCTACGAGCCGCAAGTGTACGAGGCGTACAGCACGGTCGGCACCGCGTCTTGGTACGGCCATCCCTTCCACGGCCGCGCGACCGCGAACGGCGAAACGTATGATCAGGAAGCCTTTACGGCCGCGCACCCGACTTTGCCGTTGGGTACGCGGGTGAAGGTGACCAATCTCGCCAACGGTCGCTCGGTGCTTTTGACGATCAACGACCGCGGGCCGTTCGTCGACGACCGGCTGATCGATCTGTCGCGCATGGCCGCACGCCGGCTGGGCTTCAAGGACCAGGGTCTAACGCAGGTCCGTGTGACCGCCCTGCACAGCCCGTTGTAGCCACCCCGGCTTCCCGGGCGCTTCGGCTCTTCCCCGCATCCGTGCAGATGATTAGGTTGGCGGTCATCATGAGCGAGACCAAGCGCCTGCAACTGGAAGAGACCGACGCCCGCTACGACGGCGAGACGGAATCCGTGCGCCTGGACGCCCGGATCGGGCACGCGCGGCTGGAGGTCATTGTTTCAGCGGAAGCGATCGAAGAACTGGTGGGCGAGGCGCCGCTCTCCGCCGAGCGCCTGATCGATGGCGCGGAGGCCTACCGGGTACAGATCGCCGACGTCGCCCGCCGCAAGGCCGGCCCCAAGGTTCCAGCCGGCGGGGCCTTGCTGTTGACCGGCCGCGACATGCCCAAACGCAGCACCAAGCCTTCGGGCAGCGTGCACTAGCTCGCAGACCCTTCGGCATTCCGCACCCAGGGCCAGCTTTCGGGCACCGGGCCGCCCGCCCGGTCGATCTCGCCTGCCCTAAAGTCCGCGATCGATAAGGTTTGGCGAACGATCTCCGGAATCATCACCGCCCCGATCGCCCGGCCGAGGCATTCGTGCAGGCCCAGGCCGAAGGTGTAGGTGTCGCGGAGTGCGCGCGACGGGTCGAACCGTTCTGGATGCGCGACCGCGGCTGGATCGAACATGGCGCTGTGGGTCAGCGCGAGCACGGTGGTACCGGCTGGGACCACGATCTCGTAATCGGTGCCGCGTGCCAGCGTGGCGTCGCGTTCCGCGGTGCGGAAGAAATAGCCGAACGCGGGCGCAAAACGCAGCGCCTCGAACACCATGCCGTCGAACGCGGCCGTGTCGTCGTCCCGGGCGGCCGCGCAGGCGGCTGCCAAACGCTCCGGGTCGGCCATCAGGAAGGCGAGGGCGTTGACCGCGCCGTGCGACGTGGTCTCGACCGCGCCGATCAGAAGACCGCCGACGTTGAGCACGACCGCCTTGGGATCAAACCGGATCGCCTGCGAGCCCGATAGAAGCAGCAGGCGCGAAACCATGTCGCTGCCGTCCTCGCCAGCCTGAAGGGCGGCCGCGCGGGACTGGATCAGCTGGCTCAGGTAGCCGCGCATCTCGGTGTTTGCAGCGTTGCGCTCGGCCGTGATCTGGTCGGGCGTGGCGAACCCTGGGGCTTGGAACGGCTGGTTCCAGAAGGCGTCCATTTGGTTCCAGTAGGACCAGCGCTTGAGCGCGTTGGCGTCGCTGTCGGCGAAGCCGAACCAGTGTTGGACAAAGGCAATCGGCACCGCCCGGGTCACGTCGTTCACCACGTCCAGCGTGTCCCCGGCGGCGGTCAGACGGTGCGCCGTCTCCTGGCCGACCCAGGCGCGCATGTGCGGCAGACTCTCCAGGTCCAGGACCGCCCGCATCACGCCCTTTTCGCGCCAGTGCTGCGTGGTGTCGTCCTGCGCCATCCAATAGTCGCCCTGCTTGGGGCGGTAGAGACGCACGGTGAACAGGTCGGGACGCAACAGGACCTCCCGACAGTCCCGGTCGGTCGCCACCAGCGTCACCTCCGGCAGCATCAACACCGGGCGGTAGTCACGCAGCTCGCGGGTGAACGCCAATGGCTCTGCGTCCAGCCACTGCCGGGCGAGTGGCCAGCGTTGATCGGCCGGGGTCGTCTCCAGCTGCTGCAGGTAACTGCTCATGACCCGGCCCTTACTGTGTTTTCAGGTATTCGATGATGGCCATTCGCGCGTCGTGATTCAGGCCTTCCGCGGGGAAGACATGACCGCCGTTGCCGTTGCCGGGTAGTCGGGTGTCGTAGCGAAAGCGACCGGGGGCGTTCGCGCTGACAAAGCCGAGCCGCTTCAGATCGAGTTCCCGGCCGCCGGTCCAAAACACATCGCGGCGCTCCTCGGGCGGCGACAGCAGCTCATACACTGTCGGAACTGAGCCGTTGTGCAGGTAGGGCCCGGTTGCCCAGACGCCGGCCAGCGGGCTCGCCTTCAGGGCGGTGATCGAACGCGGCGTGTAGGGCTGAAGCGCGCCCTGCTCGTTCCGGGTGAAGCGGAAGCCGTTGTAGGCGATCTGTTGTTCCTGGCTGAGGCCGGCCTGGGCCATGCCGGTCTTGATCACCGCGCCCACCGTGGTCAGGAAGAACTCCGCCGCCGGGACCACGGGTCTGCCGTTCATCAACTGCGCCGTCGCCGCGTTCGTCGCGACCAACCGCTGGGACAGCGATTCGACGTAGGCGGGGTCGGTGCCGACCTTGCGGTAGTCGACCTTGCCGATCTCGATGAAGCTCTTGCCGAAGGCGTTTGCGGCTGGATCGGTGGTCTCGTAGGGCGCCATGTTGTGGCAGCCGGCGCAGGTATCGGCGAACAGCTGCTTGCCCGCCGCGGCCAGCTGCTGGTCGACTGGGCCCATCAGCTCGGCGTCCCACTGCGGCGGCTGCAGCTCGGCGATCCAGCCTTCCATGGTGTGCAGCCGTTCGAAGCGGATTGTCGACTGGAACGGTTGGCCGCTGGCGCCGGTCAGGTCGGCGGCGCCGAATACGCCCAGCACCTGCCCGCCGTTGCGCCCGATCGGGCTGGCCGCGACCGGGTTCCACTGCACGAACTCCAGCTGCGGGGTCAGCCACAGCGGCGGATAGCTGGTTGGGGCTGCGACCGGGCGGATGTTGGCCGGCACCTTCTGGTCGCGCACTGCGAGCGAATTCACGATCTGGGTCAGGGCGTCGACGCGGCCGTAACCGGAGTCCAGCGCCGGTCGGCGGAGCGCCGCATCACCGGCAAGCGCCACCTGGAACTGGGCGAACGCCTGCTTCAGCTGTGCACCCTGCTCGGCCGCCTGGTCGCCCAGGACTCGCTGTGCGAAGTGGGCGAACCGCGCGTCGTCCAGCAGGGTCGCGGTGACCGCCTGCGCCAGTTCGGCGTAGAAGCTGTCGAAGTCGAAGTGCGCGGGCGCGCCGTCAATCCGCAGCGGCTGGCCTTCGACCGTGACCGTCGCGGTGTGACACGCGGCGCAGGTTAACCCAACCTGCTGCAGCCCGGTCGATTGCTTGGCCAGCTCGGGCGTTAGACCCAAACCAGGGCGTGTGTCCGCGTCTTCCAGCGCGAAGCCGACCGGGAGAGCGTCGGGGTTCCAGATATCATGCGCCGCCGAGGGCAGCAGGCCGTAGCGGCTCAGGCTCTCCGGCGCGGCGAAGCGCCCGTTCCCGTCCGCGCGCTCCAGCGCGATGAACCAGGGGCGGGGGATGAACCGCGAGCCTTGGGGATAGTGGTAGAATCTGGTCCGAACCTCTTGGGTCCAGCCTTGATCGAAATGGACAAGATCGTCGCGCGCGTCGGCTTCGCACGCGGCCAGCGCTGCCGCCATGCCCAAGACGGTCGCGGCCCGGAACAGCCGGCCGGTCACCTGCGTCCCGGTCACCCGCGTCATCGCACCGCCTCCCCAATTTTTCGCCCCACACCTCAGCGTAGATTAGGGTCGCCCGCTTGCAATCGCGCTGTGATCTATCGGTGGCAACGGGTCGGGGTGCGCATCGGAGCCGCGTCCAATTCAGGGTATCCGGCCCCGAGAGAGCGGCATTGGGGCGCTTACTTCAGGCTGTCGTCGACCGGGACCTGGTAGCCGACCGCGAGGCGGTTGGTCTCGTTCGCCAGACCGACCACAGCGAGCATCTCGGTGTACTGGGCCTCCGTCAGACCTTTGCGCTGCGCGGCTGCGGCATGTGAGCGCACGCAATACTCGCAGCCGTTGGAGATGGAGACCGCAAGGTAGATCAGCTCCTTGGTCAGAGGGTCGAGCGTCCCCTCCGAGCCGCTGCCGAGCAGGCGTTTCATCCGCGTCCAGGTCGCTTCCAGCGTCTCGGGATCATGCGCCAGGGCCCGCCAGAAGTTGTTCACGTGGTTGGTCTTCCGGGTCGCCATGATGTCGTCGTAGACCGCGCGGACCCGTGGGGCGGCGTGTTCATAGTCGATCAAGGTGACCATGCTCGTCATGGGTGTCCCTCCCGTCTTCAAACTTGGTGCGTCTTGAGACGCGTTTGTTTTGTCGCCGCCGCCTTCGACATGTGCGTGGATAGCTTAGGCCTTGGGAGCCTCCCAGGAAAAGGCCCCGGACGGGCTGAGCCGTCCGGGGCCTGACATCGATGCCTTGGTTACGTGCCGACGCCTCGGCATCAAATCATGTACTGGCCGCCGTTTGCCGAGAGGGTCGCGCCGGTGATGAAGCCGGCCTTGTCGTCCGCGAGGAAGGTCACGCAACGGGCGATCTCCTCCGGTTCGCCCAGCCGGTTGATTGGGATCTGCGCGATGATCTTCTCGCGCACCTCCTCCGGCACCTGCTGGACCATTTCGGTGTCGATATAGCCCGGAGCGACGACATTGGCGGTGATGCCCTTGCGCGCGCCCTCCTGCGCCAGCGACTTGGTGAAGCCGATGATGCCGGCCTTGGCTGCGGCGTAGTTCGCCTGGCCCATCTGGCCCTTCTGGCCGTTGACCGAGGCGATGTTGATGATCCGGCCGAAGCCGCGCTCGCGCATGCCGTTGATAAGGTAGCTGGTGCAGTAGAAGACGCTGTTCAGGTTGGTGCTGATCACCTCGTCCCACTGCTCGGGCTTCATTTTGTGCAGGGTGCTGTCGCGGGTGATTCCGGCGTTATTCACCAGAATGTCGATCGGGCCGAGGGTGCTCTCGACCTGTTCGATGCCCGCCTTGACCGAGGCGGCGTCCGCGACGTTGAACTTGAAGGTCTTGATCCCGGTCTCCTGTTCGAACTTCTTGGCGGCCTCGTCGTTGCCGCCATAGTTCGCACCGACCGTGTAGCCGGCATCCTTCAGCGCCACCGAAATGGCGTGCCCGATACCGCGCGTTCCGCCGGTGACCAGTGCCACGCGTGCCATGTCTACCTCCTCCCCATCTTCGCTTGTCGATGGGCGCGCGTTGAATCCCGTGCGCCCCTTGCTTGGATTTGTTGTCTCCTCGACCCAACGAACGTGCCGGCGGCCGGGCATCCCCGGGATGCTTTCCAGGCACGCCCGGCCGCCGGTCTCGTCTTCGTCGCGCGCGTTAGCCGCGCTCGACGCACATGGCGATCCCCATGCCGCCGCCGATGCACAACGTCGCCAGCGCTTTCTTGGCGTCGCGGCGCTGCATCTCGTGCAGCAGGGTGATCAGGATGCGGGTGCCACTGGCGCCGATCGGGTGGCCCAGAGCGATCGCGCCGCCGTTGACGTTGACCTTCTCCGGGTCCCAGCCGAGGTCCTTGTTGACCGACAAAGCCTGGGCGGCGAACGCCTCGTTGGCTTCGATCAGGTCCAGGTCGTCGACCTTCCAGCCGGCCTTCTCGAGCGCCTTGCGGCTGGCCGGGATCGGGCCGGTGCCCATGATCGACGGGTCGACGCCGCAGGTCGCCCAGGAAACGATCCGGGCCAGCGGCTGCACGCCGCGGGTCTGGGCTTCCTTGGCGCTCATCAGCACGACCGCGGCGGCGCCGTCGTTGATGCCGGAGGCGTTGCCGGCGGTGACCGAGCCTTCCTTGTCGAAGGCGGGCTTTAGTTTGGCGAGCCCGTCGGCGGTCACGCCCTCCTTCGGGTGTTCGTCCTTGTTGACGACGACGTCGCCCTTCCGGGTCTTGATCGTCACCGGCACGATCTCGTCCTGGAAGCGGTCGGCCTTCATCGCCGCCTCGGCCTTCTGCTGCGAGTTGGCGGCGAAGGCGTCCTGCTCCTCGCGGGTGATCTGCCACTGCTTGGCGATGTTTTCGGCCGTGTTGCCCATGTGGTAGCCGTGGAAGGCATCCATCAGGCCGTCCTTCAGCATGGTGTCGACCAGCTTCAGGTCGCCCATCTTCTGCCCGTTGCGCAGGTGCTGGGCGTGCGGGGCCTGGGACATGCTTTCCTGGCCGCCGGCGACCACGATGTTGGCGTCGCCAAGTGCGATCGCCTGGAAGCCGAGCGCCACCGAGCGCAGGCCGGAGCCGCACAGCTGGTTGATGCCGTAGGCCGTGCGCTCGACCGGGATCTCCGCGTCGACCGCCGCCTGGCGGGCCGGGTTCTGGCCCTGCGCGGCCGTGAGAATCTGACCCAGCACGACCTCGTCGACATCCTTGGGATCGACCTTGGCGCGCTTCATCGCCTCCTTGATGGCGTGGGTGCCGAGATAGCTCGCCGGCACGCTGGACAGGCCGCCGTTGAACGCGCCCACGGGCGTGCGGGCGCCGCCGGCGATCACGATGTCCATGTTGCTGCCGGTCCCGGCAACGCTGGCATCTGCCATGGTGTGTGTCCCTCCTTGGCGTGTGTCTCTACATGTTCGACGCCCGCGCGCTGGCGGGTGCTCACACGGGTCGCTTCGTCGCGCGTCCCCGGCGCCTTGCGGCGCCGTGTGGACGCATCACCCCGGCACGCAGCCCAGCAGCCGAAGGAGCAACGGTCGGGCGATGTCATCTTCGGCGATGTGGGAGCAAGTTGTGTCCAGGGCCCTCCCGGGGCCAAGCTTAACGAGGCGGTTCGGGCCTATCCATGAATTTCCAATGCGCGCGGGCTATGATTTAGACCGCCCCGTAAAAGAAGAAGATTACGCGCCCATTCGGCCGAGCCAATCGGCGAGGGGGCGCCAGGCTTCCGTCTTTGCCTTGCTGGAGACGACCATGCCGATGTGCCCCAACGCGGGGCGCTGCACTTCGGCGTTCGGCAGGGCCGCGCCGAGCGCGGCCGCGGAGGCGGGCGGGACGATCCGGTCCTGCGCAGGCAGCAGGCACAGCGTGGGCTGCGTCACCCGCGCGGGATCGACCGGCCGGCCGGCGATTCGCCAGCGACCACGGGCGGTGTCATTCCGACCGTACCAGCCATAAAGGCATTCGCGCGCGACCGCGGCTGGCAGCGGCACGCCGTCGTTCAGCCAGTCTTCCAGGGCGACAAACGTCTCCGCCCGACGGCTGTCCGGGTCCAGCCGGGCGAAGGTCAGGAACTTGCGCACCCCGGTTAACGGGTCCAGCCCCTGGAACAGCGTCTGAAGGGCGTCGACGGGCAGGTAGCCCAGCGTCTGCATCGCCGGTTCCAGGGCCTGCGCCCCGGTGGCGGCGACCCGCGCCTGCGTGGCCTGTCCGGCCGCGCTGCCTGCGTGGTCTTCGGGATCGGCATGGAAGTCCCACGGCGTGGCCAGCAGGGCGAGGGCGGAGACATCGCGGCGGCGCCGTTCGGCGAGCGCCAGGGCCAGCAGACCGCCCATGCAGTAGCCGACCGCCGGCATTGCCTGTCCGGCGGCGGTGCAGGCAGCGTCCAGCGCCCGTTCCAGCCGGCCGGCGATATAGTCGGTGAGCGAAAAGCCGCGCTCCTGAGGCCCCGGCCGGTCCCAGTCGACCAGCATCGGTCGGAAGCCGAGCGCCGCCAGGTGGCGCAGCAGCGACAACTCGGGCTTCAGGTCGAGGATGTAGGCGCGGTTGATCAGCGACGGCACGACCAGCAGCGGCGGACCGTTCGGATCGGTGGCCTCCGGGCATTGGCCGTAGTCCAGCAGGCGTGTCGTGCCTTCCTGCCACAGGGCGGGCGGATCGTTCAGCGCGCGGGTGTAGGGATGCGCCCGATAGGCCTGAATGCCGCGCAGCAGGTCGAGGTGGCGGCGCGTCGTCTCGCGCTGCAGGGCAGCGGCGAAACGCTCAAGATCCGCGCTTGCGATTTCGCGGCGCAGACTTTCCCGTCTTTCCGCCCGACTGCTGCCCGCTGCCGGTGTCGTCGTCGGGTCCGCGTTTGCCGGGTCCTTCCAGGGCAGCCAGCCGTTCCTCCAGGCGGGCAAGGCGGCTTGCGAACTCGTCCAGGTCCAGATCGCCGCTGCCAGATGGGCCGGCAGCGGCCGTGGACCCAGCCGCTGGCCGCGCCGCGCCGTTGTCGACGTGCCCGTGCGCGTCCCGCTGCGATCGTGCGCCCCCGTGCCCGTCGTCGCGTCCGCAGTCCGGTCGCCCGTCTCCGGCTCTTGATGCGGCGCGTTCTGGCCGTTCGTCTCTGGGCCGTGCGTCGCGCTGTTCGCCGTGCCCCCGGTTGCCCTGTCGGTCATCGGCGCTCCCTTGCGCGCCTGGGCTGCCGGTGTGCCCGGCCCCCGTCGTATCGCTGTGGCCCGTATCGCTGTAGCCGTTTGCCGGCGGCGCCGAGGTCGGCGACCCCCACCCTGGCGGTGGACCATAGCCGGGGGGCGCCCCCCAACCCATCGGCGGCATCCACCCCTGGCCGGGCCAGTGGCCGGCGGCGCCCGGCGGTGTCCAGCCGGCCTGCGGCCCACCGCCGTAGGGTGGCCAGCCAGGCGGCACACCGCCCTGGCCAGGCCAGCCCGAGGGCATCTGCTGCGCCCCCTGGGTGAGAGCGGCCATCATAGCCATCGGCCAGCCCCAGGCGGCACTGGCCTGCTGGCCGGTTGCCTGCGCGCCGGCCAGGGCGTTTGCCTGAACCGCCTGCTGCCAAGCCTGCGCGTTTGCCCACGGATTGCCGTTCCCCGTGCCGGCGTGGGCCGAGGTCTCCCCGTCTGGTGGCGCGAAGCCCATGAGGCGGAGCATCTGCTCCGTCGCCTCGGCCATGTCTGGATCGTTGGCAAGCGCCGTCATCTGGTCTTGCCACAGGTCCAGGTAGCGGCGCGCCAGTTCGTCAAGATCGCCCTGCTCCGCCATGGCGCGGAGTATAACGAGGCGCCCAAACGGTGGCCAGCGCCGGTGCCGGGGGTGGAACGGGCGGAATTGCCGGCTGTCCAACGCTTTAAGGCAGCCGACGTTGACTCTATGTTATATGCGGGACTATCGAGGATGATGGACGTTTCACAAACCCGCGCCGGGGCGCGCCAGTCCGCAGTCCGAAGGCGCAATCAACGGAAGTGACCACATGGCGCGAGACGACAAGACGACCGCCAGAAGTAAGGACGGCGACCAGAAGAAGCCGGTGGTCATCAAGAAGTACGCCAATCGCCGGCTCTACAACACCGCGACCAGCAGTTATGTGACGCTCGACCACCTCTGCCAGATGGTAAAGGACGACATCGACTTCGCGGTGTACGACGCCAAGACCGGCGAGGATATCACACGTTCCGTTCTGACCCAGATCATCGTCGAGGAGGAGAGCAAGGGCACCAACTTGCTGCCGATCAACTTCCTGCGCCAACTGATCGGCTTCTACGGTGACAACATGCAGTCGGTGGTGCCTTCCTACCTTGAGCACATGATGCAGGCGTTCGCCGCAAACCAGGACCGGATGCGCTCGCAGATGCGCGAGACGATGAGCGGCATGTTCCCGTTCGGTGGCGACCTGCAGAAGATGAGCGAGCAGAACGCCGCGCTGTTCGAAAGCGCGATGAAGATGTTCGCGCCTTTCGGTGCCACCCAGACGACCGGCGGGGAGCAGGCATCGGACGCGGCGGATGTCCCCGCCACGTCCACGAGCGAGCAGGGCGCGCAGGCGTCGGAAGAGACACTGCACCAGCTTAAGCACCAGGTCGACCTGCTCCAGCAACAGCTCGACGTGCTGACCCGTCAGCAGCAGGGCGCCGACACGCAAGCCAACAACGGGTCGGTGAGCAAGGATACGGGCGCGGCGACGCCAAAATCGGATGCGGCCAAATCGGATAGCCCCCGCCAGGCGGGGTCGGGTTCTTCCTGAGGCCTGGATATCTGACAGCGATGCTGCCGGTTTGAACGCCGGCCGGTCGACCGACCGGCCGGCGTCGTTGTCATTTGGCCGTGGCGAAGTAGGCGGCCACCGCCCGGATTTCCTGGTTGCTCAGGTTGTGGGAGATATCCGACATCGGCTTCATCAGTTGCCCCTCACGCGTGCGCCCACGCCCACGTGTTTTCCAGGCTAGGAGCTGGTCGGCGATATAGTTGGCGTACTGCCCCTCGAGATTGGGGAAGACAATGTCGAAGCGCCTGCCTTTGGCGCGGACGTGGCAGCTGATGCAGGCCTCGACGTCTTGGTCCGGCAGTCCCTTTTCGGCGATCTTTTTCCCGCGCATAACCAGTTCCGAGGCGGGGGAGGTATCGTCTGGCAGGTCATCCGAGGGTTGGTTGGCATACCATGTGGCCAACCGGTCCATCTGCTTGTCGCTCAGGCCGCTTGCGATCGGCCCCATGGTGCCGCTGTGGCGATGATCGTCGGCATACGCCTGTAGACTGCGGCTGAGGTACTCCTTTTCCTGGATCGACAGGATCGGGTAGGCGCCCTTGCCTTTGCCATGGCCGTCATAGCCGTGGCAGCGGGCACAGGTCTGGAGGCCGTCAGGTGCGCCGGCCGGCGGGCGTTCCGGGTCGGTGTTGGCAAGCTGGCGGTATGCGTCCGGCTTCATGTCCTGGATCTGCTCCAGAAAGGTGACCATCGACCAGACTTCGTCGTCACGCTCGGGCGCTGGCCAGCCGGGCATGCCGGTGTACTTGATCCCGTGCTTGACGATCCAGAACAGCTCCTTGGACGTGTGCCTATCCACGACCTCGCTCAGCTTCGGTGGTCGTGGACGCATGTTGCGTAGCAGGCCGGTTTGCGGCGCGGCCGGGGTGCCGTGGCAAGCGCCGCATTCCATGTCGAACTGCACGGCGCCGCGTTGCACCTGCGCCGGCTGGTCGAGCGGCGGGCGCGCTGGAACGTCGTTCGAATGACGGTCGATCGAGTTGACCTTGGCAACGGTGATCAACCAATTGACCGCAGGGACGTGCGGGTCGATCGCGGCAATATTATAGACGCCGGACCAGACAAACAGGATCGCACCGAATATGCCGGCGACCGCGAACACGACGCCGGCGCCCACCCAATGCAATGCACGGGTCGGCAGGACAGTTTTGAGCCAGGACATTTGGTCGGGACACCTCTCAGTTGCAGTCTTCTTGCGCCGTCGCTGCCAAGCGGGCCCGTTACCGAATGGAAGACGGCTTCAATCGAATGAACCGCAGCGCGGGCAGGTTTGTTCCACGCGTCGTTTCGAGTGGGCGCGCAAGAAAGCTCCGAGAGGCCGCGGTCGTCGCCTGGGAGAACACAGGAAGACCGAAAAAACAGACATGACAAGACCGGCGAGCCGTACCGGACCTCTGCCGTTTCGGTCGTCCAGGCGATAGGCTTGATGCGCTTACCGGGCGGCGTTCTTGGACGGTGTATCCAGCTTAACGAATTCGACCACTTCGGCTTTCTGTTCGGGGGTCTGCTCGGGCCAGGGGGCCTCCAACGAAGGCTTGCCGAAGTGGTAGCCCTGCAGCAACTCGGCACCTTCGTCGGCCAGGATTTGGCACTCGACCTCGGTTTCCACACATTCCGCCACCGTCGTCAGATTGAGCGAGTGTGCCAGCGCGATCAGGTTGCGGACGAACAGCCGATTGTGCGGATCCTCGGCGAGATTGCGCACGAACGAGCCGTCGATTTTGACAATATCCACCGTCAGGGACTTCAGGTGATGGAAGGTGGTGTAACCGGAGCCGAAGTCATCGAGCGCCACCCGGCAGCCGAGATCCTGCGCCGCGGTGATGAAGTGGGCTGTCTCCTCGATGTCCTTGAGCGCGGCGGTCTCGGTGATCTCGATGATCAGCCGCTGGGCGAGATCGGGGCGATCCTTCAGCTTCGCCACCAGCGCCCGCTGCCAGGAGCGCTCGGTCGCGGTCAGGCCTGAGATGTTGATCGCCAGCGTGGCTGTCGGGTATTTGCCGAGTTCGTCGACCGCGAGGTCGAGAACCCGCCGGTCAAGGGCGCGCATCAGACCCAGTTGTTCGACCACGGTCACGAACTTGCCTGCCGGAACGACTTCACCGTCGGGGCGATGCAGGCGCAGCAGGCACTCGTGGAACGCCGGCTTGTGGTCGATCGCGCCCACGATCGGCTGGTAGGCGAAGGCCAGGCGACCGTCCTTCATCGCCTGTTGAACCTCGTCACCGATGCCCATGGACGCGCGGTAGGTCTCGCGCTGGGCTTCGGTGACCTCGTAGAGGCCGCAGCGGTTGCGCCCCTGTACCTTGGCCTGGCGCAACGCCCCCTCTGCCTTGGCGATCGCGTCGACGGCCGCAGTTGCTTGGTCGGGGAACATGCACACCCCAGCCGACCCCGTGACCCGGATCGGTCCGGCGGGTGTCTGCACGGCCTTTCGGCGGATCTCATGGACCACCCGTTCGGCTGCGCGTACGGCAAGCTTCTGGTTGACCCGGCCAAGCACTACGCCGAACCGGTCGCCGGAGATCCGGCCGATGATATCGCCGGCCCTTAGGCAATCGTCCAGCCGCGAACCAATTTCGCACAGGACGCGGTCACCGGCCTGATACCCGTAGGCGCTGTTGATCATCGCCAGCTGGTCAATGCCAAACACGACGAACGCGCCGCCGTCGCCCGTACGCAGGGCTTCGGCGATCGTCTTATCCAGGTCGTCGCGCAGGCGCACCTTGTTGTAGTGGCCCGTCAACTCGTCGAAGTTGGCCAGATATTCCAGGTGTGCTTCACGCTCCTTGCGGTCGGTGATCAGACGCAGCGTGCCTGCCAGCTTGAGCACCATGCCGCTGTGTTTGGCATCGACCGCGCCGCGGTCGTGCACCCAATGATAGCCGCCTTGTCCAACACGCAGCCGGTATTCGACGTCATAGGGGAGACCGCGCTTGAGGTGGTCGCTCAATGCCTTTTGCCGCTTTGGGGCGTCTTCCGGGTGGACACAGCTGGACAGTTCGTCGCCAGTCTGTGGGGCCCCGCTGCGGGGCGGCGCGAACAAACGTGCGGTGTCGCCCAGCCACGACACGCTGTCGTCGGCGAGGTTCCACTCGTAAACCACATCCCCTGCAGCCTCGATCGCGGCGCGGAGCCGTGCGAGTTCAGTGGAGTGGTCGTTCTGCCCGTACGGCGTACGCACATTGCCCTCCTAGCGGTGCGCGCCCTCTACTTGAAGGCGGCTGCAAACATTCCCGGACGGCGATTTTCTACGCGCGACTCTTAACAACCCGTGAAGTGGATTTGTGCTACTTTCGCTAAGAAAGCTAGGTATTAAGGTTAATATACCTCATTTGGCGCCTCCTTCGGTATAGGACGTAAAGAGAATTATGGGTGATTGAATCAAGCTCGAATTGATTCCTGAATAAATGCCGGAGAGATATTCTACAATGTCGTGTGGGGCGGGTGATGATCGCATCGGGTGCGGGGTGGGCGTCTGGCGGCGGCTCCAAGCCGGATGCAGGTTCTGCGATCGGCCGTTCCAGCCGTGGTGGTCTGGTTGTTCGTACGCAGGCCGGGCATACGGTTCAGCCAGGCGAAAGAGTAGGGGGGCGGGACCGGTCTGAGGACACTGGGCCCCAGGCCCAGCCTGCGCGTCGGCCCGACCGGGTATTAGAAGACCGGAGATCGGAGCTGGGCCAAGCGGCGAGAGACGTGGGCCATGACGACAGGCGTGGAACTTTCCTCGCCGCGGTTCCGGTATCGAGTGCGCCTCGGCTCTCCGCTGGCCTTGCGCCAAGTGTTGCCTTCGCGGTGCACGTGCTGGCTGGGTTCATGGGGGAGGAAGGGGAGGCGCGGTCAGCGGGGGGCGTACGGTGGATAGGCGAGTCCGGTGAAGACCGGCGGATGTCGGTTACTTTTGAAGACTTGCGTATGATGCGCGAATCTTATCGGCGCCACGGCGCGTTGCCGTCGATACCTCATCGTTCTGGTCGGATTTTCCGCGCGCTGGTGTAACGTGCTCCGAAACAAATGCCCGCGTTAGGGGTATGCGGTGTGGTGAGAACCACTTTTTATTGAACGCGGGCTGTTTACTTCCGAAAATATGTCCTGCGGACCCGTCGGCCGCCGATGTTGCGACAAGGGATAGCCGTGAAACGCAAAAGCCTTAACACGCAGGACATCGAGCGGCACGTCGGTCAGCGCATCCGCGAGCGCCGAACCATGCTGGGCCTGACCCAGCAACAGCTGGCAGAGTTGATCGATGTCACCTATCAGCAGGCGCACAAGTACGAGCGCGGGATCAACCGTGTTTCGGCCGGCCGCTTGTATGAACTGGCGATGGTGCTTGGCGTCGACGTTGGATACTTCTTCGCCGATGTGGAGTTGGCCTCGGAGGAGGAGAGCCTATCCGGCCGGCAGCGGATGTGCCTCGACCTGGCGCGCAACTTCTCCAAGATCGGCGACGAACGCCAGCAGGAGGCGATCGCCCAACTGGCCCGTGTTCTGGCCCGGGAGAGCGACGAGGATGCCTGACCCGGCGCCTGTCCCGAGCCTCCCCATCATGTCGGCTGTCTTGTGGATAAGCTTCTGGAAAACTGCACCCGCCTGTGGATAAGGCGGATAACTTCGCCTTGACGTCCGGCTAGGGCGGAGTCCCCAGGGCTGAGCCCTGGGGACAACGAAACCGCCCGGGAGAGCTAGGCCGCGCGGCCTTGACGGCGGCGCGGGCGCTCGCCATTGCGGGCCGGCTTGGGGCCGCGCGGGGCCTGGTTGGCCGCCGCGCCCTTGCCCGGTGCGCCGCCCCGGCCGGGCTTGCGACCGGCGTGCGCCCGCCGCTCGCTGGCGATCGGGCCGTCGCCGATAATGGTCAGGCTTTGCTTGGTCATCTTCTCGATCCGGCGCAGATCGTTCTGCTCGCTGGGATCGCAGAACGATAGGGCGACGCCCTCCGCCCCGGCGCGCGCGGTGCGGCCGATCCGGTGGACGTAGCTTTCCGGCACGTTCGGCAGCTCGAAGTTGACCACGTGGCTGACGCCATCGACGTCGATGCCGCGCGCGGCGATGTCGGTGGCGACCAGCACGCGCACCCGGCCATCACGGAACTGCTTGAGGGCATGCTGGCGCGCGCCCTGGGTCTTGTTGCCGTGGATCGCGTCCGACGGCACGCCGTCGCCGGTGAGTTGCTTGGCCAGCCGGTCGGCGCCGTGCTTGGTCCGGGTGAACACGATCACCCGCTCCATCTCGGGGTCCTGCAGCAGGCTGGACAGCAGGTCGCGCTTGGCCGGCTGGCGGACGTGGTAGACCCGCTGGTCGATCCGCTCGACCGCCGGAGCGTCCGGAGTGATCTCGACGCGCGCTGGATTCGACAGCAGCTCGCGGGCCAGCTTGTCGATCTCGCCCGGCATGGTCGCGGAGAACAGCATCGACTGCCGCTCGCTCTTGACCATCCCGGCGATCTTCCGGACGTCGTGGATGAAGCCCATGTCGAGCATCCGGTCCGCCTCGTCGAGCACCAGCGTCTGCACCGCGTCCAAACGCACGCTGCGCTCGTTCACGAGGTCGAGCAGCCGGCCCGGGGTCGCGATCAGGATATCGACGCCCTTGCTCATCTGGCGCTGCTGCTTGCCCTTGGGGACGCCGCCCAGCACGACTGCGCTGCGCTGGCCAAGACCACGGCCGTAGGTGCGGCAGGCCTCGTGGATCTGGATCGCCAGCTCGCGCGTCGGCGCCAGCACCAGGGCGCGTGCGCCCTTGTTCGGGGCCGGCGTCTTGTCGGCGGCCAGCCGGTGCAGGATCGGCAGGGTGAAGGCAGCCGTCTTGCCGGTGCCGGTCTGCGCCACGCCCAACAGGTCGCGGCCGTCGAGCAGGGCGGGAATCGCCTGCGCCTGCACGGGTGTTGGGTTTTCGTAGCCCTGCTCGCCGAGGGTGCGCAGGATCTGGTCGTTCAGGCCGAGCGCGGCGAAGGTCGTCTGGTTGGCAGGAATCTCGTTACTCAAAGGATCACGTTCTTTCTTTAGATCGCCGGCGTGCACGAAGGCGGACAGGGCAGGCACACACATGCCCACGACGACGGCGGAAACCGGGCCGGGGACGCGCGTACACAAAGGCCCAAAGGCCGGCGCGTTGCCCTGGTTCCACACGCGAGTTGGAAACGAGGCGGGATTTTGTTGGGAACTGCTCGGGATGACCGGGCGGCGCGACGCTGCGCCTTGTGCTCAAGCCGGGTTCGCGTGATCGCGAGAAGAACTGCGCTGGATATGCGCGCTGCGGCGCACAAAGTCAAGCCGTGTTTGCAGGTGGCGGGAGCATGCGAAAGCGGCGTGAGGGGCTGGCGATGCTAATTTGGAGTTGGCGCCGGTCGCGCCTGGTATGGGGATGTGGGCGTGAAATCTCAGGTGGGGCGCCGGGCCCGCTTGCGCGCAGCTTCAGCCCAGCGGTTTTCTCGCCGTTCTCGCACCCCTTTCAGCTGGGGAAGGAGTTCGTGTTCCAGGAAACGGGGATCCCATCCATGATGGCTTCGAACTGCGTCTAGTGGAGCCAAGGGATCCCCAAGGCCCTGCTCATAGATACCGCGGGCGTTGCTGTTGTGCGCCGCCCAGCCCAAAAGTGCCTTTGCGACATCGACAGCTTCGCGGGCGGCGTCGGTGCGCTGACCTTCTGACTCGGTATTTTCGACCGCCACATCCAGACGCTCTTGTAAATATTCCCGCAAAACGATGATTGACGCCTGAAGTTGCCGAACGGCGCGGTCGTCGTCCCTGAGCAGCATGATGATGTTGCCCGCGCGACTCATCAGAATCGGGAGTGGGTGCAGGAGCCGGACCCGCACGTCTGCGTCATCGTCTACAGCCCAAGCAAGGTCGACCGTGGCCAGATCGCCGGAGATGATGCGCTGAGGAACCCCGGCCAGAACGCCAAGAAAGTCGATTTCACGACGATGACCGTTCAAGTTAACGATCGCTACAGCTGTATGGGGAGTCTGGTCCTCCGGATGTGGAAGATGGACGTCACCCTGCAACGCGTTTGCAAGCGCTTCTGCAGCTTCCCTATTTCCGTAGTAGTCTATGTCTTTCGACGTATAAGGCGCGAACTGGGCGAGTTCGCCTGGAGCCTTATCATAAAAGTACGTGGCCCAGACGTTGAGCGCTTGGCCGCCTACAATCGCTGCATTGTGATCGTCGAGGAGGGGGTCGAACGCTTTAAGGAGCTCGGGGAAATCGTATGGCCCAAGCGGCTCATCGCTGTCGTTCAAGAACGTTGCGCGCTAACAGCCTGTTTGAGAGATCCGCGACCGATGCGCCTGGGCTTACGCAACGGCTTCCGATCTGGAGACACAAGACCGACCTCGCCGTTCAGCTTCATGCCGTCGGCGCCATTGGCCATTAGACGGTCCAAGCGTGCACGATCAGCCTGTTTAGCGGCCGCGCGCTTGGCGCCCAGGTTGTGCACGATCTGCTGAGCCATCTCGATCTCTCTGCAGTCACGACGTCACCAGCGAACATCACTGATGATTGCCACCTTTATAGGGTAATCGTTCACGGTCTAATAACAAGTCCCAACATGATGTTGATGCGCATGCTGTTACCATGAATGCCTCGTGGGCGCCCGCGTCTTACCGCATCGCCGCCTTGCGCGCCTTGCAGGTCAGCAGCGGCGCCGGTGGTCGGCCGGACAGGGAGTCATAACGGAAGCGTTCGACGCCGTCGGGGCAGCCCTGATCGCGCAGCCATTTCACGGTGAAGTTCGGCTTGTCGAACAAATCGCGGATCAGTTCGCGGTTGCCCTCGTTCAGGAAATAGGCCCAGTGCAGGCCGCGGCCGCCGGCTTTCTCGCCGGACAGGCGGTAGCCGTTCAGGGTGTCGAACCAGCGCCGGGATTCCTCCCGGCTGGCGTGGTCCTGGTGGTCGAGCTGCAGGTCGAGCCAGTTCGCCCGGCGCTTCATGCCGTCCAGCCCGATGACGCGGGAACGCATACTGTTGTTCGGGCGCTGGCTGCCGCCCAGCTGACGGGCGCCCCAGTCGAGCACCGGGTCCTCGCGGATCACCAGATTGTAGATATCGGTGCCCACCCGGGAGGCCGTCGCCAGCGCGTCGACGCTGTATTCCGCCCCGCCCATCATCACCGCCCGGCGCACGGCGTTCTTATAGGCGTCCGCGTCCGCCAGGCGGTCGAGCGCCTTAATCGCCGTGCGGGTGCCCAGGCTGTGCGCCAGCAGGTCGACCTCCAGACCGGCGTCCAACAGCGCGCGGATGATCGCCGCCAGCGCCTGGGCGGCCAGCGGGGCCAGATCCTGCACGGCGTATTCGTAAGGGTTGGACCAGCAGGCGTTGGCGTAGTCGAAGAAGCCGGGATCGGAGGTCCAGGCGAAGGCGACCGCGCGGTCCGCGCCGACCAGCGGCAGCCAGCTTTGCGCCTGGTCGCCGGCGGGCAGGTTTGCGGGATCGGCGTAGATCGTGCGGTAAGGGTCGCCGTCGAACTCGGCCCGGTCGGGGTCGTACTGGCCCCAGTTGTAGCCGTGCACCAGCACGACCACGCGCTGCGGGTTGCCGTCCGCCAGCCAGGTCTGAACCGCGTCGCCAAGCGGTCGGCCGGGCGCCGGGCAGCCGTCGAAGCGCTTCTGGAAGGCTTCCAACTCCTGTTCGGCGTAGGGCTGCTCCGTGCGCTGATACAGCCGGTCGCGTGCTGCGGCGTAGCCGCCGTGATCCGGCGCCCCGGCGTGCTCCGCCCGCCAGACGAACTTCAGCATCGGCCCATCCTCCCCCAAAGACCCGCCGCGACACCTGCCCTCCTACCGGAAGTTGTAACGCGGCTCGGAGTTAGGGTGACGTGAAAAGGGGAATCGGGTCTAGCTGGTGCCGGGCTTGTAGTCGTCGGTGGTGCGCGGCCGGGGGACCTCGCCGTGCTTGTACGGCGTATCGCCGCTTTCGAACTGCACCACGACCCGGCAGTCGTCGCACATCATGATCCGCTCGACCTGGTCGGGGCGCTGGAACATCCAGTGCTTTTCGGCCAGCTGGTCGGCGATCCGGCGGATCGAGCTTTCCACGCCGAACGGCTTGCCACAGCGCACGCAGTGGAACGGCTCCTGCCGGTTGAGCTCGATCGGGCTGCGGGCGTCCTCGCTCAGGTTCAGCCGGGGCTCCAGCTGGATGACGTTCTCCGGACAGGTGGTGGCGCACAGGCCGCACTGGATGCACGTCTCCTCGTTGAAGCCGAGCCAGGGGCTGTCCGGGTCGTCCAGCATCGCCCCCGTCGGGCAGGCGGAGACGCAGGCCAGGCACATCGTGCAGCCCTGGGTGTCGACGTGCACCCGGCCGAACGGCGCGCCCTGGGGCAGCGGCACGATCTCCTGCGGGGTCGGCGCGTGCTGGTATAGATGGCGCAGGCCCAGCATGGTGCGGCTGCGCTTGCCGCCCATGGCGAGGAACGTGCCCGGCTCCGGCGCCGCCGGCTTGTCCAGGTCCCAGAGGTGCGCTTCGACCGCGTCCGGGTCGGCTTCCTCGATGAGCGTGATCCGCCCGGCTCGATAGCCCATGCCGGCCAGGATGGAGTCCATCGTGGCGATCTGGGTTTCCAGGCCGTCCAGCTCGCCCTCCCGGCGCTTGGCGGGCGGCACCAGGAAGACCACCCGCGCCGCGCCGTAGCCGAACGCCGCCGAGAGGGCGTCCAGACCGATCTGCGTCACCTCGTTGACCTGGAAGGGCAGCACGCGCGCCGGCAGGCCGCGGCCGTAGCGGGCCATCATGGCGATCTGCTCCTCGCCGTGGGCCGCGTCGTGGATCAGCAGCACCGGGTCCGTGCCGCCGGCCTTCAGGTAGCCGCCGATCAGGGTGCGCAGCCGTTCGCCCAGGTCGAACGGGCGGGGCAGGTTGTAGCTCGCCGCTCCGGTGGGGCAGACGCTGGCGCAGGAGCCGCAGCCGGCGCAGACGTACGGGTCGATCTCAACCGTCTCGCCCAGGCTCTGGATCGCGCCGGTGGGGCAGGCGTCCAGACAGTTGGTGCAGCCGGTCTTGCGCGAGCGGCCGTGGGCGCAGATCGACGGGTCGTAGGCGACGTACTTCGGCTTTTCGAAGGTGCCCACGAGGTCGGCCGCTTCGAAGGCGATTCGCTGCACGCGCGCGGGGTCGTCCGGGGCGGCGCGCAGATAGCCGTCGCGCTTATCCGGCGCGCGCACCAGCGGATCTTCGCCGGTGACGTCGATCACCAGATCGCACTCGCTGAACGCGCCGTTGCGGCCCAGCTCGAACTGCAGGCTCTGGCGTGTGGCGGGCAGGGCGGGCGCGTAGTCGTCGACCATCACGCCGAAGCCGCCAAGGTGGCCGCGTAGTTCGCGAATCCGGCCCTTGAACACCGGCACGTCCATCGTGCGCGGCGGCATGATCTCGCCTGGATCGGCGAGCAGCACGGTGACGTCCAGCTTGTCGGACAGTTGCCGACCCAGCGCGATCGCCGTCTCGTCGCGGCCGTAGATCAGACAGGTGCCCGCGCTTTCCATCGCCACCGTCGGCATCGGCTCAAGGTCGAGCGCGGCCTCGGCAACCAATGCGGCCATCTTGGGATGCGCCTGCTTCGCTTCGTCCGACCAGAGCGCCTTTTCCCGCAGGTTGGCGAAAGCGAGGCCGGCCTCCGGGGCCTCCTCGGCCGCGACTTCCCGGAACAGCGGCGCTTCCTGCGCACAGGTGACCAGCACGTCGCGATCCTGGGCGAGCGCGTTCTGGAAGCTGTCCAGCTGCGCGCGGCAGAGGCTAGTGTAGACCTCCGCCTCGCCATCCGCGCCGACGGCGTGCAGGGCCCGGGTCAGCTTCTTGGGATCAAGCGCCTTGTCGCGCGCGCAGTTGCAGACGAGCACGCGCTTGTTCTTGAGATGCATGGTTAGGGGGTTCCGAGCGGTGTCCCAGCGGTGGCGTGCGGCAGTCGGTAGCGCCCCAGCCTTGTTCGATTCGTCGTGCCACTCTAACGAGTTGGGACGCTCGCAGACGACCCTAAAATTATTCTAAAAACGGCCGGGCCCGGGACCGCTGGATCGTGGCCGATGCTTTGCGGTGCGACTGATCGTTCGACATACTGCCATACGTTCGGTGAGGAACAGACTAGGGCAGGACGACGTCTCGGTAGGCCTCGTGGGAATGCACTCTCTCTTTCGACCGGACAGTGGCGAGGCCATGCCTTATCGTACGGTGGCTGCCCACGTCCGCATTGTCATCTTCCGGGGATCCGCCGCATGACCGGGCGCTCGGCGTTGCGGCCGTTCGCGCGCGGGCTATGGGCCAGCACCTCGATTGCGGCCGGCTACCTGCCGATCGCGTTCTCGTTCGGTTTGTCGGCGAGCCAGGCTGGCTTGTCCCCGCTGGCGGCCTTTCTGATCTCGGCGGTGGTGTTCGCCGGGGCCAGTCAGTTTCTGCTGGTGGCGCTGCTCGCGTCCGGGGGCGGGCCGTTGACCGCCGTGCCGGCGATCTGGCTGATCAATGCCCGGCATCTGTTCTACGGGCCCACCGTGCTGGACCGCCTGGGCGGCCGTCCCAGCCGGGTGCCGCTGGCGGTGATGGCATTCGGCCTGACCGACGAGGTGATGGCGACCGCGGTTGCCCGTTCGGGCCAGGTGGTGGAGGACGACCGGGACGTCTGGGTGACGGGCCTGTGGATCGGTGCCTATACCGCCTGGATCGTGGGCACGTTGCTTGGTAGCCAGCTGGGCGGCTTGGTGCCGGCGGACTGGGTGTGGTTGCGCGAAGCGCTTGGATTCGTCTTGCCGGCGCTGTTCCTGAGCCTGCTTCTGGATCTCGGGGTGCAGGCTCACCGTGGGCCGATCGGAGTAGCCGGGATCGCCACGGTGGTTTCGATGACAATGCTGCCGGCCAATGCAGCCTTGGCGATCGGCATGCTGGCCGGGGCCGCGTGCGGCCTGTTCCAGAGGTCGGTATGGACACGAGCGTAGCCCTGACGATCATTCTCTGCGGGATCGGGACCTTTTTGATGCGTCTGGGCCCGATGTGGCTGCGCAGCACCCGGGGCCAGCTCGCCGGCGATCACCCCCGCTTCGAGGGCTTTCTGCGGGCGATTGGGCCGGCCGCGATCATGGGGCTGCTTGTGGTGTCCGTCTGGGGCGCCGTCCAGCAGACCGGCACGACCGGGGCGGCGGGCGCGGCCGTCGCGTTTGCGGGCGTGATCGCGGTTAAACGCGTGGCCGGCGGCTTCGTACTGCCGACGCTGGCCGGCGCGGCCATCTATGGCGCCTGGATCGCGTTTCTGGGGTGAGGGATGGTGCCTTGCCAGGCACCCCCAAACGTCGTGTGGCCCAGGGCGCATGTTGTGGCATCGTGCGGAAACTGGCCCGCGCGGCATTGAGCAACCGGATCACATGAGGCGGACGGGACGTGTACGACTACCTGACCACCCACGAGGTCGCCGACTATCTGCGGATCAAGGAACGGCGGGTCTATGAGTTGGTCCGTCAACGCGCGATCCCCTGTACCCGGGCGACCGGAAAGTGGCTGTTCCCGCGCGCCCTGATCGACCGCTGGATCGCCGAACAGCTGGAGATGGCGCCGGCGAGCGCGCGCGAGACGCCGCCGGTGGTCGCTGGCAGCCACGACCCGTTGCTTGACTGGGCGGTCAAGGAAAGTGGCTGCGGTCTGGCGCTGCTGCCGGGCGGTAGCCTGGACGGGCTGAAGCGGTTGAACGAAGGCGCGGCGCGGCTGGCCGGCCTGCACCTGTTCCATGCCGACCTTGCCGACAGCGACCCGGACGGTGCGTTCAACCTCCCGAACGTCAAGGAGACGGGCGCGCCCGCGGATGCGGTACTGATCGAATGGGCCCAGCGTACCCAGGGATTGGTGCTGCCAGCCGGCAATCCCGACGGCGTGGCAGGCTTGAGTGACCTGGCCGACCGGCGTCTGCCGGTTGCCCGGCGCCAGGCCGAATCCGGCAGCGGCCTGCTGCTTGACTATCTGGCCGGACAGGCGGGGCTGGCACCCGGCGACCTCGCGTTCGTCGCGGAGACGGCGCGCAGCGAGATGGATCTGGGGCTGGCGATCCTGGAGGGCCGAGCGCGCGCCGGCGTGGCGGTGGAGGCGGTGGCGCGCAGCCTGCAACTCGCCTTCGTGCCGCTGATGGTCGAGCGCTTCGATCTGCTGATGGCCCGACGGGATTACTTCGGCCCGGCGGTCCAGACGCTGATGACCTTCGCGCGCACGTCGGCGTTTGCCGAACGGGCGCAACGTCTGGGCGGCTACGACATCTCCGGCCTGGGTACGGTGCGGTACAACGCGCCATGACCCGCGTCTTCGGGCTCATGCTGTTGGCCTGTTTGCTCGCCGCTGGGCTCTCCATGGGCGCGTCGCCCGTCCTGGCCCGCGCGGCCTGCTGGTCGGGCTGGGGCTATTTCGTCGAGCCCGGCAGCCTCGCCTTCCGTTCCGACCGGCTGTTGCTGGTGACGGACGGTGCGGTCGACTGGGCGACGGGCGAACGGATCGCGCTCTATCGCCTGGACCCGGAGACCGGCCGGCGGGTCGCCCAGTCGGCGCCGATCGTGGTGCGTCCGCGCCAGCCCCGTTTTGCCAGTCGCGACGGCAATCGCACGGTCGACGATGTCGCCGGGGTCGTGGGGCGGGACGTGCAGTTGATGCTCGGTATGAGCCGAATCGGTCCGGCGATCGCCCCGCGTAGCACCCAGACCCTGGATTGGGCGTGCGGGCGCGGCCGGTAACGTCGGTTTCGTGAAACCGCAACGTCTTTTCGCGGCGTCACACCGGTTCCAATGGCCGGTGCGGTCGCTCGGGCAGGCGGGGGGCGATGGCGTCGTCCGGTTGGACCAGGCCGCCCGTCCGCACGACGGCCATCACGCCGGCAAGCCGGACGAGTTGGCCCGCGCCGTCGCGGTCGAGCACGGCCTGCATCAGCCCCCTGCGGTAGCTATCCAACTGGCGGCAGGGGTTGCGCAGCCCCGTGATCTCGACTTCCGCGTGCGCGCCCAGGCGCAGCACGGTGCTGGTCGGCAGATTCAGCAGGTCAATGCCGCGGGTGGTGACGTTTTCGCCCAGGGCCGTTGGTGCCACGTCGAAACCGCGGGCGTTCAGCGCGTCCAGCAGTTCGACATGGATCAGGTGCACCTGCCGCAGGTTGGGCTGATCGGGGTCGCGGGCGACCCGGGAGCGGTGCTTGACTGTCGCCCCCGCATGGGCGTCTCCGGCCACGCCGAAACCTGCGACCAGCTCGATCGCGGCCAGGCGCTGCTTGCTGAAGTTGTGCCCTGGGGCGGCCGCCACCGCTGCTACACGCGCATGCGAACTGTCCATGGACCGCAGTATCGCGGTGGGCGGTGCGGCGCGGCAAGCGACCGTTCGATGACGGGCGACGTTAGGGTCACTCGACCGTCAGGTGGGGCAGGGAGATCGTGTTCTGGGAGGCGTCGGCGAACAGGTTATCCAGATGGCGGAGTTGTTCGCTGATGTCCGTGTCGTCGGCCGCGGGGTGAATGTCGAGTGCGTCCCAGAACGCCCGCCACAGCGGCCCCTGGCGCACCATCACCCAGGACCAGGTGGTGCGGTCGACTTCCAGCAGGCCCAGGACGTGCAGCTTTTCCCAATTGAGTTTCTTCAGCGACAGGCCGCCTTCCTTCTCGGCCCGGTCTTTCAGTTCGCGCAGCGTGACGTAGTCCGCCGGCAGGAAGAACAGAAGGCGCGCCTGGTAGATTGAGACGGACCAGTAGCGGCGGCCGTAGACGTCGTGTCGGCTCATGCCAGAATCGGTCCTTTCGGTCGTCCTCGGTCGTGAACGCCAACGCCGGGATCGGGAGTCGCGTTCGGTGGCACAAACGAGAACGCCCCCGGCCGCAGGGCCGCGACCGGGGGGCTCGGGTCGCCCGGCACAAGCGTGCCGGCCGCTATTCCGCGGCCTCGGCCAGCTGGATCTGCGGGTGCCGGAAGACGTTCACGTCGCGGATCGCGGGGAGCTTGCTCAGCTTCTCCACGACGTACGGGGCGACGTCGTCGTCCACCTCGATCAGCGCCAGCGCGTCGCGGCCGCGTTCTGCCCGGCCGAGGTGGAAGGTCGCGATGTTGATGCCCGATTCGGCGAGCGTATTGCCGACGTCGCCGATCAGGCCCGGCTTATCCTCGTTGGAGATGTATAGCATGCGCGGGCCGAGTTCGGCTTCCACGGCGATGCCGTTGATTTCCACCAGGCGTGGTTTGTCGCCGCCGAACAGCGTGCCGGCGATGCTGTGGCTGCCGCTTTCCGACTGTACGCTGACCCGGACCAGCGTCTGGTAGTCGTGGTCGCGCTCGTGCTTGACCTCGGACACCTCGATGTCGCGCTCGCGGGCCACCACGGGCGCGTTGACCAGGTTGACCGACGCCAGCACGGGCCGGAGCAGCGCGGCCAGCGCGCTTTGTGTGATGGGGCGGGTGTTCAGGCCGGCAACGGTGCCCTCGTACTCGATCTTGATGCTGGAGATGCCGCTGCGGGTCAACTGGCCGGCGAACGAGCCGATCTGGTCGGCGAGCGTCATGTAAGGGCCCAGGTGCTCGGATTCCTCGGCCGTCAGGCTCGGCATGTTGAGGGCGTTGGAGACTGCGCCGGTGGTCAGGTAATCGGCCATCTGCTCGGCGACCTGCACGGCGACCTTCTCCTGTGCCTCGGACGTCGAGGCGCCCAGGTGCGGCGTGCAGACCGTGTTCTCCAGCTCGAACAGCGGATTCGCCTTGGCCGGCTCCTCGTCGTAGACGTCGATCGCCGCCGCTGCGACATGACCGTCCTGGATCATGTCGGCGAGGTCCTGCTCGACGATCAGACCGCCGCGCGCGCAGTTGATGATCCGCACGCCCGGTTTCATTTTCTGCATCGCCGCCTTGTCGATCATGCCCGTGGTTTCGTCGGTCTTGGGCACGTGCAGGGTGATGAAGTCCGCCTGTCCATACAGCTCGTCGAGCGTCTCCACACGCTTGATGCCGAGCGTCCGGGCGCGCTCCTGGGTCAGGTAGGGATCGTAGGCGATCACCTTCATGCGCAGGCCACGGGCGCGCTCGGCGACGATCGCACCGATGTTGCCGCAGCCGACCAGGCCGAGGGTCTTGTTGGTCACCTCGACGCCCTGGAACTTCGACTTCTCCCACTTGCCGGCCTTGGTGGAGGCGTCGGCCTGCGGGATTCGCCGCGCCATCGCGAGCATCAGGGAGATCGCGTGCTCGGCCGTGGTCACTGCGTTGCCGCCGGGGGTGTTCATCACCACCACGCCGCGGGCGGTCGCGGCCTCCTGGTCGACATTGTCGACACCGATGCCAGCGCGGCCGACCACCCGGAGGTCGGGGGCGGCGTCCAGGATCTCCTTGGTGACCTTGGTGGCGGAGCGGATCGCCAGGCCGTCGAAGCCCGGCAGCTTCTTCTTCAGCTCTTCCGGGCTGAGACCGGTGGCGATCTCGGCGTCCACGCCACGCTGGCGGAACACCTCCACTGCGCTTTCGGACAGCTTGTCGGCGATCAGTACCTTGGGCATGAGCCCCTCCTTGGTTCTGCGATGGCGGCGCCTACCCCGTGGAGCAACCTTGGGCGCCGATGATTTCGCGCGCTTTTGCGTCTGTAGCCGTAGCTTGGGCACGCGGTGCGGCATCGTCCCGTCGCCGATGCGCTATTGGTTTTTCCGCTTCCCGGCGCCTGCTGGCGCGATATCGATATCGCGTCGCCTCGATGTCGCTTTCCCGTCAATAACGGTCGTTCACGGTCTATGTGGACGTGGGGTCACGGCACGACCCTGCGGATCGCGATGCCAGACGGTCCAGTTTCTGTCTTGTTCGGCGGCCAGTATTCCGCTGCGTGTGGAGAGGGAACCTTCGCCGCCCGATGACGTAGATACCAAACAATCGGTCGCTATTGAACAACTTATGTTGCTCTGCGGCGACTGTCGCCCGAGCGGCGGGTCTAAGGAGTGGAAATATAGGTTAAAAGTATCCAAAAAAACCGTGCTAAAATACGGTCTTAGATAAGGCTTCAACCGATAGCGTGAAAATGTGGTTGAAAATGTGAAAAAACACCGTTCAATGGTGACGCACACGAAAGCGGCACTCAGCCGCGACGGAGGTGCGGCGATTAGGGGCAAGGCCCACGTTCGCACGCCGTGATGACATAAAAACAAAACAATACTGGCGACCGGGGGCGGGGCGAACCTGCGCGTTCGGCCCCAACGTGTGCGGCGCAGCACAGAAGGCGCTCCCGGGCATATCGCCAAAGAAAATGGTCAATAGCGCAAAAAAGCTGGAGGCGATTATGGAAAGCGAAACCTATCAGCGTGAATACACCGACGACTTCGTGAACCGCTGGGACAAGCTGATTGGTTGGGAAGGCCGCGCGAAGGGCGAAGATGGCTTCTTCGAAGGCCTGCTCGATCAATACAACTGCAAGAGCGTGGCGGACATTGCCACGGGCACCGGCTTCCACGCTGTCATCCTGGCCGACCAGGGCTATGAGGTCACCGCCGCCGATGGCGCCGAGGCGATGGTCGAAAAGACCAAGGAAAACGCCCGGCAGATGGACGTCACCCTGAAGGACGCCAAGACCGTCGACTGGCGTGAACTGGACAAGGTGTTCGCGCACAACAGCTTCGATTCGCTGCTATGCCTGGGCAACGCCTTCACGCACCTGTTCGACGAGGACGACCGTCGGCGCTCGCTGGAGGCCATGCTGAACGTCCTCAAGCCGGGCGGTATCGCGGTGATCGACCACCGCAACTACGATAAGATTCTGGACCACGGCTACGACAGCAAGCACCAGTACTACTACGTCGGCAGCGGCGTCGACGCCCGTCCGGTGATCATCCAGGACGACATGGTGCGCTTCGAGTACAGCTATCCGGATGGCAACAAGTTCCACCTCACCATGTTCCCGCTGCGCCAGTCCTACATGCGCAGCCTGATGGACGAGGCGGGCTTCACCGAGCTCCACAGCTACGGCGACTTCGAGAAGAAGTACGATCCGGAGAACGTCGACTTCCTGCAGGTCGTTGGTCGCAAGCCGCGCCACTAAGCCACCCGTCCACGGCCCGCGACGCACCACGGTGCGGCGGGCCGTTTCGGCATAGGTTGGGCCGCGCGCACCGGGGGTGTTCCACCGCCCAGGTGTTGGCGCGGACGGCCCACGAGACAGGGTAAAGGGAGGCTGAGATCATGGCGGAAGCCGCTCAAAGCATCCGCGATATCGTCGAGACGACGAAGGCCTATTACGACGGTCCCGCGGACGAGATTTACCGCGATATCTGGGGCGAGAACGTCCACATCGGCTACTTCGAGGATCCCGAGACCGAGGATCTTCCCACCGCGATGCACCGCTCCAACGTCAAGCAGGCCGACCCGGTCGAGCTGAAGCCCGAGGGGCTGCTGCTGGACGTCGGTTGCGGCTATGGCGCGCTCGCCCGCTTCCTGGCGAAGAACTACGGCGTGCGCGTGGTCGCCTCGAACATCTCCGAGAAGGAGTTGGACTGGGGCCGCGAGCTGACCCGTGACGAGGGCCTGGAAGACAAGGTCAGCTTCGAGTGGGCCGACTTCCACGACCTGCAGTACAAGGACAACACCTTCGACTACTACTGGTCGCAGGAAGCGTTCCTGCACGCCGTCGACAAGCGGAAGGTGCTGGAGGAAGCCTATCGGGTCCTCAAGCCGGGCGGCAAGTTGGTGATGACCGACCTGCTGGTGCGTGACGGCACTCCGCAAGAGGACCGCGAGGTCATCTATTCGCGGGTGAACAGCCCGGACATGTGGGACGGCCATCACTACGTCGAGGCGCTCAAGGACATCGGCTTCACGATCGAGCGTCACGAGGATTGGTCGTCCAACGTGGCCCCGACCTACGGTTGGGTACGCTCCCAGCTCGAGCAGCGCCGCGACGAGTTCGAGCCGCGCATCGGCAAGGAGCGCGTCGACGACACCTCGCAGAAGCTGCAGTACTGGGTCGACAGCGCCAACGCCGGCAAGATCGGCTGGGAATACTTCATCGCCCGAAAGTAAGCGGCGGAACGACGCCGCCTGCCGGGGCGCGCGGCGCTCCCCCTAGGCTGCGGTTCCTGGCCGGGCGCGTTCGCGCGTCCCCGGGAGGGCGCGGCGTATTGGGGCGTGTCGCCAAACGTAGCGCGCTCGGCGCCGTTCGGCGCGTGCGGTTCATCATCTGGGCCGCCGCGATCGGGCGCTGCCACCAAGCGCGCAAGACGCCAACGCAAAGGAGCACTTCATGTCTGAAGGCTACATCCTCACCAGCGAGTCTGTCGGTCCGGGCCACCCGGACAAGATCGCCGACCAGATCTCCGACGCGGTGCTCGACGAGATCCTGAAGCAGGACAAGGGCGCCCGCGTTGCCTGTGAGACGCTGGTCAACACCGGCCTGATCCTGCTCGCCGGCGAGATCACCACGACCGCGCAGGTCGACTATCAGCAGCTCGCCCGCGACGTGGTCTGCGACATCGGCTACACCGACAGCGCGCTCGGTTTCGACGGCACCAGTGCCGCCTGCCTGATCGCGCTGGACAAGCAGAGCCCGGACATCGCGCAGGGCGTCGACGAGGGCTCCGGCCTCGACCTCGACCAGGGCGCGGGTGACCAGGGCCTGATGTTCGGCTTCGCCTGCCGCGAGACCGACGAGCTGATGCCGATGCCGATCCAGCTCTCGCACCGCCTGACCGAGCGTCAGGCCGAGGCCTACCAGAAGAAGCAGCTCGACTGGCTGCGTCCGGATGCGAAGTCCCAGGTCTCGGTGATCTACGAGGACGACATCCCGAAGGCGATCGACACGGTCGTGCTGTCGACCCAGCACGACAACGAGGTCGACTACGAGACGATCCGCGAGGGTGTCATCGAGGAGATCATCAAGCCGGTCGTGCCGACCGACATGATCTCCAAGGACACCAAGTTCCTGGTCAATCCGACCGGGCGCTTCGTGGTCGGCGGTCCGCACGGCGACTGCGGCCTGACGGGTCGGAAGATCATCGTCGACACCTATGGCGGGATCGGCCGGCACGGCGGCGGCGCCTTCTCCGGTAAGGACCCGACAAAGGTCGACCGCTCCGCCGCGTACGCCGCGCGCTACGTCGCCAAGAACGTGGTCG
This sequence comes from Rhodovibrio salinarum DSM 9154, assembly GCF_000515255.1. Lineage (NCBI taxonomy): Bacteria > Pseudomonadati > Pseudomonadota > Alphaproteobacteria > Rhodospirillales > Rhodovibrionaceae > Rhodovibrio > Rhodovibrio salinarum. The sequence continues at coordinate 3,690,754 of NZ_KI911559.1, read as the reverse complement.
CGGCCGGTCTGGCCGATGTCTGCGAGGTGCAGCTGTCCTATGCCATCGGCGTGGCGCAGCCGACTAGCGTCCACGTCAACACTCAGGGTACGGCGAAGATCCCCGAGCGCCGCATCGAGCAACTGATCCGCGAGACCTTCGACCTGCGGCCGAAGGGCATCGTCAACATGCTCGATCTGCAGCGTCCGATCTTCCGTCAGACCGCCAGCGGCGGGCACTTCGGTCGCGAGCTGGACGACTTCACCTGGGAGAAGAAGGACCGTGTCGAGGCGCTGCGCGCCGAGGCGCCGGCCCACGCCGCGCAGTAAGTACTGCTGAACGGCGACCAACCATCCCCGCCGCCGATCCCGGGAGGTTCGGCGCGGGGATGGTCTTTTGCTCAGCCGATCCAGGATTGGGCAGTCGGCCGGCAGGCCCCGGGCCGCGGCCGGTTTCGAGACGACGCATACGCTTAATCACGTGAACATCCCTCCGGCGCCCCGCGCGCCCCGGTGCCGACAGTCGCCCGGGCGGTGATTGCGCGCAGGCGATTCTCGCCGGAGACGACAGATCAGGTCATTGGAGGCCATCAATGCAGGAATTCACCGACTACAAGGTAGCGGACATCAAGCTTGCGGAGTGGGGTCGCAAGGAGATCGAGATCGCGCAGACGGAGATGCCGGGTTTGATGGCGCTGCGCGAGGAGTACGGGGCGGCCAAGCCGCTGCAGGGGGCGCGGATTGCGGGCTGCCTGCACATGACGGTGCAGACGGCGGTGTTGATCGAGACGCTGACGGCGCTGGGCGCGGAAGTGCGCTGGTCGTCGTGCAACATCTTCTCGACCCAGGACCAGGCGGCGGCGGCGGTAGCCGCGGCCGGGGTGCCGGTGTTCGCCTGGAAGGGGATGGACGAGGACAGCTTCTGGTGGGCGATCGAGCAGACGATCGTGGGTCCGGACGGCTGGCGTCCGAACATGATCCTGGACGACGGCGGCGACCTGACCGCGATGATGCACGAGAAGTTCCCGGAGCTGCTGAAGGAGCAGGTCAAGGGGCTGTCGGAGGAGACCACGACGGGCGTGGCGCGCCTGTACCAGATGGCGCGCAAGGGCGAGCTGCTGTGCCCGGCGATCAACGTCAACGACAGCGTGACCAAGAGCAAGTTCGACAACATCTACGGCTGCCGTGAGAGCCTGGTCGACGGCATCCGCCGGGGCACCGACGTGATGATGGCCGGCAAGCGGGCGCTGGTGGCCGGCTTCGGCGACGTCGGCAAGGGCTCGGCGCAGAGCCTGCGCAACGCGGGCTGCCGGGTGATGGTGACCGAGGTTGACCCGATCTGCGCGCTGCAGGCGGCGATGGAAGGCTACGAGGTGACGACGATGGAGGAGGCGGCGCCGCTGGCCGACATCTTCGTCACCGCGACGGGCAACGTCGACGTGATCACGGTCGACCACATGCGGGCGATGAAGGACCGGGCGATCGTCTGCAACATCGGCCACTTCGACAACGAGATCCAGATCGACGGGCTGAAGAACTTCAAGTGGGACAACATCAAGCCGCAGGTCGACGAGGTCGAGTTCCCGGACGGCAAGCGGCTGATCGTGCTGTCGGAGGGCCGCCTGGTGAACCTGGGTAACGCCACCGGCCACCCGAGTTTCGTGATGTCGGCGAGCTTCACCAACCAGGTGATGGCGCAGATGGAGCTTTGGCACAACGCCAAGGACTACAAGCACGACGTCTACGTGCTGCCCAAGCACCTGGACGAGAAGGTCGCCTCGCTGCACCTGTCCAAGATCGGCGTCAAGCTGGAGCAGATGACCGAGCAGCAGGCCGAGTACCTCGGCGTGCCCAAGACCGGTCCCTTCAAGCCCGACCACTACCGCTACTAAGCGCGCCCGGCGCGGCGGAGACGCGGCCCCTCCCGCTTCCTTGAGGGGGAGGGAGGGGCCGCGACGCCTATCGAACGGGCAGCCGCTAGCTGCGCGAGAGACCATTCGACAAGGGAGGATCAACCTTGGCCGATAAGAACTACAAGGTTGTCGGGATCGGCAACGCGGTCGTCGACGTGCTGGTCAACGTCGAGGACAGCTTCCTGGAGAAGCACGGCCTGACCAAGGGCGGCATGCAGCTCGGCGACGAAGAAACGGCCGAGCGGCTATACCAGGCCATGCCGTCGGGCATCGAGTGTTCCGGCGGGTCGGTCGGCAATACCGTCGCCGCGCTCGGCGCGCTGGGGGCCAAGACTGGCTACATCGGCAAGGTCGCCGACGACGAGCTGGGCCTGGTCTACGCCCACGACATGAAGGCCAACGGCGTCACCTTCCAGGCCGACCGTGCGGACGGGCAGATGACCACCGCGCGTTCGCTGGTCGCGGTGACCCCGGATGCCCAGCGCACGATGTACACCTCGCTGGGCGCGGCGATCACGCTGTCCAAGGACGACGTCGACAACGACCTGATCGCGGACGCCGAGGTGCTGCTGCTCGAGGGCTATCTGTTCGACAGCCCGCAGGCGAACGAGGCCTGCCATCTCGCCCTGCCGGCGGCGCGCAAGCATGCCACCAAGACGGCGTTGAGTTTGTCGGACGCCGGCTGCGTCGAGCGTCATCTTGAGGAGTTCCGCAAGGTCCTCGACGACGGTCTCGATATCCTGCTCGCCAACGAGGAAGAGGCCAAGACCCTTGCCGGGACCGGCGATGTCTGGTCGGCGGTCGAATGGCTGAAGCGTGATGGTCTGATCGCTGTGGTCACCCGCAGCGAGAACGGCTCGATCGTGGTCGATGGCGGCCAGACGACCGAGGTCGCGGCGGTCAAGCCGGCACAGCTGGAGGACACCACCGGCGCGGGCGACATGTACGCCGCCGGCTTCCTCTACGGCGTCACGCACGGCTGGTCGCATGCCGACAGCGGCGCGCTTGGCGCCCGTCTGGCGGCGGAGGCGATCGCCCACCTGGGCGCCCGGCCGCGCAAGGACATCAAGCCGCTGCTGCAAAAGGCAGCGTAAACGGTCCCTGACTGGCGCCGGCGGTTCCTGCCGCCGTTTTTGAACCCGGCATTGGGGTGTCCCGATGCCGGGTTTTTCTTGTCTGCGACAAAGTGTCACTTGGTCTCGATAAGACGGGGCGCCGCCCAGGCCCGTATCCCTTGGGTGATGCGTGGAAAAGTTACATTCGAATTCTGTAGAAATAGTTTTGTGCAATGCGACAATCTAAAAATTGAATCGGTATTTCACGGGCGGTGCGAGAGGGTGGAAGGCGTCGAAACGGTCGTTTGGACGACCTCTGTCACCCAGAAAGGGAGACGTGCCGCCATGCAGAACATCAACCTCTGGCTCGCCGTGGACCGCCTGCGCACCGCTGCGGAAGAGGATCCAGAAAGTGCGCGCGAGCTCCGCGAGCTGATCGCGCTGATCGAGACGTTGGACGGGGCGCACGGCACGCCGGCGACCACCGCTTCTCAGCCCCAGGCAGCCTGATCGCCGCCGCGCACCCTACCGTCGGCACACGCCCCCAAGTGGCAGAGGCCAGAGAGGAATTACCCATGAGCAACCGTATGCAGACTCCCGACGCGACGACCGCGAAGCTCGACGAGGCACTCGCGTGCGTGCGCAAATACGGCCGGCAGAACGCCGTTGATGTCACCGCCCTTGAAGCCGCGATCCGTCGCCTTCAGACCCAGCTCGTCCGCCGGGTTTCCGAGCGGGTGCTTGAACCAGACGCCGCTTAGCGCGCCGCGATTTGTTGAACGCGGCGCGCAAGCGCCCTGACGCTGGTCTCACCCCGCCGGTGCGCGCAGGAATATGACCTTCGCCTTGCCGTACTTGCGGGTATCGATTTCCGCGAACTCCTCCGGCACGCTCAGGTCTTCGGTCTTCATCAACTCGACCACCACCAGCGCGTTGGCCGCGATCCAGCCGCTGGACCAGAGCGCGCGCAGGGCGGGTGGCGCCATGCCCTGGCGGTAAGGCGGGTCCAGGAAAACGACCTCGCAGGGCCGGCTTGCGCGCGCGGGATGCAGGCAGTCGCCGTGCACCACCGTGGCGTTGGCATGTTCGTCCAGCGCGCTCAGGTTCTCACGCAGAGCCGTGATCGCAGCCGCCTGGCTTTCCATGAACACGGCGTGCGTGGCGCCGCGCGACAAGGCCTCCAGCCCGTTGGCGCCGGCACCGGCGAAGCCGTCGAGCACGGTCGCCCCCTGCAGCGGGTCGCCGTCGGCGGCGAACTTGCCGTGGGTCAGGATGTTGAAGACGGACTCCCGGGTAAGCGCGCTGGTCGGGCGCGTCTGCTCGCCCGCGGGGGCGCTTAGCGGGCGGCCCCTATGACGTCCGGCGACGATGCGCATGTGGCTTGCCCTGTTTGGTCTGGCGGTCGGATGGCGTGCCCGCCGGCTTGCGCGGTTTGTCCGGTTTGCGTGCGTTCTTGGGCGCCTTGGCCTTGGCGGTGCCGGTCTTGCGTGCCGGCGACTGCTCCAGGCCCAACTGCTCGGCCAATACCTTGGGCGGCACCTCCCGGACCTCGCCGCGTTTCATCGAGCCGAGCTGGAAGGGACCGTAGGCGACGCGCAGCAGCCGGTTCACCCGGTAGCCGAGGTGTTCCATCACCCGCCGGACCTCCCGGTTGCGCCCTTCGCGTAGCGAGACGGTGATCCAGGTGTTGGCGCCCGAGGTGGTGTCGACCTGCGCGTCGATCGCGCCGTAGCGCACGCCGTCGACCGTGATGCCCTGCTGCAGGGTCGCAAGCTGCTCGGGGTCCGGCTCGCCGAACACGCGCACCCGGTACCGCCGTAGCCAGCCGGTATCCGGCAGCTCCAGCTTGCGCTTGAGCGCGCCATCGTTGGTCAGCAGCAGCAGCCCTTCGGAGGTCAGGTCGAGCCGGCCGACCGGCATCAGCCGCGGCAGTCCCGGGGGCAGGATGTCGTAGATCGTCTTGCGGCCCTCGGGGTCGCGCTCGGTCGTGACCACGCCGCTTGGCTTGTGGAAGCGGAAGATGCGCGTGGGCTCCGGCTGCGGCAGACGCTCGCCGTCGATTGTGATCCGCTGGGGATCGTCGAGCGTGACGGCCGGTGTCGTCAGGGTCTCGTCGTCGACCGCGACGCGGCCCTGCTCGATCAGCCGCTCGGCCTCCCGCCGCGAGCACACGCCGGCGCGCGCGATCAGCTTGGCGACCCGTTGGGCCCCCGCATTCCCGGAGGCGCGAGTCTCGTCCGTCTTGTCGCTCATGGCGTTACGCGTCCCGCGCGGCCTGGATGAAGGCGTCGAAGATCCGGGCGTCGCCCTCGGAGATGTGGAATTCCGGGTGCCACTCCACGCCGATGCAGAACCGGCGGTCCGGCGCCTCGATCCCCTCGATCACGCCGTCCGGGGCCCAGGCATTGACCACCACGCCGTCGCCGACGTCGGCGGCCGCCTGATGGTGAGCGGAATTGACCTGCAGTTCGTCCGCCCCGCAGATCGCGTGCAGGCGGGTGCCCTTGACCAGGGTCACGCTGTGCCCGGCCTCGGTGCGCGGGTTCGGCTGCTCGTGGGCGAGCGCGTCCGGCACGCTGTCGGGGATGTGCTGGATCAGCGTGCCGCCGAGCGCGACGTTCAGCAGTTGCTGCCCGCCGCAGATCCCCAGGATCGGCAGGTCGCGCGCCAGCGCGCCCTTCAGGATCGCCAGCTCGAAGCGGGTGCGCGCGTCCTTGGTCTTGACCGTCTCGTGCTTGGCGTCCGCGCCGAACAGGCTGGGGTCGACGTCGAACGCCCCGCCGGTGATCACCAGGCCGTCCAGCTTGTCGAGATAGGCCTCGGCGGCCTCCGCCTCGTGCGGTAGCGCGACCGGCAGGCCGCCCGCGGTGGCGACGGCCGTGCAGTAGTTCTGCCGCAGGGCGTACCACGGCATCTTGGACCAGCCGCCGGCCTCTTCGCTGTCCAGCGAAAGACCGATCAGGGGGCGCGTCGACATGGCTGCGGGCCTTTATGCGGCGGGGAACGGCGGCGGTGACAAAAGCCTACATCGAGAAGGCGTCGGTGCCCTCGCAGGACAGGCCGAGCTGACTCAGACCTTCCTCCAGGTAGTCGGCGACGTGCGGATTTCCCAGCAGGTACTCCGCGGCGTTGATCTCGGCGTGGCGGTTGGTGGCCTCGTCGACGGCCTCCTGCCACTCGTCCGGGCCGGTGTAGTCGCCGCGGCCGAGCCAGGTCAGTGCGACCAGCTCGATCTGCGCGTCCTCGTTCAGCTCGTCGATCACGCGCTTCGCCTCGGCGTAGATCGGGTCGTCCTGGGCGCGGACCTCGTCCGATTCTCCCAGTTCCTCGTCGGTTTCTTGCGGGTCGGGCGCGAGCGTACTGTCGTCGTCGGCGGCTTCTGTCGGCATCGAGTCGTCCACCTCGAATTCGCGCACCTTGACGATCAGCCAGCAAATCGTCTCGAGGTCGGTATCCAGCATGGCGCGCGCTCCCTGCCTGTCACGTGGTCGATTGGCGTGTTCGGCGGGACGCCCGGATCGTCCCCCGAATTCCGGGTGCTAGCGGCTTTCGTCCCCCAGATCAACATGCCGTGCGAATGCGGCATGGACGCACCTCATGAGAACGGTACAGCTGGACCGCTTGACCTCGGGAACGGGGCCGCTGAGGGTGTCAGCTAATATCGCTATAGTTGGGAGCTTGCCGTCTCCCGCGCCAAGAGTCTGATACGTTTTTCATCCCCATGACCCATCAGCCCCATGACCCATCAGCAGAGCGCGACCCAGCAGACGCCGATGCGCCGCGCCCGCGCGCTGGCCGAGCAGGCCGCCGCGATGGGGGAGGTGCCCGTCGGCGCGGTCGTGGTTTCGGGCGACCGGAACGAGATCGTTGCCGAAGCGCACAATCGGGTGGAAGCTGACGGCGATCCCTGCGCGCATGCCGAACTGCTGGCGATCCGGGCGGCGACGCGGGCGCTGGGACACAAATGGCTGGAGGACTGCGACCTCTACGTCACGCTGGAGCCGTGCGCGATGTGCGCGGCGGCGCTGGCGCTGTCACGAATCCGCCGGGTCTATTTCGGGGCCTACGATCCCAAGGGCGGCGGCGTCGAGCACGGCGCCCGCGTCTTCGACCAGCCGCAGTGCAACTGGCGTCCGGAGGTGATCGGCGGTCTGGACGAGCGCGCCTGCGCCGCCTTGTTGGAAGATTTTTTCCGCACCCGACGGTAGCCGCGCCCGACGTGGCCTTTTTGGGCTTCTTCCGATGATGGGTGAGGTTGGTCCGGGCTGTTGTACAGCGCGACTGGATGCCTTCCCGATCAACCTCGCTCAGAGTTGCCTTCGCAGGCGATGCTCATGCGGAAAAGCGCTGCGGCCGGCCGGGGGGATGGCCGGCCGCAGGAAGCCGTCGCTCAAACAGCCTTGGTCAGCGGTCGATGCCGAAGCATCGCCGGGACCGGGCGGAAGCGCCGGCGGTCGGACAGGTCGTCGGCAGCCAGCTCTAGCTGCCGGAATTGGTCATCCGGATCGATCAGGGTGGCGCGGGTGCGCACGCCGCGCGCGCGGTAGATCGCTGCAACCTCCCATTCCTCTACGCGACGTCCGCGGTGATCGAGTAGCGCGAAGCGTTGGCCTTCACTTAGCATTCAGGTGGTCTCCCCTCGGTCTGGTGCCGCAGCGTACCGATCGCGGAAGATCGGCAACCGGTGCGGCGGTCGAGCCCGCGGTTTGCTAACGGCGAACTTTGGCCGTTATTCCCGGTCAAATGCCTGTTTTGGGTTTCCGGCAGGATCGACAATCAAATTGTATGCCTTTTGCGCCGCAAAAATCGCCAACACAAAGCAAGAAAACGAGAAATTCAACAAAATCATGGCAGCAGGCCGTGAACATGAACGGCAGTTTCGATATCGCCGAAAATGCCCGCCAGCGTTGGGCTTTTAAGGAAGTGCGACTTCTGTCAAACTCACGTGGAAGTTGGGTTTGATCGGCGTGACGGGCATGGGATTCCGCCGATTCCACGGGTCGCTATATGAATGCCCGGGAAGATTGTGACGCTAAGCCGGGTCGCTGCGGCCGTGCGTTGGGAGCGTCCAGACAAGCCGATGGAAAGCACGATAACGTCGCCGGGTGCGCAGGCACTGTTCAAGAGGTTGACGCCGTTCGCCACCCTTTCCGACCGGGAGCAACAGGCCCTGGGTGATGCGGTGTACCAATCCGGTCGCCGGGTACGCCGTGGTGCCGATTTGGTCGCCCAGGGGAGACACAAGCCGGAAGGTTATATCGTTCTCCGGGGCTGGGCCGCGCGGTACAAAACGCTGTCCGATGGCCGGCGGCAGGTTCTGTCGTTCCTGATACCGGGGGACGTGGTCGGGTTGTTCGGGGGCATTTCCCCGCCGGCTGTAAGCGCGGTCACGGCGCTAAGCGAGCTTGAAGTCGTTCCGTTCAGGCCCACGGACGTTTTCGCGGTGGCCGTGCGGTCGCCGCGCCTGACGGCCGCCATGATCTGGGTTGTTATGGGCGAGCAGGAAGTCCTGGCCGAACATATGGTCAGTCTTGGCCGACGGTCGGCGCGCGAGCGGGTGGCGCACCTGTTTCTAGAGCTGCGGGCCCGCTTACAGATGCGCGGGCTTGCCGATGCGACTCACCTTAATGTGCCCCTGACCCAGAACGTGATCGCGGACACGCTTGGCCTTTCGGTGGTGCACGTGAACCGCACGCTGCGCCAGCTCGCTGCCGAAGGCCTGTTGGCCGTAAAGCGGGAATCCGTGACCATCCTGGACAGCGTTCAGTTGTGCGCCGTGACTGGGTTCGATGAGGACTACCTGCGGCAGCACACCATGCCGAAGGACCTGGACGCGGAATTGGCCAAGCTGCCCAGCCGCCTTTGATGCCCAGCCGGTTTGATGTAGGGGCGGCCCGTTAGCGGTGGGGGAGGATGTATCGAGCGGCGCTGGAGACAGCCGCGCAGATCGGCGCACCCACAGAGGCCGCAGCTACCCATAAAAGCCCCCGCGCCAGGCGTGCGCGGGGGAAGAGGGAGGCAGCAAGTTGTGCCCGGCGACTGCGTAGGGCCGGGCGGGGGCACGCGAGCCGCTAGTTTTCGGGGAGGGTCTCGGCGCGCGGATCGGCAGCAAGCTGGGGACGCTCGCGGGACACCTTGGACTTGGCGTCCGCTCCCTTTGGCGCGGTGACCGGGGTCGACTGCATCGCGCTCTGCTGCGTGTCGCTCTTCACGTCGAGGTCGGCGAGCGTATCGGCACTTTTCCAGCCACAGGCCGCGGCGCTGGTCGCACCAAGGGCCACGATGGCGGTGGCGGCGATCAGGCTTTTCATCGTGCACCTCCCAAGCGTTTGACGGGGAAGTCCCTCGGGCGCTTTCGAGCCCGAAGTCACAGTGTGCCCGATTTCGCCGACCGAGTCACGCCTCACGTGTAAGGAGCTAAGGGCGTTCGCGTCAGATGGCGGCATGCCGTGCGGACGGTTTAGTCCTCCGTCTCGATCGTCAGCTTGCCGAGCGCGTGCCAGCCGATATCCCGACGGCAGAAGCCGCCCGGCCAGTCGATCTGGTCGATCGCGGTATAGGCGCGCTGGCGTGCCTCCTCGATCGATCCGCCGAGCGCGGTCATGGTCAGTACGCGCCCCCCGTTGGAGCGGACCGTTCCGTCGCCATCGGCCTTGGTGCCGGCGTGGAAGGCGATCACGTCGTCGAGTTCCTTGAGTGCCTCCAACCCGCCGATCGCCTCGCCCTTTTCGTAGCTGCCGGGATAGCCGCGCGCGGCCAGCACGACGGAGACGGCCGTTTCGGCGAACCAGCGCATGTCGAAGCTGTCCAGCACGCCGTCGCATGCCGCCAGAAGTGCCGGCAACAGGTCCGACATCAGGCGCATCATCAGCACCTGGCATTCGGGGTCGCCGAAGCGCACGTTGTATTCCAGCACCTTCGGCCCGTCCGGCGTCATCATCAGCCCGGCGTAGAGCAGCCCCTTGAAGGGCCGTCCCTCAGCCTTCATCGCGTCGACGGTCGGCTGCAGGATGGTGCTTTGGATCACCTCGGCGGTCGCCTCATCGACCAGCGGGGTTGGGGAGTAGGCGCCCATGCCGCCGGTGTTGGGGCCCGTGTCGCCGTCGTAGGCGGCCTTGTGATCCTGCGCGCACGGCAGCATCAGCGCGGTGTCGCCGTCGACCAGGGCGAACGCGCTGACTTCCTGGCCGGTCAAGCATTCCTCGACGATCACGCTGTCGCCGGCCGCGCCGAAGCGTTTGTCGACCAACGCTTCCTCGATCGCGCGCTCGGCTTCGGCGTGGCTCTGGCAGACGGTCACGCCCTTGCCGGCGGCCAGCCCATCGGCTTTGACCACGATCGGCAGCGGTTGGCTGGCGACGTAGGCCTTGGCCTCGGCGGGGTCGGTGAAGCGCTGGAAGGCGGCGGTCGGGATACCGTGCTGGTCACAGAGGTACTTGGCGAACGCCTTGGAGCCCTCCAGCTCGGCGGCGGCCTTGGATGGCCCGAAGGCCCGGATGCCAGCGGCCTCCAGCGCGTCGACCAGGCCCGCGACCAAGGGCGCTTCCGGTCCGACGACGACCAGGTCGACCGCCTTGTCGCTCGCGGCCTTGACCAGGGCGTCGACGTCGTCCGCGGCGATCTCCAGGCAGGTCGCTTCCTCCGCGATGCCGGCGTTGCCAGGGGCGCAGTACAGTTCGTCGCAAAGCGGCGAGGCGGCGAGCGCCCAACACAGCGCGTGCTCGCGGCCGCCGCCGCCGACAACCAGAATCTTCATGACCTATCTCGTTCTCTCATCTCGTGCGTCCGATTTCGGGCGCGGGCGGAGTTGGCCCGTGCACACGCCGGTTTTGTCAAACGCAGGCCGTCTAGCATAGAAATGATCCCATGACAGACCCGCGCGCCCGTTCCCAAGCCATGCCGTTCGAGTCCGACGCCGACCCGCGTGGCGACAACCAGCCGATCTTTACCGTCACCGAGCTCGGCCAGGCGGTGAAGAAAACGGTCGAAGGCGCGTTCGAGCGGGTGCGCGTGCGCGGCGAGATTTCGCGGCCCAGTTTTCCGGCGAGCGGCCACGTCTACTTCCGGCTGAAGGACGAGAACGCGGTGCTCGACGCCGTCTGTTTCCGCGGCATGAAGCAGAAGCTCGCGATGCTGCCGGAGGACGGGTTGGAGGTGATCGCCTCCGGTCGGCTGACCACCTACGCTGGCAAGTCGAGCTACCAGATCATCGTCGACTCGCTGGAGATGGCGGGCGAGGGCGCGCTGCTCAAGCTGCTGGAGGAGCGCAAGAAAAAGCTCGCCGCCGAAGGGCTGTTCGCCGAGGAACGCAAGCGCCCGCTGCCCTACCTGCCGGGCGTCGTCGGCGTCATTACCTCGCCCACGGGCTCGGTCATCCGGGATATTCTGCACCGTCTGGCCGATCGCTTCCCGCGTCACGTGCTGGTCTGGCCGGTGTCGGTACAGGGCGAGGCGTGCGCGCCGCAGGTCACCGCCGCGATCCAGGGCTTCAACGCGCTGACGAAGGATGGGCCCGTGCCGCGGCCGGACGTGCTGATCGTGGCGCGTGGCGGCGGCAGCCTGGAAGACCTCTGGGGCTTTAACGAGGAAGCCGTGGTGCGCGCCGCGGCGGCCTCCGAGATCCCGCTGATCTCCGCGGTCGGGCACGAGACCGATACGACCCTGATCGACTTCGCCGCCGACCGGCGTGCGCCCACGCCGACGGCCGCGGCGGAGATCGCGGTGCCGGTGAAGAGCGAGTTGGTGAACCTGGTCGCCGATTTCGAGCGGCGGCTGATCGGGGCGGCGACGCGTAGCCTAGAGAACCGGCGCACCCACCTCGAAGGGCTGGCCCGTGGCCTGCCCGATCCCAAGCGCAAGCTGGAAGAATCCTGGCAGTCCCTGGACGACCTGTCCGCGCGCCTGGACGGGTCGGGCGACCGGTTCCTGCGCCAGCGCCGGGAGAGCGCGGACAACCTGGGCCTGCGCCTGCCCACGCCGACCCAGCGGATCGCCCAGGTACGCGAACGCCTCGACAATCTGGGCGAGCGCGTCGCGACCGCCGGCCGTCGCCGGATCGAGCGTGTCCGCGACCGTTTCGACGGCCTGGACGCTGACCGGCGGTTGGCGCAGGCGACCGACCTCACCGTCCGCGACGCACGCCAGCGGGCGGAGGAACTGGGGCGGCTGCTGGAAGGCTACAGCTATCAGGCGACGCTGCAGCGCGGCTTCGCCGTGGTCTATGCCGATGGTCAGGTCGCCACCCGCGCCCACGAAATCTCGGCCGGCCAGCACTTGGACATCACCTTCGCCGATGCCCGCGTCGCGGCTGTGGCGGGGCCGGGCGACGGCCCCGCGCCCTCGTCACCGGCGGAGACCTCCACGCCAAATCAGACTCAACCGGTTAAGAAAACCGCCAAACCGCGCGGCAAGCCGACGGAGAGCAAGCCGGGCGGCGACGGGCAGGGGTCGCTCTTGTAGGCGCTAGCGTGCGCCAACAGTGGGGGGCACATCGCGGTCGTCCGCGTGAGGCGGTAGCGCTCCATCCCACAGCGGCTGCATGCGAGCGCGTGTATGATGACCAGTCAGGGCGCCAAGAGCGGCCGTTGCAGCGGGGCGGCCGGCTCATCTCCCTTACTGTGGCTCGACATGCTGGGCGAGCCCTTCAGCGATCTCGGCAGGGGTCTGCTTGAACTTGAAGTTCGTGATGTACTCACCGTCCGGCCCCATCAGGAAGATGTAGGAGGAATGGGCCATCAGGTAGTCGGCGTCGCTACGGTCCGCGGCGGCCTCGCTGTCGTAATACTGCTCGGGGGAGACCTTCTCGTAGTAGACGCGGTAGGCGTCGGCTGCCGTTTTGACCTGCTGTTCGCTGCCCGTAAGCCCGACCATGCGCGGATGGAAGTTCTCGACGTAGTTCCGCATCACCTCGACCGTGTCGCGCTGCGGATCGATGGTGATGAAGATCGGGACGACACGTTTCGCTTTCGCCGGCGCGGTCTCCGCCAGCCGGTCCAGTGCCCGACTCATGTCCATTAACGAGCTCGGGCAGACATCGGGGCAGTAGGTGTAGCCGAAATAGATCAGGCGATAGCGGCCGTCGAAGTCCTCGGGCGTTACCGTCTCGCCCGCGGTGTTGACCAGTTCAAACGGCCCGCCGATCGCGGCCGATCCTGAAGCGCTCCGCTCTTGGTCGGAGCCGGGCGCGAGTGTCCATGCGGCGACAGCCGCGGCGAGGACGGCGGCCACGGCGACCGCGACCAACAAGCTTCGGCGCAACGTAGACATTCTGACCTTCTTCAAGAGTTGGCTGGCTTCAAGACTTAACCTAGCCCCGAGCTATCGCGTCGGCGGTTTGCCTCCAAGCCCTGCGTCATGCCAGCGCATCGGGATGTTTCAGTCGTCGGCCCGGATTGGCACTGCCTGCGACGGCCGGCCCATCACCGTCAGGCCGGCTGCCACGACCAGGAGCGGAACCAGGATTGCGGCGTTCAACACGATCCAGCCGAAATGGTCGTAAAGCCAGCCGGCGCCCAGCGCCGAGACCGCGATCGTGGCGAATAGGACCGTGTCGTTGACGCCTTGTGCGATGGCCGCCTCTTCCTGTGTGTAGCTGCGCACAAGCAGCGCGGTCGCGCTGACGAACAGGAAGTTCCAGCCGACCCCCAGCAGCACGAGCGCGCCCAAGAAATGCGGCAGCGTGATCCCGGTAGCATTGATGGCCGCACTGCCGGTCATCAAAGCCACCCCGGCGCCCATGACCAGGCGTGCGCCCAACCGGCGAATCAGGTCGCCCGTGAAGAAGGATGGGGCATGCATGGCGAACACGTGCCACTGGATAACGAACGCCGCCGCCGCGAAGGGCAGGTGGCAGTCCAGAATCGCAACCGGTGTCACCGTCATCACCAGGTTCATCGCCGCGTACGCCACCGCCGCCGCGGCCATTGCGAGCGCGAACGCGGGCCGGCGAAGCAGCCGGCGGGCCTGGCTCCAGCTAGCCCGCCTTCCGGGGACCGCTGCTTGCGGAAGCTCCAGGGTTTGTACGACCACCAGGCCGAGCCCCGCGAGCCCGGACACCGCCAGCCAGCTGCCGGCAAAGGTCACCGGTGCGAACAGGTCCTTCGACCAAGCCGCGAGCTGCGGGCCCGCCAGGGCGGCCAGAACGCCGCCCGCCAGAACGAGACCGAGCGCGCGGTCCCGGTCGACCGATCGCACCGTGTCCGCGGTCTCCGCCGCCGCGAAGCGGTGGTGGAAGGAATGGCCGACGTACAGGCCGATCAGAACGGATGCCAGACAGTACAGTGCGAAGTCGGCCGTCAGAACCGCTTCGCAGCCGGCCAGCCCGCCCGCGACTCCGGCGCCGTGGCCCAACGAAAACCCCAGCCGGCGCCCGAACCGCTGCATGCTGCGGGCGATCGGGACGGCGGCCAGGGTCATCGTCAGGTATTGCAATCCCAGCGGCAGGGTCGCGAGCCCTGCGTCGGGTGCCAGCTGGCGCCCGACCAACGCGGTCACCGTGACCACGAGCGCCGAGGCACTCATCGCCAGACCCTGGCACAAGGACAGGGTCGCGACGTTCGACCATACGCGGGCTGGGCTGGTCATGCCGGTGGCGATGCGCGACCCGAGTCAGGCATCCGGTACGATGCCGCAGTACATGCGCAGGCCGCCGTGATGTTCGTGGTCCTGGGTGTCGCCATGACCGTGGTCCGACGGCCTGCCGCCGCCATTCAGGACTGATGCCCCTGGCAGCCGTGGCCCGTAGCGATCAGGTTCGGCGTGAATCATGATGCTGCGGCCCCGAACGTCCTCCAGGTTCAACCTTGGGGCCAGGACTGGGATCGTCGAGGTGCCGTTGTCCTCAACGTACAAGTTGGGCATGTCGCCGCGCGCCCCGTTCCGATACGGCCCGTCATAGCGGCCCGTCTCGTCCGGGTCGAAGTGCCCGCCGGCCGCCGCACCCGGACGCAGCTCGCCGTCGCGTTCTGTCGAACCACAGTCCCCTTGCGTGTGCAGGTGCATCGCGTGCGGGCCCGGTTGCAGGCCTTGCAGCAGCGGGACCGCAAGCAGACCACCGGGATGCGCGCGCAAGGCCAGTGTGCCGATCCGGGCCTGTTGGCCGTCGGCCGTGATCTGGTGCATCGGCACCAGGACCTGCTGGCGCACGGCCTTTGGCGTCGTACCCGTCTGAACGACCGGCACGGTGAGCGTCTGGTCGGGCAACTGGGCGAACTGCAAGGTCAATTCCAAGGTGTCGCCGACCTCGAGACCGCCGGCGCCGATGAGCATCACGTGATACCCACCGGGGCGCAGGGCGGTGTGGCCGTGTGCCGGGATTCGGAGGCGATCCACCGGCGCCATCCGCATCACGCCGTCCTCCATCGAGGAGCGGTGCAGTTCCACACGCTTGGCGGACGCACTCGCCGCGCCTGTCAGTTCGGCGTCTCCCTCTCCGATATTGTAAAGGGTCATGAACGCTCCGCCGTTCTTCGCCGCGCCGATCGGTGCGGTGGCCCAGGCGTCGCCAATGTGAACGGTTGGTTCGGATGGGTGCGCGGTGGCAGAGGCCGCAACACCGACGATTGAGGTCAGACCAAGCGCTGCGGCAAGGATCCTGCGCATTCTCATTGGCTCCCGGAGTTCATATGATGGCGGCGAGAGGAGTGGTCAGCTCTGCGCGTTTGGCAAGGGTATGCGTAGATTTAGCATATGCTTATATGCCCGACAGCTTCAGGGCAATGTCCACTTCGGGCCAAGACCGTGCTGCACGTGCCGCACGGCGCGCTCACCCCCTTACTGAAACTGCCTGGCGAACCCCTCCTGCACCATGAATTCGATGGTCGCGCGTGTGCGTCGCGGGATGTGGTGGCTCTTTAGGTAGACGGCGTTGATATCAACGATGGGGGTGCGGACCCGCTCAAGAACCCGGACCAATTGCCCGCTCGTAAGATCCGGTGCGACGGCGTAATCCGGACAGAAGGCGATACCCTCGCCAGCGACGGCCAGGTTGCGTGCAGCGCGGGCGCTGTTGACCCGAATCTGCCCGCTCACTTTGACCCATTGCGGCGTTTCGTTCTCGAACAAGGGCCACTTGGAGTCCTCCAGCATGTTGCTGTCGCGGATGCAGTGATGGGACGTTAGGTCGGCCGGCGTCTCGGGTGCGCCGTGTTGTTCCAGGTAGCGCGGGGAAGCGACCAGCAGCACCTCGCTCCGGCCGAGCCTTCGCGCGATCAGGGAGGAATTCCCCAGTTCCCCGATGCGGATCGCCAGATCGATACCTTCCGAGGCAAGGTCGATATGCCTATCCGAAAGACGCAGGTCGACCTTCAGGTCTGGATGCACGCGTTGTAGCCGCAGTAGCATTGGCTGCACGTACATTTCACCGAACGTCACCGGTGCCGCGAGCCGTAGCGTACCGGTAAGGCCGGCCCCTTCTTCGCGGAGATCAGCCGTCATTTCGTCGAGCGCATCCAGCCAGGCGGGGGCGCGCGCGATCAGGAGTTCGCCTGCCGTTGTCATGCCCAGACGGCGGGTCGTGCGTTGAAAGAGTTGAACACCAAGACGCCGCTCGAGTTCGCCGATGTATTTGGATGCGAGCTTGTTCGATATCGCCAGACGGCGTGCGGCGCCGGCGAACGATCCCGTCTCGGCCGCAGCGACGAACACTCTCAGCCCATCGACCAGATCCATCTTAGTCTCATCATTAAGAACGTAGCATAGATAATGTTAGAATATATTCGCCATTTTGTTGGTCAGCTGCAAGCTCAATATTTCGGGTGCCAAACGACCATATCTCGCTCCCTCCCCTTCCAGGAGGTCGCGATGGTCGAGTTGAACGCGTCCACGATAGCCGATCTCAGCAGGGCCGCTTCGCCTCGAGCCAGCGCGACTACCGCCGCTGTGCTGCGGGGTGAAGGTGGCCTTGTCGAGAGCATGGGCTGAGCGCATAGGAGGAGGAGAGCATGATCAAAGATACGGCTGCCGGGTACGGCCTTATCTCAAAAGCCTTCCATTGGGGGATGGCGCTGCTGATCGGCTGGCAAATTCTGAAGTTCGGCGACCGCATCGCCGAAGGCGAGCACTGGGTCGGGCAGGTTCTTGTCCCCTGGCATGTGTCCATCGGGGTTCTGTTGCTTGCGCTGATCGTATTGCGGACCTTCTGGACGATCAGCCAGCGCCGGAACCGCCCACCGCAGAACGGGACCACTGGCATTTTCGCCACGGCTGGGCACGGATTGCTCTACGTGTTGCTGATTCTGCAGCCCATTACCGGCATCCTCGTGATGCTTGGAGGTGGCTACGGACTGGATGCCTTCGGTGTGCAGTTGATTGCCGAGGGCGATAAAATCGGGTGGGCAGCGAGCCTGGGCAGCTTGCACTCCCCGTTGGCCTGGGGCCTGAGCGCCCTTGTCGTCGGACATATCACGATGGCGCTGGTTCACCAGTTCGTCGTGCGAGACGGGACCCTCAAGCGGATGGCCTGATGGGCGCGCTCTAACGTGTCCGGGATTCTCAATGCGACCGGCCAGTGGGGTGCGGAGCCTGTGTTCAACAACTCCGTTCCCCATGTCGGTTCACATGCCGGCAACTGATCTGATGGCGCGCGATGGGGTTTCTGTGAGCCGGGTCCGCCGCGTGCGCGGTGGGGGTCTAAGCGGCGTGTTCGCGGTCGTGGACTTCGCGGCGCTTCTTGCCGATGGCGCCGAAGCCGATCATCAGGCGACGCAGGATGAAGAGCCGGTCGATGAACAGCTTGCCGTTCAGGTGGTCGAGTTCGTGCTGCAGGCACACGGCATCCATGCCTTCCAGGTCCTGCGTAAACGGCGTGCCGTCGCGGTCCTGGGCCTCGACCCGAATGCGCATGGCGCGCATCACGTTGCCCTTGACCCCGGGGACCGAGCGGCAGCTCTCCTCGACAAAGCCGAGACCGCGGCGCGAGACGATCTCGGGGTTGATGTAGACCTGCGGTGCCTCGGGGTTTTCGGGCGTGATCACGGCGATGCGCTGGCGGATGTC
Source organism: Rhodovibrio salinarum DSM 9154 (assembly GCF_000515255.1). Classification (NCBI taxonomy): domain Bacteria; kingdom Pseudomonadati; phylum Pseudomonadota; class Alphaproteobacteria; order Rhodospirillales; family Rhodovibrionaceae; genus Rhodovibrio; species Rhodovibrio salinarum. Next base: position 3,672,814 of record NZ_KI911559.1, on the reverse strand, counting down.
CAGTTGGGTCGCGCTCAGCCCGATCAGCGATTCCTCGCGCATCGTCTGGCACAGCGTGTCGACAAGGCGCCCAAGCTCGGCATCGAAGGTCTCAACCGGGGCCGCGGCGATGCGCAAGCGGTAGTCGGGATATTCCAGGATCGACAGCGCGGCCATCGGGATCCTCCTATCGGGGCGAGTCGCCCACACCCTCGGTTGTGTGCGCCATCGACACGCCGGCGGGCGTCGGGTCGCCGGTGGCGGTCGTCGCCGACTCGCCCGGGGTCGAAAGCCGGCGCAATAGCGGCAGCGTCGCGATGACCGTGACCAGCAGCAGCGCGATCTCGAAGGCGTAGACCGCCATGTAGCCCGCCGCCGCGTTGGCCACGCCCAGCACCGGCGCCGCCCCGCTGGCAAGCAACTGCACCCCGTCGCGCAGGAGGCCGCTCATGGCCATCGCGCTGCCGGCGGCGGTCGCCTGCACCGCGCCCCAGGCGCCGAGCGCCAGGCCGGCCTGATCCTTGGGTGCTTGGTTCATCGTGACGGTCAGGGTGCCGTGCCAGAACAGCGCCCCGCCGAAGCCGATCAGGAAGTTGCCGATCAGGAAGATACTGGTCAGATCCAGCGGCGCGGACAGCATCACCAGGATGAACGCCGAGATGCCCAGCAGCGCGCCCAGGTGGGCCACCCGGTAGGCGTGGCCGCCGCGGGCCAGCCGGAACCAGGCGAACGCGAAACCGACCAGCCCGCCAAAGGCGAACAGCGCCGTCAGCTTGGTCGTCGTGGAGACGCTCAGTCCCAGCACCTCGCCGCCGTAGGGCTCCAGAACGACATCGGCCATGCCGAAGCCGATCGTCCCCAGCCCGACGATGACCAGCCGCCGGACCGCGTCGCGGCCCTGGCAAAAGCGTTGCCAGCATTCCCGGAAGCTCGGGTCCTGCTGGGCCGGTTGCGCACCGCGCGGCGGGTTGCGCGGCTCCTGCTTCCACAGGGCGATGAAGTTCAGCGCAGCGGTCAACACGGCCGCGCCCTGGATTACCTGCACCAGACGTCCGGGGCTGAAGTCGGCCAGCAGCACTCCGAACACAAGCGCGCTCAACATCATGCCGAACAGCAGCATGACGTACATCAGCCCGACCACCTTCGGGTGGGATTCCGATGGGGTCAGATCGGTCGCGAGGGCCAGTCCGACGGTCTGGACCATGTGCGCGCCCGCTCCGACCAGCAGAAAGGCGAGTGCGGCTGCGATCTCTCCGACCCAGGCGGGCAGATGGCTGGACTCGCCCATGCCCGCGAGCACCAGCAGCGCGAACGGCATGATCGCAAAGCCGCCGAATTGCAGTAGGGTCCCGCGGTAGATGAACGGGACGCGCCGCCACCCAAGTTCGCAGCGGTGGGAGTCCGACCGGAACCCGATCAGGGCCCGGAAAGGCGCGGCCAAGAGCGGTAGGGCCACCATGACCGCGACCAGGGAAGTCGGCACGCCCAGCTCAACGATCATCACGCGGTTCAAGGTGCCGACCAGCAGCACCAGGGCCATGCCGACCGACACCTGAAACAGCGACAGCCTGAGCAGACGCGCCCAGGGCAAGTCCGGCAGCGCCACGTCCGCATAGGGCAGGAACCGCGGTCCCAGCGAAAGCCAGTAGGTCGTCAGCTTCCGTGTCAGATGGGGGAGGCGGGGCATGCGAGACTCACGTTCCTGGGCATCGGGCGCAGGTCAAAAACGACCGGTGGCGCCGGCGGGCGTGCGTGCCCGCCGGACGGCCGATCCGTTCACTACGCTGCGTCGCGCTTCTTTTGCGTCAGCACCGGCAGGCCCAGGACCGCGGACAACGGCGCCGGTGACTTGGATAGCAGCGGCAAGCCGAAACTCGATGTCCACTCCGACTTGCGCGACAGCAGCGTCTTCATGCCGAGCTTCGAGGACAGCCATGCCGGATTGTCGATACGCAGCGGCAAGCCCATGCTGGATTCCCAGTTCGTCTTGCGCTCCGACAAGGTCTTGAGACCAAACGCCCCGGAGAACGGCGCGGGTTTATTGGTGAGCAGCCCGCCTCCGAACAAATGGCGGAAACTCGCCAGCCCCGTCTCCGACGAGATGGTGAAGAAGCGCCGCTTGGTGAGCATCGGGATCCCGAATGCCTCGGACGTCAGGCGCGTCTCTTCCAGGCCGGAGTACGATTCCGGGAGAATTTCGTCTTCTACGGGATCGCAAGCATCCAGGATCCGGACAGCCGGGCGGGCGCGACCGTAGGTCGCGTAGACGCTGACGACGTGTCGGCCCTGCGCGAGCGCTCGCTCGACCGGCCCCTGGCTGGATTGGGGCAGATGGCCGGCGGCGATTTCTTCACCCACGCGCTTGGACGGGTCCGACTCGCCCTCGGCGCTTGGTTGAAAGTGATGAATGTTGGCCGCGTCAAAGCCGTCGGCCTTGAGCTCCTTCACGGCTTTTTCGGCGTTCTTTGCGTTTGCGTAAAAGCGCACGATTGGTGTCATGTCACGCCCCCGTATGAGCGTCTGGCCTTCGGCGGAAAATTTCCCGCCGGCACAGGCGAGGGCAGCCCCCGCCCGCGCCGACGAGACCGGTTGATCCGTGGAATAACCGAGTTAGCCGCCCCAGTAGGCCGGGAACCAATCGGTGTTCGCCAGGATCGATCCGTGGACGATGAGCGCGATCAACGTCACGGCCCCAAGGAGGAGCGGCAGCCCCACCGTGGGTTTCACAACACACCAGATACGTCCCTGGTTCATCTTAACCTCCTAAAGTCTCGCTGGTTAGCCGCCCCATGGGGTGAAGGCATACGCCAGCAGGTGGGCGAACAGCGCGATCACGAAGAACACCCGTGCGCCGTCGATCACGTGCTTGTGGAGCTCCTCGGACTCTTTGATCGTCAGTCCGGTCGGCCACACGCGATCAGGATCGTCGATGTCATTTGCCATGGAAATTCGCTCCTTGGTTCGTCGAAGACCGTGTCAGTCTTCACTGTCGGGTCTTCCCTGCCACGGCGCCGAGGCCCGCTGAGGGGCTGTGGCCACCGATCACACCTCAAGATATAAATCCTCCCGCAATTAATCGTCAATCTGAATTGACGGTAGTGAGTGTCAGGATAAATTGACGCACCGTGCAGGAATGCACTTGGAACCAAGAACTATTCGCGCGGCAAATATAAAGATTTGAAGTGCGAAGGTAGGCCGGACGCAGAGCAGCAGAGCCCGCTCCACCGCTTTGCAGGGGGCGTTGACACAGGGTCGGTGGCGCTGGGGTGGCTTCGGTTCAGCCCTGTGGTCCGTTAGGCGCGATACATCCGCTTCTCGAACCGGCGGTGCTGCCATAGCCATTCGCCTGGCCGGGCCGATATCCAGGCTTCCAGGCGGGCATTGCAGGCATCGACCAGGTGGCGGGTGCAGGTTTCGCGGTCGCTGTCCTGTGGGGGATGCAGCGGGGACTCGACGTTCACCTGGAACCGCGCGGGGCCGAGGCGTTCGATCCTCACCGGATACATCGGGACCTGCCGGCGCACCGCCATCAGCGCCGCGCCCGAGGGGCTCTTCGCCGGATGGCCGAACAGGGTCGCGTCGATCCCGTCGGACAAACGCTGATCGAGCAGCACGGCCAGCAGGGCCTTGTCCCGCATGGCCCCCATCATCCGCCGGCTGGCCTCGCGCCCCTTGTTGACCCGCTCGCCGCCGGCGATCGCACGGCAGCCCTCGATCAGCCGGGCGACGTAGGGGTTGTTCGGATCCCGTACGATCGCCACGGACCGGGGCGCCAGTTGCGCGGCGGCGCAGCCCAGCACCTCCCAGTTGGCGAAATGCCCGGACCAGCAGATCAGGGCCTGCCGCCCCTCGATCGCCGGGCGCAACTGCTCTTCCCCCGCGTACAGAACCCGGTCGTTGGCAGGGTCCATGATCCTGTCCAGATGGGCATATTCCGCGGCCGTGCGGCCCAGATTATCCCAGCACGCGCGCACGATCTCCTCGACCCGTGTCCTGCCTATTTCAGGGAAGGCGAGGCGAATGTTGGCGCGCGCGGTGCGGCTCACGGCCAAGCGCGGGCCGAGGCTGCGGCCCAGCCAGCCGCCCAGGTTGGAGGCGCGCTCGGGCCCCAGTGCGCGCATGCCACGCAGCCACAGCCAAGTGGCGCCCGCTTCCGTGAGCCAGCGCAGCGTTTTCAGCGCGCCGGGCCGCTTGCCAGGGCCACGATGATCCGAGGTACGGGGCAAGCTCCGCGCCGTGTTCGCGCTCATGCCGGCCCCGTGTGCGGTACTGCCTGCCCCAAAAGCTGGTCAATGGCCGCATCACCCTGCCAATTGAGTGTGATCGGCACCACCTCCACCCGCGCCTGCGCCCAGGCGGGCAGGCGGACCACGTCCTTTTCGGTGGTAACGGGGGTCAGGCCGCCCCGCTTGGCCATCTCCAGCACCCCGGTGATCTCGCTCGGCCGGTAGCGGTGATGGTCAGCGAAGCTTCGCGTCTCCACGACCTCGCTCCCCAGCGCGCGCAGCGTGTCGTAAAACTTCTCCGGCCGCCCGATACCGCAGAAGGCGATCACGCGGGTGCCGGCCAGGCGGTTGCGGGTGATCGGGTCGACCTCGGTCTCTGCGTGAGCAACCGGCAGGCCGGCTGGAAGCTGGTGGAGGACATTGGTGCGGTCCGCACCGGTGATGACGCAGGCGTGCACACTTGCAAGCGTCCGGTCGAGTCGGGCGCGCAGCGGGCCAGCGGGAATCACCCGGCCGTTGCCGAAGCCCCGCGCGCCATCGACCACCAGCACGTTCAGGTCGCGCTGCAAGGTCGGGTTCTGCAAGCCGTCGTCCATCAGAATCGCCTGCGCGCCTTCTGCGACCGCGGCCCGGGCACCGGCGGCCCGGTCGCGGGCCACCCAGGTGGGCGCGGCGCGGGCGAGCAGCAGCGGCTCGTCGCCCACTTGGGCGGCGGTGTCGGACATCGGGTTCACGGCGTGTGGCCCCGTTTCGCGGCCCTTGTAGCCGCGGGTCAGGAGGTGCACGAGCACGCCGCGGATCTGCAGCCGGCGGGCCAGGTCGATCACCACCGGCGTCTTACCGGTCCCGCCGGAGGTGGCGTTGCCCACGCAGATCACCGGCACGCCGCAGTCGACCGGTTCGATGCCGGCCGCGCGCCGCTGGCCAAGCACATCGTAGAGCGCGCCCAGCGGGCTCAGCAGCCGGGCCGTCACGCCGTCGCGGGTCCAGAAAGCAGGTTCACGCATCGCCGGGGTCCGTCCTGCTCAGCGCGCTGCCGTCGAGCCGGCGGCTGGAGACATGACGCTCAGGTCTGGCTCCCCCGTCGGCGTTTGGGCGCTTTGACCCGACAGGCGCAGCGGGGCGAGGTAGGGCTCGAGCTCCGCCAGCACGGCGTCGAGGACACCGACCTGGCCGGCCGCGACTTCGCGGGCGGCATGCGCCTGATGGCCGCGTGTTTCGGGTTCCGACAGCAGGCGGTCGACCGCCCGGGTCAGGCCGTCGACGTCACTGACCTGCCAACTGCCGCCGGGCTCGCTCAGATCTTCCGCCACTTCGGTGAAGGCACGCATGTCGGGCCCGTGCACGACCGCGCAGCCCAGGCGCGCGGGCTCGATCGGGTTGTGCCCGCCGACCCCGCTCAGCGAGCCGCCAACGAAGGCGATCGGGCACAGGCTGTAGAACAAACCGAGTTCGCCCAGCGTGTCGGCCAGGTAGACGTCGGTGTCTGCGCTCAGGCTTTGCAAGCCATCGCGGCTGCGTTGGGCCAGGCGGAGTCCCCGGCTGCGCAGCAGCTTGGCGATTTCGGGGCCGCGTTCCGGGTGGCGCGGGGCGATCACGGTGAGCAGGCCCGGATGCTTCGGGGCGAGGGCCGCATGCACTTGGGCGGCGGCGGTTTCCTCGCCGTCATGCGTGCTGGCGGCGAGCCAGCAGGTCCGGTCCTGGGTCGCCGCGCGCAGGGCCGCAAGCGCGTCGGCGTCGACCTCGAGCGGTTTGGCCGCGCATTTCAGGTTGCCGAGCGGCCGTGGATTGCGGGCGCCCAGGGCAGCCATCCGTTCCGCCTGGGTCGGGTTCTGCGCCAGGCAGAAATGGAAGCCCGCCATCAACTGCCGGATGAAGGCCGGCATCCGCCGCCAGTTGCGGAAGCTGCTTTCCGACATCCGCGCGTTCAGCAGGCCCGTTGGGGTGTCCCGCGCCTGGGTCATACCCAGCAGGTTGGGCCAGAGCTCGCTTTCGACGTAGAGCGCGAGGTCGGGGCGCCAGTGATCGAGGAAGCGACGCACCCAGGCCGCGCGGTCGATCGGGTTGTATTGGTGGATCGTCTGATTCGGCAGGCGGGTCTGCAACAGCCGGGCGGAGGTGACGGTGCCGCTCGTGACCAGGATGTTGAGCGCGGGCTCGCGCGTGCGCAGCGCTTCCACCAACGGCAGCAGCGACAGCGATTCCCCGACGCTGGCGGCATGCAGCCAGACCAGCGGGCCCGACGGGCGCGGCTGCGAGGCGATGCCGAAACGCTCGCGCAGGCGGCCTTTCTCCTCCTTCCCGCGTGTGACCCGACGCTGCAGATAGATGCGCAGCGCGGGCCCCGCGAGGAAGGTCAGGAACCGGTAGAGCGAGTAACCGGTCATGATCCAGCCGCCCGGTTCGTGGCCGTCGTCTCGGGTGCGGACGAGCTGTGCCCGTCGAGCGTATCCATGCGTTCGGGGACCGGGCCTGAAGCGGGGGAGATCGGGGCGTGGCCAAACCGGCCGTCCAACTCCCGGGTCAGACGGTTCATCTCCGCTTCCAATGCCTCCCGGCAGCGCTCCAGTGTGGGTCCATCGGCGTCGCGCGGCACCTCGATCGGGGTGCCGTAGCGGATTTCGGCGCGACCGAACGGGAGGGCCAGCATGAAGCGGTCCCAGCTGTCCAGGAACCGCACGTGCGACGCCCCGATCGACACCGGAAGGATCGGCCGGCCGGTCAGCTGCGCCAGCTTGACGGCCCCGCCGCGCGCGCGCATCCGTGGTCCTTTCGGGCCGTCCGGGGTGATGCCGAGCCATTCGCCCTGCCGGACCAGCTTGGTTGCCTGGCGCAGGGCGCTGAGGCCGCCAGTGCGCTTGTCCGCCCCGACCGTCTCGACCCGCATATGGCGGATCGCCTCCGAGATCAACGCACCGTCGCGGTGGTTGGAGATCATCATGTGGAACCGGCGCGGGCGCGGGGTCCAGGCGCGGTGCAGCAGCAACATCCGGCCGTGCCAGAAGGCGGCCACACCGCCCTTGCCGTCGGCGTCGAGGGTCCGCAGGGCGCTGTCGTCGACCGTGAAGCGCGTCGTACGCTCGACCAGCCGGACATAGAGAAAGCAAAGGAACGCCAGGATCCGCCGGGTTGCGCGTGCCTTAAGCAGCCGTTTGCTGAGCCGCATCTCGCCTCTACGCGCTTGCGGTCTTGTCGGCCGCCGTCCGGGCGACCTCGGATCCGTCGTTCGTTTCGGTGGTGGTGCCATCCTGCACCGCGTCACCTTCGCTGGCGAACTGCATGGCGTACAGGCGCGCATAGGCGCCGCCCCTTTCCAGCAGCTCGTCGTGATTGCCGCGCTCGATCACCTGCCCCTTATCAAGGACGTGGATGATCTCCGCGTCGCGCACGGTGGACAGTCGGTGGGCGATCACGATGGCGGTGCGCCCGCGCATCAGTGTCCGGAGCGCGGTCTGCACCTTGCGCTCGCTCTCGGTGTCGAGCGCGCTGGTCGCCTCGTCGAGCAACAGAATGGGTGCGTCCTTCAGCATTGCCCGGGCGATCGCGATGCGCTGGCGCTGCCCGCCGGACAAGCGCGCGCCGCGTGGACCCACACGCGTGTCGTAGCCCTGCGGCAGGGTATCGATGAAGTCGGCGGCGCCGCTCGCCTCGGCGGCCTGGAGGACCTCCCGTTCGCTCGCCTCCGGCCGGCCATAGGCGATGTTCTCGCGCACCGTGGCGTCGAACAGCATCACCTCCTGGCTGACCACGGCCAGTTGGCTGCGTAGCGATTCGACGGTGAGATCGCGCACATCCTGACCGTCGATCCGTACCGCGCCCTCTTCGACGTCGTAGAAACGCGGGATCAGGTTGAACACCGTCGACTTGCCGGCGCCCGAGGCGCCGACCAGGGCGCAAGTCTTACCCGCCGGCGCGGTGAGCGAGACGTGGTGCAGCGCCTTCTCATCCGTGTCGTCGTAGCGGAAGCTGACGTCGTCCAACGCCACTTCGCCGGCCGTGAGCTTCAGCGGCCGGGCCCCCGGCTTGTTCTGCAGCTGGGGCTCGCGGTCGATCAGGGCGAATACGCGCTGCGCGGCGGCGAGGCCGCGCTGCAGTTGGTTGTTCAGCTTGGCCAGGCGCTTTAATGGTTCGTAGGCCAGGAGCAAGGCGGTGATGAACGCGAAGAAGGCGCCGGCCTGCTTTTCGCCGGAAATCACCTGATTGCCGCCGTAGATCAGCACCGCGACAATCGCGAGACCGCCCAGAACCTCCATCACCGGCGTCAGGATATTCTGCGTTCGCGCGGCCTTCAGCATCAGTTTGAAGACGCGGCCGATCGAGGCTTCCGCGCGCTCGGTCTCGCGCTGTTCCATGCCGTAGGCCTTGACCGAGCGCATGCCCTGGAAGGCCTCGTCCAGGGTGGTCGTCAGGTCGCCCAGGTTCTCCTGGGTGCGCCCGGAGACCTTGCGCATCTTCTTGCCGACGCTGGCGATCGGCAGCACGGCGGTGGGAAAAGCGATGAACGCGATGGTCGCCAGGAGCCAGTCTTCGTAGAACATCACCCCGACCAGGGCGACCAGGGTCAGGGCATGCTTGCCAAGCCCGGTCAGCGTTTCGGCCACCGAGTTACGCATCGTCTGCACGTCGTTGACGAAGCGTGAAACCAGATGACCCGGCGAGTTGGCGTTGAAGAAGCCAAGTTCCGTGTGCATCAGCCGATGGAACATCTCGCCCTGGATGCGGGCCATGATCGCCAGGCCGATGTGACTCATCAGGACCGCCTGGCCGTAGCTGGCCAAGCCCCGGGCCAGGAACACCACCAGCGTCATCAACGCGATCGGCCACAGCATCGCCGCGTTCTTGTTGACGAAGATTTCCTGGATGATCGGCTTCATCAACTGCGTGAACGCCGCCGTCGTGCTGGCGGCGATCACCATGCAGACGATCGCGGCGACCAGCCTGCCGAGGTGCGGGCGTAGGTAGGTTCGCGCCAGCCGCTTGACCAGCGTGGCGGTGCGGTCGTCGATCTGCAGGCTTGAGAGCGAAGAGTTGGCCAAGGCGGTGCGTCGGCTGTCCGGAATTCGCGGGTGTGCGCGCGCACGATAGCACGCGCCCGCGTGGCCTGACCACGCGCCGGGCATGCCGTCGCCATCGCCGCAACGTGGAGGCGCGGCCGGCGAGCGGGCGCGGCCAGCCGCGGCGCCCGCCGTCTAGCCGATGGGGGCCAGATTGTCCAGGAATTGCTCGGCGCTGCGGGACCAGGAATAGTCCAGCGCGAAGTTCCGGCAGCGCTCGCTGGGGATCTCCGATGCCGCCCGCGCCGCGTGTCCCAGATCCTCGTCCAGAACGCCGATGTCGTGACCGTTGATCACGTCGTTCGGCCCCGGCACCGGATAGGCCGCCACGGGCAGGCCGCTGGCCAGCGCCTCCAGCATGACCAGACCGTAGGTGTCGGTCCGGCTGGGGAAGACGAAGACGTCCGCGCCGGCGTAGTGATGCGCCAACTCCTCACCGTGCTTGGCGCCGGTGAAGGTAACCTCCGGATGGCGCTGGCGCAGTGTCTCCAGCATCGGTCCGTCGCCGACCACCGCCTTGCTGCCCGGCAGGTCCAGGCTCAGGAAGTCGCGCACGTTCTTTTCCACCGCCACGCGGCCGACGTAGAGGAAGACCGGCCGGGTCAGATGGTCGAATGCGCTCTTGTCGCCCGGCCGGAACAACTGGGTGTCGACCCCGCGCGACCACATCCGCAGGTTCCGAATGCCACGGTCCGACAGGTCGCGGTACATGGTCGGCGTGTTGACCATGACGCCGGCGGCCTTGTTGTGGAAATGCCGCAGCAGTGCGTAGCCGAGCCCGGTCGGCAGGCCGGTGCGCGCTTTCACGTACTCCGGAAACTTGGTGTGGAAGGAAGTGGTGAACGGCCAGCCGCGTTTCAGGCAGTGCTTGCGCGCGGCCCAGCCGAGCGGCGCTTCCGTGGCGATGTGCACGGCATCGGGCTGCGCGGTGTCCAGCATCTCCCGGACTTTGGCGCCGGCGAACAGCGCCAGTCGGATTTCCGGATAGGTTGGACAAGGCCAGGTGCGGAACAGGCCGGGGTGGATGACGGTGACGGTGTGGCCCTTGGCCTGGGCCTCTTCCACCATGCGCGACAGGGTACGGACGACGCCATTGACCTGCGGCGTCCAGGCATCCGTGACGAGACAGAGGTGCATGATCGCTGTTTACGCCGCCTTGGCCGGGATTTGCAGAACGCCGCCCTTGGCCTCGGCCCAGTTCAGGATTTCCATCCGGCCGTCCAGGTGTTCGACCAGCGCGGTGCAACTCTCCACCCAGTCGCCGTCGTTCAGGTAGACAATGCCCTGCATCTCGCGGTGCTCGGCGTGGTGGATATGGCCGCAAATCACGCCGTCGCAGTTCTGTCGGCGCGCTTCGTCGGCGACCGCGTGCTCGTAGTTGGCGATGAACTGGACCGCGTTCTTGACCCGGTGCTTCAGGTAGGCGGACAGCGACCAGTAGCCGAAGCCGAGCTTGCGCCGGGCGAAGTTGAACCATTCGTTGGCGGCGAGCATCAGATTGTAGGCCCAGTCGCCCAGTAGTGCGAGCCACTTGGCGTACTTCACGACGCCGTCGAACTGATCGCCGTGCAGCACCAGGTAGCGGGTGCCGTCCGCCCCGGTATGGATGGTCTCGCGCACCACCTCGACGTCGCAGAAGTGCAGGCCGGTATAGCCGCGCAACACCTCGTCGTGGTTGCCGGGAATGTAGATCACCCGTGTGCCTTTGCGCGCGCGCTTGAGGATCGTCTGGACGACCGCACCGTGGCTCTCCGGCCAGTACCAGGAGCGCTTCAGACGCCAGCCGTCGAAGATGTCGCCCACCAGGTAGATGGTCTGGGCGTCGATCGAATTGAGGAAGTCCAGAAGGAAGTCGGCCTTGCAGCCCTTCGTGCCCAAGTGCACGTCGGAGATGAAGACCGCCCGGTATCGCCGCCGCATCGGACCGATCGTGCCGTGCATCAGCTGCCACCTCTCTATGCCGGCTGGTGGTTTCGATGCTGGCGGACGCTATATGTTGCGTTTTGTGGCTTTCGGTCAGTTCGATAAAAGTCTCGTGACACGTAATTGTTGTGTCACACATGCGCCATTGCACGCATGTGTGAGGCTCGATATCAGGTCGAAATGACCGAAGCCTCTCCCCCGCCGTGGCAATTCGACGCCGCCGACGCCGCTGCGCGTGGCCTTGCGGTGCGTCCCCGCCGACTGCTGGTCTTGCACAATCCGGTTGCCGGGTGGCGGCGGATCGAACGGTTCCGCGAAACGGTCGCGCAGCTGGAACGTCATGGCTGTCCTGTCGCCGTACACGCCACCACCGGGCCGGGCGATGCGGAAGCGATCGCCGCTGGGGCCGAGGCCGCGGACGTGCTCGTCGTCGCTGGCGGCGACGGCACGATCAACGAGGCGCTCAACGGGCTGTCGCGCCGTCCATCGGGCATGCTGCCGCTTGGGGTGATCCCGCTGGGGACAGCGAACGTGTTGGCCGAGGAGCTCGGGGTGCCCACCGATCCGGCTGACGTGGCACGCGCGATCGCGCACGGCCGGATCGTCACGGCCCACCTTGGGCAAGCGCACTTTGACGGGGCTAGTCGCAACTTCACGCTGATGGCGGGCGCCGGGATCGACGCCCAGGCGGTCGCCCGGGTACGCACGCCGGTCAAGCGCAGGTTCGGCAAGGGGGCTTATGTACTGGCCGGGCTGGAGGCCGCGGCCGCTTACCGCTACCCGACCCTGCGTGTGCAGGCGGACGGGACCTGGTACGACTGCGCGCAGGTGGTCGTGTGCAAGGGACACTTCTACGCCGGACGTTACGTGCTGGCGCCGGATGTCCGACCCTGGCTGCCGGAACTGCACGTGGTGTTGTTCGAGCGCTTTGGGAGCGTCAACGCCGCGCGCTATGCGTTCGGCATGCAGTTCGACCGGCTGGCGAAGATGCCGGACGTCCGTGTGGTCAAAGCGACTACGGTGACGATCGACGGACCGACCGGCGATCCGATCCAGGGGGACGGCGACCTGTTGGGGGCATTGCCGGTCAAGATCGACCTGTTGCCCGAGGCCGCGCGGTTCGTAATCGGCGACCCGCCGTAGCCCGGGCCGTTACAGCAGGTCTTATTCGCCGGCCAAAGTCATGCCGTCGACGCGCAGGTGCGGGACGTCGATGCCGTAGCGGAACTCCAGGTCGCTGGCGGGCGTCATGTTCAGGAACATCTCTTTGAGATTCCCGGCGACCGTCACCTCCGAGACCGGATAGGCGATCTGCCCGTTCTCAATCCAGAAGCCGGCGGCGCCGCGGGAGTAGTCGCCGGTCACCTGATTGACGCCCATGCCCATCATTTCGGTGACGTAGAACCCTTCCTCGACATCGGCGAACAGAGCCTCGGCATCGGTCTTGCCCGGCTCCAGCCACATGTTCGACGGCGACGGTCCGGGCGGGGCGCTGGTGCCGCGGCTGGCGTGGCCGGTCGGCGCGAGGCCCAACTGCCGGGCGGAAGAGAGCGACAGGAACCAGGTGGTCAGGACGCCGTCCTCGATCACCACGTTGCGCCTGCGCGGCAGGCCTTCGGCATCGAACGGCGCGGACTTCAGGCCGCGGTGGACGTGCGGGTCCTCGATCACGTTCAGGCCGGGGGCGAAGATCTGCTCGCCCATCCTGTCCTTCAGGAACGATGTACCGCGTGCCACCGCCGGACCGCTGATCGCGCCGGCCAAACTGCGCAGCAGGCCGTTGCCCACGCGTGGATGGAAGATCACCGGATAGCGTCCGGTCTTGGCCCGTCGCGGGTTCAAGCGGCGGACCGTGTTCTGTCCGGCGCGCGTGCCCACGGTCGCCGGGTCTTCCAGATCGTTGCCGTAGACCGCGCGATGGAAAGCGTAGTCGCGCTCCATCGCCGTGCCGTCGCCCGCCAGCACCGCGCAGCCGACGGAATGCGAGGAGACGGCGTACCCGCCGCGGAAGCCGTTGGACGCGGCAAGCGCGATGCGCGCCTGGCTCCACCCGGCCTCGGCCCCTTCGGAGTTGGAGATGCCCTCAACCGCCCGTGCGGCTTTTTCGCACGCCCGCGCGCGCTCGATCAGGGTGTCGGCGCTGGGTTCCTCGGGATCGCAGCTGTCCAGCTTGGGCCAGTCAGTGGCCAATTGGTCCGGCGAGGCGAGCCCGCAATAGGGATCTTCCGGGACGTTGTTCGCCATTGCGAGCGCCCGCGTCGCCAACTCGTCGAGGGCTTGCGGCGAGAGGTCCGAGGACGACACGCAGGCCTGACGCTTGCCCACGAACACGCGCAGGCCGAGGTCCTGCTCCTCGCTGCGCTCCAGCTGCTCGACGTTGCCCAGCCGCTGGGCATGCGAGACAGCGGTGGAATCGACGAACACCGCGTCGGCGGCATCGGCGCCGGCCTTGCGCGCCCGGGTCAGCAGGTCGTCCAGCACGTCCAGATGGGCCGGGTCGTGGCTGTCGCGTGGGCTCATGGCAGGCGGGCTCCGGGATCGATTGCAGGCAAGGGTGGCCGCGGCAGGCGCCGCACCTATCCTATATAGGTGGTCCGCCCCGGTCAGGACCAGGGATGGTTACAGGATGAAGGCTTCGGCCAGCAGCAGCAGCGCGCCGACGGCGTAGACCAGCAGGGTCAGCAGCATGCCGACCTGCCGACCCAGGGACACGCCGGAACTGCGCCACAGCCCGATCGCGTGCGCTACCCGGCCGATCACCAGCGCCAGGCCCAGGGTGTGCAAGACCCAAAGCGGGGCGGCCAGCAGCTCCAGCACCAGGATCAACAGTAAGCCGCCCGGCAGGTACTCCGCCGCGTTGGCGTGCGCGCGAATCGCACGGTCCAGATCGTCGTGGCCGCCACTGTGGATGCCAACCTGATGCTTCCAGCGCAGGGCCATCACCCGGCCGGCCAGAACCAGCAGCCAAAGCAGCGAGAGTGCGGTGTAGAAAGCGGTGAGATGGACGGGAATCTGCATGGTCATGCCCGGTGATATAACTTCGACCGGGTGTTGCGCAAAGCGGGAGATCACCGCACGGCACGGATAGGTGCCGTGCGGTGACGTCGGCCCTGTTCGCTTACGCCTGCTTGGGGCCGTTGCCGAGGTTGGCGTTGGACAGCGCCACGCCGCCCAGCACCGCCGCGGTGCCAAAAGCGAACGGCCAGCCAGGCTCGCTCGCGCCGATCGCGATCAGCAATGCCGAGGCGACCAGCGGCACCGCATAGGCCAGCAACCCGACCGACCGCGCCGGGCCGCGCCGGACGCCGTAGGCCCAGGCGACGAACGCCAAACCGTAGGGCCCGACCCCGATCGCCGCGCTGATCGTCAGGGCGTGGGCGGGCAGGGGCCACAAGGTTGCCTCCAGCCCGAGGTGCAGCAGCAGTGCCGCCAAGGCGCCGAGCAGGAACACCCGCGGCCAGGCGCCAGGGCCCAGCGTGCGGCCATGGCGCAGCAACAGCGAGTAGCCGACCCAGCAAACCCCGCTGGCCAGGCCCAGCGCGTAGCCGAGCAACGTATCCAAGCCGACTCCGTGGGGTCCCGCGTCGCTCAGCACCAGCGCCCCGCAACCGGTGAACGCGACCGCGCCGCCCGCCAGCACGACACTGCGTACCCGTCCGCGGGTCAGGATCTCGCTCGCGGAGACGAACATCAGCGGCCAGGTATAGGTGACCAGTGTCACCTGCGCCCCCGGGGCCAGGTCGAGTGCCAGGAAATAGAAGGCGATCGCCCCTACCAGCGAAATCGCCAGCCCGCTTAGCCGCATCCAAGGGAGCCGTATGCCGGTGCTGTCCGGTCGGCCTTCAACCAGCCGGTCGCGCCAGAACTCCACGAGTGCTGCGCAAGTGAGCGCGATCGCTGTCATCTGCAGCGGTGGAACGGATGTGGCCTGGTTGCGCAGGAGCGGCATGCAGCCCCACAACACGACGGCGAACAGCGCCGCCAGGAACGCCGTTTTCTCGTTGCGGTTAAACTGGACTGGCGCGCGCGCATAAAGCCGGCGCATGGCTGCCTCCCACACCCTTGATGGCTGATCTTCATCCGATCAGGTAATCCGAAAGCGAGGATCACACGAACGCATCGTTTTGATGTGTTGGATCAAAAACTGTGATGGTATTGCGGTATGGCCTATACCCGCGCGCGCACCTTCGACCTCGACCTGCTGCGTACCTTCGCGGCCGTGCGCGAGACCGGTGGTTTCACCGCCGCCGCCCGGCAGATGAACAGCACGCAATCGACCGTCTCGATGCAGATCCGCCGGCTGGAGGAGCAGGTCGGCACCACGCTGTTTCAGCGCCTCGGCCGGTCGGTGCAGGCGACGCCGGATGGCGAGCGTCTGGCCCCCTATGCGGGCCAGCTTCTGAGCCTGAACGATCTGGCGTGGAACGACCTGACCAGCGCGGAGTTGTCTGGACGGGTGCGCCTGGGCATCCCAGACGACTTCGCCTTCTACCTGCCGGAGGTGATCCGGGCGTTCCGGGAACAGTATCCGGCGGTGGACCTGCAGGTGACCTGCGATCTTTCGATCACGCTGATGAACCGGCTGGCCGCCGACCAGCTCGATCTCGCGATCGTCACCCGGCATCCGCGCACGCCGGGCGGGCACCTGTTGCGGCGCGAGAAGCTGGTCTGGGTTGCCGCGCCGGATCATCAGCCGGAGCGGCTTGATCCGTTGCCGCTGTCGCTCTTCCCGCGCGATATCTGCGTCTTCCGGGAACGCGCGCTGGATGCGCTGAACGAGGCCGGACGGCCCTGGCAGGTGATCTACACCTCGATGTCGCTGAGCGGACAGCAGGCGATCGTCGGCGCCGGCCTTGCGGTGACCGCCCTGATCCCCAGCATGATTAGCCCGCAACTGCGGCAACTGGGCGAGGACTCCGGCCTCCCGGACCTGCCCAACGTCGAGATCGCTTTGCATCGGCGGTCGGGCCGCCCGTCCGAGGCGGTCAAGCGCCTGTCGGAGATGGTCGAAACCCGGCTTAGCATGCCGGCGTAACCGAACTGGGGTTGCAACCCGACGGTCGCCCCGTGCACAGGAAGGTCCCGCGACCTTCTCCCCAGCCGCCTTAAGCGAGCGCTCTGCCCGTATGGCCCATCTCGTCGTCGACATCTCTGGCCATGGGTTCGGTCATGCCGGGCAGGTGATCCCGGTGGTGCGCGACCTGTTGTCGGCCTGCCCACAGGTGCGGGTGACGCTGCGTACCGCAGTCCCAGGGGAGGTGCTGGCGCGCCATGTCGGACGGGAGCTTCCGGTCGAAGCGCCACCGGCGGACATCGGCATGATCATGACCGGTCCGATGGACGTGGATGCGGAGGCGAGCGCCGCCGCCTATGCCGAACTGCATGCGGACTTTCCGGCCGTGGTCGGCCGGGAGGCGGAACGTCTGGCCGCGCTCGTGCCGGATCTGCTGCTCGCCGACGTGCCCTACAGCTCGATCGCCGCGGCAGCACGGCTCGGCGTGCCGGCGGTGGCGCTGAGTTCGCTCAACTGGCTCGATATCTATCGCGCCTATTGCGCCGACCGTCCGGAGGCCCAGCGGATCGCCGGTGAGATACGGGACGCCTATGCCGCTGCCGAGCTGTTCCTGCAGCCCCAGCCGCACACCCCGATGACGGAGCTGACCCATTTATGCTCGATCCCGCCGATCTGTCGCATCGGGACCGATCGCGGGGCTCTGCTGCGCGCGCGACTGGGCGTGGATACAGGAACCCGTCTGGTTGCGGTCGGCTTTGGCGGACTGCCCGGGGTGGCGGTCGCGGAGTTGCCACGGATCGACGGTGTGCGATGGGTGCAGGTAAATGCACCGCACGACCGTGACGATGTGACAGAACTGAGCGCGACCGGTCTGGATTTCGGCGATCTGGTGGCGTC
The DNA here is from genome assembly GCF_000515255.1 of Rhodovibrio salinarum DSM 9154. Taxonomy (NCBI): domain Bacteria; kingdom Pseudomonadati; phylum Pseudomonadota; class Alphaproteobacteria; order Rhodospirillales; family Rhodovibrionaceae; genus Rhodovibrio; species Rhodovibrio salinarum. Next base: position 3,655,721 of record NZ_KI911559.1, on the reverse strand, counting down.
GGTCGATCTCGTGGTGACCAAAAGCGGCTATGGCACGCTGTGCGAAACCTTGGCGGTCGGGACCCGGCTGTTGATGGTGAGCAGGCCCGACTGGCCGGAAGATGCCGGGATGCGGGCTTGGCTGGAGCGACATGGGACGGCTTCGGTAATTCCCCGTGCGGAAGCGACGGCAGCGGGTCTGGAGCCAGCCGTTCGGAGCCTGCTGGCACGTCCGCGCGGAACCCCGGTGCCACCGGAAGGGCGGCCGCGTGCAGTGTCGACCCTCCGCCACTATCTGGGCGTGTAGCCTCTTTCCCCTGGCGACGGGCTGAATGGCCTATGGCCTTGCAAATCCCTTTTAGGCCGCCGATATGCGCACGCGGGGCCGCGACGGCCTCCGGCAGCGGCGCGCTGAACTTGCCCGAGCGTCGGCGCACCGTTGCTGTTTCGAAAAGCGCACGCCGAACACGTCATCACCGCCGCGCCGTGTTGCGGTATGCACGCCGTTGACGAATCCCTCGCGTCCGTCCGGACGCAGGGCACACCGGTGCAGCGGACCGGACACATGAAACGGGGGCGGCCGGTGTTGCGGGGCAGGAATGCCGTGCGGCAGTCGGCCGGAAAGCGCACGCATGGATTATGCACTGGCGATCGGGGGGCTTGTTCTCCTGTTTCTAGGTGGCGAGAGCCTGATCCGCGGGGCGGTCGGACTGGCGCGCAAGCTGGATGTCTCGCCGCTTTTCACCGGTCTTGTCGTGGTCGGCTTCGGGACCAGCGCGCCCGAGTTCGTTGTCTGTCTGGAAGCCGCGCTGCGCGGTCAGTACGACATTACGATCGGCAACATCGTCGGCTCCAACATCGCCAACCTGATGCTGATCCTGGGCGTTGCCGCCCTGATCCAGCCGATTTTGAGCCGGGCGTCGATCCTGAAGCGCGACGGACTGGCGATGCTGGTGGCCTCGGTGATGCTGGTTGGCCTTGCCTTCCTGGGCGAAATTTCGCGGATCGTGGGCCTGATCCTGCTGGCCATGCTGATCGGCTTCATCGTGGTGTGTTGGGTTTCCGAACGTGCCCAGAAAGGGGAGGACGTCAGCGAGCTGGAGGATGAGATCGAGGATGTCGGCAAGCTGCCCGGGCGTACCTCGGTCGCCTTACTGGCCGTGCTCTCTGGCATCGTGGCGCTGGTGTTCGGCTCCAACATGCTGATCGAGGGGGCGACCGGGATCGCGATTGCCTTCGGTATCCCCCAGGCGGTGATCGGCGTGACGTTGGTGGCGATCGGCACGTCCCTACCGGAGCTGGCCGCGGTGATCGTGGCGGCGATCCGCAATCACGCCGATGTTGCGCTCGGCAACGTGCTCGGCTCCAACGTTTTCAACGTCTTCGGCATGCTGGGCCTGACGGCCGTGATCGAACCGTTGCACATCAGCCGCGCGTTCCTGGACCTCGATATGTGGGTGATGCTGGGCGTGTCCGCCCTGCTGCTGGTCTTCCTGACAACCGGCAACCGCCTGAACCGGGGGGAGAGCCTGCTCCTGCTGGTGGCCTATGCGGCCTATGTCGCCTTCCTGCTCGATCCCGTCGCGCTGCCGGCACCGGCGGCGTGACAACATGACCCTGGAAGCTAAACCGCCCGGCGGCGCGGGAAGCGTTGACTCGCGCGTAGGGGGTCAAATATACGCTAGATAAACGTACTAAGGCAAATTTAACTTTCTTCTCTTGTAGAATGGGCTGGACGGCTTCGAAGCACGCGCCGGCCTGCGTCCTGAAGGAGGACATGCCATGAGTTTGCGCCTAGGAGATACCGCCCCCGATTTTACGGCCGAGACAACCGAGGGCACGATCACCTTCCACGAATGGATCGGCGACAACTGGGCAATCCTGTTCAGCCATCCGAAGGACTTCACCCCGGTGTGCACCACCGAGCTGGGTGAGGTGGCAAAACTCAAGAGCGCGTTCGACCAGCGCAGCGTCAAGCCGATCGGCCTGTCGGTCGACCCGCTCGACTCGCACGAGGCGTGGAACCGCGATATCGAGGAGACTCAGGGGTGCGGCGTCAACTTTCCGATGATCGCGGACCCGGAGCGCAAGGTCGCCGAGCTGTACGACATGATCCATCCCAACGCGGATGCGACGGCGACCGTTCGGACGGTGTTCATCATTGACCCCAATAAGAAGATCCGCCTGTCGCTCACCTATCCGCAGACGGCCGGGCGGAACTTCGAAGAGATCCTGCGCGTGATCGATTCCATGCAGTTGACCGACCGCTACAAGGTGTCGACGCCGGTCAACTGGAAGCACGGCGAGGATGTGATCATCGTGCCGGCGCTCAGCGACGACCAGGCCAAGGAGCTGTTTCCCAAGGGGTTCAAGACGCTCAAGCCCTACCTGCGCTACACCCCCAACCCGGACGCTTGATGTCTGGCGTTTGAACGCGCGACCCTCTACGACGATGACCCTTGCCGACCTGACCCGTCGGGCGATCAGCCGGGCGGGCATCCAATCGCGCGGCCGGCCGGCGCCCGAAGTGGCGCCGCGCCGGTCGTCTTCCGCCGAGCGGGACCCTTTGATGACCGAGAACGGCTACGCCGGTGATGTCTCCCCCGATACCGCGTGGGAAATCCTGCAGGACGACCCGACCGCCAAGCTGATCGACGTGCGTACTCAGCCCGAGATCACTTTCGTCGGCCTGCCCGACCTCGGTCGGCTGGGTAAGGCGGTTGTCACCGTGCCCTGGAAGACTTATCCGGGTATGGTCGCGAATACGCAGTTCGTCGATGAGGTGCGCGCGGCTGGCGTGGAGACCGGGGATACGGTGCTGCTGCTGTGCCGGTCCGGCCAGCGTTCGGCCGCGGCGGCGCAGGCGCTCAGTGCCCAGGGGTTCCAGCGCTGCTATAACGTCGCCGAGGGCTTCGAAGGCGACAAGAATGCCGACGGCCACCGCGCCACGCACAACGGCTGGAAGGTGCGCGGCCTTCCCTGGACACAGGACTGACGATACCCACTCATGGCGCGCGACGAAGACACCCCGAACGACGGCCCGGCCCGGTCCGGCTGTTACCGCCCGCAAACCGAGCTGATCCGCGGCGGTCAAACCCGCAGCCCGTTCAACGAGACGTCGGAGGCGCTGTATCTTACCAGCGGCTACGTCTACAGCTCCGCCGAGGAAGCCGAGGGCGCGTTCACCGGGGAGATGCCACGGTTCGTCTATTCGCGCTACGCCAATCCGACCGTCGCGATGTTCGAGGAGCGCTTGCGCCGCCTGGAGGGCGCGGAGGCCTGCTTTGCCACCGCGACCGGCATGTCGGCGGTGTTCGCGGCGATGATGTGCCAGCTGCGCTCGGGCATGCGGGTGGTCGCCTCGCGGGTGCTGTTCGGCTCCTGCCACTACATCGTCAACGACATCCTGCCGCGCTTCGGCGTCGAGACGGAGTTCGTCGACGGCAGCGACACCGATGCTTGGGCGGCTGCCCTGGAACGTCCGGCGGACATCGTGTTTCTGGAAACGCCGGCGAACCCGACGCTGGAGATCGTCGACCTCGGCGCCGTCTGCGAGATGGCGCACAAGGCTGGCGCCTGCGTGGTGATCGACAACGTTTTTGCCTCCCCCGTCCTGCAGCGCCCGCTCGAGTTCGGCGCGGATGTGGTCGTCTACTCCGCGACCAAGCATATCGACGGTCAGGGGCGCGCGCTGGGCGGTGCGGTGCTCGGCTCCAAGGCGTTCATTGACGAGAAGCTGTTCCCCTTCGCCAAGCACACCGGCCCCAGCATGAGCCCGTTCAACGCTTGGCTGATGCTGAAGGGGTTGGAGACGCTGGACCTGCGTGTCCAACAACAGTGCGACAACGCGCAGACACTGGCCGACTTCCTGGACGGCCGGCCCGGCGTGCGCGCGGTGCGCTATCCGGGCCGGGGCAGTGGGAAGCAGGCAGACCTTGCGCGCGCGCAGATGAAGCGTGGCGGCACGATCGTGGCCCTTGAGGTCGAGCGCGGCAAGGAAGGCGCGTTCGCCGTGCTGAACCGTCTGCAGCTGATCGATATCTCCAATAATCTGGGGGATGCCAAGACGTTGGCGACCCATCCGGCAACCACGACGCACCAGCGCGTATCGGCGGAAACGCGTCGGGAGATCGGGATCGCCGACGGCCTGATCCGCTTCTCGGTCGGGCTGGAAGATGTCGAGGACTTGAAAGACGATCTGGCGCAGGCGCTGGCTGGCGTGCGCTGACGCGGCCTCAGCGCCGGCCGTGCCGGCGTTCCACCAGGGTCTTGTCGACGTACTGGATTAGCACCACGCTGCCATAGAGCAGGCCCGCCAGCGTCAGCAACGCCAAGCTCAGCAGCAGCTTGCCCTGCTCCTGGAACAGCAGCACGAGCAGGGCGATCAGCAGCATCGGCGTGGCCAGGACGATGCCCAGCTTGTGCGCATTGCCGGTATAGAGCCGTCGCATCGTGGTCCCCCTCGATAGATTGCGCTCCCCCGAAACTAACCCTCGACAACCGTTCAACCGGGCGGAAAAAGGCGCGGCCGGACAGGTGCCGGCCGCGCGTCGAGGGTGGTGCAGATACGGCCGATCCCCGCTGGCTATCGCCCGCGCGATATCGGTCGAATCACCTGTCGAGTTGGGGACGCTAGGGGCTCAGGACCAGAGGCTGGGCGCTGTTGTCTTGGACGGGGGAGTGAGCCGTTCGGGCGATTTGCCGAGGCTTAGCCGACCAGCGCGATGGACCCCACATACGAGATCATGGCCGCGCCTCCCAGTCCGACGAGCAGAAGCGCCACAACCGCCAGCCAGTGCGGCTGCTTGGTGGTGGCGGCAGACGACTTACGTTTGGTGTCGGGACGCTGCATGGCGGTGACTTCGCTGCAGGAAGCCGCCTGACGACGGCATGTGCACGGTTGGGATGAGGGCGATGCCCTGGTTATGTCATGTTCGTGTTAAAAGAGTGTTTCCTCCCAGACGTGCAGACGTGGAAAAAAGCGCGCAGTCCGTGTGGAGCAGCATGGCTGGCATGTGCGTTGGACGGGCCAGGAGGATGATGATGCCGATGGCTTAGACAAATTCGTCAGGGTGCATATATCCTGCCCCTGTATCGTCATGCCAACTTGAAGCCAAGAGGTTCCCAATGATTCCCCCACGTATCGTCGCGCTTGCCGCCGCGCTGGCCCTGGCTCTCAGCGCTGGACCGGCGCTCGCGCAGAATGACGGCAGCCAGCAAGCTCAGAACGACCCCAGCGCTCAACAGGGCACTCAACGGATGCCGCGGGGCGGCATGATGGGTCCAGGTATGATGGGCCCGGGCATGATGGGGCCGCGACAGGGCCAGGGCATGTATGGTCCCGGGCCCTATGGCCCTGGTATGCGGGGCCAGGGTATGTACGGCCAGCAGGGGCCCGGCGGCGGTCAAGGCGCTCCTGGATGGGGCATGGGCCCTTGCCAGATGATGGGCCCCGGCGCGTGCATGATGGGTGGTTACGGAATGGGCCCGGGCATGATGCGCAGAGGCATGATGCGCGGCTTTTCTGATTCCGGCCCGACCCTGCAGATCGAAATGCCAGACGGTAGCACCTTCACCTGCAACGCCGGCATGCAGGCCTGCCTACAGGCGTTCGAGCAGGTTCGCCCGGGTGTTGGCGACAGCCAGGGCGAATAGCGTCTCGATCATCGCCGCTCTGAAAATGAAGATGGCGCCGCGTTCGATAGGAACGCGGCGCCATTGTTGTATCCGGCACAGTGCCAACGTACCGGCGCGGTTATTTAGCCTTGGGTTCCTGGATCAGGCCTTTCACCAGCGCATAACAGGCGGCCAGCAGCACCACCGCGAACGGCAGACCGGTTGAGACGGCTGCGGCCTGTAGCGCCTCCAATCCGCCGCCCAAAAGCAGCGCAATCGCCACCAGGCCCTCGAAGACGCACCAGAAGACGCGTTGCGGCGCTGGAGCGTCGACCTTGCCGCCCGCGGTGATGGTGTCGATCACCAGCGAGCCGGAGTCCGAGGACGTCACGAAGAACACGATCACCAGCACGATGCCGATGAACGAACTGATCGCGGCCAGCGGCATCTGCTCCAGCATGGTGAACAGCTTGAGCTCCAGATCGGCATCCGCGATTTCGGTGACGCCGGCGGTGACGAAGCTGATCGCCGTGCCGCCGAAGGCGGTCATCCACAGGACCGAGACGAGCGACGGCACCAGTAGGACGCAGAAGATAAATTCCCGCACGGTGCGGCCACGGCTGACCCGGGCGATGAACATGCCGACGAACGGCGACCAGGAAATCCACCAGGCCCAATAGAACGAGGTCCAGCCTTGCGAGAAGCTGGCGTCCTCACGGGCGAACGGCATCGACAGCGCCGGCAGATATTCGCCGTAGGCCATCAGGTTCTCAACGAAGCCGCTGAGGATCATCAGAGTCGGTCCGAGCAGGATCACGAACAGCAGTAGCAAGAACGCGAACACCATATTGATCTCGGACAGGCGTTTCACGCCCGCTTCCACGCCGGCGACGACGGACAGCAGCGCCACGCCTGTGATCGCACTAATCAGTACGACCTTCGACACGTCGGAGACCGGGAGGCCGAACACATGCTCCAGGCCCGCGTTCGCCTGCTCCGCCCCGAAACCGAGCGAGCAGGCCAGACCGAACAGGGTCGCGAACACCGCGACGGTGTCGATGATGTGCCCGGTCCAGCCCCACACCCGCTCGCCGAAGATCGGGTGGAAGATCGAGCGCATCGACAGCGGCAGGCCCTTGTTATAGGCGAACAGCGCCAGGGACAGCGCAACCACCGCATAGATCGCCCAGGGATGCAGGCCCCAATGGAAGATCGTTGCGGCCATGCCCAGGCGCCGCGCTTCCTCCGGGTTGCCGGCCGCGCCGGCAAGCGGTGCCGAACTGTCCGCAGAACCGGCACCTGACGCGACGGATTCACTAAAGTGGGTGATCGGTTCGGAGACGCCAAAGAACATCAGGCCGATGCCCATGCCTGCGGCGAACAGCATGGCGAACCAGCCCGGATAGGAGAACTCTGGCTTTGCCTCGGTGCCGCCGATCCGCACCTTGCCGAGCGGTGAGATCAGGAGGCCCAGGCAGACCAGCACGAAGATGTTGCCGGCCAACAGGAAGAACCAGTCGAAGGTCGAGGTCACAGCCGGCCTGAGCCAGCCGAAGAAGGTTGCAGCCTGTTCCGGCAGGGCGAGGGCGTAAAACACGAACGCGCAGATGGCCAGACCGGAGATCATGAAGACGGGGTTGTGGATGTCGAGGCCGAATGGCCCGATCTGTGTCTGGATATTGTCCTGACCGACCACATGATCGGTCTGGACGACGGCGGCGTCCCCATCCGGGGTGAGCGCATCGTCGCTCATGAGGCCTCCTTGTTCGTTCTTTTGCGTTATTTTTGTTTGATGCTCTGTCGGCCCGCAGGGGCATCGACGGTACGGGCGATCGGGTCAGCGGACGATGAACACCGATACGTCGGCGTGCAGGGCCAGCTTGCCGGCGTTGGATTCGAATACGTGTTCGCGCACACCCGGGATATGCGAGGCCATGACGACGAGATCGCAGCCGTTGTCGTGGGCGGCCATAATCAGCTTTTTCGATAAGTCGGCGACCGGATCCGGGTCGACGATGGTATGCGATTCCGCGCTATGCAGGCCCAGCTTCTCGCTCTCCGACTGCGCGAATGCTTCCAGCTTCTGGGCGAACTCCTCCGGTGTGTGGGCTACCGAACCGGGGGCTGTGGCGGTTACGGCGGTGTAGCAGACGGGGATACCGTACTGCTTGGACAGATCCGCCGCCGTGGTGAGGGCCTTTTCCAGCTTTTCGGTGTGCGCCAGATCCACCGGGATCATGATCTTCTTGTACATGACAATCCCCTTATTTCCGGCGGGGTTTTTGGCATTATTGGCGAAGCCTGGAGATTAGCACGGTCGCAGTTAAACTGGAAGAAATTGCATGCGCCTGGAGATGAAAAGGTCTCTCTGTTTTAAGAAATGCTGAGAGATACCCTCATACCGGAGTGGTAACGCAAGTTATATTGATGTGCTATTGGAATGCCTGGAACGCGGCAATGCTCTTCTTGCCGCAATGCACAATCTTCTGGCGTGATCGTGGCTGGCGGTAGGGCTCAGCCGCGGGTGTGCACGTCCGCAGGCGGCATCCGGCCTTCCTCGACGGCATGGCAACGTACTTGGCCACCCCCGGGGATGTCGTGGGCCATTGGGACTTCGCGCTGGCAGCGGTCGCCGTCGGCGAACGGGCAGCGGGGGTGGAAGTGGCATCCTGCGGGCGGGTGAATCGGGCTCGGCACCTCGCCGCCGACGGGCGTGCGCGCGCGGCCGCTCATCTCCAGATCCGGGATCGCCTCCAGCAGCATCCGGGTATAGGGATGCTGCGGGCGGGTGAACAGCTCGTGCGCGGGCGCCCACTCGACCAGCCGGCCGAGGTACATCACCCCGACGTAGTCGGAGATATGGTAGACCACCGCCAGGTCGTGACTGATGAACAGGTAGGTCAGGCCCAGTTCGCGCTGTAGCCGTTTCATCAGGTTCAGAATCTGCGCCTGCACCGAAACGTCGAGCGCGCTGGTCGGCTCGTCGCACACCAGGAATTCCGGCTCGCTCGCCAACGCCCGGGCGATCGAGATGCGCTGGCGCTGCCCGCCGGAGAACTCGTGGGCGAACTTGTCGCCGTCTTGAGCGGACAGGCCGACCAGTTCCAAAAGCTCCCCGACACGGCGTTTGATCGCGGCTTCGCCGTTGGCCAGGCCGTGGACCCGGATCGGCTCGGCGATGATGGTGCGCACCCGCCAGCGTGGATTCAGGCTGGCGTACGGATCCTGGAAGATCATCGCCCAGCGCCGGCGCAGGGGGGCCATCTGCTTGCGGCTGCGGATGCTTGCTAGATCGGTGCCGTCGAACGTGACCGACCCCTGGGTCGGGCGGTACAGCCCGACCACCACGCGCGCCACCGTCGACTTGCCGGAACCGGATTCCCCGACCAGCGAGAAGGTGGTGCCGCGTGGGATGTCGAAGCCGACGTCGTCGATCGCCTGCACGAACGCCTGCGGCTGTCCCTGCAGCAGGCGGTTCAGCAAGGGCGGCGAGACATCGAACCGCTTGGCCAGATCGCGGACCTGGAGCACGGGGCGCTCAGCCACGTCGACCTCCCGCGGCGTCGGCCGCTTCGGGCGCATGCAGCCAGCAGGCGGCCTTGCTGTCGCCCACCGGCAGCAACTCTGGACGCTCCTGTGTGCAGCGGTCGAACGCCTGGGGACAACGGGGGTGGAAGGCGCAGCCCGACGGGATCTGCGACAGGCGCGGCATGCTGCCCGTGATTTGCACCAGATCCTCCGTGCGTCCGCCGATCTTCGGGATCGCGCCCATCAGGCCCTCGGTATAGGGATGCTTGGCGTTCTGTACGACCTCGCGTACCGGGCCGACCTCGACGATCCGGCCGGCATACATCACCGCCACGCGGTCGGCCGTTTCCGCGATCACGCCCATATCGTGGGTGATCAGCATGACGCTGGTGCCGTGGTCGCGGCACAAGCGCTTCAGGAGCTGGATGATCTGCGCCTGGATTGAGACGTCGAGCGCGGTGGTCGGCTCGTCGGCGATCACCAGCTTGGGCTCCGCGCTCAGCGCCAGGGCAATGACCACGCGCTGGCGCATGCCGCCGGAGAAGTGGTGCGGGTACTGGTCGATCCGCTGTTCGGGGGCGGGGATGCCGACCTCGTTCAACAGCTCGATCGCGCGACGTCGGGCCTGGGCTTCCGACAGGTCGGTGTGGGTGCGGATCGTCTCGGTCAGGTGGAAGCCGACGGTATAGAGCGGGTTCAGCGAGGTCAGCGGGTCCTGGAAGATCATGCCGATCTTGTCGCCCCGAATCCGGCGCATCTGCTCGTGCGGCAGGTTGTCGATCCGCTGCCCCTCCAGGTGGACGCTGCCGCCGGAAATCCGTCCCGGTGGCTCAAGAAGACCGATCACGGCCGTGCCGGTCATCGACTTGCCGGCCCCGGACTCGCCGACCACGCCCAGCACCTCGCCTTCGGCGATCTGGAAAGAGATGTCGTCGACCGCCCGCAGCGTACCGCGGCGGCCGGGAAATTCGACGGTCAGGTTGTCGACCTGGAGGACGGGCGATGCCATGGAAAACGCCTATCGCAGCTTGGGGTTCAGGGCGTCGCGCAGCCAGTCGCCCAGCAGGTTGACCGCCAGCACCAGGATCGCCAGCGCCGCCCCGGGGAACATCGAGATCCACCATTCACCGGAGAACAGGAAGTCGTTGCCCACCCGGATCATGGTGCCGAGCGAGGGCTGCGTCGGCGGCACGCCCACGCCGAGGAAGGACAGGGTCGCTTCGGTGATGATGGCGAGCGCGAGCGAGATCGTCGCGATCACCAGCACCGGGCCCAGAACGTTCGGCAGCACGTGGCGCATCACGATCAGTGCCGGGTGCACGCCGATCACGCGGGCGGCCTGAACGTACTCCTTGTTCTTTTCGACCAGGCAGGAGCCGCGCACCGTACGCGCGTACTGCACCCAGAAGGACAGGCCGATCGAGACGATGATCACCGCGAAGGCCAGGTTGCCTTCCCCCTGGCCACCCAGGACGCCTCGGGTCACGCCGTCGATTAGGAGTGCGATCAGGATCGCCGGGAACGACAGCTGCACCTCCGCCACGCGCATGATCAGCGCATCCGCCGTGCCGCCCAGATAGCCCGCGATCAGCCCCAGCGTGACGCCGATCGCCGCGGCCAGCAGGACTGCCGCGAAGCCGACCAGCAGGGAAGCGCGCGCGCCATAGATGATGGTGGAGAGGATGCCGCGGCCCTGGTCGTCGGTGCCAAGCGGGAAGCGCGCGTCGCCGCCCTCCATCCACATCGGAGGCAGGAAGGAATCCATCAGCGAGATGTTCGTCAGGTCGTACGGGTCGTGCGGTGCGATCCAGGGGGCGAACAGCGCGGCCAGGAAGAAGATGGCCGTGATCGCCGCCGCCAGCATGGTGATCTTCGACTGCCGGAAGGAGTAGGCGACGTCGCTGTCCAATGCCCGGGCGAGCGCACCGGTGAGGCCCGGGCGGTGGATGAGATCAGATTTGTTGCTTGCGGCCATCGTCTAGTGCCCCGCGCTGGTCGACCGGTCGACGCGCAGGCGCGGATCGACGGCGTAATACAGCAGGTCGACGATCAGGTTGATCAGCACGAAGAAGAAGGCGATCAGGATCAGGTAGGCGGCCATGATCGGGATGTCGACGTTCTGGATCGCCTGCAAGAACAACAGGCCCATGCCCGGCCACTGGAACACCGTTTCGGTGATGATGGCGAAGGCGATGATCGAGCCGAGCTGCAGGCCGGTGATCGTGATTACGGGGACGAGCGTGTTCTTCAGCGCGTGGCCGAAATGCACCGCCCGGTCGCTCAAGCCGCGGGCGCGCGCGAACTTGATGTAGTCCGTGCGCAGCACCTCCAGCATTTCCGAGCGGACCAGACGCATGATCAGCGTCATCTGGAACAGGCCCAGCGTGATCGCCGGCATGATCGCGGCCTTCCAGCCGTTGGCGGTGAGCAGACCCGTGGTCCAGATTCCGAGGTCGACCGTTTCGCCGCGGCCGAACGAGGGCAGCCAGCCGAGCCAGACCGAGAAGACGAAGATCATCAGGATGCCGATCAGGAAGGTCGGCAGCGAAATGCCGATCAGCGAGACCGTGAGGAACACCTTGGACAGCCAGGCATCCCGTCTGAGCGCGGTATAGACCCCCATCGGGATGCCGCAGGCGAGCGCGAACACCGCTGACAGGAAGGCGAGTTCCAGCGTTGCCGGCAGGCGGTCGGCGAACAACGCCGAGACTGGCTTCTTCTGCTGGTAGCTGACGCCGAAGTCGAAGCGCGCGGCGTCCGCGACGAAACGGCCGAATTGCACCAGCATGGGATCGTTCAGCCCCAGACGCTCGCGCAGCGCTTCGCGCTCCTCGGAACTGGTCTCGACGCCGACCATCTGATTGATCGGGTCGCCGATGTAGCGGAACATCGAGAAGGCAAGCAGGGCGACCACCAGCATCACCACGATGGACTGCAGCAGTCGCCGGATGATGAAGGCGATCACAGTTGTTGCCTACGGCGGGCTGGAAGCATCAACAAATGGGGTCTCTCGGATGGGGTGTCGACAGCGGGCCGGTGAGATAAACGGTGGGCACCCCTGGGCGCCAAGCGTCAACAGGGGTGCCCGAATCCCGGTGATGGCAGCCTACTGCATATTGACGTAGTAGAGCAGCATCTTGTTGTCGGGCGATTGTTTCACGTCGACGTCGCTCGCCGCGCCCCAGGCCAGGTACTGCTGGTGCAGGGGGATGTAACCCCAGTCCTTCTCGAGGATGCGGAACCCCTCGGCGATCAGTTCGTTGCGCTTGGCCTCGTCGGTTTCCACGAGGATCTGCTCCGCCAGCGCGTCGATCTTCGGGTTGCAGTAGCCCCCGTAGTTGAACTTGGCCTGGGTTGGGGTCTTGTCACGATCCAGGCACATGATGAGATTGGCGTAGACGTTGTAGCTGTCCAGGCTGGAGGGGGTCCACCCCAGCAGGTAGAAGCTGGTGTCGTAAGCCAGCACCTTGGCGAAGTACTGCGCCTTCGGCTGGGCGTTCAGGTCGACGTCCACGCCCACCTTGGCCAGCATCGCGACCACCGCCTGACAGATCGCTTCGTCGTTGACGTAGCGGTTGTTCGGGCAATCCATGGCGACCTGGAATCCGTCGGGATAGCCGGCGTCGGCCAGCAGTTGCTGGCTCTTCTCCGGGTCGTAGCTGGGCCGCTCGAATTGATCCGATAGGGCGAACAGGAACGGCGAGATCATCAGCGCCGATGGGTCCGACTGGCCGCGCATGATCTTCTGCTTGATCGCGCGGATGTCGATCGCGCGGTAGACCGCCTCGCGCACCCGCACGTCCTTGAACGGGTTCTTGCCTTCGACGTTGGAGTACAGCAACTCGTCGCGCATCTGATCCATGCCAAGGAAGATCGTGCGCAACTCAGGCCCGGTCAGCGCTTCGGTCTGCGGGTTGGCGTCGACCCGGCGCAGGTCCTGTACCGGGATCGGGTAGGCCATGTCGACCTCGCCCGACAGCAAGGCGGCCACGCGCGTGGAATCCTGGGAAATCGGCGTGAACACCACCCGGTCCAGATTGTGCTGTGGGGTGTCCCACCAATCCTCGTTGCGCACCAGGACGGTCTCGACGTCGGTTTCCCGGCTCTCAACCTTGAACGGACCGGTGCCATTGGCGTGGAAGGCCGCGTAGTTGTCGGCATCCGTGGTGATGTCGGTGGGATGCGTGGCGTCGTGCACCTCGGCCCACTCCTTGTCCATGATGAACACGTCCTGCCATTCGTAATGCAGGATCGGGTTCGGCTGGGCCGTCTTGAAGTCGACCGTGTAGTCGTCGACCTTGATGACCTCGGTGTTGGGCGCGATCTTGCTGCCCATGTCCGAGCCGTCCATCTGGATGCGCTTGAAGGTGAACACCACATCGTCGGCGTTGAAGGTGTTGCCGTTGTGGAAGGTCACGCCTTCGCGCAGATGAAATCGCCAGTGCGTGGGGCTGAGCATTTCCCACTCGGTCGCCAGCGCCGGCTCGATGTTGAGCTCGGTATCGCGACGGATCAGCCCTTCGTAGATGTTCGCATGGAAGCCGATCGTGAAGGTCTCGTTGAGCGCATGCGGATCCAGCGATTGCGCGTCGCCCTGGAAAGCGTAGCGGAAAGTCTTGGCCTGGATCGGCCCAGCTAGTGCGAGGCTCGCCGTGACGACCAGTGCCGCCGCGACCCCTGTTCGAAATTTGTTCACCTGTGGTCTCCCGACATTGAGCAAGGCTGTGCCCTGCTAGTCCCTGTATGCAGTCCATTGTCAGTCGGCACCGAACCGGGGCTTCGTCCGCCCGGCGGCATCACGCTGTTATTATTCCCGACCGGAATGTCCGGCCCCCTGTCGTTGCGGGCTCGATCTGTGTCGAGGGTATTGCGCCACGGTATGCGAGGCTGTGGTGCAAGACAAGCGAGCCTCGAAACCAACCATCTCTTGAAAACCAGCAGCCCCCTGGCTGTCTCGGCATAAGCGTTCGTTTTTTGCAAATGTTTAAATGTTTTAAGAAAAAAACTCTGTTCAGAAGGTAGCGTCTTTCGCTTATGTCTGAGAGTCAGCTATAGAGAAGACGTGCGCCGTGCCGGCTTGCAATTAGCTGGATTGGGGGTGGTTTGAGTTCGGTCGCGTTCGAAGAGATGCCGGCGTCGCGCCTACCCGATCCGGTGCTGACTCGCCTTTACCGTTACTGGGATGCTTTGCGCGAGGCGCGCGCGGGGCCGACGCGCCCTGAGGTCGATCCGATCGACATGCCGCGCGAAGTCCTGCCGGATCTGATGCTGACCGAAGTCGTGCTGGCGGATGGCACGCGGCGTTATCGCTACCGCATCGTGGGGTCGCGGATCGCCGAACAGGCCGGGGCGGATCCGACGCGACAATTCCTCGACGAGGCTTTACCGCGTGAGTTTGGTTACCTCGATTATATCCTCGGGCTTTACGACGCGCTGGTGGATATCGTCCGGCCGCTCTATTCGCGCAGCAGCTATGTCACCGCCGATACCAGCTCTTCCCCGGAGCGGGAAACGCATCGCCTGATGCTCCCGATTGTGGCGGCGGAGGGAGCGGTGACCCACGTCCTGGCGGCCCAGGTGTTCCATGTACAGCGTGGCGTAACGCAGAAACCGTTCCTATCACCGGACGGGGTCAGCTACGGCGAAACGGTGCTCGTCACACCAGACTAGCCAAGCCGCGCGAACGAACGTCCTCAGTAATCCCAGTGGAACTGCACGCCGACGCTGCTGCTGCCGGTAACGCCCGCCGCGCTCTCCATCTTGATATGCTCGGTCACGTCGACTTCGACCTTCACCTGGGAGGAGGTTGCGTTGGCGCCCTGTTCGACGCCGACGAAGACATCTTCCGTAACGTATTTGCCGGCTTCCACCGTCGGACCGGTGTCGGCGTCGCCACCGAGCTGCAGGACGTCCACGCCGACGAAGTTGCGCAGCCGGTCGATCACTCCAGGCCCGCCGCCGCCAAGCGAGAGCTCCGCCACCGCCGCGGCCAGCTGCGCGCTTTCCGCCGGCCCCAGTTCGCCCGGCGACTTACCGAACAGCAGGCGCGAGAGTACCTGCTCCTGCGGCAGTTCGGGCACCGAGCTCAGCTCGAAAGTGGGGTTCGAAGCGTTACCGGACACCCGGACGATCGCAGTCAGCTCCTCGCTTTCGTTGACGGCGCGGATATCCAGCCGGGGGTTGATCTCCCGCCCACCGCTGAAGGCGACCTGACCGTTTTCCAGATTGAAGGTCTTGTTGAGCAGGGAGACCCGTCCGCGTACGGCCTCCAACTGCCCGCGCACGATCGGCGCGGTCGCCGTGCCTTTGACCACCAGATTGCCACGCCACTCGCTGTCCAGACCGTTGCCACGGACGAAGGTCTGTCCTGGGATGTCGATGGCGATGTCCAGTTCGGTGCGGCTCGCCTTTTGCGGGTCGGATGCCGGTTGTCCGGACTCGGCGGCTTTCTGTTCGGCCGCGCGGCGCTCGCGCAGCTCCTGTTCGCTTACGACCTTAAGGTCGGCGACTTCCGGCGGCAGGTTGTTGGGGATGCGCGCCTCGGCCTGGTTCACCGTCACCGTGCCGGCGACCAGCATGTCCTGTAGGCTGCCGCTCACCTCCATGTCGACGTCGGCATCCGCGACCAGGAAATCCAGGCGCGCCAGTTTGGCGCTCTTGGCATCGATCTTGATGTCGACCTGCGATGGGGTCCCGGGCTGCGGCATATCCACGCCGCCGGTTATGTCCAGCGTGCCGGTGCCGCCGTCCTTGGCGGTGAAACGGGCGATCTCGACCCGCTGGTCGTCTGCCTGGATGAGCGCCTGCATCTCGGTCAGCAGCGTGCCCGTGTCCAGGTTTTCGTATCGACCGTCCTCCAGCTTCGCTTCGCCGGACAGGTCCGGCTTGTCCAGTGTGCCAGCGACCCGGAAATCCAGGTCGGCATGCCCGGTCAGGCGATGGCCGGTGGCCGGGACCAATGGCATCAATGGGGCGATCTCGCCGGCCCAGGCGATCCGGCCGCTGATCTCGTCGTTTTGCCGCAGCCCGGCTGCGAAGCCTGAGGCAAGGTTAAGGTCGACCGGCAGGTTGGCGGTCAGCTGCAAGGGGCTGTCGCCCAGACCCGTGACCCGGCCGTTGGCGATCAACTGGCGGGCTTCGTCCAGCCGCAGGTCGACCCGCGCGTTGAGCGGCGGCAGGTCGGTGCCCTCGCTGCCGACATCCTCCAGCGTCAGGTTGACCGCCCCGGTTGGCCCGCTGGGAGGCCCGGAGAGTTGTGCCTGGGCGTTCAGCCGGCCGCTCAACTGCGGCTCGGCCAGCACGAGCGCGGTGTAGGAGAGCGGCACCTGGTCGGCGTCCAGCGTGAGTTCGACTTGGTCGGTGCCGCGCCGGGCGTCGAGCATGATCCGTCCATCGCCGATGTTGAGTGCCAGATCCTGCAGCGCGATCTCCTGGCCCTGCAGGCGCAGTCGGGCGGTGCGGGCCAGCGCGAGGGTGCGCTCGCCGACTTCGAGGCGCAGCTGGCCGAGCGAGATCACCCGCGCCGGGCCGTCTTCGGCCAGATTGCCGGCGAGCGAGATCGCGATCGGTTTGTCCAGCGTGTTCTGACCACGCCCTTCGCCTTCGGCTGTGACGTCCAGGTCGCGCTGTGTGCCGCGCGCGGTGACGGTCAGCCGGTCCATCTCGACCGGGCCGGCCGCGGCGCGCAGCAGGTCGACCGTGATGTTGGCGTTCGGACTTGCGAAGGCGTTTGCGACCGTCCCGTCCAGTTGCACGCGTTCCACCGACGGGCCGTCATCGGGCAGGGCCACGTCGCGCAGATCGCCGCCGAGCGCGACCTGCTGTCCGCCGCTGCCGTCCGGGCCCAGTGTGACGGTCAGGTCGGCGGCCGCAGCCGCTTCCAGACCTGCAACCCTAGACAGTAGCGGGCGCAGCTGGTCGCTTCGAACGGCGAACTGACCATCCAGCGCGCCGCCGGCGAGCGGCACCTGCAACTGCTGTCCCTGGACGTTGAGACCGGGCACCTGAGCCCGGATCGCCGAGAGGTTGAGCGAGTCACCGGCGAGCGCGAATGCCGTCTCCGCATCGACCGCGCCGGCGGGACCGTCCGTCGTGTCCAGCTGCACTCTGCCCTGGGGGCCGCTCGCCAGGGTTTGCACATCCGCCTTGACTGTCGCGGTGCCCAGCCGTTGGCTGGCCACGACAGCCTCGCTCAGCCGCAGATCGGCGCGCACGCCCGGATCGGACAGCGCACCGTCCAGGTGTGCGCTCAGCGTCGCCGCGCCGGCCAGAGGCACGTTGAGGGCGGGCTGCAGTACGCCGGCGTCCGGGACTTCGGCGGTGAAGTCGCCTTGCAGGCTGGCAAAATCGCCGGGCAGGGCGAGTTGTCCCTGGATGCGTGCGTTCGGGCTGTCGACCGACAGGTTCGACAGGGTCAGCGCGCCATCCTCAGCCAGGCGCAGGTCGGTTGCCAGTTGCACGCGATCCTGTAGCAGGGCGTTCAGGATCGGAATGCCGGCGGCGAACTGCTGCAGGTCGCCGGTCACCGTTCCGTCGACCAGCGGTCCGTCGCCCCCGAAAACGGCATGGCCGCTCAGGGTACCCGCACCCTGAAGGCCGATTGGCACGATCGGACCCAGCTGATCGAGCGTGGCGAGCTGCAGGTTGAACGCGGCGTCGCCGCTGGTCGTGGCCAGGTCGGCGCTGCCGTCCGCGCTCAGTTGCAAGTCGCGCAGCGCTGCGGTCACACTGGCCTGGTGCAGCGTCATCCCGTCCAGGTCCAGTAGGCCGCGCATCCGCGCATGTACCGGGTGGCCGTCGTAGTGCGACAGCGCGTCGAGGGCGAAGCGGCCCTGCGCACCGGTGACCTCGACCTCCGCCTGGCCCTGCATGAGCGACTCTGCGGGGGTGTAGCGCAGGTCGACCGTGACGTCGCGGGCGCCCGCGTCGGGCACGCCAGCGCTCTCGGCCTGCGCGCTCACGTGCAGCTTGGGCGTGGCGACGGGGCCTTGGGCGGTAACGCGTGCGGTGAGGCCGCTGACCTCGGCCGGTGCGGCGAGGGCGTTGAGCGGGGCCGCGTCGGTCACCTGCAGGTCGATCGCGGCGTCGAGCGATGTCCCGTCCGCAGCCAGGCCACCGGCCAGATCGGCCGTGAGCGTCGAACTCTGAACCTGCCCCCGTTCGATCGTGAGGCCGGAGTCTCCCTTGCGGGCCAGCGCGAGGTCGAAACGCACCGGTCCCCCGGCAAGCCGCGCCAGGTCGCCGGTCAGATAGCCGGGCGCCTCGGCCTCGCCTTGCAGCGCCAAGCGATTGAAGGTGTCGAACTGGATCTCGGTCTGGAGCCGGGCGGCGTCGCCCACCCGGGCGTCGAGCTGACCACGCCAGGCATTGATCGGGCCGTCACCGGTGAGGGCAAGTGTTGCCCCCGCACCGTCGGGCAGGTCGGCCAGTTGCGCGATCAGGCCACCCGGTGGGGCGTCGAGCCGCAGTTCGAGCGCGAGTGCGCGGGTGTCACGGGCGTAGCCGGCATCCAGGCGCAGCGTTTCGGATGGCCCGCCCAGGCGGTCGACCGACAAGTTCGTGGTCAAGCGGCCGCCTTGCGGTGCGGCGGCCTGTCCGTCGACCCTGAACGCCGCCGCGGTGCCGGCGACCGCCTCGCCGATCTCCAGCCGGTCGACGCTCAGACGGTCCAGCCGCACGGCGACCGGTAGGCTCGGCACCTCGAAGGGATCGGATTGGGAGGCTTCCGGTTGCGGTTCCTCCGGTGGGCCGCCGGCTGGCAGGTGGTCGAGGGCGATCCGTTTCGCCGTCACCGCCTGCAGCTCCAGCCGGCCAGACAAGAGCGCCAAAGGTGACCAACTGAGTCGCGCGTCCTCCAGAGTCAGCCAGGCCCCGTTCTCGTCGCGCAGCACCAACCGGCCCAGCCGCGCGTTCTGGGGCAGGGGGCCTTGCAAGCCGGACACGGTTGCGGGCGCGCCCGGCGCGGACAGCGCGCTTTCCAGCGTGGCTGTGATCCAGGCCTGGCCGCGCTCGGTGTTGGCTGCGCCCCACAGGGCGAGCACGGCCACGAGCAGCACGGCGAGCAGGCTGACCAGCGTCCAGCCGGCGATTTTCAGCGGACGGCGCAGTCGCATCGTCTAGAATGCCTGACCCAGCGAAATGTAGATCTCGAAGTCGTTGTCGTTGTCGCGCTTGTTGAGCGGTACGGCGACATCAAAGCGCACCGGCCCGATCGCGGTGTAGTAGCGCAGACCCAGTCCAGCGCCATAGCGCAGCGGTTCATCGACACTAAAGTCAGGGTAAACCGTGTCATAAACTTGACCGGCATCGAGGAACGGTACGATCCCGATCGAGTCCGTGATCTTGATCCGCAGTTCCAGCCCCAGTTCAACCAGCGAGCGCCCACCCAGCGGGTCGTCGTCTTCGTCTAGCGGGCCGACCTCCTCGTACGGGAAGCCGCGGACCGATCCGCCGCCACCGGCGTAGAAGCGCTTGGACGCCGGCACCTGCTCGGTCTCCGCGCCAACCAGCGTGCCCACGCGCGCCCGACCGGCCAGAACGAACCTGTCTTCCTCGTCGAAGGAATAGTAGGTGGAGCCGCCCAGGCTGGTCTTGGCGAACGGCTGAAATGCCTCGACCGTCGACAGGTAGGGCGTGAAATCGAGCGACAGGCGGCTGCCTTCGGTTGGGTTCAGCGGATTGTCGCGGCTGTCGCGGATCAAGGACGAGGGCACGCCGTACAGAATGAACTCGCGCGTGCCTTCGTTGTCGGTGGTTTGCAGTGCCTCGATCGAGCCGCCCAATTGGCCGGTCCAGAGGTCGTTGAACTCCCGCTCGACCGCCAGGCCGGTTTCCGCCGCGTATTCCTCGAAGCTGTCGCTGTCCTTGTGACGGAGTTCGAAGTTGGCGAGCAGATCCTGGTCGTCGCGGTTCCAGCGCGGCTTGCGCCCCGTGGTGGTGAAGCTCTGCTCGACCAAGCCCGCATCTAGTTCCAGGCGCAGGTCCTCGTCTTGGCCCAGATAGTTGCGGTGTTCCCAGAACGCCGTGCCCGACGGGCCGATCGAGGTGGAGTAACGGGCGCCGAAGCCGATCGAGCGGTGCGCGCGTTCCTCGAGGGTCATTTGAATGGGTGTTTGGCCGTCCGGGGCCGCATCGCCGCGATCGATCTGAATGGAATCGAACAGGCCGGTCTCGAGCAACTCCCCGCGCATCTCCTCGATCTTGCGCTGGTCGAAGGTTTCGCCCGTTTGCCAGGTGCGGTAACTGCGCACGTATTTTGGCTCGACCGTCTTCAGCCCGCTTAGCTGGACCTCGCCGAATTCGGTATAGGGGCCGGGGTCGACCTGCCAGTCCACCCGCATCGTGGTCGCGGAGCGATCGATTACGGCTTGGCGGTCACGCACGTTGGCGTCCGGATAGCCGTGGTTCTCCAGTTGGGTCAGCAGCCGCCGTTCGGCCGCCTGAATCTCCGGTGCCCGGGCGCGCATGCCAAGATCGAGGCCGATTTGCTCGGCCGTGCGTGGGATGCCGGCACGGCTTTCGGGGATGGCGGGCGCGTAGCTGATGTTGACGCGTGCGAGTAGGTAGACCGTCCCGGGATCCACCGTGAAGCGGACCTGTAAGGGCCCACCAGCCCTGGTTCCCGGCGCGGCCGTGTCGCCTGTCGCGTCGTCGGGGGGGGCTTGGCTGGTGTTCGCTGCGTTCGCTTCCGGAGCCACGATCTCGAAGCTGACCTTGGCGTCATAGAAGCCTTCGGAACGCAGCGCTTGTTGGAAGCGCTCGACGTCATCGCGCGCGCGTCGGCGCACACCCGCTTCCGTTGTCGGCGGCTCGTCCTGCAACCCGATCAGTCGGCTGGAATCGCGCAGCAGCGTCTCCAGATCCGCTTCCCCCGGCGCGAAGCCGTCGATCGTGACCTCGTAGTTGACGCTGGTCTCGGCTTCCGGGCTCGACTCGTCGGGCGCGCCGTTCTCGGACGGTGGCCAGGGGGCCTGTCCATCGCCCCCCTGCGCATAGCTGGCGGGACTGCTTGGCAGAAGCAGCAGGAGAAAAGCCAGCGCGGACAGGACGCCCTGACGGAAAAAGCGCGGACGGCGGGTCGCCGGAGAGGGATGCGTGATCTTCAAGCCATTTTCGGCTCCGTCCTGCCCGCGCCGGAGCGGTGGCAGGGACGAGCTACCATCTTGAACGGGCCAGGGGGCAGGGCCGGCGGGCCCATGCGCGAAGCCCCACAATTAGCAACGCAATCGCAGGCGTGCCAGGGCACACCCCCTTTATCTCGGGGGCACTAACCGGAAGATCACGAACAGGTCAGAAGCGCCGGCACGCCGAAGCGATGGGTCAGGTCGCCAGCGCGCCTTCGCGGTTGGGGGTGGCGTTCGGGGTGTTCATCTCGCTCTCGCGCGTCTTCAACCGGTTGCGTGCGCGGAACAGGCGCGATTTGACGGTGCCCACCGCGACGTTGAGCACCTGGGCGACCTCCTCGTAGCTGAACCCCTCCACCCCGATGAGCAGCAGGATTTGCTGATCGCTTTCGGGCAGGCCGCGGAAAGCCCGGCGGAAGTCGCGCAGGTGCATCGCGCGGGGCTGCTCTGCCCCGGTCTGCACATTGTCCAGCCAGTCGTCGATCGGCACGTGGACGCCCCGCCGGTTCTGCCGGCGCAGCGTATCGCAATGCAGGTTGTGCAGAATGGTAAATAGCCAGGTGCGCAGGTTGGTTCCGGGTTGGAACTGCGCAAAGCGGGAGATTCCACGTTCCAGGCAGTCCTGGACCAGATCGTCGGCCCAGTCGCCGTCGCGAACCAAAGCGCGGGCGTAGCGACGAAGGGCAGGGATGTGCTCCTCGATCGCCAAGGCGTCTTGTGGCGTCAGGTGTTCGTTGGGCACCAGCGACCTCCCTCGCGCCTGTCCGCGGCCCTCTATCGGGCCTCGGGGGTGGCGTCAGGGTCCTAGTCAACATGGAACCGGCCAGTGTTTCCTTAACCTATGGTGCTACTGGTGGTCTTTTCTGAATCACACAGGTTAATAGCGGGTCTTTTCATTTATTCATTTGGATTATGAGGCTCGCTTCTTTTTTCTTCATAAGTTAATTTTTGCCCGGGTGGCGTAGGGCTATAGGACGCGGCGCCGGGGCCCGAACGCTGCCGACGCGCCGCTATGAAGCGAGGAAAGATGACCGGGCTGTCCTCTCACGGGACGCACGACCGCGACCCAGACGACCGCGACGTTCAAGCCGAGATCGCCCAACTGATGATGGACCCTGCCACCCACGGTGGGCAGTCGGTCAGCCGGATCGATACCCACGCCTCGATGGTGTTTCTGGCAGGCGACCGGGCGTTCAAGCTGAAGCGGGCGGTGACCTACCCCTATCTCGACTTCGCCACCTTGGCGAAGCGCCAGGAGGCGGTCGCCACGGAACTGCGCCTGAACCGGCGCACCGCACCGGAGCTATATATGGGCGCCCGGCCAGTGATCCGGGGGACGGGCGGCACGTTCATGCTCGGGGCGCTGCAGCCAGACGGCCCGGACCCGGATGCGGTGGCGGGCGTACTGGTGGACTGGCTGGTGGAGCTTGCCCGGTTCGACGAGGCCGGGCTGCTGGACCGGGTGGCGGACGCGGGGGCGCTCGACGCCGAAACCGTCGATCGGCTGGCCGATGCGGTGGCCGATTTGCACGCCTGTGCGGAACCGGCTCTTGAGCAGGGCGGTGCCGACGCCCTTGCCCTGGTGATCGACGAGAATGCCGAGCAGTTCGCCCAGGCGCCCGATCTGTTTCCGTCTGAGGCGGTCGAGCAGCTGACCGGGCGGACGCGCGCGGCGCTCTCGACGGTGCGGGATCTGATGGATCGTCGCGGGCGGGACGGCTGTGTGCGGCGCTGCCACGGTGACTTGCACCTTGGCAACGTCGTGCTGATCGATGGCCGGCCGACCCTGTTCGATGCGATCGAATTCAACCGTCAGATCGCCGAGATCGACACGCTGTTCGATCTCGCCTTCCTGGTGATGGACCTGGACCGCCGTGGGCTGGGCTGGGCCGCTAACCGGCTGCTCAACCGCTACTACCGCGGGCGTGACGACCTGGACGCGCTGGCCGCCCTGCCGCTGTGCCTCAGCCTGCGCGCGGGCATTCGCGCGCACGTCGCCGCGTCCGCCCGGGCAACGCAGCCGGACGCGGACGCACGCGCCGCCAAGGAGCGGGAGGCCCGGACGCTGTTCGACGCGGCGCAAAATTACCTCGCCCCCGCGCCAGCGCGCCTGATCGCGGTCGGCGGGGTGTCCGGCAGCGGCAAGACCACGGTCGCCCGGCGGATCGCGCCTGAAATCGGCCGGGCACCGGGGGCTTTGGTCGTGCGTTCCGATGTTGAGCGTAAGCGGTTGTTCGGCGTCGCCGAAACCGAGCACCTGCCCGAGCGCGCCTACCAGGGCAAGGTAAATGCCCAGGTCTATCAGGCGATGTTCGATCGCGCGGCCGCGGCCCTGAAAGCCGGGCAAAGTGCGGTCGTCGAGGCGACCTTCCTAGACCGCTCGAGCCGCGCGGCCGCGCGCAAAACAGCGGAAGCTCTTGGCCTTGCGTTCCAGGGAGTCTGGCTGAGCGCTCCGGAAGACACGCTGAAGGCCCGGGTGGACGCGCGGACCGGCGACGCCTCGGATGCCACCTCGCGGGTGGTGGAAGGCCAGTTGACCCGCGCGCCCAAGGGCGAGATTGCCTGGCCGCGCGTCGATGCGGCCGGCACGCCAGAGGCAGTCGGGGCGCGGGTGCTGGAGCTTCTGGCGGCGGGGTAACGCCGACGTGCCCGCTGAATGCGGGCGCGTCTTGGAACCGCTGCGCCTGCCGCCAAATGCCTAGGTATCGAAGGTGATCAGGTCCTTATAGGCGTGCCAGGTGGCGTGGCCGATGATCGGCATGGTGACGGCGAGGCCGATATAGCCGGCCATCAGGCCGCCGGCGGCGAACAGCACGATCAGGGCGGCCCAGATCGCCATCGGTGCCAGGTTGACGCGGACCGATTGGACGCTGGCCGCGACCGCGGTGGCGACGTTGACCGACGGCTTGTCCAGTAGCATCGGGATCGACACGGCGGAGATCGCGAAGACGAGCGCCGCCAGCACCGCGCCCGTGCCGACACCGACGATCAGGAAGGGCACGGATTCCGGCTGGAAAAACACCTCGGCGACGAAGTTGTCCAGCATCGGCGGACGGAACGAGAAGAACAGCGCGAAAATCAGCGTCGCCAGCCGGATCCAGGCGAGCAGAAAGATCATTAGCGCCACGCCCATCAGCGCGATCTGGCTGGTGTTACGGAAGATTGCGGTTGCGGCGTGATTCAGCGTCGGCGTCTCGCTCGCGTCCAGGCGGCGGCTGATCTCATACAGGCCGACGGCGACGAGCGGCCCCATCAGCATGAAGCCCGCGGAAAACGGCAGCACCAGATAGAACCAGTTCAGGAACCAAAGAGCGCCCAGCAGCACGAAGCCGACGATGGCGAAGAACAGGCCGTAGGTGACGGAAACGCGGGGGGCCTTGCGCAGGTCGGCCCAGCCGCGGCTTAGCCAGGTCCACGGCTGGTCGATCTCGATCTTGTTGATGCGCGGCGCCGGCCCGGCGAGCACGGGCACTGTGTGTGTCATCGTGGTCATCACTCCCCAACCTTTCTTTATTGAGGGCTCCGGCCGCCTGTTGCGTCGAACCGGTGTCCCCACGGCCCGTGGACGGACCGTCGTTTGCTCGACACCACCCTTTCATCCCGTGATATGGTGCGGCAGGCTGACGCACCCTGTCCAGGGGTTTGGGGGTGGTCCGCGTTGACGAATCGGGGGAGCGTGCGCGCCAGTGGTGTCGGGGGACATTTGTCCGGCGCGTACGATCGAGCCGGTAACGCGTTATCAAGACCCCTTGATCCACATCAATGTTGGGGCCGCGCGGCTCCGGCATTGAACTAGACCAATTCGAAGTAGCGCTCGGGGCCCTCGGAGTCTGTCCGAATCGCCGGTGGTTTCCACGGACCTGAACGCCCACTCGAACATCTGCCGCATCGCGGCTTTCTGTCCCGCGGCTTTGAGGGAACTGCCGAGTATGGCCCAAAGCGCCACAGTCACAGCTGACAATCGCGCGCCCGCGCGCGAGTACTACAACGAGAGCGTCGTCCGCCTGTTCGTCATCGCGACGATGTTCTGGGGCATTGCGGCGTTTTCCGCCGGCGTGTTTATCGCCTTCCAGCTCGCCTATCCCGAACTCAATCTGGGATTTGCCGAGACCACTTTCGGCCGGTTGCGGCCGCTGCACACCTCCGCGGCGATCTTCGGGTTCGGCGGTAATGCGCTGCTGGCCACCTCGCTGCACGTGGTTCAGCGAACCTGCCGGGCGCGCCTGTTCGGCGGCGACGAAACGGCGATGTTCCTGTTCCTGGGCTACCAGGCATTCCTGGTGATGGCCGGGCTCGGCTACATCTTCGGTATCACGCAGTCGCGCGAATATGCCGAGCCGGAATGGTTCGTCGATCTGTGGCTGACCCTGGTCTGGGTCGTCTATCTGGTGGTCTACGTTGGCACGATCATGAAGCGCCGGGAGCCGCACATCTATGTGGCGAACTGGTTCTTCCTGGCGTTCATCATCACGATCGCGATGCTGCACATCGTCAACAACCTGGCGGTGCCGGTCAGCTTCTTCGGGACCAAGAGCTACTCGCTGTTCGCTGGCGTGCCGGATGCGATCACGCAGTGGTGGTACGGCCACAACGCCGTGGGCTTCTTCCTCACCGCGGGCTTCCTGGGGATGATGTACTACTACATCCCCAAGCGCGCCGAGCGGCCGGTCTACAGCTACCGCCTGTCGATCATCCACTTCTGGGCCCTGATCTTCCTCTACATCTGGGCGGGCCCGCACCATCTGCACTACACCGCGCTGCCTGACTGGACGCAGACCTTGGGCATGGTGTTCTCGGTGATGCTGTGGATGCCCTCCTGGGGCGGCATGATCAACGGCATCATGACCCTGTCGGGGGCGTGGGATAAGCTGCGGACCGACCCGGTGCTGCGCTTCCTCGTCGTCTCGGTTGCATTCTACGGTATGAGCACGTTCGAGGGTCCGGTGATGTCGATCAAGCCGGTCAACGCGCTCAGCCACTACACCGACTGGACGATCGGCCACGTGCACTCCGGTGCGCTCGGCTGGGTGGCGTTCGTGTCGTTCGGCGCGATGTACTTCCTGGTGCCGCACCTCTGGCATCGCCGCCAGCTCTACTCGATGCGCCTGGTCAGCTACCACTTCTGGATCGCGACGCTGGGCATCGTGCTCTACATCACCGCGATGTGGATCTCCGGCATCATGCAGGGCCTGATGTGGCGGTCGTACGACCAGCTCGGCTTCCTGCAGTACTCCTTCGTGGAGACCGTGGAGGCGATGCATCCCTTCTACGTGATCCGTGGCCTGGGCGGGGTTCTGTTCCTCGTGGGTGCCCTGATCATGGTCTATAACCTGGTGCGCACCGCGCGTGGCGATATCCGGCAAGAGAAGCCGATGGTCGCCCAGCCGGCCGCCGCCGCAACTCCGGCCGAGTAAGGAGGGCAGCGGAGATGCACTGGCACAAGCGGATCGAAAAGAACGTCATCCTGCTGGCGATCCTCACCCTGATCACCGTCTCGATTGGCGGCATCGTGGAGATCGTCCCCACTTTCACCATCAAATCCACGGTCGAGCCGGTGGATGGGGTGCGTCCCTACTCCCCGCTCGAGCTGGCGGGGCGCAACATCTACATCCGGGAGGGCTGCTACGTCTGCCATAGCCAGCAGATACGCACCTTCCGCGACGAGGTGGAGCGCTACGGCCACTACTCGCTGGCGGCGGAGAGCATGTACGACCACCCCTTCCAGTGGGGCTCTAAGCGCACCGGGCCCGATCTGGCGCGTGTGGGCGGCAAGTACACCAACGACTGGCACGTCGCGCACCTGCAGGACCCGCGGTCGGTCGTGCCGGAATCGATCATGCCGCCTTACGCCTTCCTGTCGGACAAAACCCTCGACATGGACGCGGCGGCACACCTGGAGACCAACGTCGACGTCGGCGTGCCCTATAGCGATCAACAGATCGAGGTCGCGCAGGCCGATCTTCGCGCGCAGCAGAACCCGGACGGTGACGTGGAGGGCCTGCGGGAACGTTACCCGCGGGTCGAGGTGGCGAACTTCGACGGTAACCCCGACCGGGTGACGGAGATGGACGCGCTTGTCGCCTACCTCCAAATCCTGGGTCGGATGGTGGACTTCTCGGACACCAGCACCGAACAGCTGCTGCAGTAGGTATGAGGCGAAAAGGCCGATGGAATTCTTAACCGACCTGGCCATCTGGCTGCGCCAGCTGTGGGTCGTTTGGTTGCTGCTCCTGTTCCTGGGTGTTTGCGCCTGGGCGTTCTGGCCCAAGAACAGGAAGCGCTTCGAGCAGGCGGCACGCATCCCGCTCGAAGACAACAACGAGGAGAAGTGAAGCGATGCCGACCAAGCCCGAGAAAGACCACCTGACCGGTCAGGAGACGACCGGCCACGAGTGGGACGGCATCAAGGAACTCAATACGCCGTTGCCGAAGTGGTGGCTGTACGTCTTCTACGCCACCATCGTGTTCTCGGTCGTGTACGTGGTGCTTTACCCGTCGATCCCGTGGCTGTCCGGCCACACCGAGGGCCTGCTCGGCTGGGACCGCCGGGTCGAGCTGCAGGAGGACATCCAGCAAGCGCAGGCCGCCCAAGCGAAATGGGTCGACCAGATCGAGCAGGCCGACCTGCAGACGATCGCGAACGATCAGGAGTTGCTGAACTTCTCCATGGCCGGTGGCGGTGCGGCCTTCGCCAACAACTGCGCGCCCTGCCACGGCCAGGGCGGTTCGGGCCGGCCCGGCTTTCCGACCCTGGCGGATGATGCCTGGCTGTGGGGCGGTTCGCTCGACCAGATCCATCAGACGATCAGCTACGGTGTCCGGAACGAGCACGAGAACTCCCGCGCGTCGATGATGCCGCCTTACGGCAACATCTTCGACCAGGAGCAGATTCGCAACGTGGCGCACTACGTGAAGTCGCTGTCGGCCGATGTGGACGCGCCCGACCGGGTCGAGGCTGGCAAGCAGGTGTTCGCGCAAAACTGCGTCGCCTGCCACGGCGCCAACGCCAAGGGCAATCCAGCCCTCGGCGCGCCCAACCTGTCCGATCAGATCTGGCTGTACGGCGGGGAGATCAGCGACATCGTCTCGCAGGTCACCAATCCGCAGCACGGCAACATGCCGGCCTGGTCCACCCGCCTGGACGACGAGACGATCAAGATGCTGGCGGTCTATGTCTACACGCTGGGCGGCGGTCAGTAAGGCCAGTCGGCATTGCAGATCGCACGTCAGGGCCGCGGGAGTGCACGCTTCCGCGGCCCTTTCTGTTCGTGCCCGCCGGAGCCGGGTTTCGGCGCGATGAAATTCGCGCCATGCCGCTGGTCGACCCCGGGCCCGAGGGCCATCTCCTTATGCCGTAAGTCGCGTGGCGCCGCAGTTGGGGGCGGCGCGAGCGAAAACCATTCAGGATATACCAGCCAAAGCTTTGAACGGGCGCGACACCTTGGCGCAGCGCATATGAGCGATTGCTGAAGCATCCTTGATATACCGCAATGGCGCTCGCAGCCGAGGCGCGTAAGTTCTTGGCATTCGTAACGATTACGCGCGCCAGGCGTGGCTGAGCGGGATCGTCTTGCGAATATGGGCGGCGCAACCGAGTAGAGACGATATGGCTGAGTCGACGATTCATGAGGGCACTGAAGGTGCCCTGTCCCGGCGCAAGCAGCGGGAGCAGAACCTCTACGCTGGCCGGGTGAAGGTCCATCCGATGGCGATCGGCGGTTTTTACCGCAAGCTCAAGTGGGCGGCGGTGATCGTTCTGCTCGGCATCTATTACATTGCACCCTGGCTGCGCTGGGATCGCGGGCCGAACACCCCGGATCAGGCCTTGCTGATCGATATGCCGGCGCGCCGGGCCTACTTCTTCGGCATCGAGATCTGGCCGCAGGAGGTCTACTACCTGGCTGGCCTGCTGATCATGGGCGCAATCGGGCTGTTTCTGGTGACCAGCCTTCTGGGCCGTGTGTGGTGCGGCTACGCCTGCCCGCAGACCGTCTGGACCGACCTCTACATGCTGGTCGAGCGGTGGATCGAAGGCGACCGCAACGCCCGGATCAAGCTCGACAGACAGCCGCTGACCGGCCAGAAGCTCGCCAAGCGCTTGGCCAAGCACAGCGTCTGGCTGTTGATCGCGCTCGCCACCGGTGGGGCGTGGATCATGTACTTCGTCGACGCGCCTACTGTCGTCGGCAACTTCTTTACCGGCCAGGCGTCTTTCAGCGTCTACTTCTTCGTCGGCATGTTTACGGCCACGACCTACCTGTTGGCCGGCTGGGCACGCGAGCAGGTGTGCACCTACATGTGCCCGTGGCCGCGCTTCCAGGCGGCGATGTTCGACGAAGACACGATGATCGTCACCTACGAGCCCTGGCGCGGTGAGCCGCGCGGCAAGCCGAAAAAGGGCAAGACGCACGTCTCCCCGGCCAATCTGCCGCCCAAGGGCCCGGATGATAGCAGCACGCCGGGCTTGGCCGCGATCGACTGGGAACAGGCCAATGCGCTCTACGGCCGGGACAAGGTCGACGGCAAGGGCGACTGCATCGCCTGCGACAAGTGCGTTGCGGTCTGTCCGACCGGCATCGACATTCGCGACGGCGTGCAGATGGAGTGCATCGGGTGCGCGCTGTGCATCGACGCCTGCAACAGCGTGATGGAGAAGCTGGGCCGGCCCAAGAACCTGATCACCTACGATACACTCGCCAATCAGGAGCGCCGCGCCCGGGGCGAGAAGCCGCGGATCCGGCTGATCCGTGCCCGCACCATCCTGTACGGCTCGCTGCTGGCGGTCGTTGCCGGCATCATGCTGTTTACCCTGATGACCCGCAGCACCCACGACCTCAACGTCCTGCACGACCGCAATCCGCTGTTCGTGACCCTATCCGACGGGGCGATCCGTAACGGCTACACGATCAAGATCCTGAACAAGGAGCGCGCTCAGAGCAGCTATACCCTGGAGCTCGGCAACCTGCCGCAAGGCACCTTGTCGGTGGTGGGCATGAACACCCCCAGGGCCCGCCAGGTGCAGTTGACGGCCGACCCGGATTCCGTGACATCCTATAAAATCTATGTCGAACGCCCGAGCTCGGCGGTCGAGCAGACGACGCGCGATTTCCAGTTCCGCCTGACCGACCGGCAGGGCAACGTTGTGGTACAGGAAACGCTGTTCCGGGGGCCTGAGAGGTGAGCGCGCAGCATGGCCTGATCCAACGGGCGATCCGCTGGTACAAGCAGCCCAACGTCTGGATTCCCAGTTGTTTCTTCGGGATGTTCCTCGTCATCTTCGTGGCCAATGGCACGATGATCGGGGTGGGCATGGGCTCTTGGCGCGGGCTCGTTACCGATGATGCCTACGACAAGGGGCTCGTCTACCAGCAGGCGATCGAGGCCGAGCAGCGCGAGGACGCGCTTGGCTGGTCGGTCGACCTGTCGGTCGAACACCCGCAGCCCAAGCGGGTCGATGTGCGGATCTCGCTGACGGACGACCAGGGCCAGCCGCTGCAGGCGGACCGCGTTCAGGTCGGCTTCGTCCGCCCGACGCAGGAAGGTTACGACAGCGTCCATACCCTGGACGCGCTCGGCGGCGGCACCTTTGGCAAGACCGTCGATCTGCCGCTCAAGGGTCTTTGGGAACTGCGTATCGAAGCGGAGAAGAATGGCAAGGCCGTCCGGGTTTCCCGGCGGATTACGGTGACGGAATGAGCCCGCGCCGTCTTATCCGATAGGATCGCGTGATGAGTTGCTGTACCACCGGCGTTGCCGATGTCGCGCGCGCCGAGGCTGAAAGCGGCCGGCAGGCCGCGGGCGACGCGCGGGAGCCGGTCGACGTTACCCCCTACGTCCAGGCCGACGCTCAGGGGCGTCACACCCTTGCCCTGATGGTCGAAGGCATCCATTGCGGCGGTTGCGTCAAGACGATCGAACGCGAACTGAGCGCGATGGACGGCGTCGAGAGCGCCCGGGTCAATATGACCACTCGGCGCCTTCAGGTCGTCTGGCAAGGGGCGGTCGAGCAGGGCGGCGAGATGGTCCGGCGCCTAGCCGGACTCGGCTACCGCGCGGTGCCTTACGATCCCCAGCGCCTGAGCGACGACGACACCCGACAGGAGAAGGAACTACTGCGCGCCATGGCCGTGGCCGGCTTCGCCGCGGCCAACGTGATGCTGCTGTCGGTCTCCGTCTGGGCGGGCCATGCCCAGGGGATGGCGGATGTCACGCGCGACCTGTTGCACTGGTTTTCCGCGCTGATCGCGCTGCCGGCCATCGTCTACGCCGGGCGGCCGTTCTACCGTTCCGCCCTGTCGGCGCTGAAGGCCGGACGGATGAACATGGACGTGCCGATCTCGCTGGCCGTCCTGCTGGCCGGCGGGATGAGTTTGTCGGAGACCATCCAGTCCGGTCCGCACGCCTATTTCGACAGCGCGGTGACGCTGCTGTTCTTCCTGCTGCTCGGCCGCTATCTGGACCGACGGGCGCGCGGCAAGGCGCGGTCGGCCGCCGAACGCCTGCTCGCCCTACGCAGCGGGGCGGTGACGCTGCTAGACGCCGACGGCAGCCGGCGCGTGGTGCCGGCCGATCAGTTGCAGCCCGGCATGCGCATCCTGGCTGCGGCGGGCGAGCGGATTGCCGCCGACGGCCGGATCGTCGACGGGACGAGCGAACTCGACAGCTCCCTGCTGACCGGTGAAACGCTACCCCACGCCGCCCAGCCGGGGTCCCGCGTGTATTCTGGCACCCTGAATCTGTCCGCGCCCGTCACGGTGGAAGTCACGGCGGTCGGGGAGGACACGCTGCTGTCCGAGATCGTGCGGCTGATGGAGACGGCCGAGCAGCGCCGGGCGAAATACGTCGCGCTGGCCGATCGGATGGCGCGCGGCTACGCCCCGGTGGTGCACGTGCTGGCGCTCGCGGCCTTCCTCGGTTGGGTCATCCTGGGTGGGTTGGCCTGGCAGCCGGCGCTCCTGATCGCGGTGGCGGTCTTGATCGTGACTTGCCCCTGTGCGCTTGGCCTTGCCGTGCCGGCGGTGCAGGTGATCGCCAGCGGTCGGCTGCTGAAGCGCGGCGTGCTGCTGAAGTCCGGCACGGCGCTGGAACGTCTGGCCAAGGTCGACACGGTGGTGTTCGACAAGACCGGGACACTCACCCTGGGCCGGCCCGAACTGAAGGAGACCGACGTCGATCCGCTGGACCTGCGGGCGGCGGCCGGGCTTGCCGGGGCCAGCACGCATCCGCTGGCCCGCGCGCTCTCACGCGCCGCGCCCGACATGCCGGTGCTTGACGGCGTGCGCGAGGAGCCGGGCTGCGGGCTCGCCTGGGCCGACGCGCAGGGCAACGAGACGCGTCTGGGCAAGCGCAGTTGGGTCGGTGCGGATGCTGCCGCCGAAGACGACGACCACGACGGTCCGGAGTTGTGGTTAACCCGTCCCGGCATGGCGCCGGTGCGCTTCACCTTCGACGACCCGCTGCGTTCCGACGCGGGCGAGGTGGTGCGCACCCTGCAGGGCCAGGGCAAGGAGGTCGTGTTGCTGTCCGGCGACCGGACGCCGACGGTGGAAAAAGTGGCCGGCGCCCTCGGGCTGGCCGACTGGCAGGCGGAATGTGCGCCCGCTCAGAAGGTGGCGCGGCTGGAGAAGCTGGTCGCCGGCGGCAAGCGCGTCTTGATGGTGGGCGATGGCCTGAACGACGCGCCCGCGCTCGCCGCTGCCAGCGTCTCCCTGTCGCCTGCCAGTGCCGCCGACATCTCCCAGACCGCCGCCGACGCGGTGTTCCAGGGCGAGCGTCTTGCCCCGGTGCTGGAAGTGCTGGAGGTCGCCCGGCGCGCCGGGCGGCTGGTGCACCAGAACTTCGGCCTGGCCTTCGCCTATAACGCGGTGGCGGTGCCGCTGGCGATGGCCGGCTTCGTCACGCCGCTGATCGCCGCGGTGGTGATGTCCGCCTCCTCGCTGGCGGTGACCGGCAATTCGCTGCGCCTTGGCCTGACACGGGCGACGACGGAGTAGGCGCGGGCGCACCCGTCTCGCGCCTTACCGCCGTCGTGGCGCACCTGCTAAAGTCGTCCCATGACCGTCCTGATTTACCTGATCCCGATCGCGTTGTTCCTCGGCCTGTGTGGGTTGGCGGCCTTCCTGTGGTCGCTCAAGAGCGGGCAGTACGACGATCTGGAAGGGGCGGCGCACCGGGTGCTGTTCGACGACGACGAGAACGACCCCAACGACCGGTCACCAGGGTGAAACGCGATGGCACGCGGACCGTTCGCGGGGGTGTTGGCCCCTGTCCTGACCCCGTTCAACGCGGATTTATCGGTCGATAGCGCGCGCTTTGTCGGGTTCGCCAAGGACTTGCTCGGTCATGGCTGCAGCGCGCTGGTCCCGTTTGGCACCACCAGCGAAGCAACCTCCCTGTCGCTCGACGAGCGGCTGGAACTGTTGACCGCCTTGCGCGAGGCGGAAGTGCCGGGCCACAAGCTGCTGCCGGGCGTCGGTCTCCCCAACCTGCCGGAGACGGTGCGTCTGACCCGTGCGGCGGTGAATCACGGCTGCGGCGGCGTGCTGCTGCCGCCGCCCTTCTTCTACAAGAACGTCAGTGACGCGGGGCTGTATGATTTCGTCCGCGAGCTGATCCAGCGGGTCGGCGATGACCGGCTGCGCCTCTACCTCTACCACATCCCGGGGCAGGCCGGGATCGGCTGGTCGCCGGCGCTGGTCGAACGGCTGTTCACCGACTTCCCCGAGACGGTGGTCGGCCTCAAGGATTCCGGCGGCGACTGGTCCTACACCCGGGACCTTTTGCATAAGCACCCCGGCTTCAGCGTGTTCGTCGGCAACGAGCACTACCTCCGCGATGCGCTGGAACTGCGCGGGGCCGGCACGATCACCGCGAGCGCCAACGTCAATCCGCACCTGCTGAACCGCCTGTACGAATGCTGGGGCCGCAGCGGTGGTGATGAGCTCAATGAGGCGGTGATTGCCTACCGCAAGGCGCTGGAGGCTTTCCCGACCATTGCGGGCGCCAAGGCCGTGGTCGCTCGGCGCACCGGGCATCCTGGCTGGACCCGTGTCCGTCCGCCGCTAACCTCGCTGCCCGCCGAACAGGCCAACGCCCTTTTGCAGAAGTTGAACGCGCTCGAGGCGTTCACCGCCGGCGCGGGACGCGCGTTGGGTGGGCGTTAGGCGGCCACCGCGGTCGGGGCTACCGCGCCTTCAGCACCAGATCGGCCGCGGTGTGGCCGCTGGTAGTGGCGCCCTCGATCGTCGCCGGCAGGCCGGTGTCGGTCCAGTCGCCGGCCAGCAGCAGGTTCGGGATCGGGGTCTTGGCCGGCGGGCGTTGACGCACGGCCGCGGGCGTCTGGGCGAAGGTGGCGCGGCGTTCCTTGATCACCCGCATCGGTGGCTGATGCCGGGGGTCGAGGGCGAGCGCCTTGGCGACGTCGGGCCACAGGATTTCCGCAATCTCGGAAGGCGAACGGTCGGCCAGTTGGGTCGCCGCGGAGACGGTGACGCTGGCGACGTCATTGCGCAGGAAGACCCACTCCGCGGTGCCGCCGACCAGCCCCAGGAACGGGATGCCCTCCGCCAGTCGTGCGCGGTGGGGTAGGCGGATGTGGGCGTTGACGATCGGCCGCGTGTCCGTGGGCGCGGTGAGCCCGGGGATCAGCTGCCGGGCGACCGGGGCCGGCACGGCCAGGATCACGCGGTCGTCCGGCGCAACCGGCTCGTAGCCCTGCGCGAAGTCGAGACCGGTGATGCCGCCGTCGTCGCCGCCCAGATCGCGCAGCCGCCAGCCCAGCCGCACATCGGCCCCATAGACATCCAGCGTCGCGAGCGCCGGGTCGACGAAGGTGTCGGACAGCGACTGGATCGCCACCAGCGGCCGGGAATAGCGCCCGCCCTTGGCGAATGAGTCCAGAATCACCCGGCGCAGCAGCCGCGCATCGGCGGCTTCCGGTTCGGTGTTCAGGATCGAGACGGCGAGGGGTTTCCACAACCGTTCCCAGATCGCGTGGCCCGGCCGGCTCAGGCGCTCGGCCACCGTCTCGCCGTCGCGCGCGAAGGCGATGCCGGCGCCGCGCAGATGGTCGAGCGCGCTCGCACCCTTCACCCGCCGGCTTGGGACCCACAGCCACCAGGGCAGGCGGCCGTCGTTCGGGCGGACCGTCCAGCGCTCCCCGGTTTTCAGGTCGACGAACGGGAAGGCGGCGTTGGGCGGGGCGCTCAGGTGGTGTTCCGCGCCGGTTGCGCGCAGGAAGGCGCGCGCGTTCGGGTTCGCGCTCAACAGCAGGTGATTGCCGTTGTCGATCCAGCGTTCGAGTTGCGGGTCGTACAGCGAGCGGCAGCGTCCGCCGGCCTGTGGGGCGGCGTCGTAAAGCGTGACCGCTTCGCCGGCGCGCGCGAGGCGCACTGCGCAGGCGAGCCCCGCCATGCCGGCTCCGATTACATGCGTGCGCGCCATCGGCTTATGCGGACCTCACGCCGTTTCCGAAGCCGGGGTTGGCCGCCACGCCGCCGCGAGGGCCCCCCTCCCGGCGATCCATAGTTTGGCCGGCTTGGACAGCTCGACCCGGACGGCCAGTGGGTCCTGCCGGCTCAGACGCGCGTGCAGCGCGCGCGCCAGCGCGGCGATCGCCCCCGCTTCCATCGCCATCCGTCGGTCGGTCAGGCGATCGGGCAGCGCGCGCGCCGCCGGCAGCAGTGCCGCCACGCCGTCCAGCGCCCGGTCGATTACCCGGCGCAGCCGCAGGTCCGATTGGCTGCCTGCCAGCGCGTCGACACCGATCCCTTCGTGTGCCAGCCAGCTTTCCGGCAGGTAGACGCGGTCCAACCGGCGGTAGTCGTCGCCCAGATCCTGCAGGTGGTTGAGGATCTGCAGCGCCGTGCACAGCGCATCGGAGAGCGGGCGGGCGGCTGCCGGCTCGCCGTGCAGATCGAGCAGGAAGCGGCCCACCGGATTGGCGGAGTTCACACAATAGCCTAGCAATTCCTCCCAGTCGGCGTAGCGAGTCTTGACCGCGTCCTGCTTGAACGCCGTCAGCAGGTCCAAAGCGTCGGCAAGCGGTACGCCGGTTTCCAGCAGGCTTGCGCGCAAGCGCTGGGCGACTGGCACGGCATAGCCGCCAGCTTCCCCGTTCAGGGCCGCGCCTAGCCGATCCAGCCGGGCGATCTTGTCGTCCGGGGCCAGCGTTGGGTTATCGGCGATGTCGTCGGCGGCGCGGGCGAAAGCGTAGTACGCCATCACGTGGGGGCGCAGCCCGGGGGCGATCAGGCGCGAGGCGACCGGAAAGTTCTCGTCGCCGCTACCTTTGCCGGAGGGCGTTTCGATCGCGCTCAAGGGGGTGAACTCCTCCCGGGTCCGGGGTCGCGCGGACTGTAACGAACGCCGCAGGGCGGGACTAGCGGGCAACTCCCGACACGTGGCGCGATGATCTGCATGCCCTGTGCGCCGTACCTAATCCCTCGTATCCTGGCCGTCGCCGATGGCGCCGCCTGTGGTGTCGGCGGTCTCGACGTCCGCTGGCAGCGGGGGGTGCAGGCCTTTGGGCGCATGCCGCATGAAGCGTTCGAGGTAGAGGCGCTTGGCCGCGTGCGGTGGCAGGGGGTGCAGGGTGATCGGGCCGCGATCGTAGATCTTCTTCGGTGGCGGTTCGAAGATGTGGTCGGCGACGTCCCGCTCGAATCCGGCCAATTGGGTCGCTTCCAGATAGGCGGCGGCGCGGTCGGCTTTCTTGATCAGGTGCTGGATTTCCTCGGGCAGCGCCCCCGGCAGGCCGAAGCGCAGCAGCACCGCCTGCATCAGCCGCTCTTCCAGCGCCTTGTAGTCGATCCCGACAGCCGCTTTGAATGGTGTGATCAGGTCGCCGATCACGTACTCCGGCGCGTCGTGCAGCAGCACCGCCAGACGCCACTTGTGCGCGGTGCCGGCGCGCAGCCGTCCGGCCAGGTCATCGACCAGCACGGAGTGCTGCGCCACCGAGAACGCCCAGTCACCGGACGTCTGGCCGTTCCAGCGGGCGACACGGGACAGGCCGTGGGCGATATCCTCGATCTCGACGTCGAGCGGCGAGGGCTCCAGCAGGTCCAGCCGCCGTCCCGACAGCATGCGCTGCCAGGCGCGTGCGATATCCTTGTTCTTCGGCGACTTCTTTGGGGACGGCTTTTTCGATGTCGGGCGGTCGGCCATCTGGTGTGGCGCTCCGTTAGGCGCGCGGCGCGGCGAGGCGGACCAGCGACAAGCCGGAGCCGGTCGGGAATCGGGTGATCTCCCCCAGTTCGGGCAGTGGCGTATAGCTTTCGATCAGCTCGCGGGCGCCGTACTCGGCCTCTTGCGTATAGGTCCAGGCGTAGTTCTTGCCATTGCGGGACCAAGCGATCTCGTCGCCGGGGACGACCTCGGGATCGAACAGCATGGCCAAGCTGGGCAAGGGCGGGCCGCCGGTGGCATGCACTTGAGTGGCGGCGAAGTTGTCGTCGACCAGGAGCCAGCGGAAGCCGCGTGCGTGCGCCTCCGCCACGCGACGGGCGTGATTGATGTGGTCGTCGAAGAACACGAGCGCTTCAGCGTTCGCCGGGTCTGAACCGATCGTCGCCGTCCAGTCGCCCTGGTGCGCGCGCAGCTTCTCGTGGGACCAGGTCAGCTTGCCCGTGTCGACATCGAAGGTATCGATCGGCGTTTCGGGGCAGGCGCGGTGGAAGATCCAGGCGCTGTGGCCGCGGTGGGTGCCGCTCTCGATGATTCGGTTGGGGGCGAGCGCACGGGCGATCACGAACAGCCAGAGCGAATCGTTCACCCCGCTGCCGCCCGGATTCTCGCCGGCCGGGCTGTCGGCGTGGAGGCGAAAGAACTCGCCGATCCAGGCAGCCAGCTCGCGCGAACCGCCGGTTGGCATCAGCTGAAGGCGCGTCAGCGCGGCGGCGATCGTGTCGGTCAGCTGGCGCTCCAGGCGCGCTTGCAGCTTGTCCGATAGCAGCCGGCGTTCCTGCCGGCCGTCGGCCCTGGGCGTGACGCGGTAGGCGTGGGTGGCGGGCTTGGGATCGGCGGACATGGATGAAAACCGCGTGCTCGTAGCTGGGGGCGTGCCGAGAAAATTGGATGCGATCCGGGTCATCCCCGCTACGCCCGCGTGCTGTCAAGCCGCAGGCTGCTCGGCGCGCGCAAGAAAAAACCGGCTGGCGACGGTCATACGGCCGTCGCCAGCCGGCGGGGGCAGGGAGGCTCCAAGGCGAACGGGCCCGTGGTCCGCGGGCGGATCCGCGGAGGGCACATGACGCGGCGTCATCAGGGGAGAGGGGGACCCCGTAAGATCGCCGCGTCTCGACAGACAACGGCGGTAGGGGGGAGCCGCTGCTGTCCGTCTGTCTTGATACTTAAGCGGGACAGTCCGCCCTCGAAGTGACGGCGATCACAGGGCGCTCAATCTCGCCCTGGCTAGCCGCGCACGCTGGCCACCAGATCCGCCAGCGCGGGGATGTCGTCGACCACCAGGACGTTGCGTTCCTTGTGCAGCACGCCTTCGCGCGTCAGATCCGAGAACACGCGGGCAACCGTCTCCCGCGTGGTGGAAACCCGGCTCGCCACCTCGGAATGCACCGGGATCGGGGAGAGGCGCGCGATTTCCGCGTCCGGGCCCGCCGCCTGGCGGGCGAGGCGCAGGATTTCGGCATGGACGCGGTTGTTGGCGCCGAGCGCGCTTAGATCCATGATCCGCTCGCTCGCCTGCCGGACCATCCGGGTCAGGCGGCGCATGGTGGCCAGGCTGACCTCGGGATGCTCGGCCAGCATGTTCAAAAAGCTGCGCTGATCGAGTGCGGCCGTCAGGGTGCGCTGGACCGCGACGACCGAGGCCGACCGCATGCCGCCGTCGATCGCGGCCAGTTCGCCCACCGTGCCGCCGGGGCCGATATCGTCGAACGCAACCTCCCGCCCGCTGGCGGCATAGTCGAGCACGCGCACCCGGCCCCAGATGACGAAGTGCACCTCATGGCTGTCCTGTTCGCGGGCGATCACGGTTTCCTGCGGCGCGTAGGTCCGCCAGCGGCAGCGGTCCTCGACCCGTCGCCGGTCGGCGTCTTGCAGGTCACGGAAGATCTCGACCCGCGCCAGCGACCGGTCACGCCCCTCCTGCTGTCCGCTCACGGCTGGTGATTCCCCCTCAGTGGCATGGTCAGTCCACTCGGATGGCAGTGTGCGCCGGACAATGGGAACCGTACAAGCGCCGCTACCGACCGACTGCATACCCTTGCATGCCGCGTGGGTTGGCGCCGGCCTTGATCAGGCCGTCTTCCGTGCCGACCGCCGTGACCCGGCCGAGCGACCAGGGATCGCTGATGCCGATGTGATGGCCGCGCCGACCGAGTTCGACGAAGGTCTCCTCCGGAAACCGGCTTTCGAGATCGAGTGTGCCCAGCTTGGCGCGGCGCGGGTAAAAGGATGAGGGCATGTGGTCGGTCTTGAAGCCGGGCGCCTCGATTGCTTCCTGCAGGTTATGGCCGGCGTGGACGTGGCGTAGGAAGGCGTGCAGCGTCCACTGGTCCTGATAGTCGCCGCCCGGCGTGCCGATCGCCAGCACCCGTCCGTCCGCGTGGGTGGCGAGCGAGACCGACAGGGTGGTGCGCGGGCGCTTGCCGGGCGCCAGGCTGGCCGGCTGACCGTCTTCCAGCCAGAACATCTGCGCGCGGGTGCCCAGGCAGAAGCCGAGGTCCGGGATCACCGGAGAGGACTGTAGCCAGCCTCCGGACGGCGTCGCCGTCACGGCGTTGCCGTGCCGGTCGATCACGTCGATGTGGCAGGTGTCGCCCGGGGCCTGGCGGTCGCCGTGCTTGGGTCGGTCGTCCTGCACCGTCGGCTCGCCGCCGCCAAACGCGCCCAGCGCCTGCTCCGGCGGCGGCGCGAGCGCGAGCTCCAGCAGCCGGTTCAAGTCGCCGCCATAGCCCGGAATATCGCCTGGGCGCAGATCGCGGCTCGCCTCGCGTCCGATCAGTTTGCGCCGGACCTCGGCATAGGTGTCGGACAGCAGCGTCTCCAGCGGTACGTCGACGAAGTCGGGGTCGCCGTAGAACAGCTCCCGGTCGGCGAAGGCGAGCTTGGCGGCTTCGGTCACGGTATGCACGAACTCGGCGCCGGTCGGGGCCATCCGGTCCAGGTCGACCCCCTCCAGCAGGGCCAGTTGCTGCAGCAGCACCGGTCCCTGCGACCAGGCCCCGGCCTTGTGCACCCGCCAGCCGTGGTAGTCACGGGCGACCGGCGCCTCCTTGGTGGCGCGCCAGGCGGCCAGATCGTCGCCGTCCAGCAGGCCGGCGTGACGGGCGCCGCTGGTGTCCATCACCTCCTGCGTGCGGCAGAACGCGGCGATCGCCTCCGCGACGAACCCCTCGGCCCAAACGTGCCGGGCGGCTTCGATCACGTCGTCCCGGTCGCGGGCCTGACCCTCCGCTTCCCGCACCAGGCGCTCATAGGTGTCGGCCAGCGTCGGATTGGCGAAGCGCTTGCCGGGCGTCGGAACCCGGTTGTCGGGCAGGTACAGGGCGGCGCTGGTCGGCCATTCGTCGCGGAACAGCCCGGCCACCGTCTCGATCGTTCCCGCGATTCGGGGGACCAACGGGTAGCCGTGCCGTGCGTACTGGATCGCCGGCTCCAGAACGTCGCGCAGCGGCAGGCTGCCGTGGTCACGCAGCAGCAGCATCCAGGCGTCGAACGCCCCCGGCACGGTCGCCGCCAGTAGGCCGGTGCCCGGCACGACCTCCAGCCCCTGGTCGCGGTAGGCCTGGATGGTGGCTGCCCGGGGCGCAGGGCCTTGGCCGCAGACGATTTCCACCGCGCCGCCGGCGGGCTTGAGCGCGATCGGCACCTCGCCGCCGGGACCGTTCAGGTGCGGCTCCACCACCTGCAGCACGAAGCCGCCGGCCACCGCCGCGTCGAACGCGTTGCCGCCGCGTTCCAGTATCGCCATGGCGGTCTGACTCGCCAGCCAGTGGGTCGAGGCGACGGCCCCGAAGGTGCCGCGAATCTCCGGGCGGGTGGTGAACGACATGCCAGTCATCTCCAGCGATCAGGCGGGAGCGCGCACGTTACGGCGCGCTTGCCTGGCTGCGCAACCAACGCTGCTGGTAGCGCTTACGGCGGCCATGCTTTAGACAGAACCGGACACGACCACTTTCGGGGGACAGGACGACAGCCATGGCAGCCATCGAGCATCCCTATCTCATGTTCCTGGGCGACGCGCCCGACCAACTGGCCGCGAAGACCGCGCAGGGCGTGGCGCACTGGCGCCCGGACTGGTGTCTGGGGCAGTTCCGGATGGATGGCTGCAAGGCCGACCTGGGCTTGAAGGACCTGTCGATCGAGGAGGCGGCCAAAGCCGGCTGCCGAACCGTGATCGTCGGCGTCGCCAATCGCGGTGGCGTGATCTCGGAAGCCTGGACCGACGCGCTGGAACGGGCGATGGACCTCGGCATGGACCTCGCCTCCGGCCTGCACAAGAAGCTGAACGACGTCGAACGCCTGCGCAAAGCGGCGGAGCGCAACGGCCGGCAGATGCTGGACGTGCGCCACCCCACGCGTGATTTCGGGGTTGCCGACGGCAAGAAGCGTCCGGGCAGGCGGGTATTGACCGTCGGCACCGACTGCTCGGTGGGCAAGATGTACACCTCCCTCGCGATCGAGGCGGAGATGCACAAGCGCGGCATGAAGGCGGATTTCCGCGCAACGGGTCAGACCGGCATCTTCATCGCGGGCGACGGCGTCTCGGTCGACGCGGTGATCGCGGACTTCATCTCCGGGGCGACCGAGTGGCTGACCCCGGCGAACGATGAGGATCACTGGGACGTCGTCGAGGGGCAGGGCTCGCTGTTCCACGCGTCCTTCGCCGGGGTGTCTACCGGCCTGCTGCACGGCAGCCAGCCGGACGCGCTGGTGCTCTGCCACGAGCCGACGCGTACCCACATGCGCGGCCTACCGGACTATGCCCTGCCCGACTTGGAGACCTGCTTGCAGCAAAATGAGCTAGTGGCCCAGTTGACCAACCCGAACGCCCGGACGGTCGGCGTCGCGGTCAACACCAGCGGCCTCGACCCGGACGCCGCCAAGGCCTGCCTGCAGGAGATCGAACAGCGCCTGGGCCTGCCGACGGTCGATCCGGTGCGCGACGGTGTGGCGCGCATCGTCGCCCAGTTGACTTAAAAGGGGGCGGCAGACGGCATGGTGGAGTTGAGCGTCGCGCGCGAAAGCTGGCCGATCCGGGGGGCCTTCACGATCTCTCGGGGCAGCCGCACCACGGCGGAGGTGGTGGTCGTCGGACTCTCCGACGGCACGCACACCGGCCGGGGCGAATGCGTCCCCTATCCCCGCTACGACGAGACGGTCGACGGCGTGATTCAGGAGATCGAAGGCCTGCGCGATGCGCTGGCCCAGGGTCTCGACCGCCACGCCTTGCAGGACCGTCTGCCCGCCGGGGCGGCGCGCAACGCACTCGATTGCGCGTTCTGGGACCTGGAGGCGAAGCAGGCCGGCAAGCGGGTCTGGGAACTGGCCGGCCTGTCGGAGCCGCAGCCGGTGCCGACTGCCTATACCCTGTCGCTGGATACGCCGGCGCGGATGGCCGTCAGCGCCAAGGACAACGCCGAGCGGCCGCTACTGAAGCTCAAGCTGTCCGGTCCGGACGATCTGGACCGTGTCGCCGCGGTGCGCAGCAACGCGCCCGACGCCCGGCTGATCGTCGATGCGAACGAGGGCTGGACCGCCGACCAGTACCGCAACCTGGCGGAAGAGTTGCGCGATCTGGGCGTCGACATGATCGAGCAGCCACTGCCCGCGGCCGACGACGAGGGGCTGGCCGGGATCGTCCGTCCGGTGCCGGTGTGCGCGGACGAATCCTGCCACGACCGCGCCAGCCTGGACGCGCTCGCCGGCAAGTACGACATGGTCAACATCAAGCTGGATAAGACCGGCGGCTTGACCGAGGCGCTGGCGCTCAAGGCGGAGGCGGAGGCCGCCGGCTTCGCGGTCATGGTCGGGTGCATGCTGGCCACCTCGCTTGCCATGGCGCCGGCGGTCCTGCTTGGTCAGGAGGTCGAGATCGTCGACCTCGACG
Source organism: Rhodovibrio salinarum DSM 9154 (assembly GCF_000515255.1). NCBI lineage: Bacteria > Pseudomonadati > Pseudomonadota > Alphaproteobacteria > Rhodospirillales > Rhodovibrionaceae > Rhodovibrio > Rhodovibrio salinarum. The sequence continues at coordinate 3,612,404 of NZ_KI911559.1, read as the reverse complement.
GGCCGTTATTGTTGGCGAAGGATCGGGACGGCGGCCTCACCTTCGAAGGCAGCTTCATCCATCCGCCCAGCGCCGGGCTGTGGGGATAGGTTCCGCGGGGCGCAATATCTGCGCTAAGGGCAGCCGCGGCGGTGCGGATAGCCGGGCCGTTCCGTCGTTCCTGCCCGCATCGGGTGATCCGACAGGCTTGCTCCCCGCGTAATGACGGCTAGTTTGGCAGTGGTAAGCGTGTAGCGACGAAAGGGCGAACGGTCATGGCCGAGCGCAGCGACAACACTCGGGAGGATGGGGAGCCGGTTTACCAGACGGATTTTCCGTCCGAGCATCCGCCGATCGGTTCGGAGAAGGTTGGTGTGCTGCTGCTCAACCTGGGCACGCCGGAGGGGACCGACTACTGGTCGATGCGCCGCTACCTGAAGGAGTTCCTGTCCGACCAGCGGGTGATCGAGCTGAATCCGGTGTTCTGGCAGATCCTGCTGAACACGGTGATCCTGTCGAAGCGCCCACAGGCGAGCGGCAAGGCCTACGCCTCGATCTGGAATACGGAGAAGAACGAGAGTCCGCTGAAGACGATCACCCGCGATCAATCGGATGCGGTCGCGGGGATTCTGCAGCAGCGCTTCGGTGGGGAGGTCGTGGTCGACTGGGCGATGCGCTACGGCTATCCGCGCACCCAGGACGTGTTGGCGAAGCTGGAGGATCAGGGCTGCCACAAGATCCTGCTGCTGGCGCTCTACCCGCAATACGCCGCTTCGACCACGGCGACCGCGTATGACCAGGCGTTCCGCGCCTTGATGCGGATGCGCTGGCAGCCGGCGATCCGCACCACGCCGTCCTACCACGACGAACCGCAATACATCGATGCGGTGGTGGGCTCGATCCAGCAGCACCTGCAGCAGCTGGACTGGACGCCGGAGGTGCTGGTGACCTCGTTCCACGGCCTGCCCAAGCGCTACTTGCTGAACGGTGATCCGTACCACTGCCAGTGCGCCAAGAGCTCGCGGCTGATCCGGGACCGGCTGGGCTGGAGTGCGGAGGCGGTGCAGCTGTCCTTCCAGTCGCGGTTCGGCAAGGAAGAGTGGCTGCAGCCCTACACCGACGAGAAGCTGGCACAGTTGGCCCGGGAGGGGGTTAAGAAGGTGGCGATCATCGCGCCCGGCTTCGCCAGCGACTGCGTGGAGACGCTGGAGGAATTGGACCAGGAAGGGCGCGAAACCTTCCTGGAGGCCGGTGGCGAGCAGTTCACCTATATCCCCTGCCTGAATGCCCAGCCCGACCACGTCCGCCTGATCGCCGACCTCGCCACACGCGAACTCGGCGGATGGGTCGATGACAACGCCCGTGGGCGCGCGTCGATCGCTGCGGAGTGAGATGCAGTCTCAGACTGCGTGCGCGACTTTAATAAGAGACCTCCGTTCGTATCGTCGAAGTCTTTTACATCTGCTTTGATTTTGCATCTATGAGTGTAAGGGGTAGTTAACGACTGTCTCGGGTGTCGCCCCTTAAGTAGTTGGAAAATTGGATCCCCTCTCAATGGCATGATCCTTGCTGTCCTAGGCTGTTGCGATTCGGGTTGGAGGTAGGGAACCCGACAAAACATGCCTTATAGGGAGGGCAAGAAATGAAGAAAACACTTCTGCGTTGTGCTGTATTTGGGTTTGCGACTTTAGCGGGTGTATCTGTGCTTTCGAGCGAATCACGAGCTCAGACGCCCCCGACACCCGTCGATATTGAACTGTCGCTGATCATCGACGTGTCCGGCAGCATCAGCGGCTCGGAATACAATCTGCAGATGGACGGCTACGCCTCCGCGTTCCGTCAGCAGGCCGTGATCGACAGGATCACGGGCTCGACCAATGGCATTGCCGTGAACGCTGTCTTCTTCGCCTCTTCGGCGTCGGAAGGCATCGCCTATACCCATCTGCAGACCGAAGCGGATGTGCTGCAGTTCGCCGATACGCTGGATAACTTCGCCCGTCCGGGTAGCGGCGGCACGAACGTCGCGCAAGGCATGCAAGTTGGTCTGGATAGCTTGCTCAACAATGATTTCGACGGCACCACCCTGATCATGGACGTCTCGGGTGACGGGTCGGGCGGTACTGGCAGCGCGGCCGCGAGCGTGCGCGATGACGCGCTGGCAAACGGTGTGGATCGGATCAACGCGGTGGCGATCGAGTCCGAGTTCGTCCGGCAAGCGTTCGAGGACAGCGTGATTGCCGGTCCGAATTCCTTCGCCCTCCTGGCGAGCGACTTCTCGGAGTTCGAGACGGCGATCGGCCGGAAGATCCGTGCGGAGGTTGGCGGCGGTGACCCGGTTCCGGTGCCGGGCTCGTTGCTGCTGCTGGGCGGTGGGCTGCTTGGCCTGGGTGCCTTCGCGGCGCGGCGCAAGGGGGCTTAAGCCCTTCGCCGTCCTGCATGGCGTTAGGGTGGTCAAGGCCCGAGGGACGCCCTTCGGGCCTTGACCGCCCGAGACAGCGGTCCGCTCAATAGTGGTCCATCCAAGAGTATCGCCGTTACATGTTGAGGCCGCGATGAAAGCCCTTACAACTTTACTTGTCGCCGTTGCCCTCTGGCCGATGGCTGCCCAGGCGGCAACGTCCGAGCAGCAGTTCGCATTGAAGGGCGTCGGCCGCCTGAGCTGTACACAGTTCCTGACGGAGCGCGCGGCCGGCTCGGACCTCTATTGGAACATCGGCGGCTGGATCGACGGCTACGCCAGCGCCTATAACGCCTACGTGCCCGAGACCTACGATATCTCGCCCCATGCGCCGGGCACCGCTGCGGACACCTTCTCGGTCTTCCTGGCCAAACATTGCGAGCAGCACCCGCAGGATCCGATCGGCCTCGTACTGAAGAGCCTGCTGGAACGCCTGCACGCGATCCGTGTCACCGACCGCAGCGAGGTGACGACCGTCGCCGTCGACGGCAAGACCTATCAAGTCTACGCCTCCGTGCTGGCACACGTGCAGCAGGCGTTGATCCGCGACGGCTATTACGACGGAACGATGGACGGCAAGTTCGGACCCAAGTTGCAGGCCGCCCTTAGCAAGTTTCAGGCAGATTCCGGCATGCCGGCCAACGGCGCACCGACCGAGGCGACCATGGTCCGCATCCTGTTCGCCGACCTCTCGTCGGACTCTGCCACGCGCTGACCCTGTAGCTGGACACGCACCGCCGTCCGGCCCGGTAAGGACCGGACGGCGTGATGCGGCAGGGCGGCGTTACTCCGCGGCCTGCATCTGCGGGTAGGAGCCACGGGGCAACTGCTTGTCCGGGTCGTAGAACGGTACCCGGTGGACCGTGGCCTCGACGTCTCCTGCTTCGGCGGGCAGGTCGACGTACAGCTTCGTGCCGGCTTCCTTGTAGGCCTTCGGCACCATCGCGAGGGCGATGTTGCATTCCATCTTGGGCGAATAGAACGCGCTGGTGACGTAGCCGATGTCGGCCGCGTCGGACCCATCACGCACCGTCCAGAAGTCGGAGTTGTACCAGGTGATGCGTGGGCCGCCCATCACCAGGCCGACCAGCTTGCGCTCGACGCCATCCTGATAGATCCGGTGCAGGGCTTCCTTGCCGACATACCAATCCTCCTTCTCGGGATCGAACTGCCATTCCAGCGGCGCCTCAAAGGGGTTGGTCTCGATATCCATATCCTGGCCGAAGGACATGATGCCGGCCTCGATCCGCCGGATGTGGCCGGGCGCGATCACCCGCAGGTCGTGCGGCTCGCCGGCGCGCACCAGCGCGTCCCAGAAGCGGTCGGCGTCGGCGGTGGCGTTGCGCAGATAGATCTCGTAGCCGACTTCGCCGGAGAATCCGGTGCGCGAGATCACCACGTCCATGCCGTACATCTGCGTCTGCTTGAGCTCGTAGTACTTCATGCCGTCGAGCTCGTCGCCGAAGATGTCGCGCATCATCGCCTGCGCCTTCGGTCCCTGCACCTGGACCGGCGAGACGTCGATCTCCTTCAGCTCGACATCCATGTTCCAGCCCTGGTTCAACCCCTTGAACCACAGCAACAGGTCGGAATCGGAGATCGAGAACCAGTATTCATCCTCCGCCACGCGCAACAGCACCGGGTCGTTGATGATGCCGCCTTCCTCGTCGCACAGGATGACGTAGCGCGCCTTGTCGACCGGCATCTTCTTCTTCATGTCGCGGGTCACGACGCGGTTCACGAAGTCCTGCGCGTCCGGACCCTTCACCATGATCTGCCGTTCGACGGCGACGTTCCACAGCGTGACATGGTTGGTCAGGTAATAGTATTCGCCCATCAGCGCGTTCTGCTCCTCGGAGAAGTAGAGACGCGGATGGTACATGTGGTTATAGACCGTGACCGCCCGCACGCCGTGTTCGACCGACTTGTGCCAGAACGGCGATTTGCGCACGCGGGTGCCGATCAGCATGCGCACGTCCGCGTCACCGCTCTGGCGCAGGTTGACGGGGACGTTGCGGTCCTTCGTCTGGGGCATGGCGGCGCTCCTTCATAAGCGACTGGAGGGCTCGCGACATCCGGCCGCCGCCTGCGACCGGGTATCGTGTTCATGTCCCTACCGGTAACGCCGCCGCTGCAGGCTTCGATGGCTTTCGAGCGTTGGCCGATCGACGATTTGCGACGTGACTGCTGTCCACCCATGTGATGTTTGCGTGACTTGGCGTTCGCCAAGTTATGGGCGGTGTCGCAGTCGCTCCAACAGATGTCGTCATGTGTCGATACATGGGTGATGAAAGCTCGGGACGGTTGACCCGGGGGAGGGCCGTTTTCGTCCTACAGACGTTGCAGCAGGGTGGCCCGCGTCGGCTGGTCCAGCCAGTAGGCCCCATCGGCTTGCCGCGCCGATGCGGTGAAGCGTTCGCGAAGCCAGTCCTCCTGCGCTGAAACCGTAGGCTCGCGCGCGGGATCGACCCGGATCAGGCCGTTGCGGAACGCCTGGAAGCTCTCGTATTTCACGGGCGCAAGGTATTCCAGGCGGGCGACCAACTGCCAGTCGGTTCCCCCGTGGGCCTTGGTCAGCGCGTCGTCTGCGGCCGCGCGCACGGCCGTCTCGTCCTCCACCATGCGGGTCAAGTCGAACAGCGGGCCCTCGGCGATCGGTTCCACCGCCAGCAGTCGGCCCTCGGGTTTGAGCGCGCGGTGCGCCTCGCCCAGCGCGGTCTCCAGCTCGTCCACCGGCACGTGGTGCAGGGCATTGAAGTACAGCACGTCGTCCAATGTGCCGGTGGCTAGAGGCAGCGCCGCGCCGCCTGCGGTGATCCAGTGCGCACCGCTGTGCAGATCCGCGGCCATGGCGGCGGTCACGGCCGTTTCCTGCGGATCCAGGCCAACCACTTCGGCGCCCATCGACGCCAGGCGTCGGGCGAGCGCACCGTGCCCGCACCCGACGTCGACCAGCAGGTGGCCCTTCAGGTCGCCCAGCAGCTCGCTTAGCATCTCAGTGTGTCGGCGTGTTTCGCGGGTCCTCATCGGCTGCTCCCCTTCAGTGTCTGTCTGGCCATAGCGGGTTGCCTTCCGCGATCCGCCGCTGCCGGTTAATCTGGGGCGTCCAGATACCGTTCGGCAAGGAAGGCGGACAGTCGACATGAGCGAAACGACCACTCCCCAAGCCTGGGTCGGACGGCAACACCGAAGCTGTGACCTTCTGGACCTGAACCGGGCGCGGGCGATGGAGGCGGCCCTGGGCCGCCGGCCGCGACTGCATCCCGGCGATCCGCTGCCGCCGTGCTGGCACTGGCTGTACTTCTGGGAGATGGCGGCGATGGGCGATCTGGGCCCGGACGGCCATCAGGCGCACGGCGAGTTTCTGCCGCCCACCGGCCTGGCCCGGCGGATGTGGGCGGGTGGGCGCATCCGCTTCGACCGGCCGCTCGATCTGGGGGTGGAGGCGGTTAGGACCTCGACGATCCAGGCGGTGCAGGAGAAGCAAGGTCGTAGTGGCCGGCTGGTGTTTGTCACCCTGCACCACGTCATCGAGGACCGTGAGGGGCCGGCGATCTCGGAAGAGCAGGATCTGGTGTTCCGGGAGGCCGGCGCCGCCGCGCACGAGCCGCCGCCCGCCCCACGTGAGGCGGCCTGGCGGCGGGAGATTCAGCCCGGGCCGGTCCAACTGTTTCGCTATTCCGCGCTGACCTACAACGGCCACCGCATCCACTACGACCGGCGTTACGCCACCGAGGTGGAGGGCTATCCCGACTTGGTGGTGCATGGACCGCTGCTTGCGACCCTGCTGCTCGACGGACTGATGGACGAAGGCGGGCAGGGGGCGCCGGCGCATTTCAGCTACCGCGCGGTCAGTCCGCTGTTTGCGGAGCAGACGGCGCAGCTGTGCGGCCGGTCCCGTTCGGACGGGGCCAGCGACCTTTGGGTTACCGGGCCTGATGGCCAGTTGTGCATGCAGGGGCAGACGTCGTTCTAACACCAATGAGGTGTGCGCTCGCCCGGATGCGCAGCGCACGCGTTAAGAACGGTTTAACCAACCGCGAGTCACGCTGATCTCTTAGCGAGGGAGATCCCAGCGATGACCGCCGTCCGAACCATCCGCTGCGTCATGGCCCTGTCCGGCCTTTTGCTACTTGGAGCGTGCATCACGCCCGGTGGATCGGACGCCCCTACGCTTGAGACCGCCCGCAGCAGTGAGCCCGCGGCCCAAACAACGGCTGGACTGTACCCGATGCCGCCCGGTCCCAAGCCGGATGTGCCGGCCGACTTTCCCGTGACCTCGCAGCGGCCGGGCGTTTTCGCGAACCAAGCGCCGGCACCGCTGCCGCCACGGCGCCCGACCTTCCCACGCGTGCAGCCGGACGCGCTCGACGGCATGGCGCTGGAGCGGGCCCTCAGCCTGTTCGGCAAGCCGAGCGAGGTGCGCCGCGGGCCGCTGGTGACCACCTGGAGCTACGCCGGGGCGCACTGTCGCCTGGAGATCGATTTCCACTTCTCTGTCGTCGACAACGCGATGCAGGCCCACGAGACCCGGATCGTCGGTCCCGCGGCCGCGCCTTTGTGCCTGCACGATCTGGCCGTTCCCAACGCCGCCTTGGCGGAGCGTTAGCCTCTAGGTGCGCCGGCGTGCTTGCCCGGGCGGCGCGCAGCGCATAGGTAGGGGCGCGGAAGGGTGCGGTAGATCGCTTCGGCACGCGGGTACATTCCACGCACCCATACGGCGTATCCAAGGGGCATCATGAGCGACGACCGCCTGGGCATTGCGCTCGCGCAGCTGAACCCCTGCGTGGGCGATATCGACGGCAATCTGATCCTGCTGCGCGACGCCCGCCAGCAGGCGGCAGAGGCCGGCGCGGATATCCTGGTCGCCACCGAACTGGTGATCACCGGCTATCCGCCCGAAGACCTGGTGAAGAAGCCGGCCTTCCTGGACAAGGCGGAAGAGGCTGTGCAGGCGCTGGCCGCAGACACGGCCGACGGCGGCCCGGCCGTCATCCTGGGCGCCCCCTGGCGGGAAAATCCGGAGACCCGCAAACGCGACGGCCATCTCTACAATGCCGCGTTGGTGCTGGATGGCGGTGAGGTCCGTGCGGTGCGCGCGAAGTGGGACCTGCCGAACTATGGCGTGTTCGACGAAAAACGCTTGTTCACTCCGGGCGAGTTGCCGGGCCCGGTGGAGGTGCGTGGCGTGCGCCTCGGCCTGCCGATCTGCGAGGACATCTGGTCGGAGGACGTCGCCGAGTGCTTGCAGGAGAACGGGGCGGAGGCGCTGATCGCGATCAACGGCTCCCCGTTCGAGATCGGTAAGCAGGACCAGCGCCTGCAACTCGCCCTGCAGCGGATCGAGGAATGCGAGATTCCGCTCGTCTATCTGAACCAGGTCGGCGGCCAGGACGAGCTGGTGTTCGACGGTGCGTCCTTCGTGCTCGACGCCGGGCGGAACCTGCGGGTGCAACTGCCGGCGTTCGACCCGGCGATGGCGGTGACCTGGTGGACCCGCGATCGGCTGGGCGATCTGTCGGTCGCGGATGGCGTGCGGACCGATCTGCCCGACGGGCACGCGGCGATCTACCGCGCGCTCGTGCTGGGCCTGCGCGACTATGTCGACAAGAACGGCTTTCCGGGCGTCGTGCTCGGTCTGTCGGGCGGCATCGACAGCGCGATCTCCGCCGTGATCGCCGCCGATGCGCTGGGTCCGGAGCGGGTGCGCTGTGTGCTCTTGCCCTCTCCCTATACCAGCCAGCACTCGCTGGAGGACGCGGCGGAGGTTGCCCGGCTGCTCGGCTGCGCGCTGGAGACGGTCGACATCGGCCCGGCGATGCAGGCGTTCGATCAGATGTTGAAGCCGCTGTTCGACGATCTGCCGACCGGTATCGCGGAGGAGAACGTTCAGGCGCGCGCACGCGGCGTGGCGCTGATGGCGATCTCCAACAAGTTCGGGCCGATGGTGCTCTCGACCGGCAACAAGTCGGAGATGAGTGTCGGCTATTCCACCCTCTACGGCGACATGTGTGGCGGCTACAACGCGATCAAGGACGTCTACAAGACCCAGGTTTACGCGCTCGCCCACTGGCGCAACCAGCACCTCCCGCACGGCGGCTTCGGGCCGGAGGGGCGGGTGATCCCGGAGCGGGTGATCACCAAGGCGCCCTCGGCCGAGTTGGCGCCGGACCAGAAGGACGCGGATAGTCTGCCCAGCTACGACCAGCTGGACGATATCCTGGCCTGTCTCATCGAGTCCGACATGTCGGCGAAGGAGATCGCCGAGCGCGGCCATGACACAGAGACGGTGAGCAAGGTCTGGAAGCTGTTGGAAGGCGCGGAATACAAGCGCCGCCAGGCGCCGCCCGGGGTCAAGATCACCGCCCGCAACCTGTCGCGGGATCGCCGCTATCCGATCGTCAACAAGTTCCGCGGGTAGGGACGCCTGTCGCGGTTGCTCTGAACGCTAGCGTCCTTCGACCGGGTGTCGCGTTGCTTGGTCGAAGGACGCTAGCGGTCGCTGCCGCAGTTCAGTTGCCCGTGCTGCTGCCGGACGACGAGCCACTGCTTTTCTTTGACGATGTGCTTTTCGAACCACCGCTAGCGGACTTGCTCGCGGTGCCGGCGCTCGCGCTCTTGCCCTTCTCCAGTTTGGCCAGGCGCGCTTCGAGCTGCTCCACCCGCTCGGCCATGGCCTCCTGCTCCTCGCGCGCTTTCTGGGCCATCTCCTGGACGACCTCGTGTTCCTCGCGGGTGACCAGGTCCATCTGCGAGATGATTTTCTCGAACTGCTCGCGCAGACGCGCCTCGGCTTCGCTGCGCACACCGGTGGCAACGCCGAGTGCGCTGGAGGCGACGCGCGCGAGATCGTCGAGCAGGCGGTTTTGGGTCTGCATCGGCTGGGATCACTCCCTTTTGGAATTGGGCTTAAGCCTGAATCTGACTTGAAGTATGGGGGGCACCGACGCGCCCATCAAGGCGACACGCCCGCGCGGGAGCCGCTTGGCTTGCCCGGGGGGCGGCGTGCGCCCTATAAGGGCCGGGCAGGATACGTGCACAAGACCCACGGACGCGGCGAGGTCACCTAATGTATTTCGTCACCGGCGGTGCCGGCTTCATCGGCTCCAACCTGGTCGCGGCCTTGAGCGCGCGCGACGAACGTGTGGTCGTCTGCGACCGGTTGGGCGATCAGGACAAGTGGCGCAATCTGGCGCACCATCAACTGGACGACCTGGTCACACCGGAACGCGCGTTCGAGGTGCTGAATGCCCGGGCGGACGGGGTGCAAGCGGTCATCCACATGGGCGCCATCTCTTCGACCACGGAGACCGATGGCGACCGGCTGGTGGAGAACAACTTCCGCCTGTCGCGCGATCTTTGGCGTTGGTGTACCGAGCACGAGGTGCCGCTGATTTACGCCTCTTCCGCGGCCACCTACGGCGACGGCAGCCACGGGTTCACAGATACGTTGGACCGCAACGAGCTCGACCGGTTCCGGCCGCTCAACGGCTACGGCTGGTCGAAGCACCTGTTCGACCGCTGGGTGGCGCGCGAGGTTGCCGAGGGCACCGCGCGGCCGCCGCAGTGGGCCGGGCTCAAGTTCTTCAACGTCTATGGACCGAACGAGTACCATAAGGGGCCACAGGCCAGCGTGCCCTTGCACCTGGTCCAGCAGATTCAGGCCGGCGCGACGGCCAAGCTGTTCAAGTCGCACCATCCGGACTATCCGGACGGCGGGCAACTGCGCGACTTCATCTATGTCGACGATTGCGTCTCGGTGATCCGCTGGCTGCTTAGCACGCCGAAGGTCAACGGGCTGTTCAACCTTGGAACGGGGCACGCGCGGACCTTCCATGATCTGGCACGCGCGGTGTTCGCGGCGCTGGGCAAGAAAGAGCACATCGAATTCGTTCCGACGCCCGAGCGTTTGCAGCCGACCTATCAGTATTTCACCCAGGCCAATGTGGCAAAGCTGCGCCAGGCCGGCTATGACACGCCGTTCACCGAGCTGGAGGACGGCATCACCTCTTATGTGCGTGGCTATCTGACCAAGCGCGACCCCTACCGCTGAGCCTCTGGCCCCACAGCCCGCCTGCTGCGAAGGACCTCATGGACCTGAGCCCGCTTCTTACCCTGCCGTACCCTGAGATCGATCCAACGGCGGTGCAGCTTGGTCCGATCGCGATCCGCTGGTACGCGCTGGCCTACATCGCCGGGTTGGTCGCGGGCTGGCAGTACGTCAAGCGCCTGACGCCCAAGTCGCCGGACAAGCAGCGCCTGACCCCGGAAGCGATCGACGATTTCCTGCTTTGGGCCACGCTGGGTGTCGTGCTGGGCGGGCGCTTTGGCTACGTGGTCTTCTATCAGCCGGGTTATTTCCTGGCGAACCCGGGTCAGATCCCGGTGGTGTGGGAAGGCGGCATGGCCTTCCACGGCGGGCTTACCGGCGTGATCGTGGCGATGGTCCTGTTCGCCTGGAAGCGCGGCTTCCGCTTCTTCGCGCTTGCGGATTTGGTGGCCTGTGCGACGCCGATCGGCCTGTTCCTCGGCCGGATCGCCAACTTCATCAACGGCGAGTTGTGGGGCCGTACCGCGCCGGACGTCCCGTGGGCGATGGTCTTCCCGGGGGGCGGGCCGGTTCCCCGGCATCCCAGCCAGCTGTACGAGGCGATCATGGAGGGGCTGATCCTGTTCGCCGTGCTGTTCGTGATGCAGCGGCGCGGGGCGGTGCAGCAGGTGGGGTTGCTGTCGGGCACCTTCCTGATCGGCTACGGCCTGGCGCGGTTTATCGCCGAGTTCTTCCGCGCGCCCGACCCCTTCCTGGGGTTCCTCGCCTTCGGCACGACCATGGGGCAGATCCTGTCGATCCCGATGATCGTTGCCGGCATCGCCATCGTCGTCTGGTCGCGCCACAACCGTGAGACCGCGACGGCCGGGTAAGGTTCTCTCTTCGCAAGTGGCGAGGGGATCCGTGCGCGCCGGGGGAACGAAACGCATGCAACGCACCGCGCTCGAACAGCGTCTGATCCGCCGTTTGCAGGCAACCGGGCCGATCTCGGTCGCGAGCTACATGGCGGACGTGCTGACGGCGCCCGACGGCGGCTACTACAGCGGCGGGGAAGCTGGCGACCGCGACCCGTTCGGCTGGCACGGTGACTTCGTCACCGCGCCCGAGATCAGCCAGATGTTCGGCGAGTTGCTGGGCCTCTGGTGCGCGGAGGCCTGGCAGCGGATTGGCGAACCCGATCCCGTGACGCTGGCCGAACTGGGCCCTGGGCGGGGCACGTTGATGGCGGATGTCCTGCGCGCGGCCAAGATGCTGCCCGGCTTCGACAAGGCGCTCCGCGTGCATCTGGTGGAAGTCAGCCGTGCCCTGCGGCACAAGCAGGCGGAGATGCTGGGCGCACGGATCGCAGGTTTCCACGATCAGGCGGGCGATCTGCCGGAGGGGCCGGCGCTCACGATCGCCAACGAGTTCTTCGACGCGCTGCCGGTGCGCCAGTTCGAAAAGACGGAGCGCGGGTGGAGCGAGCGCATGGTCGCCTACGATCCGGACAGCGACCGCTTGGTGTTTGCGCTCGGTACCCCCAGTCAGAACGCCGCCGCCTATGTGCCGGAAGCGCTGCGCGACTCCGCCGAACCCGGCGCGGTTTTCGAACTGGCCGCGAGCGCGCTGTCGATCGCGCACGAGTTGGGCCGTCGCGTGGCGACCCACGGCGGTGCGGTGGTCCTGGTCGACTACGGCCGCACCGAGACGCGGTGCGAGGCGACGCTGCAGGCGGTCCGCCGACACGCGCGCGCCGACGTTCTGAGTGCCCCCGGGACCGCCGACCTGACCGCCCACGTCGACTTCCCGCTGATCGCCCAGGCCGCGCGCGAAGTCGGGGCGGAGGTGCACGGCCCCGTGCCGCAGCGCGACTTTCTGAAGGGCTTGGGCCTGGATGAGCGGGCGGTGATCCTGAAGCGCCAGGCGACGCCCGAGCAGCGCGACCAGATCGAGACCGGCCACCACCGCCTGATCGCCGAGGATCAGATGGGCACCCTGTTCCAGGCGATGGCTTTCGTCCCGCCGGGCTACGGCACCCCGGCGGGGTTCCCGGAGTAGGCCTGTGGCCTGTTGCCCCAGGGTCCCGTTCTTCGCGTAAGCGGCGCGAGACCGCCGCCTGACGACAAATCGTCATACCTCGGCCGCTTAACACGCTGCGTTTGCGGGAGTAGAAAGAGGGTATGGTCCTCGGCCTCGCCAAGCGCGATACCCAGACGCCCATGCCGCTGACGCTGCCCGCCCTGGAGGCGGATGGCGTCGTGCATGGCTTCTTCACCCGGCAGGGCGGGGTGAGTGAAGGCATCTACACTGGCCTGAACTGCGGCATCGGCTCGGGCGACGACCGGGCGTACGTGCGCCAGAACCGCCGGCGAGCCAAGGCGGCGCTGGGGCTGGATGCGGGCGATCTGGTCACGCTGTACCAGGCGCATACGGCGGACTGCGTCACCGTCGACCGGCCCTGGCCGGAGGGCGAGGGGGCGCGGGCGGATGCCATGGTTTCGACCCGGCCGAACATCGTGCTGGGCGTGCTGACGGCCGATTGCGCGCCGGTGTTGTTCGTCGACCCCGAGGCCCAGGTGATCGGCGCCGCGCATTCCGGCTGGCGCGGGGCGGTCGACGGCGTGCTCGACAGTACGGTGCAGGCGATGGAAGCGCTCGGCGCCGAGCGGGGGCGGATCGTGGCGGGCATCGGGCCGACGATCGGTCCGGATTCCTACGAGGTCGGGCCTGAGTTCCCTGGACGCGTCAACGCCGGGCCGATGCCGGCCGACGATTTCTTCCGGCCGGCCGCGCGCGAAGGGCACTTCCTGTTCGACCTTCCCGGCTATGTCCGTGCCCGGCTGGCGCGCGCGGGTGTCGGCCAGGCGGAATGGATCGGCACGGATACGGTTCCCGACGCGGACCGCTTCTTCTCCTTCCGCCGCGCAACCCACCGCGGGGAGGGCGACTATGGCCGCCTGCTTTCCGCCATCGCGTTGACCGGTTAAGGCGGCGCCCGTGCTGCATTTCGACACCGCCGAGTTCGATGCGCGCAAGCGGCATGCGCAGCAGGCGCTGAGCGAGTCCGGACTGGACGGGCTGCTCGCCTTCAAGCCGGAGACGCAATACTGGCTGACCGGCTTCGATACGTTCGGGTACGTCTTCTTCCAGTGCCTCTACTTCGGCGCCGACGGGCGCACCATGCTGCTGACCCGCGCGCCAGACCTGCGCCAGGCGCACCTGACCAGTGACATCGAAGACGTCCGCGTCTGGACCGATCTGGAGGATGCGAGCCCGGCCGACCAGTTGCGCGACGTGCTGGCGGAATTTGGCCTCAAAGGCGCGCGCCTGGGCGTGGAAACGGAGACCTATGGCCTGACCGCGCGCAACGGCAAGCGCCTGGAGGCCGCGATGGACGGCTTCTGCACACTGGTCGAGGCGAACGAGACGGTCAGCCGGTTGCGCGCGGTCAAGTCGCAGGCGGAGATCGCCTACGTGCGCAAGGCCGCCGAACTGGGCGATGCGGCGTTCGACGCGGGCTTGGAAGAGATCCGTCCGGGCGCGTTCGAGGGCGACGTGCTGGCGGCGATGCAGGGCGCGGTTTTCCGGGGCGGCGGCGACTACGCCGGCAACGAGTTCATCGTGGGATCGGGCGATCACGCGTTGCTCTGCCGCTATCAGACCGGCCGACGCCATCTGGATGCGACCGACCAGCTGACCCTGGAATGGGCCGGCGTCTACAAGCGCTATCACGCGGCGTGCATGCGCACGGTCGCGGTCGGGCAGGCGAGCCAGCGTCAGCGCGACATGGCCAAGGCTGCGCATGAAGCGCTGCTGGCGGTGGAGGAGACGCTCGTCCCCGGCAACACCTTCGGCGCGGGCTTCGACGCGCATGCCCGCGTGCTGGATGCCGCCGGGCTGCAGCCGCACCGGCTCAACGCCTGTGGCTATTCGTTGGGCGCGGTGTTCGCGCCGAACTGGATGGACTGGCCGATGCTTTACCATGGCAACCCGGTCGAGCTCGCGCCCGGCATGGTGATCTTCGTCCACATCATCGTGGTCGATAGCGATTCGGGCTTGGCGATGTGTCCCGGGCGTACCAGCTTGATCGGCACGCGCGGGGCGGAGCCGCTGTCCCGGCTGCCGCTCGAATTGACGGTGGCCGGCTAGGCGCGCCGCCCGACGCTTCGTTCCCGCAACAGCCGCCGCAGTCCGCTCGGATGGTTCGCAATGCCGCACCTGATCATCTTCCTCCTCGTCTGCCTGCTGGGGCTGCTGGCGACCTGCGCCATCGTCGCCTGATCCCGGCTATACGCCTGGCCGCGGCCGTGCTGTTGGCTATCGCGCTCACCGGCTGTGGCGAGTTGCCGCGTCCGTTCAAGCCGGAGACCAAGGGCGACAATGCATTGCTGCTGCTGCCGGATCGGACCGGGGTGGCGGTGGGGTCGGTGACCGGCGACCTGCCGCACGGCGCGGCGATGGCCCGGGCGATGGCCGAGGCGCTGCGGCGGGAGAACGTTCCCGCCGACGTGGGCGTCGGCAACCGGCGGACGCACTGGCTGCTGGGCGCGGCGGAGGTTACGGGGCGCGGCAACGGGCAGGTGGCCCGTCGGTTCGTCTGGGAGCTGTATGACGCCAATGGCGATCCGGTCACGACCGTGACCCGCTCGGTCAGCCTGCCCGCTGACGACTGGCGGGCGGGTGCTTCGGAGACCTTGCAGCAGGTCGCCAGCCGCGCGGCGCCGGAGATCGCCGCCGCCCTGCAGGGCCCGGCGCCGGAGAGCGCGACTCTCCCCGGCTTTCCCGAAGGCACGCAGATCGCGATCACCGAGGTTACGGGCCGCCCTGCCGAGCTGGCGCGCGCGCTCACCGGGGCGATGGCGGCTCAGCTGCGCCAGCGCGGCCTGCCGCTGACCGACCGGCCGGGGACGGACGACGTCGTACTGACCGGCAAGCTGGTCACCGACCAGATGGCCGGCGCCGGCGGTCAACGCCTGCAGGTTACCTGGGTCGTCCGCCGTCAGGGCGCCGACGCGCGCCTGGGCGACCTGCGCCAGGCAAACGCCGTACCGCGGGCCCAGTTGGCCGCGCCGCAGCGCCTTGCCCAGACGATTGCCGGTGCGGCCGTGCCGGGCGTTCTACAGGTCCTGCGCGAGGCGGGACGCTAAGCCTCCCGTGATCGGCTCTATGCGCCGCCCACAGCCCCGTTTTGCACCGCGAGGGCGGCGTTTACAGGGCGGGAGGCCGTTGATACATTCCGCGCGCTTTCCACCCCCACGCGCTTTTCGCCTCAGGCTCCGCTGGCACCCAGCGCCGCGGGCCAACGGCGCCAGCCGCCGGGTGGAAAGGATCGCTCGTCCGCACCTGCCCGCGCGCGTTCGCCTGTCCGCGCGCGCCGATCTCGGGACCCTTGTCAGATGAAAATTCTCACCGGGAACAGCAATCGGCCGCTTGCCGAAGCCATCTCGGCTTTCTTGAATCTGCCGCTGACCAAGGCCAGCGTGCGGCGCTTCTCCGATATGGAGGTCTTCGTCGAGATCAACGAGAACATGCGCGGCGAAGACGTGTTCCTGATCCAGTCGACCTGCTACCCGGCGAACGACAACCTGATGGAACTGCTGGTCGCGCTCGACGCCCTCAAGCGCGCCTCCGCCCGCCGGGTCACGGCCGTGATCCCCTACTACGGCTACGCCCGCCAGGATCGGAAGTCCGGTCCGCGCACCCCGATCTCCGCCAAGCTGGTCGCCAACCTGATCACCTCCGCCGGGGCCGACCGGGTGCTTACCCTCGATCTGCACGCCGGGCAGATCCAGGGCTTCTTCGACATCCCGACCGACAACCTGTTCGCTGCCCCGGTGTTCACCCAGGACATCGAGGAGAAGTTCGACGGTGACCCGCTGACCATCGTCTCCCCGGACGTCGGCGGCGTGGTGCGCGCCCGGGCGATCGCCAAGCGCCTGGACGCCGATCTGGCGATCATCGACAAGCGCCGCGAGCGCGCCGGCGTCTCGGAGGTGATGCACATCATCGGCGACGTGAAGGACAAGCGCTGTATCCTGGTCGACGACATCGTCGACAGCGCGGGCACGCTGTGCAACGCCGCCCAGGCGCTGAAGGATAGCGGCGCCAAGGCGGTCAGCGCCTACGTCACCCACGGCGTGCTGTCCGGCGGCGCGGTTGCGCGCGTCTCCTCCTCGCCGCTGGAAGAACTGGTGATCACCGACTCGATTCCCGCGACGGAGGCGGTGCGCGTGGCGCAGAACATCCGCCAGCTATCGATCTCCCCGCTGTTGGGCGAGGCGATGGCCCGCATCTCCGACGAGCGCTCCGTCTCCAGCCTGTTCGATCTGCCGCCGGGCTAGCGGCGATGGGCGCTCCTACGCGCCACACCCTCTGGACATCCCGCCCGCTCGCGGGCTAAAACCCGCGCGCTCGCGCGAACGCAGCACCCCTGGAGGCTGCGCGCGCGGGGACGCTCCGGCGCGAGGTATTCGCGCGCCGGCTTTTTGCGTTTTTCAAGACACCCAAAGCACTCAGGAGCTTCGAGCAAGCGATGACCGAGACCCACACCCTGACTGCGCAGCCGCGCGAGCGGGCCGGCAAGGGGGCAGCCCGCCGCGATCGGCGCGAAGGCCGCGTGCCCGGCGTCATCTACGGCGCCGGCAAAGAGCCGACCCTGTTCACCATCGAACCGGGCACCCTGGACCGTGAGCTGAACAGCCCCGGCTTCTTCACCCGGCTGTTCGAGATTCAGCTGAAGGGCAAGCGCGGCAAGCAACTGGCGATCTGCCGCGACCTGCAGTTCGATCCGGTCACCGACCGTCCGGTTCACCTCGACATGCTGCGCGTCTCGGCGAAGACCGAGGTCACCGTGCTGGTGCCGGTGCACTTCATCAACGAGGAAGAGTGCCCGGGCATCGACCGCGGCGGCGTGCTCAACGTCGTTCGCCACGAGGTCGAGATGGTGGCCCGCGCGGATAACCTGCCGGACTATCTCGAGGTCGATCTGACCGGTTACGAGATCAACGATTCGGTGCATATCTCCGCTGTCACCCTGCCGGAGGGCGCGCGCCCGACGATCGATGACCGCGACTTCACCATTGCGACAATCGCCGCGCCGAGCGCTGTCCGGGCGGAGGCCGCCGAGGAGCAGGAAGCCGCCGAGGAGGAAGCTGCCGAGGAAGCCGGTGGCGAAGAGGCTGGCGGCGAGGAGTCCGGTGGCGACGAGGGCGACGGCGAGAACAAGGAGGAGTAGCCTCCCATTCTCGACGCCCTGCGCCGTCTCTTCCAGCGTCGCCCCGGATCCGGAGAAGCGTCCGGGTCCGGGGCGAACGCGTCCGGAGGTCCGCCTGTGCTGTTGCTGGTCGGGCTCGGCAATCCCGGGTCGAAGTACGAGAAAACGCGCCACAACATCGGCTTCATGGCGCTCGACGAGATCGCCCGGTCGCATGGGCTGAGCGCGTGGCGCGCGCGCTTCCAGTCAGCGGCGGCCGAGGGGATGATCGGCACCGAGAAGGTGTTGGCGCTCAAGCCGCAGACCTACATGAACAACTCCGGCCAGGCGGTCGGGGAAGCGATGCGCTACTTCAAGCTGCCGCCGGAGCAGGTGATCGTGCTGTATGACGATCTCGACCTTGCGCCCGGCAAGGTGAAGGCGCGCCTAGGCGGCGGTCACGCCGGCCACAACGGCATCAAGTCGATGGTCCAGCACTGCGGTGCGGACTTCTGGCGGGTGCGGCTCGGCATCGGCCACCCGGGCGACAAGCGTCAGGTGACCAACTATGTCCTCAGCGAGTTCGCCAAGGCGGAAACGGGGACTGTAGACGACGTTTGCCGCGCGGTCGGCGACGAGATTCCGCGCCTGATCCAGGGCGATCCGGAAGGCTTCATGAGCCGGGTGGCGCAGAAGGCCCCGCCACCGAAGGACACCAAGGGCCCGAAAGACACCACGGGCGCCGGCAGCGGCGCCGCCCAGAGCTGAGGCGGCCGATAGCTGGCGCGCCGGCCCGCGCTGCGGGCTCACGACAAGCATGGACACCCTGATCCCATGGGCTTTAACTGCGGTATCGTCGGCCTGCCGAACGTCGGCAAGTCGACCCTGTTCAACGCGCTGACCGAGGCTGCGCTCGCGGAATCGGCCAACTATCCCTTCTGCACGATCGAGCCCAACGTCGGTCGCGTGCCCGTGCCGGATGCGCGGCTCGACCGGCTGGCGGAAGTTGCCAAGTCGCAGAAGGTGATCCCGACCCAGTTGGAATTCGTCGATATCGCCGGGCTGGTGCGCGGCGCCAGCAAGGGCGAGGGGCTGGGCAACCAGTTCCTGGCCAACATCCGCGAGGTCGATGCGGTCCTGCATCTGTTGCGCTGCTTCGAGGGCGAAACCGCGCACGTCGACGGTTCGGTCGATCCTTTGCGCGATGCCGACACGGTGGAGACCGAGCTGCTGCTGGCCGATCTGGAGAGCTGCGAAAAGCAGTACGAGCAGGCCGCCAAGAAGGCTAAGCAAGGCGACAAGGACTCGATCGCCAAGCGCGACGTACTGGGCCCGGTGGTCGAGGGGCTGCGCGCGGGCATCCCCGCGCGCAACGTCGAGCTCACGGCCGAGCAGCGCAAGACGTTGAAGGGCTTGCACCTCTTGACCTCCAAGCCGGTGCTCTACGTCTCCAACGTCGACGAGGGCTCGGTCGCCACCGGCAACAGCCTGTCCCAGAAGGTGGAAGAGCGCGCCCAGCAGGAAGGCGCCGGCCACGTCGTGATCTCCGCGGAGATCGAGGCGGAGGTCGCCCAGCTGTCCGATCCGGAGGAGAAGCAGAGCTTCCTGGACGATCTGGGCCTGAGCGAAAGCGGCCTGTCGCGGGTGATCAAGGAAGGCTTCCGGCTGCTCAACCTGATTACCTTCTTCACCACCGGGCCGAAGGAAGCGCGCGCTTGGACGGTGCGTAACGGCGCCAACGCGCCGGAAGCCGCCGGCGTCATCCACTCCGACATGGAGCGCGGGTTCATCCGGGCGGAGACGATTTTCTGGCAGGATTTCGTCGATAGCGGCGGCGAATCCGCGGCGAAAGAGGCCGGCAAGATGCGCGTCGAAGGCCGTGATTATACGGTCAAGGACGGTGACGTCTTCCACTTCCGCTTCAACGTGTGACAGACTGATCCCCGACATCGCCGGACATCCGCGCGGTGCGCCGGCGCTTGTCCTATCCAGCGTTAAGGGGGACACGACAGCACTCATGGCCCAGCAGACCGCGGGCGAACAGATCCGCCTCACGGCGTCCGACGGACACACGTTCGACGCCTATCTGGCCCGGCCGGCCGAGACGCCCAAGGCCGGCGTGATCATCTGCCAGGAAGTCTTCGGCGTGAACGATCACATCCGCGAGGTGGTCGACAGCTACGCCCGTGACGGCTACCTGGCGCTCGCGCCCAGCCTGTTTGACCGGGTGGAACGTGGGGTCGAACTGGACTATGGACCGGATGGCCTCGATCGGGGCCGCGCGATCCGCGGCCAGATCGATTGGGACGACATCGCGATGGATGTCCAGGCAGCGGTCGATCACCTGCGCGCGGAACTGGGCGCGGATGCCAAGGTGGGCGCGGTCGGATTCGCCTGGGGCGGCGCGGTCGCCTGGCTCGCCGCCTGCCGCCTGCCGGTCAACGCGGCCGTGTCGTACTATTCCGGCCAGATCTTCGAGCTCAACGACGAAGAGCCGCAGTGCCCGATGCTGCTGCATTTTGGCGAGGAGGACCCGATCGTCGATTTCGACCAGATCGAGGCGATCCGCGCCGAGCATCCCAACGTGGTCGACCACATCTATCCCGCCGGCCACGGCTTCAATAACGACCACACCGAAGACTACGACGAGGACAGCGCCACGTTGGCGCGTTCCCGCACGGTCGCGTTCTTCATGGACAATATGTAGCCGCCGCACCATCCGGCGTTCCCGCAGCCGCGCTATTCCCGTGCCGACGGCGGCTGCGGGACGTCCGGGACGAGGTGGGCAACGAGGTCGGCGGCGGCTTTGCGTTCGGCCTGGCTGAGGTGCCGGCGACCTGCTGGCGGGTCTCGCCCGTGCCCGGACCCCGCTTCTGCCGCGCGAATCAGATCGGCCGTGACCGGGGCGCACGCGGCTGTGTCGGAGGGGGCGGAACCTGGGCGGTCAGCGCGCCGGCGAGCACCGGCAGGAGGCTGAGCGCGGTGCGGTGGCTAGCGGGTCGGCGTGGGGAAACCCTGCTCATCATAGGCCTGATCCATGCGCCGACGCTGCTGGTTCGGCAGGCGGTGACTATAGCATTCCACCTCCGCCAGCGATTTGTAGCAGTAGCGCTCGGCCACTTTTGGGGGCTCGACTTCGTCGCCCAGCAGCGGCGGCTTTGAGCCCGGCTGCCAGGGATCGTACAGGCAGCCCGCCAGCAGCGGCCCGGCGAGCGCCAACCCGCCCACGATCTTGAGCGCCCGCCAGCGCGGGTGGATACGCGTCATATTCGTAGCTCCTGCGTGAGACGCCGCCGGCCGTGACCGAATCGGCAACGGCCGGACCGGCATCAAACTAGCAGGGTGGCCACGAACACAGGGTTAACGCCTTGTGCCCGCTGCCTTGGCTTCGTGCCAGTAAGTGGAATCCGCATGAACGCGGTTCTCCCGACCCCAGTGAGGCACGCCGGCGAGGCGGCTGTAAGGCGTTACAGTGTGACGACGACGCGACCTTGGACCTTGCCCTTGAGGATGTCCTTGCCGAGCTGCGGCAGGTCTTCCAGGGAGGCCTTGCTGGTCATCCCGTCCAGCTTGTCCATCGGCAAATCGCGGGCGAGTTCGCGCCAAGCGGCCTCGCGGCGCTTGTACGGGCACATCACGCTGTCGATGCCGAGCAGGTTCACCCCGCGCAGCAGGAACGGCAGCACGGTGGTGTTGAGCTGGTTGCCGCCGGCCAAGCCGACCGCGGCGACCGAGCTACCGTAGCGCATTTGGCCGAGCAGGCGGCCCAGCATGGTGCCACCGACCGCATCGACGCAGGCGGCCCAGGTTTCTTTCTCCAGTGGGCGCTTGCTGGCTTCGTTCAGCTCCGACCGGTCGACGATCCGGCTGGCGCCAAGGCTTTTCAGGTAGTCGTGGGTCTCGCTGCGCCCGGTTACGGCGGCGACCGAGTAGCCGCGCCGGGCGAGGCAGGCCGTCGCGATCGAGCCGACGCCGCCGGCCGCGCCGGTCACCAGCACCTCGCCATCTGTGGTCGGCGACAGGCCGTGGTCCTCCAACTCCAGGATCGCCAGCATCGCGGTGAAGCCCGCGGTGCCGACCGCCATCGCGCGCTCCGCCGTCAGGCCGTCGGGCATCGGCACCAGCCAGTCCCCCTTGACCCGCGCCAGCTCGGCGTAGCCGCCCCAATAGGCCTCGCCGACCCGCCAGCCGGTCAGGATCACGTCGTCGCCGACGTTCCAAGCGGGGTGGTTGCTCTCCTCGACCGTGCCGGCGAAGTCGATCCCGGGCACGTGCGGGAAGTCGCGCGCCAGTTTGCCGATCGAGTTCAGCACCATGCCGTCCTTGTAGTTCAGCGTGGTGTGCGTCACCCGGACGGTGACGTCGCCTTCGGTGTTGGCGTCCTTGATCCGCTGGGCGTCGATCTCCTGGACCTGCGGGTCCGCGCCTTCTTCCTCGATGATCAGCGCCTTGGCCATGGCCGCGTCCTCCCCAAAGGTGTGTCGTGTCTAGCGGGTCCCCGCGTGAGGCCCTGTTTGGGCGCAGGCGCGGGGTGGTCTGATCGACTGTCCACCGCTCATGTAGCATGCCTGTCCGGATGACGGCAGAGTGGGAAACGGAATTCCGGCCGGTTATTAACGAACTTGGGGTTAAATACCGGGCGCCTCGAGGATCGAGACGTAATTGGCGACAGCCGCTCCGCCCATGTTGAACACGCCGGCGCGGCCGGCCTTGGGCAGTTGCATTGCGCCCGCTTCCCCAGTGAGCTGCATCGCCGCCATGACGTGCATGGAAACGCCCGTTGCTCCGATCGGGTGGCCTTTGGACTTGAGCCCGCCCGAGGGGTTTACCGGCAGGCGGCCGTCCTTGGCCGTCCAGCCTTCCAGCGCCGCTCGGGCGCCCTGGCCGGGCTGGCACAGACCCATCGCCTCGTACTCGATCAGTTCGGCGATGGTGAAGCAGTCATGGGTCTCGACAAGGTCCAGGTCGTCCAAGCTCAGACCGGTTGCGTCGAGCGCGCGCCCCCAGGCCTCCTGGCAGCCTTCGAAGCGGGTGATGTCGCGCTTGCTCATCGGCAGGAAGTCGTTGACCTGCACGGCCGCGCGGACTTGCACGGCGCGTGGGTGGTCCCGCGCTGCATCGGGGGCGGCCAGCACCAACGCCGCGGCGCCGTCGGACACCAGCGAGCAGTCGGTGCGCTTGAGCGGGGACACCACCGTCGGATTTTTCTCGCTTTCCCGGCGGCAGAAGTCGTAGCCGAGATCCTTTTGCAACTGCGCCAGCGGGTTGACCGCGCCGTTTTTATGGTTCTTGGCGGCGATCGCGGCCAGCGCATCGGACTGGTCGCCGTGCTGCTGGAAGTACTGCTGGGCGATCCGCGCGAACACGCCGACGAAGCCGCCCTCGATCTCGCCTTCCTCCTTCAGGTAGGCCGCTTTCAGCAGGCACTTGGCGATCTCGGCGTTCGCCAGGCCGGTCATGTGCTCGACGCCCACCACCAGCACGAAGCGCGCGCGCCCGGCGCCGATCGATTTCAGCCCGGCGTGCAGCGCCGCGCTGCCGGTTGCGCAGGCGTTCTCCAGGTGGGTTGCCGGCTTGAAGCGGAACGCCGGGTCTGCCTGCAGCACCAGGGAGGCCGGGAAGCCCTGCGGCTGGAAACCCTCCCCGAAGGTGCCGAGCACGATCTCGTCGACGTCGGCCGGGTCGACGCCAGCGTCGTGGCAGGCCTGTACCGCCACCTGGCCGATTAGGCTCTCGGCGTCCGCGTCCGTGTGCTTGCCGAACGGTGTATGGCTCCAGCCGATGATCGAGGCGGTCATGCTGTTCCGGCTCCAGGTGCAATGGGATGACGCGGCGCGATCCGCCGATCCGGTCGCCGCATTCAGCGGGTCATCCTACCACGCTCATAGGTAGTCGCTTTCCAGGTCGATCGAGGTGCGTTCGTTGAGGTCGTCGTAGTGGGCCGCCAGCCACGCCTTGCCGCGTTCCTGACCGAGCTCGCGCAGGTGGGACAGGAAGCTCCAGTCGGCGTTCATTTTGGAGGCGGCGCCGAAGTCGCGCATCTCCTCGGCGATGTCGACGCGGTGCATCAGCAGCTGCTTGTACTGGCTCGGGTCGACGTTGTGGCTCGCCAGGAGCCTGGAGACGAATTGAATCGCCCGCATTTCGCGCATCAGGGTGGAGTTGAAGGTGATCTCGTTCAGCCGGTCGACGATCTCGGGCGTGGTCGTCGGTTCCTCGTCGCGCTCGATCGGGTTGATCTGGACGATTACGATGTCCCGGCTTTCGCAGTTGTAGATCAGCGGAAAGATCGCCGGGTTGCCCATGTACCCACCGTCCCAGTAAGGCTGGCCGTCGATCTCGACCGCCTGGAACAGGTGCGGCAGGCAGGCCGACGCCATCACCGCCTTGGGCGTCAACTCGGCGTTCCGAAACACCCGGATTTTGCCGGTGGCGACGTTGGTGGCGGAGATGAACAGCTTCACTTGGTCGCAGCTGCGCACCAGCTCGAAGTCGACCTCCTTGTCCAGGATCTCCTGCAGCGGGTTAAAGTTCAGCGGGTTGAACTGGTAGGGCGACAGGAAGCGGCTGAACACGTCGAACAGCAGATAGCCCGGCTGGACTTCCATGTTCCAGCGGTCGGCGACGATGTCGAGCGGGGTTCGGATCATCGGCGCGAACCGCCCGACCCGCGCCACCTTGGTCCAGAAGCGCTCAAGCGAGTCGAGCGCGCCCTGCCGGCCGTTCTGCATCAGCCCCTCGGCCATCACGGTGGCGTTCATCGCCCCCGCGCTGGTGCCCGAAATGCCCTCGATCTCCAGACGCTCGTCGGCCAGCAGCGTTTCCAGCACGCCCCAGGTGAAGGCGCCGTGACTGCCGCCGCCCTGCAAGCCGAGTGTGATGCGTTTGCGTTCGGCCATTCAGCGGCCTGCCTTGCTCTCGCGTAGGGTTTCCAGGAAGCCGACCGGCTTGCCCTGCGGCTCGCCGATCAACTCGCCTTCACGCGCGACCGTTTGGCCGCGCACCAGCGTCATCACCGGCCAACCGGTGCAGGCGGTGCCCTCGAACGGCGACCAGCCGGCCTTGCTGGCCAGCCAGTCGCGGGTGATCTCGCGCCGGGCGTGCAGGTCGACGAGCGCCAGGTCGGCATCATAGCCGACCGCGATCCGTCCCTTGCGCATGACGTTGAACACCCGCGCCGGCCCGGCGGAGGTCAGTTCGACCAGATGCTCCAGGCTGAGCCGCCCCTGGTCGACGTGGTCCAGCATCAGCGGCAGCAGCGTCTGCACCCCCGGGATGCCGGACGGTGAGGTCGGGTAGGGCTTGTCCTTCTCCTCCGCCGTGTGCGGGGCGTGGTCGGAGCCGAGCACGTCGACGATCCGCTGACTGACGCCGGCCCAGACGCCCGCACGGTGCCGGGCATCGCGGATCGGCGGGTTCATCTGCACGTGGCTGCCATGCGTACGGTAGCAGTCCGGCGCGGCAAGGGTCAGGTGCTGCGGCGTCGTCTCGACCGTGGCGACGTCCTTGTAATCGGCGAGCACGGCCATCTCCTCGGCGGTGGAGATGTGCAGGACGTGCACCCGCGCGCCGTTCGCCCGGGCCAGACGACAGATCTGCTGGGTCGCCTGGACGGCCGCCTGGGCGTCGCGCCATTTCGGGTGCATCTCCGGCTCCGCGCCGTCGGCGACCAGGTGCCGGCGTTCGCGCAGGCGCGCCTCGTCCTCGGCATGGACGGAAAAGCGGCGGGTCAGGCGCTTGGTGATCTGGTCCAGCACCTCCTCCTCGTCGACCAGCAGGCTGCCGGTCGACGCGCCCATGAAGATCTTGATCCCCGGCACGCCCGGCAGGCGCTCCAGCTCGGTCAGCTGCTCGACGTTGTCCGCGGTCGCGCCGACGAAGAAGGCATGGTCGACCCGGGCGCGCCCGCGGGCGCGGTCGAACTTGTCGTTGAGCGCGGCCGCGTCGATGGTCGGCGGCTTGGTGTTGGGCATCTCGAAGATCGAGGTGACGCCGCCCAGCGCCGCGGCGGCCGTGCCGGTCTTCAGGTCCTCCTTGTGCTCCATTCCGGGCTCGCGGAAATGGACCTGGCTGTCGATCACGCCCGGCAGGACGGTCAGGCCGGTGGCGTCGATCACCTCGCCGGCGGCGTGGTCGCTGATCTCGCCCAGTTCGGCGATCCGGCCGTCCTTGACCGCGATGTCGCAGGTCATCGTGCCGCCGGGGAGCACCGCGCGGCCGCCCTTGATCAGAAGGTCGTAGGTCTCGGGCATCTTGGCGTCTCCTTCAAACAGCTTGGCGCGGCGGGCGTCGTCGGGGGCGGTGTCAGCCGATCGCGGATTGGTGGGCCGCGTGTTGGCCCTGCGGATCGGTGCCGGACAGGCGGCCTAGCATTTCCATGTAGCGGCGCACGCAGGCGGCTTCGGTGTAGTCGTGCAGATAGCGGGCATGGCCCTGTTCGACCAGTTGGCCGGCGAAGCCCGGCGTGTCGATCACCCGCGTGATCGCCTCGGCCAGGGCGAGGTCGTCCTCTCGCGGCACCAGCAGCGCATCCTCGCCGTTGCGCACCAGTCCGGCCGGGCCGGAGGCGTCGGCGGCCACCAGGGGGCGGCGATAGGCCCAGGCTTCCAGACTGACCGTGCCGAACGGCTCGTGACGGGAGGGGAAGACGACGATGTCTGCCGCCCGGAACAGCGCACCGCGGTCGGATCGCCATCCCAGGAAGCGCACCCGGTCTTCGACACCCAGGTCCCGCGCCAGATCCTGCAGGCGCTCCTGCTCCGGTCCGGAGCCGGCGAGCCAGAGGTAGGCGCGCGGCTCGCGCTTGAGCGCGCGCAGCATGACGTCCAGGCCCTTGTTCACGTGCAGGCGGCTCGGCACCAGCAGGAGCGGTGCGTCCGCCGGGGTGTCGTGCGTGCTGCGCTCGGCGGCTGGCAGGTCGTCGACGGTTGCGAAGTTTTCGAGCACGTGGGCCCGGTCAGCCGGCCAGCCCTGCTGGATCATGTGTTGGCGGATATGCGCGGTGATACACAGCAGATGATCGCAGCGCCGGTAGTACTTGATGTCGTAGTAGCCGCCCAGGCGCGCGCACTTCAGGAAGTCGCCGTCCGGCATCCAGGAGGCGGCCCGATTCATGTAGGCTAGCACGACGTTGGGCCGGAAGTCCGCCACTTCCCGCTTCAGCCCGCGCCGCGTCGCGAGGTCTAGCCGCCCGCCGAAGCCGAGTTCGCGCGTGTCGACGCCGGCCGTCCGCAGGGCGGCGGTGCGTTCGGGGTTGTGCCGGATCACCGCGCGTTGGGTGAGGTCGATGGTCCCGGCCAAACGTGCGCGCTCAAACGCGCTGGCGAGTGAGACGAAGAAGGTTTCGGCGCCGCCTTGGGGCGCGCCGGAAAGGGTTTGGAGCAGGCGCATGCGGCAGCGTGACCATCGGGAAAGGGCGGGCGAGGGCGAAAGCCGGGCGCAGCCGGCCTGCCCACTTGCATAGCGGATCGAGCCCATCTTGTGTAGGACGGGCGCGTACGCTCATTCCTGCGCGCCCATTATGCAGACCCCGCTCCCGTCTATGGCCTCGCCCGACCGCATCCTGGTGATCAAGCACTCCGCGCTGGGCGATTTCGTTCTGGCGACCGCGAGTTTTCAGGCGATCCGGCGCGCCCATCCCGATGCGCACATCGTGCTGCTGACGACCAAGCCCTATGTGTCCTTGGGCGAGGCCAGCGGTCTGTTCGACGCGGTCTGGACCGATCCACGGGCGAGTCTAAAGCGTCCTGGCGCCTTGTTCGGCCTGATCGGGCGCGTGCGGCAGGGGCTTTTCGACCGGGTGTACGACCTGCAGCGCAGCCAGCGTACCCGCCTGTACTTCACGTTGCTGCGGCTCACCCTGTTGGGGCGACGGCCACCGGAATGGGTCGGCCCGGCCCCCGGCGCCAGCCATCGCACCACCGGTCATACCGATCGGCGCCACATCGCCGAGCGGGAGGCCTCGCAACTGCGCGCGGTTGGGATCGAGGTCGGTGCCCCGGATTTGAGCTTTCTGGACAGCGATCTCCAACCCTTCGATTTGCCGGCGCGCATCGCGTTGCTGGTGCCCGGCGGCGCGCCGCATCGGCCGGCCAAGCGCTGGCCAGCCATCAACTTCGCCGAACTCGGTCGCTATCTGGCGGGGCAGGGGATCACGCCAGTGCTGATCGGGACCCAGGCGGAGGCGCGGGAGATCGCGCAGATCCGCGAGGCCTGTCCGGCCGCGCGCGATCTGCATGGGCGGACCAGCTTCGCCGATCTGGCCGCGCTCGGTCGGCGGGCGGAGGTCACGGTCGGCAACGACACCGGGCCGATGCATGTCATCGCGGCAGCCGGGGGCGCGTGCGTCGTGCTGTTCAGTCACGAAAGCGATCCCGAACGGATTTCCCCGCGCGGGCCGTGGGTGGCGATCCGGCGTAAGCCCTCCCTCCAGGACCTGCCGGTGGAGGAGGTGATCGCCGCCCTGCCGCAGGCCACCACCGGGGAACACAAGCCTGGACAGACCTTTTCTTAGCGGACAGCGTTGCCGGGTTGGACGTTTCCTGTTCGGCGGCCGCGCCGCTTCGGGCCGGCTGGTTGTCATTTTTGCGAAGGAGAGACCGCGGTGCGCGATCGTGACGACATGACTTTTTCGATGGCCGAGCACGCCCGGCGGCTGCGCGAGCTACGCGAACGCATGGCCGAACGGCACATCGAGGTCGCCGTGATCACCGATCCGGAAAACCTCTGTTATCTGACGGAGTATCAGACCACCGGCTATTCCTACTTCCAGTGTCTTATCGTGCCGCTGGAGGGTGAGCCGTTCATGATCACCCGTCTGTTGGAGGAGACCAACGTCCACGCGCGCACCTGGGTCGAACTGACCCGGCCCTATTCCGACACGGGCGATGCGATCGAGACGCTGTGGCACGCGCTCAAGGAATTCGGTCTCGACCACAAGGTGATCGGCTACGAGCGCAACAGCTACTTCTTCCCGGCCTATCAGCAGGACCGGATGCGCTCGACCTTCCTGGACACCCGCTTCGTCGACATTTTCGGCATCGTCGAGGAGGGGCGCGTCATCAAGTCGGAGGAAGAACTGACGGTGATGCGCCATGCCGCCCGCGCGACCGAAGCGGGCATGGAAGCGGGGCTGAACGCCGCCGCGCCCGGGGTTTATGAAAACGAGGTCGCCGCGGAGATCTGCGCGGCGATGTTCAAGGTCGGCGGCGAGTATCCGGCGGTGTTGCCTTACGTCACCAGCGGGCCGCGCACGCTGATCGGCCACGCCACCTGGGAAGGCCGCAAGATCGAGCGGGACGAGATCGTGTTCCTGGAAGTGGGCGGCTGCTTCCGGCGCTACCACACCGCGATGATGCGCACCGTTTTCACCGGTGAGCCGCCCAAGGTCGTGCGCCAGGCGACCGGCATCGTGAAGGAGGCCCGCGCGCACCTTTTGGATGCGATCCGCCCGGGCATGACGGCCGGCGAGATCGACCAGCTGAATCACAACATCATCAACGACAACAAGCTGGGCGGCTATCTGATCACCCGCGCCGGCTACTCGATCGGCATCGCCTTTCCGCCCAGCTGGGACGAGGGCTACATCCTGTCGCTGAAGAGCGGCGAGAACACGCACCTGCAGCCGGGCATGACGCTGCATCTGCTGCCCTGGATCTACGGCGTTCAGGATCAGTATCTCGTGGGCCTGTCGGAAACCATCCAGGTGACCGAGGACGGCTGCCAGTCGTTCTTCACCAAGCCGCCTGCGGACCTGGTCACCCGCGGCTGATCGTCGGCCTCGACGGTTCGGGCTTGCCGGAGAATGTCATGGAATCGTAAAGAGCGTCGGCGTTGTGCACCCCGCTCCCGATCGGCATATAAGGGGTGCCTTGATAAGGGGATTCGATCGAGATGACGGTACACGCTGCGGATGTCGCGCAGGGCTCCGGGCGTCCGGGGGTGCTCCGGCGCGCCCTGGACGATTTGCGCGGGCTCAAGGACTCGCTCCTCGACACCGGGCATAGTGCGCCCGATATCGCCCAGTCGCCGGGGCTGACGGCGTTGCGGCGCACGGAAAAGGCGCTGGCGATGCCGATGCTCGCGCTGATCTTCGGCGTCTACATCGTGCTGGCCGGCCTAATACTGCTGGTTTTTGGCGGTTTCCTGTTCTCGGTTCTCGTCGCCTGATTCTGGAAGCGCGCACATAGCGCTCGCTGGCTTCTCAACGCCTCCCCCGCCGGCTAGAGTGCCTTCCAAGCCATAAGGCACGCGTAAGAAGAAACCATAACGGGGGAGGCTTTCGATGATGCGGTCGTCGACGCAGGGACGTGCACGCGCGTTTGGGCGTGCTTGGAAACGGGCTGGCGCGTTCGCTGGGCTCGCCAGTCTGGTTGCCGCCGGTACGCTTGGGGCGTTGACCCCGCAAGCGCACGCCCAGGACGGCGATCTCAACGTCGGTTTGCTGCTGCCGTTCACCGGGCAGTACGCCTGGGTCGGCAGCAACGTTCAGCCGGTCGCGCAGATGATCGCCGACGAGGTGAACCAGTCGGGTGGTATCGGCGGGCGTAAGATCGTCTTTACCCAGGGCGATACCGAGGGGGTGGTCGACGCCGGCACCACCGCCGCGCAGAAGCTGGTCAACGTCGACAACGTCCTGGCAATCGTCGGCCCGACATCGCTGTCCTTCGCCGGTGCGCGCCAGCCAATCCTGCAGAACGACGTGCCGATGGTCTCGCCCACCGCCGGGACGACCGCGCTCGACCGGGCGTGCGAAGATGTCTGCTTTCGTACAGTTCCTTCCGACAGCCTGGGTGGCCGCGCGATCGCGCGCGCGGCGACGGATGCGCAATACCTGGTGGACGACGCGCCGGCGCACAAGCCGGTGCTGCTGGTCGGCAACGCCCCGGCGATGATCTCCTTCAAGGAGCCGATCGTGCGGGCGTTCGAGGGCCACGGGACGCCGCTGGCGGAGACGATCACCTATACCCCCGGCAAGCCCAGCTACCGCAGCGAAGTCCGTAGCGCGCTGGCCAACGAGCCGGACGCGATCGTTCTGGTCGGCACGCCGGAGGATTCCGCGCGGATCATGTCGAACGCCTTTCAGGCGGGCTATCAGGGCCGCTGGTTTGTGACCCAGGACCAGACCAACGCCGACTTCATCGAGCTTGCCGGGGCGCAGTTGGTTGAAGGTATCTACGGTCTGGAGGAGGTCGCCTCGGAGGAAAGCGCCGAGCGCAACCGCGCCTTCGAGCAGCGGTTCCAGGAAGCCACCGGCAAGGACCCGCAGATTTTCGCCACCAACACCTTCGACGCGATGAACGTGGTCGCGCTCGCCATGCTGCGCGCGCATTTGAAGGATGGCGAGATCAGCCGAACCACGATCGCGGCGAACATCGACAAGGTTGCCAACCCGGGTGACGGCAAGACCGTCGTTCATGGCTATACCGAAGGTGCCCAGGTGCTGCGGGACGGTGGCGAGGTGAATTACGACGGTCTCGTCGGTCCGATCGACTTCGACGCCTGGGGCAACATCACCGCCCCCTTCGGCATCCGCCAGGTGCAGAACGGCAGCTGGACCACCGTCTCCACCATCGCCGCCGATGCGCTGGACTGACGCCCTTCGTCTCTAGCCGGCCGTCTCTTCTCGCGGATTCCGGAATGGACCTGAACGCCTTCCTGCAGACGCTGGTCTATGGCCTGGCGCTGGGCGGAACGATCGCGGTCAGTGCGGTCGGGCTCACGCTGTCCTATGGCGTGACCAGGTTCATCAACTTCGCCTATGGCGAGTTTCTGACCCTGGGCGCCTACGCCACGCTGGCGCTGGTCGGGGCCGGGTTGGCTTTGCCGCTGGCCGGGCTGGTCAGCGTGGTCGCGGTGGGGGCGGCCGGTGTGCTGATCGCCCGGCTGGCGTTCGATCCGCTGATGCAGCGCGGTTTGTTGCCCCTGCTGGTGACCAGCGTCGGGGTGGCGTTCGTGCTGCACAATGCGGTGCGTATGCTGGCCGGGGCCAACCCGCTGCGCTTCCCGCTACCGTTGCTGCGCCCCTGGGATGTCGCGGGGGTGTTCGTGCCCAAGGAACAGGTGGTGACCATCGCACTCGCGCTGCTTGCCATGGCGCTGGTGCATCTGCTGTTGAGCCGGACCATGCTGGGCAAGACCATGCGGGCGGTGGCGGACGATGCCGCGCTCGCCCGGTCCGCCGGGGTCGCCGCGCCGCGCGTGCTGGCCGCGACCTGGTTTCTGTCGGCGGCAATCGGCGCGCTTGGCGGCATCCTGCTGGCGGTGACGCAGGTCACGCTCGATCCCGACATGGGCTGGCGCTTCCTGCTGGTGGTGTTTGCCGCCGTGTTGCTGGGTGGGATCGGCAGCCCTTACGGCGCGATGCTGGGCGGGCTGATTGTTGGCCTCGGGGTCGAGCTGGGGGCGTCCTATGTCTCCGCCGACTATGCCTACGCCTTCGCGTTCGTGCTGCTGATCGCGGTGCTGCTGGCGCGGCCGCGCGGCCTGATGGGCGGGCGGGCCTGAGGCCATGGACCTGCTCGCCTTCGCCACTTCGCTGATCACCCTGGGGCTGATCTACGGTCTGCTCGCGGTCGGGCTGAACGTGCAGTTCGGCTTCGCCGGGGTGCTCAACTTCGGCTACGTCGCCTTCTTCGCCGTCGGGGCGTTCACCAGCGCGCTTGCGACCCTGCCGCCGCCGGGGTCCACGGCTTACGCAGAGGCGGGGGCGCAGTACGCCATCGGGCTCGACCTGCCGTGGCTTGCCGGGTTCGTGCTGGCCGGGGTAATCGGCGGGGGGCTTGCGCTCCTGATCGGCGTGACGGCGGTTCGATTGCGTACGCACTATCTCGCGGTCGCGACGTTCGCGATGGCGGAGGTTGTGCGCTACGCCCTGTCGAACGAGACCTGGCTGACCCGCGGCGAATTCGGCATCACCGAGGTGCCGCAGCCGGGCCTCGGTACCTACGTGCCGGGCGAGCTGTACGCGTACGCCTACTTGCTGGGCTGCATCGTGATCGTGGGCGCGTTGGTTTGGGCCGTTCGGCACGCCGGCGAGCTGCCGTTCGGGCGGCTGCTGCGCGCGATTCGCGATGATGAACTGGCGGCCCGCACGCTTGGCAAGCGCACGGCGCGGACCAAGCTGCAGGCACTGGTGATCGGCGGTGCGCTGGGCGGCTTGGCCGGCAGCCTTTGGACGCACTCGCTGGGGGTGGTGCACGTCGGCCAGTTCGTGCCGATCGTGACCTTCCAGATCTGGCTGGCGATGCTGCTAGGCGGCACCGGCAACCACCTGGGCGTACTGGTCGGCGCCTTCCTGCTGATCGCGATCCGGGAGGGCACGCGTTTCCTGGACGCGGTGCCGGGGTTGAGCGAGCTGGCGGCCGGCAATCCCAGTTTCGTGCCGTCCCTGCGTTTCGTCCTGATTGGTCTGCTGCTGATCCTGGTGGTGCGCTATTTCCCGCGCGGGGTCTGGCCGGACAAGCCGCGAAAGGCACCGGCTTTCAACGGAACGGTGCCGGCGCTGGCCGCCGCGCCAGCCGAACCGGTCCAGGACGCCAGCGATACGGCACCGATCCTGCGCGTGAGTGACCTGTACAAGCGCTTCGGCGGCCTGACGGCGGTCGACGGTGCCAGCTTCGAGCTCGCGCGCGGGCGGATCACCGGCCTGATCGGACCCAACGGGGCTGGCAAGTCGACGATGATCGACCTGATCAGCGGCGTCCAGCGCCCGGATGCCGGACGTGTCGAGCTCGACGGCCGGTCGGTCACCGGGCTGGTCCCGGAGGCGGTGGCGCACGCCGGTCTCGCGCGCACCTTTCAGAACCCGCGCCTGTTCGCGCACCTGACCGTCTGGGAAAACCTGATGGTCGCCGGCGCCGATGCGCGCAGCGAGAGCCTGGCGACCGCCTGGCTGCGGATCGCCGGCCGCCGGGCGCTGGAGCAGGAGATCGCCGGCCGGGCGGAGGCGGTGCTGGCCTTCCTGAACCTCGCCCGGCTGCGCGACGAACCTGCCGCGCACCTGTCGGGCGGCCAGCGCAAGCTGCTCGACCTTGGCCGGCAGATGATCCGCCGGCCGAACCTGATGCTGCTCGACGAGCCGGCGGCGGGGGTGAACCGGACGTTGGCGGGCGAGATCTTCGCGCAGATCGGCGAGTTGAACCGCCAGGGCACCTCCTTCCTGATCGTGGAGCACGAGATGGATCTGGTCATGCGCTGGTGCGACCAGGTGATCGTGATGCACCAGGGCCGCGTGCTGGCCCAGGGCACCCCGGCGCAGGTGCAGCAAAACCCGGCCGTGATCGAGGCCTATCTGGGCGGGAGCCAGACGGCATGACGGACGCGCCGTTGCTGCACGTCGCCGGGCTGGAGGCTGGGTACGGCGAGCTGCAGATCCTGTTCGGGATCGACCTGCGGGTCGACCGGGGCGAACAGATCCTGGTGTTCGGTCCGAACGGGGCCGGCAAGTCGACGTTGATCAAGGCGCTTGCCGGGCAGGTCGCACCCTCCGCCGGCAAGGTTTGGCTCGATGGACGCGAGGTGACGGGTCGCAAGCCGGAGGCGCTGGCTGCTGCCGGCCTTGGCTATGTGCCGCAGGTTGCCAACGTCTTCACCTCGATGAGCGTGCGCGAGAATCTGGAGATCGGTGGCGTGCGGCTGAGTGCCCGTCGTCGGCGGGCCCGGATCGCCGAATTGGGTGATTTGTTCCCGCGCCTGGCTGAGCGCCTGGACCAGCGCGCCGGCACGCTGTCGGGCGGCGAGCGGCAGATGCTGGCGCTCGCCCGCGCGCTGATGCCGGAGCCGTCGGTCATGCTGCTGGACGAGCCGTCGGCCGGGATCGCGCCCGCGCTGGTCACGCGCATCTTCGAGATGGTGGCCGGGCTGCGGGAGACCGGCACGGCGGTGGTGATGGTGGAGCAGAACGCCAAGCAGGCGCTCGGCTACGTCGACCGCGGCGTGCTGCTGGATAGTGGCCGCGTGCGCCTGCAAGACGGGGCGGCGGCCCTGTGCGACCGCCAGGATATCGGCGCGCTTTATCTCGGCACTGAAGCGGCAAGCTGATAGCGTCCTAAGGTCCGAACCCAATAACAAGATCCGACAACAGCAAGACAGGGGAGCAACGCATCATGCGGCTAGCCAACAGGATCGCCATCGTGACCGGGGCGGGCAGCGGTTTCGGCGCGGCGATCGCCAAGCTGTTCGCCCAGGAAGGCGCGAAGGTCTGCGTCGCCGACCTGAACGGCGAGACGGCCGAACGCGTCGCCGGCGAGATCGGCGCAAGCGCCATCGCGGTTCAGGGCGACGTCACCAAGCAGACCGATATCGAACGCATGGTCGCGGAGACGGAGGCCGCCTTCGGGCCGGTCGACACGGTGGTCAACAACGCCGGCTACACCCACAAGAACCAGCCGATGCTCCAGGTCGGCGAGGCCGAATTCGACAAGGTGTTCGACGTCAACGTGAAGTCGATCTACCTGATGACCATGGCCGTGGTGCCGAAGATGCGCGAACGCGGCTTCGGCGTCATCGTCAATGTTGGCTCCACCGCCGGGGTGCGCCCGCGTCCCGGGCTGACCTGGTACAACGCCTCCAAGGGCGCGGTGAACCTGCTGAGCCAGTCGATGGCGGTCGAACTGGCGCCCGATGGCATCCGGGTGAACGCGCTTGCGCCGGTGATGGGCGAGACGGGGCTGCTGGAATCCTTCATGGGCGTTCCCGACACGCCGGAAAACCGCAAGAAATTCGAAGCCACCGTGCCGATGGGCCGGCTGTCGCGGCCGGAGGATATCGCCAAGGCCACGCTGTATCTCGCAAGCGACGAGGCCGACTTCATCACCGGCACCGTGCTGCCGGTCGACGGCGGACGCTGCGTCTAGCCGCGACGGCGTCCCGCCAGGGTGAGTGCGACGGCCGCCAGCGCTGCCGCCGGCACGGCATAGTCCAGCGGGAACGCGAGCAGATAGGCGCTGGTCCCCGCGACCCCGCCCCAGGCGAGCGGCACCAGCAGCAGGCAGAGTCGCAGCCAGCGGGGTCCATGCGCGGCGGCGAGCAGCCCGGCCGTGAGCATCGTCGTGGCGTCCGGTGCACTGCCGGCAAGCGGTAGGCTGCCGGGCGCGGTGCCGAGCGCCAGCAGCGTTAGCGGGTGCCCGAATAGGCCGAGTGCAGCGATCGCGAGCCCGCCAACGCGCGCGACGTCGGCCGGCCCGGTGAACTGCAACTGCGGCCGGAAAATCAGCGCGGCGGCCAGCAGCGCCGCCTGGGCGATCCACACCGGGGCATAAACGGCGGCCATGAAGTTCAGGTCCGCCATCATCCCGCCCTGATGCGCCCAGCCGCTCATCAGCGCCCCCGCGGCCAGGGGGGCGCCGACGCAGCGGTCCTGCCAGACCCCGCGTGTGCCCTGGACGGCCAGCCCAAATGCCACTGCGCTGAGCACGGCCAGCAACGCCACCAAGACTGCGTGGTCGGCGTTGTAGCGCGTCATCGCCGCGAAAAAGACCTCGATGGTGTAGGGCAGCAGCATGGCTGTCGCTTGGACGCTCGGTGTTGGTCGTGGTTGGCAGCGGTAGGATCTGCGTCTGGGCGCGCGCCCGCAGTGGGACGACTGGACAAGCGGCCCTGGCCAGCCAATTTACCAGGGCGCAAAAGGGAAAGACCAGCGATGGCCGACAGCCGCGGCGATACCCGCCCAACCCACACGGATACCGAAACGTCCGGCCGTGCATCCGAGACGCCGGCCGAGGGCTTGTATGACGCGTCCCACTACGACGACGCGGAGAGCGCGGCGCGGCGGGAAAGCGGGCGCGACTACGAGGAGGGCCGGTTCGGCCGGCGTGTGCAGCGCTACGCCCAGGTTGGGACGTCGATGGCCGGCGTGGTCACGCAGATGGCGGGCAAGCGCTTCCTGGGACGGGAACTCGACTCCCTCAAGCATTCCGGCGAGCTGCGCCAGGCGCTGGGCGGCATCAAGGGTCCGTTGATGAAAGCAGCGCAGATCCTGGCCACCATTCCCGAGGCGCTGCCCAAGGAATACGCCCAGGAGCTGCAGCAGCTGCAGTCCAACGCGCCGGCCATGGGCTGGCCGTTCGTCAAGCGCCGGATGACCAGCGAGCTCGGCCCCGGCTGGCGCAAGCAGTTTCAGGAGTTCAGCCACGAAGCGGTCGCCGCCGCCTCGTTGGGGCAGGTGCATCGCGCGGTCGACCAGCAAGGCCGTCAATTGGCGTGCAAGCTGCAGTACCCCGACATGCAGTCGACCGTGGAAGCGGACCTGACCCAGTTGCGTTGGGTGCTGTCGATCTACAGGCGCTACGACAACGCGATCGACACCAGCGAGATTTATCAGGAGCTCTCCGCGCGTCTGCGCGAGGAGACCGACTACGACCGCGAGCGCCGCAACATGGCGCTCTACCGAGACATGCTGAACGAGGAGTCGGGCGTACAGGTGCCGGAGCCGGTGCCGGAACTGTCGTCCAAGCGACTCCTGTCGATGACCTGGGTCGAGGGGGCGCGGCTGATGGATTTCATCCGCGACCACGCCGATCAGGCGCAGCGCGACCGCGTCGCCTACAACATGTTCCGGGCGTGGTACGTGCCGTTCTATTACTATGGTGTGATCCACGGCGACCCGCACCTGGGCAACTACACCGTCCGCCCGGAAGACCAGTCGATCAACCTGATGGACTTCGGCTGCATCCGCGTGTTCTCGCCGACCTTCGTGAAGGGGGTGATCGACCTCTACCACGCATTGCAGCGGAACGACGACGCGTTGGCGCGCGAGGCCTACACATGCTGGGGCTTCTCCGATCTGAACGATGACGTGCTGGAGACGCTCAACATGTGGGCGCGCTACCTCTACGGGCCGCTGCTGGAGGACCGGGTGCAGCCGATCCAGAAGGGGGACTCGATCAAGGAGGGCGCCGAACTGGTCAACAAGGTCCACCGCGAGCTCAAGCGCCTCGGCGGCGTGCGCCCGCCGCGCGAGTTCGTCCTGATGGACCGCGCGGCGATCGGCCTGGGATCGGTGTTCATGCATCTGAAGGCGGAAGTGAATTGGCACCGCCTGTTCCAGGAGCTGATCCAGGACTTCGACGTCGACCGGCTCGCCGAACGTCAGGCCATGGCCCTGGATCGCGTGGGGTTGGAGCGGCCCGTGTGAGCTGGTCGGGCCGATGTGTTACCCGGCCCGACCACACGCGACCCGTGCAATGGTGCCGTTAACAATATCTTTTCGTTCCCCTGCTTCCATGCGCCCAGCGGAGTAGCGCACGGGTGACCTGCTGTCGCCCGTCATGCGTTTTGGGAACGGGCAAGCGGATGAGCGAGGCGGCAACCAAAGAAACGGCGGGCACGGGGGCTGCAGCCACTGACGGCACCACGGACGCCGCGGCTGAGTCGCCCAAGCGCGAGCAGCCCAAGGCGGACAAGCCCAAGGCCGAAAAGGCGCGCCCGGAGTCCGGCGCCACGAAAGGTGGCCCGCGCGAGACGCATCTCGGCAAGCACATCACGATCGACCTGACCACCCGGCTGCCGGAGCTGGACCGGCCGACCGCGCAAGCTTTCGCGGCGAGTGACAGCCGAACGCCGACCGAGCAGGTGTTCGTGCTGATCTGCGACCCCAAGGTGCCGCCGCGCCTGGAAGCGTTGCACGGTCTGGCCAAGGTGCGCGGCGTGGCCTTGATGATCCCGATCGACTGGGGCCCGGTCGTGTGGGGGGGCGGCGAACGGCGCTACGCCATCTGCTACGATCGCCCGGTTGACCCGGTGCTGGCCCCCAGTGGTGATGAAATCCCGACGATGCGCGAGGACCAGTTGGTCGAGCGCGTGCTGCGCCCAGCGTACCGTACGTTGCGGGAAGTCTATGCCCGCGGCTTGACCCACCGGGCGATCTCCGCCGCGAATGTCTACTGTGCGGACGCCGGCAATGGCCCCTGTATGCTGGGCGAATGCGCGAGCGCGCCCGCCGGCATGACCCAGCCCGCAGTGTATGAGCCGATCGATGGTGGTCAGGCCCTGGCGGTGGGGCGGGGGGCTGGTACGATCACCGACGATCTCTATGCGCTTGGCGTCCTGATGGCGCTGATTCTGCGCGGCAACGATCCCTTCTCGAAGGCCGATCCGGCGACGATCGTCGCTCAAAAGATTGCCAAGGGCAGCTATGCCGCCCTGATGGGGCAGGCACGTGTCTCGCTGACCCTGATGGAGCCGCTGCGTGGCTTGCTCTGCGACCGGGTCGACGAACGCTGGACGTTGCAGCAACTGGAAACCTGGCTGAACGGTCGCCGGCAGAGCCCCAAGCAGGCCTCCTTGCCGACCAAGGCGCGCCGGGCTTTCACGTTCCAAGGCCGGGATTACTGGACCGCGCCGTCGCTGGCTCATGCCCTGGCCAACAACTGGACCGAAGCGCTGCGGGTCCTCTCCTCCGGTGATTTGGTGCGCTGGGCTGAGCGCAGCCTGCCGGATGAGAAGCAGAGCAAGGCCCTCGCGGCGGCTTTGGCGAGTACGCAGTTCGGCGACGGCGGCGACGACCGCTCGCTCGCGCGCGCGCTCGTCACCCTCGACCCGGCCGGGCCGATCCGCCTGCGCGGCTTCGCTGCCCGGGTCGACGCCATTGCTCAGGCGTTCGCGCTCGGCTTCGAGAACCGCGACCGACGCACCGCCTTCATCGAGGTGCTGCGCAGCAAGTTGCCGGAGCGTTGGCTGGAGGCGCAACCACAGCAGCGCCCGGATCACCCCCAGGTGTTGCAGCAGTTCGAGCGGATGCTCTGGTACATCGAACGCGACCAGCCGGGCTATGGCATGGAACGCGTGCTGTACGAATACAATCCGGGGTGGCCGTGTCAGTCGCCGCTGCTAGCTGAATCCTATGTCTGCGAGGTGGGAGAACTGCTTCCCGCCCTGGAGCGCCGGGCCGAGCAGGATGTTCCCGATGCCTCCCCGGTCGATCGGCACGTCGCCGCTTTCTGTGGGGCCAACATGAAGCCGGCGCCCGATCGCTTGATCCAGGGACTGGGCGATCCGAGCGCTGCCAACCGTGCGCAGGCCGTGGTTGCTTTGCTGGCCGATCTTCAGCGGCGCTACGGGCCGGACCAACTGCCCGCCCTGTGCGAATGGGTGGCCCGCCAGCTATCCCCGCTGACCGACTCGCTGCACAACCGGCAGGTCCGGGAGAAGGTGAAGCGCCGGATCGAACGGGCGGTGAAATCCGGCTCGCTGGCGGAATTGCGCGCGGCCGCTGCCGACCCGGAGCTGCGTCGGCGCGACAAGGAGGCCTTTCAGCACGCCAAGGCCCAGTACGGTCAGCTTGCCCGCGATATCGCCTGGCTGGAGGAAGGCGGACTGACCAGCGCCGCCAACGTTGCCCGGTCCACGCGGTCGGTCGCCACCGCCGTTTCGGCGATCACCTCGGGGCTGATCGTGATGCTGGTCTCGATCGTCTACGCCCTATGATGAGGGAGGTTTACCCATGAGCCGCCGGCCAGCTGCCAAGTCGGCCGCACGGCAGGCGTCCGCGCACCCGGGCGGGCGGCGTCTCTGGCGTTCGCTGTCGTTGATTGTGCTGTTGTTGCCAGCGGCGGCCGTCTTGCTGCCGACGACGCTGGTGCTGGTGGTCTGCATGATGCCGACCCTGGCCGCCTGGCTGGTCGACCGTCAGCCGGGTCGGGCGCTGGCAACCTCGGTCTGCCTGCTGAACCTGGCCGGCAGTCTGC
This sequence comes from Rhodovibrio salinarum DSM 9154, assembly GCF_000515255.1. Taxonomy (NCBI): domain Bacteria; kingdom Pseudomonadati; phylum Pseudomonadota; class Alphaproteobacteria; order Rhodospirillales; family Rhodovibrionaceae; genus Rhodovibrio; species Rhodovibrio salinarum. Next base: position 3,572,061 of record NZ_KI911559.1, on the reverse strand, counting down.
CCGCCGTGCTCGAGGTCTGGAACAGGGGGCATGACGTCGCTTCCGCGCAATGGGTGATGTCGGATCCCGTCACCTGGCTTGCCGCCTATGGCGCGGCTGCGGTTGGGTGGTTGCTGTTTGCTTTGTTGCCGCCGGTGCTGCGCGCCTATCACGCCCGGACAACCGCCCGGCGTATCCGGCAACTGCAGAAGAAGCAGGAAGCGCTGGAGAAGGACTGGGGGCCGGAGGTTGCGGCCGACGTCAAGGCGGCGGGCCTGGACGAGCACGATGCGGCGCCTGCCACAGCGGGCTGACGGGCGCCGCTAGACCGCTCTTTTGATTGACGTATGGCTCGCAATTCTGGCGCGAGCCCGTTTGGCGTGTTACAGCGCCCACGGTCGCGCGTTCGGTGCCTGATGTCGCGATCTGGTCCAAGGTTGGACGTCTGTTGGATGATATCGCGCCCGGTCGGGCTTCCTTGAGGAGGTGAGCGTCTTGAGCGACCTGCTCCCGCTACTGGGTGCCGGATGGCAAGGCTTTGGCATTGGCCTTGGCCTGATCGTCGCGATTGGGGCGCAGAATGCCTTCCTGCTACGCCAGGGGTTGCGCCGGCACCACGTGGCGCTGGTCGTGGTCCTTTGCACACTGTGCGATTCTGCGCTGATCATGCTGGGCGCGGTGGGGGTGGGATCGTTGGTCGCGAGTTCGCCGATCCTCACCAAACTTGCAGTCTACGGCGGTGCTACCTTCCTGATTGTCTACGGCGGGCTGACGCTCAAAAACGCGCTGAAGCCTCAAACCCTGAACACGGCGGATGCGCCAGACGCCCTCAGTACCCGGGCGATCGTGACGGCCACGCTCGGCTTCTCGATCCTGAACCCGCACGCCTGGTTGGACACCGTTGTGCTGCTGGGCGGCCTCGCCGGTCAGTTCCCCACCGACCAGCGCGTGGTGTTCACCGGCGGCGCCATCCTGGCCTCGGCGGTATGGTTCGTCGGCCTCGGGGCAGGCGCGGCATGGCTTTCGCCCGTGCTGGCCCGGCCGAAGGTCTGGCGGGGGATCGATCTGGTGATCGGTTTGGTGCTCTGGACGATCGCCGGCACGCTGTTGTGGAGCCGGGGGTTTTAGACGGACCCGAATCGGGTTGTTGGCGTTTTCTCCGCCGTCCATTAACGCCGCAAGGTCGCCTAAACTGGAGCCGGGTGTCCTTTTGGGGAGATGTGCCCATGCCTCCGGGCGCGCCCGGTCAGAAACGTTGGGACAGGGGCATAAGGTGCCCAATTTACCATTTTTCTGAATTCTGCGCCGCATTAAGGGCAAATAAACTTTCCAGCCACAATATTTTGAGCAGGAAGCCCTGGGTGCGCGCCCTGCGTGCGTTGCCGGTCGCGGTCTCCGGATCGTTTAGATGGCCGACGCGGTTCGGCGTACAGCTTATGAAGGAATGGCACCTGTTCATGTTTTCGCGCGCTAACAGCCAGTCCAAGGCGATTGTCGACGCGCTTGATCGCTCGCAGGCGATCATCCGCTTCGAACCCGATGGCACGATCAAGGAGGCGAACCAGCGCTTTCTCGACGTCGTCGGCTATAGCCGTGCGGAGGTGGTGGGACATCACCACCGCATGTTCGTCCCCGAAGCGCTGGCGAAAAGCGACGACTACCGGCAGTTCTGGCGTAGATTGGCGCGCGGCGAGTTCCAGTCGGGCCTCTTCAAGCGCGTGTCCAAGACGGGAGGCTTGGTATGGCTGCAGGCCTCCTATAACCCCATTTTCGGCCGGGACGGCAAGACACCGATCGAGGTCGTCAAATTCGCCACGGACGTGACCGACACAACGCTCGAATATGCCGAACTGCAGGGGCAAATCGCGGCGATTAACCGCTCGCAAGCGGTGATTCATTTTGCAACTGATGGTCAAATACTTTGGGCCAACGACAATTTCCTGAAGGCTTGCGATTATACATTAAAGGAGCTCGTCGGTCAGCATCACAAGATTTTCGTGACGCAGAAAGAGGCCCAGAGTGAGGACTATCGCCGGTTCTGGAAGTCGCTGGCGGCTGGCAAAATTCAAAGCGGTCAGTTCCAGCGAATCCGAAAGGATGGCAGTTCGTTGTGGTTGGAGGCGAGCTATAACCCGATTTTCGATCCTGATGGCGCGGTTATCAAAGTCATCAAATATGGCGTTGATGTCACCGAGAAGGTGACCGGATGGGAGCGGGCGCGCGAAGTCGGCCAGCAGGTCGATCAGAACCTGTCGAAAATCGTCCGTGCAATCGAATCTGCTAACAGCCAGGCGACGGATGCCGCCGGCACCTCGGCCCGCAGTCTGGAAACAATGCAGACGGTCGCCGCGGCGGCGGAAGAGTTTCAGCGCTCGGCAGAATCGATTTCGGATAGTATGCAGCAGTCCCGTGAGCAGGTCGAAGGCGCGCGCGAGGAGACGGTGCGTGCCGACGCCTTGACCAGCGAGCTCGCCACGGCTGCGGAGGATATGAACAATATCGTCGAGTTGATCCGGGATATCTCCGAGCAGACCAACCTGCTGGCGCTGAACGCGACCATCGAGGCGGCGCGGGCTGGCGCGGCGGGCAAGGGCTTCGCCGTGGTGGCACAGGAAGTCAAGCAACTGGCCGGCCAGTCGGCGCAGGCAACCGACCAGATCTCCAAGGAGATCGCGCGGGCTCAGACGACCACCAACAACGTGGTCGAGCGGCTGGAGGCGATCCGCAAGGCCGTCGGCACGGTGGAGGAAAGCATTTCCAGCGTGGCCGGCAGTGTCGAGGAGCAGAGCGCGAGTTCCCGGGAGATGGCCAGCAGCGTGAACGAGGCGACCCAGGCGACCTCCGACACCAACGATAAGCTGGATGCGATCTCCAGTGCCGTGGCCGAGGCCAGTCAACTTGCCGTCGAGGGCACCGAGCTGTACCGCAGCCTTTCGACCAACCGGTAAAGCTTGCGATAGGTTACGCAGCGAACTGTATCGACCGAACTGACCTCTGGGGCATGGATCGCCTATCGGGGTCGGTTCGGGGACCGCGCGATGGCTCAAGTAGTTTACTGCCGCGCTGGGTCGAGGTCGGGCCAGTTGATCTCCGCCTGCTTGATATAGCCTGGAATGTCCTCTTCCCAGGTATCTTGGATGGAAGCTGAGTAGTTGAGGTACAGCTTGCCATCGACGATTCGCCAGGCGGTCGGATCGATCGAGGCGAGCTGGTCCTTGGCGACCGCATAGGCGCAATAGCCGCCGTAGGCCGGGGCGTACTTCTCGGGAGTGTCCTGGAAGGCTTGCCGGTGCGCGGCACTGGCGAACTGCCAGGTGACGCCCTGCCACGTCAGGCTGTGTTCGGCGCTGCCCTTAACCGGCGCGCCCTGGTCGAAGTAGGCGACTGGATCGTAGCCGCGGATGGCGATCCCGTCTTCCGCGAAATAGGCGGTCTTGTCGTCGGAGCCGAAGAAGGCGCGCGCGCCGCCGATCAGGCTCAAGGCGGCGACGACCGTCAGTACGAGTGCGGCCAGTGTCAGACGGACACGGGTGGAAACGCGGATCATGGCGGGAGCCTCCCTGCAAGCCGTGAACGCGAAGCTGCCCATCTATATGTCCGCACGCGAGGGGTTAGCCAAAACACAGGGGATCACGACTGCGTGGTCGGCGGCGGAGGGGACGATACAAAGAGGGCCGGCCATCGTGTGACAGCCGGCCCTCTTTCAGCGTGTTGCGTGCTTAGCGTCGGCTGCGGCTAGCGCGCGGCCTGCTGCGCCTCTGCTTGCGGGGCGTTTTGCAGGCGGCCTTCCTTGGCGGCGTTGCGCATCGCCTTCTGCAGCTTCTCGAAGGCGCGCACCTCGATCTGGCGCACGCGCTCGCGGCTGATGCCGTACTCCTGGCTCAGGTCCTCCAGCGTGGTCGGGTTCTCCTTCAGGCGGCGTTCGTTCAGGATGTGGCGTTCGCGCTCGTTCAGGGCGCCCATCGCCTCCTGCAGCAGTTGCCGCCGCTGGGTCATCTCCTCGCTGTCGGCGAGCCGGCTTTCCTGGTTCTCGCCGTCATCGACCAGCCAGTCCTGCCACTCGCCGTCACCGTCTTGCCGCAGCGGTGCGTTCAGCGAATGGTCCGGGCTGCCCAGGCGCCGGTTCATGTTGATGACGTCGTTTTCCGGCACGTTCAGGCGTTCGGAGATCGTCTCGACCTGTTCGGGATTGAGGTCGCCCTCGTCGATCGCCTGCATCTGGCCCTTCAGCTTGCGCAGGTTGAAGAACAGCTTCTTCTGCGCCGCCGTGGTGCCCATCTTCACCAGCGACCAGGAGTGCAGGATGTACTCCTGGATCGCCGCGCGGATCCACCACATGGCGTAGGTCGCCAGCCGGAAGCCGCGCTCCGGGTCGAAGCGCTTGACCGCCTGCATCATGCCCACGTTGCCTTCCGAGATCAGCTCGGAGAGCGGCAGGCCGTAGCCGCGGTAGCCCATGGCGATCTTGGCGACCAGACGCAGGTGGCTGGTCACCAGCTTGTGCGCGGCCTCGGTATCGTTGTCCTCACGCCAGCGCTTGGCCAGCATGTACTCTTCGTTCTGCTCCAGCATCGGGAACTTGCGGATCTCCTGGAGATACCGCGACAGGTTGCCTTCGCTGGGAACGGTGGGAAGCTGGGGTTGCGCCATCGTCCGACTGATCCTCCACGCGTTCGTCCAAGTATCGTCCGCGACGCCCTGGGCCACAGGCCATCGGACGCCGCAGGTTGACCGGCGCAGACCTGACCGTGGAATACCTACTGGTATCTCAGGCCATGGCCGGCTAGGAGCCGTAGTTCGCTCCAGACTGCCGTTCGCCAAGCGTAGCGCGCTGGCGCAGGCAGCCAAGGGCGGCGCTCTATAAGACCATTATACCCCAATTAACGACCCATGGCCGGGCAAGGTCCAGAACATGCAGCTCAACACAGCGTTGACTCAGAGCCAACGTGCGCGCCTAGGTGTCGTGTGGGTTTGATGGCATTGCTGTTTTGGGAAAAAGCGCGGCGTCAATGTCCCTGCGTCGCCGAGTGTTTCCACGCATTGGATACAAGATATGTGAATCTCTGCCGCGTCTTTCAAGTCACGCGGGACAGGGCGTCGATCACTTGCTGCAAGTCTTCGGGCACCGACCGCTCGAAGGCACACCAGCGTCCGTCGTCCGGATGCGCGAAGCCCAGCCGTTCGGCGTGCAATGCCTGCCGGGTGAAACCTCGTACGGCCTGCTGCGCCGCCTCTGGCAACTCACGCAGCACCCGGGTGCGCTGGCGGCCATAGGTCGGGTCGCCCAGCAGGGCGTGCCCGGCTTCTGCCAGGTGCACGCGGACCTGATGGGTGCGCCCGGTTTCCAGTTTGCACGTCAGCTCGGCAACCGCCCCGCGGGCCAGCGTGCGGAGCACCTGGTACTGCGTGGCCGCGGGCCGGCCGCCGCGTTCGACCACGGCCATCTTCTTCCGGTTCTGCGGTGATCGGCCGATGTCGCCGGTCAGGCGGCCGCGCACCGGATCGGGTACGCCCCAGCACAGCGCGCGGTAGGCGCGGTCGATCTCGCGTTCGGCGAACTGCGCCACCAGGGCCTGGTGCGCGACGTCCGTCTTGGCGGCGACCATCAGGCCGCTGGTGTCCTTATCCAGCCGGTGCACGATGCCGGGGCGCCGCTCGCCGCCGATTCCTTGCAGGCTATCGCCGCAGTGCGCGATCAGGGCGTTGACCAGCGTGCCGGTCTCGTTGCCGGGCGCGGGGTGCACGACCAGGCCCGCAGGCTTGTCGACCACGATCAGGGCGGCGTCCTCGTAGACGACGTCGAGCGGGATGGCCTCACCCTCCGGCGCCGCCGGCGCGGCCGGGGGGACGGTCACGGCCAGCCGCTGGCCCGCCTTTACGCGGGTTTTGGGCTCGGCTATCGTCCGCGCATCGGCGCTGACGCATCCCGCCTGGATCAGCGCCTGCAGCCGGCTGCGCGACAGCTGGGGCAGGGCGGCCGTCAGCACCCGATCGATGCGCTGGCCGTCCGCTTCCGGATCGACCTCGACGCTGTGCACCGCACTGGGCGCCGCCGGCGCGTCCGGAGATTCTGGGCCGTGCTCTGCAGTGTCGTCGGCTGGCGCGTCGAAATCGGCAGGGTGAGGGGCGGTCATTGCGGTCGGCTTCACGGGTCCAAGGGATTGGGCGCGGACTGTCCGCTGTTCCAGGCGATCACGCAACAGGCATTCACGCCCTATCCAGGTACAGCCACGGGAATCATGGCGAAGCAAGATACCAACATGCGCGCGCTCAAGGGGCTGGTCATCGGCATGGGCGTGCTGATCGCGGTCGGGCTTACGGTCGTGGTGGTCACGATCGCCATGCGCCTGACCGGGCCCGAGAGTGCCGAGGAGACGGCCGCGCCGGCCGGTGGCAGCGGGATGACCCCGCGGCCGGCTTCGGCTGCGGGCACGCAGGCATTCGGTGACCTGAACCTGGACATGGCCGCCAGTTGCCGGATCGTGGACGCGGTGCCAAGCGGCGGCACGCTGGCGATCCGGTTGGACGGGCCCAGCCAGGATGGCTGCGACCAGCTGGTCGTGGTCGACCCGGTCGCCGGCCAGGTATTGGGTCGGATCCGCCCCGGTGGAAAGCGAGAGGACGCGCAATGAACTTCGCCAGCGACAACACCTCCGGTGCGCACCCCAAGGTGCTGCAGGCGTTGAGCCAGGCGGATGCCGGTTCGGCGATGTCCTACGGCCACGATCCCGTCACCGACCGCGCGCAAGCGCGCCTGCGCGCGGTGTTCGAGCATGCGCACCTGCTGGCCTACCCGGTCGCGACCGGTACGGCGACGAACGCACTCACGCTGGCCTGCCTGACGCCGCCCTGGGGCGCGGTCTATTGCCACCGCGAGAGCCATATCAACACCGACGAGTGCGGCGCCCCGGAGATGTTCGCCGACGGCGCCAAGCTGATCCCGCTGGCGGGCGAACACGGCAAGCTGACGCCCGAAGCGGTGGAAGCAGCGCTCGCCGACTACACCCCGGGCTTCGTGCATGCGGTGCAGCCACACGTGCTGGCGCTGACCCAGGCGACGGAGGCGGGGACGGTCTACACGCCCGACGAGGTTGCCGCGCTGGCGCGGGTGGCGCACGCCCACGGCCTGAAGGTGCAGATGGACGGCGCCCGCTTCGCCAACGCGCTGGTCACGCTCGGCTGCACGCCGGCCGAGCTGACCTGGAAGGCGGGCGTCGACGTGCTCTCGTTCGGCGCGACCAAGAACGGCGCCCTGGCGGCGGAAGCGGCCGTGTTCTTCGATCCCGAGCTGGCGCGTGGCTTTGAATACCGGCGCAAGCGGGCCGGGCATCTGTTCTCCAAGATGCGCTACATCTCCGCCCAGCTGGAGGCCTACCTGGCCGACGACGTCTGGCTGCTCAACGCCGGCCACGCCAACGATCTGGCGCGCCGCTTGGGCGACGGCCTGGACGCTTTGCCGGGCTGCGCGCTGGTCCACCCGGTGCAGGCGAACGAGGTGTTCTGCGAGCTGCCCGTGAGCGTCGCGGACGCGCTGAGCGCGGAGGGGTTCACCTTCTATTACTGGGGGGGCGGCGACTCGGGCAGCGCGCGTGTGACCGCACGGCTCGTCGTGTCCTGGAACAGCGAGCCCGGCCACGTCGACGCCCTGCTCAACGCCGCCGGCCGGCACGCCGCCCAGGCGGCCTAAGCGCGCGCTGGCGCCCGCACAGCCGAGGCCGGACGCCGTGGGTGCGCCGGCCAATCCGGCCAGCGCGCGGACAAACTGTCGCCCGCTTGCAGATACATCTTGCAAAGCCCCCGGGCTTTTCGTTATGAGACGGCCCAGCTAGACACGAGCCCGCCCGTTGGTGGTCGTTCGCCCGGTGTCCCCTTCGTCTAGTGGCCTAGGACGCTGCCCTCTCACGGCAGTAACAGGGGTTCGAATCCCCTAGGGGACGCCACGCTTACTTCCCGGAAAACTGCTAAATTTTGAGTTTCCGCGGGCGCCGTGGGTACCAGCGCGGTGCTTGAGCTTACGGGCTTGTCCGGTCCGGCGCAGCGCGAACGATGGTCGCGAGCTAGGCGTTGAGGTGGTAGCTTTGTCGGACGAAATGAGTTCGGCGGGGGGACGACATGGGGCTGAGCCAGCAAGCGGCGATATGGGTGATGCTGGGGTGTACGTGGCATGGTTCGCAGCTGTGTACGCGCTCATGCAGGTCACGGGGAGCGAGGCCATCAACGCCGTGCTTTTCATGGCTGCGCTGGTCGGCGCCGGGGTGATCTGGGTGAGGCTGCCGGACTGGTTGGCGCGTGAACGCCGACTATAATTTGACAGTTGCGTTTTTACCAAACTTCAACTTTGGCGGTTGACACTTGTGCCAACACTCTATGATCTATGGGACGAGGGCACGCTAGAGCGGTTTGAGCCCAGGTTGGATCCGGATGAACAGATACACCGGATCGCATACATGGACCCATCCGCCTACGAGTGGTGTTTCTCGTCCCAGGAACTTGGAAAAGACGGACCGAACGAGCACTCGTTCCAGAACGTTAGGGCGTTGTTAGATGAATGGTCTGCAGGCTCGTTACTCTTTGAGGGAGCGCACGTACGACGGTTGGCGCCCAAGAAAAACGGCATATGGGAACTAAAAACGAAGCCAGAACGTCATAGCGTTCGCCTTTTTGGTTGGTTTGTTCAGCCAAAGATCATTCTGATTGTCTTAGCGAAATTCAAAAATGACGTATCGGCAGGCTGCAAAGACGAAATTGAATTTATTCTAAGGTATCGGAGCAACCTTAATCTCGATGAACCGAAGGTCACCCGGGAGAACGACTATGCCTCGCTTGTCCAGGTCTGATAGCGGAGACTACGCGACTTGGCGTCAGCGCTTTCTCATGGATGCGCATCGGCAGTTAGTATGCGCGTTTCAGAAGAGGGCTGAAAGCAGAGAGGGGCTGACTAAGACCGAGTTAGCTGATCGGTTAGGCTTGAATAAATCAGTAATCTCGCAGCGGCTGAATGGAAACAGTAATTTAACGCTGGAAGTTGTATCTGACATGGCTCGTGCAATGAATTTCCGACCTAATTTGGTCCTTACGCCATGCGAGGATTTGGCGCGAGAGAACGCTAACTCCAAGCAACCGACGGTCCCATCTGCTCAGAGGCAAACCGCGAATCTTACAGCGAATACTTCATCGCAGGGTAGTGAAAAGAGATTTGTCAAAATCGACGCGTCAACCTGAGCAGATTAAGTAGGGGCGATTTAGCAATGGTATCAGATCGGCTTATATATGAGAAAACCTCAGAAAACGGAGAGACGATTAGGCTTTACGGACATCCGGGCGGCGACCCAGAATACTACATTGAGGGTGTTCACGGCTTTATGGCAGGGCCTAACGGCGTAAAGTTGAATTTGTACACTGTGGGGTTTAGCGACACAGAAGGTCAGCGTCGTGAGGTGGCATGTCGTCTTGCGATGTCATTAGACTCTTTTGTGAGTTTGGCGAAGTTTTTTCAAGACAGATTGAAAGACATTCAAGAAAATGTGGTTTCACTTGATGATGATGAAGTGAGGCGTCTCTTGGCTGATAAAGCCGGCGACGATTAGGGCCAACGCAAGGACCCCGCCAGGTTGAGCAGCCTGACGGGGTCTTATGCGTCGCCGGGGAAGGGCATGCGCCGGCGCGCGCTAGTCGACCGCGGGCTCCCGCAGACGCCGGATCTCGAATAGACGGCTGGCGCTGAGGTGCTCGGACATGGTCACGATGTTGATTTGCGCGAACTCTTGGGCCGCGTAGGGCTCGCCGGCGACCTCGATCTCGCTGCTACCTTTGCACCATTAGGTTAGGTGCGGAATGTTTTCGATCTTCGATCAGAGCGAGCTCGACGTCACCGCAGGGCTTCGCGCGCTGATGCTGCATGACGCGGCCGAACAGATTCTCGGCCTCAGAATGGTAGGGATCGCGGCTACGACCTGCATGACCCTGTTTCGTGCAGCCATTCCCTCCAGCGTCACGGCGGAGGCTTTGCCGGCACGTGGCTGTCTGATCGGCGGGACCACCGAAAAGCGCCCGGCGGGGGACCACCGGGCGCTTTAGGCGTGTTTCAGAGGCGGGGCGTCTCAGGTATCAGTGCGCCGACACCTGTAGATTGAGGCCCTTCTGCAAGGCTTGCGGGCGCATCATCGCGGACATGACGATGCCCTGGAAGGGCACCGGCTTCGGCGGCTGGGCGGTGATTTCGAGCGTGCCGCCATCGCGCAGGAAGGTGCGCATCGGATCGGCGGTCTTCGGGTCGAGCATCCGGTCGACGTCTTGGACGGCCTCCTGCCGGATGGTCTCGACGTCAACGTTGCGCTCCTCGGCCACCCGGGCATAGGTCTTCTGAAGCAGGCCCGCGTCGGTCCAGCTCAGGTTGGCCTCGCGCAGCGAGGCGCTCCAGTCGGGGCCGCCCCGGCGCTGGTCCAGCGTCCGCAGGTCGGGCATATCGCTCACCTCGATCGTGCCCGAGAGGGTCCCCAGCTCTTTGACCGCGAGGTTGAAATCGCGCACCGCGAGGTCGCCGGTTTCGGGGTCATAGTTGTAGGCGGCCGAGAAGTCGCCCGTGATCTGGTCGATATCGAGTTCCGCCAATCCTTGGTCTGGGGCGACGGGCAGGGTGAAGCCGCGGTTTTCGATCGACAGCAGGATGCCACCGGTGTCGGAGGCTTCGTGACTCAGCTTGAGGCTATCGAAGGTCGCCGTTTGCTTCGTTCCGCGTTCGTGCTTGGTGAACGACACGTCGTTTAAGGTGAGGGTGCCGGCGCTGCGTTCGGAAAGCGCAGTGGTGACCTCCGCAAGCGACGGGTTCTGCCCGAGCTTGCCGAGCTCGGTGAAGTCGATCGCGGAGGCGGTGACTTCGCCGATGCTGAACGACTCATCGAAATTGCCGCGGATATCCGTCGCCTCTGCGCTCTCGACGACCTGCTCGGCAACGCCGCTCGCCTCGAAGCTGGCGACCGTCAGTCGTTGGTCGTCGTTTTCCCGGCTCAAGGTCATGTCGCTGAACGACAGCGCGCTGACGGGCAGATGACCGGGGCGGAGCGTATCTGGCTGGATGACATCTTCGGCAGAGCCCGTGGCCGTCTCGATTCGGAGTCCCGTGCCGTCGATCAAGACGGCGTTGCGCCAGGACACCGAGCCAAGACGGACCAGGCGGCCGTTCTCCTCGGTGACCGGATCGCTGACGGTCACTTCCTCGGCGTCCAGCGTCACGGTCCCGGACGGGGTCTGCCAGCTGTGCTCGACATCGCTCAGCGTTGCGCCCGATAGCCCGACATCGACGTGCGCGTACCGGAACATCTGACCCTCCGGCAGCTGCGCTTGGTAGCGGTCCAGCGCAGCGCGGACCTCGGCGCGTGCCTGGTTGGTGTACACCAGATAGCCGCCAGCACCGCCAGCGATTAATAAGGCGGCCGCGCCGGCCAGCAGCAATTTCTTAGGCATCGTCTCTCCAGAGAATACAGGATTGATCGGATTCGGGGGCCGGTCGCCAGCGCCCCAGATGCCTAATACTTGGGTCGCGGTATAAATATAAAGTGAAATATCATGTGATGAGAGCATACGTGTATTCTTTGAATTGCATGGGGGCTTTCCAGGCAACCCACCCAACCGCCGGCCGGCTCAATCGCTGATGGTTAATTTATCTTCAGCGTGAACCATCCCGGCCTTGTTTTAGATCGCTTCCCTCTGCCGAACCGCCGCCGTCACCTCGTCTGCGGTCTCGGCCACACGGCCGAAATTGAGCGCGAAGGCGCGCAAGGTGGCGGCGTGCATCTGCGGGTCGTAGTCGGCCATTGCCTCCGACACCAGCACGCAGTGGTAGCCGCGGTCGGCGGCATCGCGTGCGGTGGTCTCGACACAGGCGCTGGTCACCACCCCGGCGATCACCAGCGTGGTGATCCCCATCCGGCTCAGCACGCTGTCGAGCGAGCTGCCGTTGAACGCCCCGTTGGTGGTCTTCTGCACGACCGTCTCGTCCGCCGCCGGCGTCAGCGGGTCCAGGATGCGGAAGTTCGGGTTGCCGGACCACCAGACGTCCGCGACCCCGGTGGCGGCTTCCAGGTTGCGGGTCCAGGCGCGGAAGCGCGGCGGACAGTCCCGCAGGTCCCGGTAGTCGGACCCGAGCACGAGGTGTATGACCTGCAACCGTTCCCGGCGGAAGGCTTCGAGCAGCTTGGTGGCCGCCGGCACGGCGGTGGTCTCCAGCCGCTCGGCGTAGTAGCGCATCGACCCGGGGGCCGCGCGCTCCCACGCCCGCGTCAGGCCATGGTCGGGCGAGGCGTCGTGGTACTGCAGGTCGACGAGCAGCAGCGCCAGGGCATCCCGGTCGGACAGGTCGACCTTGGGCACCATGTCGGTGAACTGCTTGACGCCATCGTGCATGAGCTCAGGTCTCCCGGTTGCGCGCCAGCAGGCGAAGGCCGATCAGGATCAGCACGATCGAGACCCCGACGGTCAGGCTGGCGATGGCGTTGATTTCCGGCGTGATGCCGATGCGCAGCATCGACCAGATGTGCATCGGCAGGGTGTTCTGCGCGCCGGTGAGGAAGAAGGTGACGGGCAGCTCGTCGAACGACAGCGTGAAGACGAGCAGCGCACTGCCGACCACCGCGGTGCGGATGTTCGGCAGCGTGATCAGGAAGAAGGTCTGCAGCCGGTTGGCGCCGAGGTCCATGCTGGCCTGCTCCAGGTTGGCGTCGACCCGCTGCAGGCGGGCGTAGACCTGGGTCATCACGATCGGCGTCCAGACGATCGTCTGGCCGAGGATCACGGTCCCCAGCGACAGCCCGATGCCGCTCCGGTTCAGCACCAGCAGCAGCGCCAGGCCGGTGATCAATTGCGGGATGATCAGCGGCAGCAGGAAAGTGCGTTCAAGTAGCGCCCCGAGCCGGCCGCCCAGGCGCCGCAACACCAGGGCGAGCGGCACGCCCAGCAAGGTCGTGCCGACGACGCAGACGCTGGCCACGATCGCGCTGTTCAGCAGCGCGCCTTGCAGTTCGCTATCCTCCAGCAGCAAGGCGTACCAGCGCAGCGACCAGTCCTCGATCGGCCACGACAGCACCCGGCTCTCCTGGAAGGAGAAGGCGAACAGCACCGCGAGCGGCAGGTAGAGGAACAGGAAAATCGCGGCGGCCAGGCCGGCGAAGACGCGTCCGCCCGTTGGTTGTCGCCCGGTCATGCGCGCCCCCCATCAAGCTTGGCGAGGCGCGTGGAAAGCCCGACGATCGCCAGCACGATCGCGACGACCAGCAACGCCAGCGCGCTGCCGAACGGCCAGTCGTAGGCGGCGCCGAACTGCGAGATGATTACGTTCGCGATCATGATGTCCCCGCTGCCGCCCAGCAGGGCCGGGGTGATGAAATCGCCGAACGCCAGGCAGAAGACCACCGTCGCGCCGGCGATCAGTCCCGGCAGCGTCAGCGGGAAGACGACATGGCGGAAGGTGGCGAACGCCGGCGCGCCCAGGTCGGCGCTGGCCTCCAGGTAGCGCTGGGGGATCTTCTCCAGCGCCGCGTAGACCGGAAGCGCCACGAACGGCAGGAAGATGTAGGTGAGCGCCAGCGCGATCGAGAACTTATTGTAGAGCAGGAAGGAGGCCGGCTGGTCGAGCAGCCCCGCCTCCATCAGCAGCGAGTTCAGGATGCCGTTGCGGCCAAGGATGATCTTCCAGATGTAGGCGCGCAGCAGGAAGCTGGTCCATAGCGGCACGATCAGCAGGAAGAACAGCAGGTTGCGCCAGTGGTGGGCATGCACAGCCAGGTAGTAAGCCAGCAGATAGCCGAGCAGGGAGGAGGCCAGCGTGACGGCCGCCGCCACCTGGAGCGAGTTCAGGATCACGCTGAGATAGAGGTCGTTGCCGAGCGCGCGGGCGAAATTGTCCAGCGAGAAGGCCGGCTGGATCGAATAGAGCTCTTTTTCCCAGAAGCTGAACACCACGACGTTCGCGTAGGGCAGCACGATGAAGATCGCGAGATAGGCGACGGCGCCCAGCAGGCAGAGCGCCTCGATGCGATGGCGGTGCACCCAACCCCAGACCCTCATCGCTAGGCCCCGCTCGGGAAGGCGTGCACGGCGTCTTGCGGCACCTGCAGCCGGATCGAGCGGCCGATGCGTTCCGACAGATCGGCCGGCAGCCGGTCGCCGCGCTCCTCCAGCTCGATACGCTGGCCATCCGCGAGATGCAGTTCCAGCTTGCGGTCGACCCCCAGGTAGATGACGTCGGCCAGCGTGGCGTTCAGCAGGTTCTCGGCCGGCGCAACCGCGTCGTCCTCGATCCGCAGCTGTTGGGTGCGGATGACCAGCCGCACGGCGGTTCCGACGTCGAGGGTGCCGGTCGGTGGCGCCATGGCGGACAGCCGCTCGCCGCTCGGCAGGGCCACCTGGACAGTGTTTCCGGCGGTTTCCCGGACGACGCCGTCCAGCTTGTTGGAGGCACCGACGAACTCGGCGACGAAGCGTGAGTGCGGGCGTTCGAAGATGTCATCCGGACTGCCGAGCTGACGGATCTTGCCGCTCTCCATGACCGCGATCCGGTCGCTCATGACCAGCGCCTCTTCCTGGTCATGCGTGACGTAGATGAAGGTGATTCCGGTCTGCCGCTGCACCCGCTTGAGCTCCAGCTGCAGTTCCTTGCGCAGCTTCGCGTCGAGCGCCGACAGCGGCTCGTCGAGCAGCAGCACCTCCGGCTCCTTGATCAACGCCCGGGCCAGCGCGGCGCGCTGCATCTGGCCGCCGGAGAGGGCGTCGGGCGCGTTGTCGATCTTGTCCTCCAGCCCAACGCGCGCCAGCATCTCCGCCGCACGCCGCCGGCGTTCGCGACGTCCGACCCCGTCGAACCGCAGGCCGTAACCGACGTTGTCGCCCACGCTCATGTGCGGGAACAGCGCGTAGTTCTGGAACACGGTGTTCACCCGGCGCCGATGCGGCGGGACGCCGTTCGCGAGCTCGCCGTTCAGATAGACCGCCCCCTCCGTCGGCTCCTCGAAGCCACTGACGATCCGCAAGGTGGTGGTCTTGCCGCACCCGCTCTCGCCGAGCAGCGTCAGGAATTCGCCGCGCTGGATCTCCAGATCCAGCTTCTCCAGCGCGACGAAATCCCCAAAGCGTTTGTGGACGCCCGTCAGGCGGACGACGGCATCGTTCGTCATTCTGCGGAGGCCGCTTTGACTTCGTTCCAGACCTCGAGGTACTTGCCCCGGCGCGGGATTTCCTGCCAGAAGCGGATGCTCTCGCGGAAATCCGCATCCTCGGCCATCACCGACCCTTCGAAGGCCTCCGCCGGCCGCGTGTCGGTCACCTCGGCGTTGGTGACGCCGAAGCCGCTGCCCTCGTAGATCTGGGCCAGCACGTCCGCGCTCAGCATGTAGTTGATGAACTGGTGCGCCAGTTCCCGGTGCTCGGTGCCTTCGACGATGAAGTGGGAATCGAGCCAGGCCGTCGGGCGCTCGGGTGCGCACTGGGTGGCGTTCATTCCCTCGTCGCGCAGCGCCTCGGTGACGTAGCTCCACGAGTTGGTGGCAACCACCTCGCCGCTGACGAACAGTTCGATGACCTCGCCCCCGGTGGACCAGTAGCGGCGCACCAGCGGCTTCTGCTCGATCATCTTCTGCTTCACCTGCTCAAGCTGCGCGTCGCTTAGCGTCCAGATGTTGTCGAAGCCCATGTAGCTGGCGACGTCGCCGATCGTGGAAACGTCGTCCCACATGGCGATCCGGCCCTTGTACTGCGGGTCGAACAGCACGTCGAAGCTGCAGTCCGAGACCTCGTCGGCGTTGATCGTGACCGGCTGGATGTCCCAGAAGGTCGGCACGCCGTATTGCTCGCCGTCGGCTTGGAGAAAGTCCCTGTCGCGGAACTCGGGATAGATCTTCGCGAAATTGGGCAAGCGATCGAGGTCGACCGGTTCGACGAAGCCCGACTTGATTGCCGCCTGCGCCAGCGAGCTGACGATCACCACGGTGTCGTACTGCGTGTCGCCGGCGGCGAGCGCGGCCATGTACTCGTCGTTGGAACCGACGTAGGTCCGCTTCACCTCAACGTCGTGAGCCTGTTCGAAAGGCTCGACCCAGGCGTCGTCGGCCAGGCCTTCCCAGGTCAGGATGCGGAGTTCCTTAGCCGCCAGGGACGTCGAGCAGCCGACCGATGTGATGGCCGCGACGCATGCGATAGCGGACAGGCGGGTCAACCGCCCGGGGGTCCGGGGTGTGCTCATGTCAGTGCCTCCCTGCTGAGCGGTTCTGCGCATCTGGTGCGCTTCGTTGAGCCTAAGCGTAGCGAGGCGATGCAGGTCGCGTCAGGCACCCGAACGGTTGGTTCCTGAAGCGAGTTGAGCGACAGTGCGCTTCAATTCGCTTCAGGAGTGCGCGTACATGGCGATACAGGATCTTTCCGACAACCTCAGGCTGCTGTGTAGCTACAGTCGATCGGTATCCGACGTCTGCCGGCGCATCGGCATCAACCGCCAGCAATTCAACAAATACCTGGCCGGGCGCTCGGAGCCGTCGTTACAGAATCTGCGACGGATTGCCGACCATTTCGGCCTGGATGAGTCCGAACTGCTGTTCGACCATGCCTCGTTTCGCCGGATCATCGCGATCAAGCGGCCGCTGACCGAACAGCTGACGCACCTCTCGGACCGTGCGCGGGAAATTCTGCTGCTGACGCCGCAGAGCGTCGAGCAGCTACATACGCACACGGGCTATTATCACAACTACTTCTGCCCGGCGGAATTTCCCGGCAAGATCCTACGCGGCCTGGTGCAGGTGTTCGAGGACGGCGGCATGGTGTTCAGCCGCAACATCGAACGCTATCCGCACGACCCCTACCGCAGCACCCGCAAATATAATGGCCTGTTCATGCATTCCGGCGAGCGGGTGGTGATGTTCGAACGCGAGGCGACGGTCGGCAAGATGCTTTGGCTCACCGTGCTCTACCCCTACGACCGCGACCAGCCCTCGCTGCTGCCGGGTCTGACGGTCGGGGTCACCAACAGTTCCGCGCGCGACATCGCCTGTTACCGGGTGATCCTGCACCGGCTCGGCCGCGAGGTTGATCTGCGCTGGGCCCTCGGCCAGTGCGGCCTTTACGACGTGGACGACGAGCGGATCGATCCGACGATCCGCAGCCGCATCCCCAATGAAATGCGCCCGGAAGAGGCTGCCTTCGCGATGCGGATATAGCGCGCGCAAGGCTTCGGGCACAGCCGCCGACGCGTGTGGCGAGGACTCCAGCTGGGTCGATTAAGCGCGCCCGCTTAGCTCGCGGGCCAGCGGCATCGTCATGCAGTGTACGCCGCCGCCGCCCGCGGTGAACAGATCGAGCGGCACCTCGTGGACCTGCAGCCCTTCAGCGCGCAGTGCGGCGTTGACCCGTTGGGCGTGCGCGGCGGAGATGACACGCTCGTTGCCAAGTGCCAGGGCGTTGCAGCAGAGCTGCATCACCTCCTTGTAGGTCACCGGGATCAGCCGGATGCCGCGGGCATCGAGCCATTCCAGCAGGTCGTCGTCGAGCACATCGACGCAGCCCACGGCCAAGCCGTCGGCAACCATGCAGAACAGCACGTCCAGGTGCAGGAAGTGGTTGGGAAAAGGCTGCAGACGCACCTCCCAGCCGGCGTCCTCGAACCAGCCTGCGAACTGGCGCGCGCCCGCTTCGTCGGTGCGTTCCCCGGAATAGCCCAGCAGCAGCAGGCCGGGGCGGATGATGTGGATGTCGCCGCCTTCCAGCGTCCCTGCGGTCGAATACCGCCAAAGCCCGCCGCCCGTGTCTCGATAGAACTCGATCACGGCCGCGTACTCGCCCCGGCGCTGCCGGCGGTAACACTGCGTGATCACCGGTCCCCACGGGGTCACCTGCGAACTATCGCGGGTATAGGTCTGGTAGGGCAGGTGCGGCTCCCGTCCGGGCAGTTCATGGACGCGCACGCCGTTGTCTGAAAGCGCCTGGGTCAGCGCGCCGTACTGCGCCATGAAGTCAGCGGTTTCCGGCTGGCGGGTGCCCGCGCTCAACGTACGCTGGGCGACGCTGTTCACGGCCTGCCAGGCGTAGTGCTCGGGCGGGCAAACCAGGACGTCGGTGAGCGGTGCGGTTTCGCTATCGATACGCCAGGGCGTCACGGGATTGAGTCTCGTTTCGGTTGCGTGGAAGCGATGCGCCGGGTGGCATCAGGGGGCAGGGTTCAGGCGATCCGCCATGATGCATAGCAACTCGAACAGGATCGTGCCGGCCACCATCGCGGTGTTGCCGGTCGGATCGAACGGCGGGGATACCTCGACCACATCGGCGCCCACGACATCCAGGCCTTGCAGTGCGCGGATCATGCGCTGGGCTTCGTGCATGGGCAGACCGCCCGGCTCCGGGGTTCCGGTGCCGGGGGTGTAGATCGGGTCGAGCCCGTCGACGTCGAAGCTGACGTAGACCGGCCCGTCGCCGACAACCGCACGCGCCTCCTGGATGACATCACGCCAGCCACGGTCGAAGTAGGCCTCGATCGGCACGACGGTCATGCCGCTGTCGTAGGAAAAACGCCACTGGCCGGCCTCGCTCAACGAGCCGCGTATGCCGATCTGGACGCAGCGCTTGGGGTCCAGCAGGCCTTCCTCGACCGCCAGTTTGAAGGTTGCGCCATGGTGCAGCGGCTGGCCCATGTAGGGGCCGCCGGTATCGCAGTGCGCGTCGAACTGGATCAGACCCATCGGCGCATCGGGCTTGAGCGCGCGCAGGACAGGCAGGGTGGTTAGGTGATCGCCGCCCACCGTTAGCGGCCGCGCGCCATGCCCACGGACGGCGTCGTAGAACGCCTGGATGCGCGCCACGCTGTCTTCAATCGAGAAGGGGTTGATCTTGACGTCGCCCAGATCGGCCAGCCGGCACTGCGCCTCCGGCTCCACGTTCATGGTGGGGTGGCGCGTGCGCTGCAGGCTGGACAGGTCCCGGACCTGACGCGGGCCGTGGCGGGTGCCGGGACGGTTGGTGACCCCCAGGTCGAACGGAATCCCCGATAGGGCGATGTCCAGCCCGGCGGCGGTCTCCGCCAAGGGCAGGCGCAGGAACGTGGGGACCTCCATAAAGCGCGGACGGAACGCCGCATCCTTGGCCTGGCCTTGCACGTCTGCGGGGTCGCTCCCGCCACCACCGTTACGATCCATCACACCCTTCCCCCCGAAAGCGAACACCGTGTCTGGCGTCCGCGAACGATGCGACCTCGCGGTGGGGCTTTCAAGTGGCGACGCGTCGAACTTGGGTTCTAAGCCAGACGAACCGATTGACTAACGCGCCCTGGTCACCGGTCCGGCGGATGCCGTGTGGTGGCGGCGTAGGATTTCCCCGAACAAAGCCATCAGCCGGGTCGTTTGACGGTGGGTGCGTGTGATGGCGTAGAAGGTGTTGGTGTAGCGGTAGGTGTCCGGGCAGAGCGCCCGCAGCCCGCCACTGCGCACCCACTCCTCCGCATAGTGCACGGGCAGGAAGCCAATATAGCCGCCCGAGCGCACCAGCATGGCGATGCTTTCCATGTACTGGCTTTTCGCCGCTTCCGGCAGCGGTCGCCCGCAGGCGTGGAATTGCGGGATCGGGAAAAGGTGGGCGGCGTAGCGACAGGCCGCGAGGTCTGCCTCGCCGACCTCGGCGTCGGGTCGGTCGAACAGCGGGTGGCCGGGGCCGCAGTACAAACGCTGCTGTTCGGTGAACAGCGGGGCGTAGGACAGACTGGGCAACTCCTTCATCGCCGGTCCGATGCCGAGATGAAATCGTTCCTCGCTGATCGCACTTTCCAGTTGGTTGGGCGCGATCACCTCGACGTGCACGTCGACCGCATCGCAGCGTTGTTCCAGTTCCGCCAGCGTCTGTGGCAGCGCGCATCCGGGATTGTTGGCGATGTTGTCGATGATCGCGATGCGCAGGTTGCCGGTCAGGCGATCCTTCAGCGCGTCGACCTCGCTTGCGAAGTCTTCCACCGCGCCCAGCAGGCCCTGGGACAACTCGACCACGCGCCGACCTTCCTCGGTCAGCCGGAAACCGCGTCGGCCGCGCTCGCACAGGCGCACGCCCACGCGCTCCTCCAGTTTGGCGATGTGCGCGGAAATCGTCGGCAGGCTCAGATTCAGTTCGTGCTGCGCTGCCGCCAGGCCCTGGAATCGCGCAACTGTGGCGAAGACCCGCAGAAGACGGATTTCCGCATCGCCAATCGAGGTCGCCATTGCATTTCTTTGGTTAGATGATTTTCTAAGTTGGCTTCGATTTTTCCAGCTTTACAGAAACCATGGCGGCTTTCAAACTTCCCGGAAATCAAGAATAGAGCAGCCGGCGGGCCCCATTTGCGGGATTGCGGGGAACGGCGCTGCGCATGGCTGGAGGAAGACGCCCCAGACGCGGTCGCGGCCGGAGATGCCGGGACCGGCAAGCAAGAAAGGGGCGCACCCGCGCGAAAACACGGGGGGCGTTCCAGTCGCGAACAGGGAGACTTCGACCATGACCGATTTCCGCACCACGACACGCCGGCGTTTTCTGGCCGGCGCCAGCGCCACCGCAGCCGCCGGCGCCGCTTTCACGGTGTTGCCGCGCGCGCCGCGCGCCGCGCGTAGCCTGAAGATCGGCGTTTACGGCGGCTACTTTAAGGATTCCTTCGACAAGCACATCTTCCCCGACTTCACAGAGGCAACGGGGATCGAGGTCCAGTCGATCGCCGAGCCGACAGGCGAAGCGTGGCTGGTACAGCTTCAGAACGCCGCCCGGGCCGGCCAGGCCGCGGCCGATGTGTCGATGATGGCCCAGGTGCCGCGCATGAAGGGGCAGAACGCCGGGCTGTGGGCGCCGCTCGACAAGAGCAAGCTGGAGAACAGTGACTACCTGTTCGACCGTTTCGTGCACACCTACGACGATGGCGGCATTTCCGGCATCGGTGCGGTCAGTTGGTACATCACACTGGTGTCCAACACCGACGTCTACCCGGACGCGCCGACCAGCTGGGCCGATTTGTGGGATCCGGAGAAGGAGGACAGCCTAGGCCTGCTGGCGCTGTCATCGAACTCCTTCCTGCTGGAGATCACCGCGGCTACCTTCTTCGACGGTCATAAGACGCTGCAGAGCGAGGCGGGCATCAAGAAGGTCCTGGACAAGCTGGCCGAGGTGAAGCCGAACGTGAAGCTTTGGTATCGCGACGAGGGGCAGTTCCAGCAGGCGCTCCAGAGTGGCGAGATCCCAATGGGCCAGTACTACCACGACGTCGCGACGCTGGCCGCGCAGGACGGCTTCCCGGTGCGCTCCACCTTCCCGAAGGAAGGCGGCGTCCAGGATTCCGGCTCTTGGAGCGTCTCGAAAGCGTCGGACAAGCTGGACGAGGCGCACGTCTTCATCGACTACATGTGCCAGCCGGAAATCCAGGCAAAGCTGGCCCGCAAGGTCGGCACCGCGCCAACGATGCCGCGCAAGCACACGGATCTGAGCGACCAGGAATTCGCCGCGGTGGCGAGCGAAGGGACGCCGATCCAGCCTTTCTACGCAATGTATCTCGATCGCGGAGACTGGGTCTCCGACCAGTGGACTTCGATGATCACGGGCTGAGTCCGCGGTCGTCTTAGTCGGCGTAAACGCACGGGCGGGCGCGGCGCGTGCGGCGGGGCTTGCCTCCGCCGCCGGCCGGCCGCGTGCAGCGATCCAGGTATATTCGGAAGGCACCGATTTGGCGAACGACGCGCTCAGCCTAGAAGCGGTTACCAAGCGCTTCGGCGACTTCACGGCGCTGGCGTCGGTCGATCTGCACCTGCCCCGCGGGGAGATGACTTGCTTCCTCGGCCCTTCAGGCTGCGGCAAGACCACGCTGCTGCGCCTGATCGCCGGCCTGGAAGCGCCCACCTCGGGCCGCATCCGCCTTAGCGGGCAGGACATCACCGACCAGCCTGCGCACAAACGCCAGCTCGGCATGGTGTTTCAGTCGCTGGCCCTGTTTCCTCACCTCAGTGTGGCGGAGAACGTCAGCTACGCCCTACGTGTGCGCGGTCACGCGAAGGCGGAGCGGCGGCAGAAGGCGCAGCAGTTGCTGGAACTCGTGCAGATGCCGGATGTGGCCGATCGGCACATCTCCCAGCTTTCAGGCGGCCAGCGTCAGCGCGTCGCGATCGCGCGGGCCTTGGCGCTGGAGCCTGACCTGTTCCTGCTCGACGAGCCGCTGTCCGCCCTGGACGCCAAGCTGCGCGAGGAGATGCAGGTCGAGTTCAAGCTGCTGCAGCAACGCCTGGGCATTACCACGATCCTGGTGACCCACGATCAGCGCGAAGCGATGACCATGGCCGACCGCGTGGTCGTGCTGAACGGCGGCGAGGTGCAACAGGTGGGGACGCCGCTGGAGATCTATCGGCGTCCGGCGAACGCGTTCGTCGCCGACTTCATCGGCACCAGCAACCTGATCGACTGCGAGGTCGTGGACTCGCATCACGTCCGCGCGCACGGCCATACCCTGGCGGTGGCGGAGTTGCCCGACGGACTGGCGCCGGGCGCCGCGGCCAGCGTCTCGATCCGGCCGGAAGATGTGCGCGTGCATGCGCCCACGGGCGACGGGGGCCTGCCGGATCGCGGGGCTGGGTGTCTGGATGGCACGGTGGCGTTCATCCGCGATGTTGGACAGAGCGTCGAGCTCTACATCGATTGCGGCGATCTGCGCCTGAGCAGTCACGTGCCGCCGCGCGATAAGCCCGATGTCGGGCAGGGTGACCGGGTCGCGGTCGAGTTGCCCGCGGCCGCATGCCGGGTGCTTGGCCCATGAGCGCCCGTGGCACCGCGCGTGCGCGCCATCTGCTGCTGGCCTATCCGGGGGCCATGCTGGGCGTGTTCTTCCTGGGCCCGTTCGGCATCATGCTGGCCGTCAGCTTCTTCCAGCGGGTGGAGAACGCGTTCTACGAGCCCGCGTTCGTGCTGTCGAACTACGCCCGGTTGTTCTCCGACCTGTTCCTCAGCAACCTCGTGTTCTCGTTGTCGCTGTCCATGCTGGTCGCGGTCGTCAGCGTCTCGCTCGCGTTCCCGTTCACCTATCTGCTGACGCGTCTCAGCCTGCGCTGGCAGACCTTCTGGCTGGTGTTCCTGCTGTCGGTGCTGTCGCTGTCGGAGGTGATCGTCGCGTTCAGCTGGTCGGTGCTGCTGTCGAAGACGGCCGGCGTGTCCAACGTGTTCGTCTGGCTAGGCCTGCTCGACCAGCCGGAATCCTACACGCCGGGCTTCATCGCGGAGGTGTTCGGTTACGGCTACCTGACGTTGCCCTACACGGTGCTGATGCTCTACCCGCAGATGTCGCGCCTGGACCCGGAATTGATGGAGGCCGCGCGCACGATGGGCGCGAGCCCGCAGCGCGCCTTCTTCAATGTGCTGGTGCCGGTGATGCGCCGACCGATCGTCGCGGCGCTGATCCTGGTGTTCGTCTTCACGCTGGGGATCTACCTGATCCCGCAAATTCTGGGACAGCCGCAGCACTGGACGCTGTCGGTGCTGATCACCGACCAGGCGATCTATCAATCGAACGTCCCGTTCGCGGCGGCACTGGCGGTCTTCCTGCTGCTGACCAGCCTGACGCTGATCGTGCTGACATTTGCCTTGGGTGGCCGGCAATCCGTGGGGCGCACGTCATGACGACATTGGCCCGTCGCCTGTTCCTGGCCGCGATCGCGCTGTTTTTGGCCGCGCCGATGGTGGTCGTGCTGGGCGTGTCGCTGAACGCGGAGAAGCGGCTGTTCTTCCCGCCGGACGGCGTCTCGCTCAGGTGGTACGGCGACATGGTTGCCGAGGCGGCCTGGCGCGGGCCGATCCTGAACAGCCTGACGATCGCGCTGCTCGCGGGCGTGGTGGCGGTGTCGGTCGCGCTGCCGCTGGCTTACGTGCTGTGGCGTTACCGTCTCCGGCTCGCCAAGCTGCTCTATACCCTTGGCGTGGCACCGTTCATGCTGCCGCCGGTGATCACCGCGCTTGGTTTCATGGTGTTCTGGGCGGCCGTGGGGAACTACGGTCAGTTCGAGAACGTCGTGATCGCGCATGGGATTTTCCTGGTGACGCTGCCGGTGCTGACCGTGTCGCTCGGGCTGGACGCAATCGACCCGGAAATGGTTGAGGCGGCGGAGACCATGGGGGCGGACGAACGCACGATCTTCTTCACGATCGTGCTGCCGCTGATCCGCCCCTATATCCTCTCGGGCTACGCGTTCGCCTTCGTCCTCTCGCTGAACGAATACATCATCGCCTATATGGTCGCCGGCTTCACGGTGGAGACCTTGCCGATCAAGATCTTCAATGCCCTGCGTTACGGCTATTCGCCGGTGATGGCGGCGGTGGCCGTGCTGTTCGTGGTGACGGCGGTGGTGGTATTCGGGGTGATCGGTCGGTTCGGCAACCTGCCGCGGCTGCTCGGCCGCTGGTCGGGGGAGTAGGGGCGCATGGCTTATCGGCTCAATCCCGTCATGGATGCTGTGACGCCGCCGCCGATCGCCGAGGCGCAGGGGTGGCTGGCCGAGCGGGTGGACGATGGCCGTCCACTGCTTGACCTCGCCCAGGCGGTCCCGTCCGATCCGCCACCGGAGGGGCTGCGTCGACATCTGGCGCGGACGGTGAGCGAGCCGGCCGGCCATGGCTACACTCCGATCCTGGGACGTGCCGATCTGCGCGCGGCGGTCGCCCGCCACATGGCGGACCAGTACGCGGGCGAGGTGGCAGCGGAAAACGTCGCCATCACGGCCGGCTGCAACCAGGCCTTCTGCTACGCCGTCGATGCGGTTGCAGGGCCGGGCGACGAGGTGATCCTGCCCGTCCCCTATTACTTCAACCATCAAATGTGGCTGGAGATGCAGGGGATCCGGCCGGTCCACCTGCCGTGCGACATGGATGCGGGCGCGTGCCCCGATCCCGCACAGGCGGAGGCGCTGATCGGCCCGGGCAGTCGCGCGATCGTTCTGGTTACGCCCAACAATCCCACGGGCGCGGTCTATCCCCCCGAGGTGATCGACGCGTTCTTCGAACTGGCCAAGCGCCACGATCTCGCCC
Organism: Rhodovibrio salinarum DSM 9154; assembly: GCF_000515255.1. Classification (NCBI taxonomy): domain Bacteria; kingdom Pseudomonadati; phylum Pseudomonadota; class Alphaproteobacteria; order Rhodospirillales; family Rhodovibrionaceae; genus Rhodovibrio; species Rhodovibrio salinarum. The sequence goes on along the minus strand of NZ_KI911559.1, from coordinate 3,547,047 downwards.
TGATCGTCGACGAGACCTACAAGGATTTCCTGCCCTCGGACCGGGCGCCGCATGGCCTGCTGGCCCGGTCCGACTGGCCGAAGGCGTTGATCCAGTTGTACAGCTTTTCGAAGACCTACAGCCTGACCGGGCACCGGCTGGGCGCCATGCTGGCACATCCCGACACGTTGGGCGCGGTGGCCAAGATGGCGGACTGCGTGGCGATTTGCCCGCCCGTGGGGGCGCAGGCGGCTGGCCTCTATGCGCTGTCGCACTTGCAGGCGCACCGTCGCCGACGGCGTGTGCAGATGGCAGAACGCGTCGATGCGTTGCGCGCCGCGTTTGCCGCGCGTCCCGAATGCGGCTACGCGCTGGTCAGCGCCGGTGCCTATTTCGCCTATCTGCGCCACCCCTTCGACGGTGTGGACGCGCACGAGGTGGCGCGCACGCTGGTGCGCCGGCACGGCGTTCTGGCGCTGCCGGGGGATATGTTCGGGCCCGGGCAGGGCGCCTACCTGCGTCTGGCGTTCGCGAACCTCCAGGCGGACGCTTTCCCGGATCTGACCGCGCGCTTGCAGGAGAGCGCGGAGGCCCGGACATGCGCCTAGCCGTCGCCCAAACCGCTGGCGTCTCGGGCGATCCGCAAGCGACCTTGGCGCAGCTCCCGGAAATCGCCGGACAGGCGCGCGCGCAAGGCGCACGGCTGCTGGTCCTGCCGGAGATGTGGCTGACCGGCTACAACATCGCCGGGCGTACGGCGGCGCTTGCGGAACCGGCCGATGGCGACGCCGCCCGTGCGGTCGCGGCGGTTGCCTGCCAGCACGATCTGGCGATCCTCTATGGCTTTCCCGAACGGGCGGATGGCGCGATCTATAACGCTGCGCAACTGATCACCCCGGATGGGGCTGCGCGCGTCTGCTACCGCAAGGCGCATCTGTTCGGCGAGGCAGAGCGGGCCCAGTTCGCCCCCGGCGCGTCGGGCGCGGCGCATTGCATGCTGGACGGCCTGCGTCTGGCGATTCTGATCTGCTACGATGTCGAGTTTCCCGAAATGGTGCGCGCCGCCGCCCTCCAAGGGGCGGATGCCGTGCTGGTGCCGACCGCGCTGTTCCAGCCGTTCGATTTCGTCGCGCGCACCCTGGTGCCGGTGCGCGCATGTGAGAACGGCGTCTATCTCGCGTACGCGAATCGCTGCGGTCAGGAAGGGACGCTGACGTACGTCGGCGGCAGCGTGATCTGCGGCCCCGACGGGACCGTTCTGACTGCTGCCGGCGGCGACCCCGACTTGCTGTTCGCGGACCTGTCGCGCTCGCAGATCGACAGGGCCCGTTCGACCAACCCCTACCTGCGCGATCGCCGTCCCGAGCTGTACGGCTAGACCCTCTCTCGGCGTTTGGCCCCTTGGCGTTTGGGGGATTGGGGCCGCGCATTGGCCGCTTTTCCCAGGGCGTGGCGGCGCGATGCTCGCTTCCGCGCTGCGGAAGTGCTCGAATGCCGGCAAAGCCTTTTGAACCGATTGGAGATGCGCGGCGATGCTGAACACCCCTTCCGGGACGCGCGGGATGGTCACCGCGCCGCACCATTTGGCCGCGCAGAGCGGGCTTGCCGTGTTGCGTGACGGCGGCGACGCGATCGAGGCGATGGTGGCCGCGGCGGCGACCATCGCGGTGGCTTACCCGCACATGAACGGTCTCGGCGGCGATGGCTTCTGGATCGTCTCGCGTCCGGGTCAGGCGCCGGTGGCGATCGATGCCTGCGGTCCGGCTGCGGCTGCCGCGACGCCGGAGGCTTACGCGGATCGGGCCGCGATCCCGTCGCGCGGGCCGGGCGCAGCGTTGACCGTTCCGGGCACGGTTGGCGGTTGGCAGACGGCGCTGAGCCTGTCCGGTGGGCGCACGCCGTTGGCGCGTCTGCTGGCGGATGCGATCGGCTATGCCCGCGACGGCGTGCCGGTCACGACGGGGCAGGCCGAATTTGGCCGGGCGAAGCTGGACGAACTGCGCGACGTCCCGGGCTTTGCTGAGCTGTTCCTGCCGGACGGCGACGTCCCGGCGCCTGGCGATTGGTTCCGGCAGCCGGCCCTGGCGCGCACGCTGGAGCGGCTGGCCGCTGCGGGGTTGGACGACTTCTACCGTGGCCAGGTGGCGCGCGATCTCGCGGCCGATCTGGCCATGGCGGGCAGCCCGCTCGGCGCCGACGACCTGGCCAGCTACACCGCCGAGCAGGGCAGTCCGCTCCAAGTCCGGCTCGACGGGGTCACCGCCTACAACATGACGCCGCCAACCCAGGGCCTGGCGCAGTTAATGATTCTGGGGCTGTTCGATCGCGTGCGCCCTGAGACGGCGGACGATTTCGCCTTCGTCCATCGCCTGGTGGAGGCGACCAAGCAGGCCTTCCTGGTTCGCAACGCCGAGGTGCGCGATCCAGCGATCATGCGCCAATCCGCGCAAGGTTTCCTGGCTCCCGACTGTCTGGATGGGCTGGCGGCGCAGATCGATCTGGCTCGGGCGTTGCCTTGGGAACGGCCGGGGCAGGTCGGCGATACCATCTGGATGGGCGCGGTCGACGCCGAGGGCACGGCCGTCAGCTTCATCCAGTCGATCTACTGGGAGTTCGGCAGCGGCGTGGTGTCGCCGTCGACCGGCGTGCTGCTGCAAAACCGGGGGGCCAGCTTCTCGCTCGATCCCGCGAACAAGAACCGCCTGGCCCCGGGGCGCAAGCCGTTTCACACGCTGGTGCCAGGCTACGCCGAGTTCGACGATGGCCGGCGGCTGGTCTACGGCACCATGGGTGGCGAGGGGCAGCCGCAGACGATGGGTGCGGTGTTCGCGCGCTACGCCCGCTACGGCCAGGGGCTGCAGCAGGCGGTTACCGCGCCGCGCTGGCTGTTGGGTCGGACCTGGGGCGCGGAGAGCACGACGCTGAAGCTGGAAAGCCGGTTCGACGAGCAGGTGGTCGCTGACCTGCGGGCGGCTGGCCACGCGGTCGAGCTGCTGGCGCCGTTCAGCAGCACGATGGGGCACGCGGGCGCGGTCGTCCGCCATTCCGACGGGCGGTTGGAAGGCGCCACCGACCCGCGCAGCGACGGCGGGGTGGCGGCCTATTAGCCGAGCACGCCCCAGCCCATCCGGACGGCTGTGGCCAGCAGGAAGGCGGCGAACGCCAGGCGCACGCCGTTCGGGGGCAGCGTGTGCGCCAGCTTGGCGCCCAGCGGCGCGCACAGCACCGACATCGGGGTGATCAGGGCAAAGCCGATCAGGTTGACGTAGCCAATGCTGGCCGGCGGCAGGTCCGGCGTGCCCCAGCCCGAGAGCGCGAAGCCCAGCGCGCCCGGCACCGCGATCAGGAAGCCGATCGCCGAGGCGGTGCCGACCGCCCGGCGGATCGGCACGGCGAAGGCGCTCAGGATCGGTACCGACAGCGTGCCGCCGCCGATCCCCATGACCACGGAGAAGGCCCCGATCACGCCGCCCACGGCCCAGCGCGCCGCGCCGCGTGGCAGTTCCTGGGCAATTTGCGTGTTCCCGGGGCGCAGCGCCATGTTGAGCGCGACCAGCAGCGCCACGACCGCGAATACGGCCGTCAGGACTTCGCCGGTGACGCGCGTACCTACGACGACGCCTACGAGCGCGCCCAGCAGTACCCCGCCCGCCAGTGTCTTCAACAGGTCGGTATCGAGTGAGCCGCGCCGCCGGTGCGCCCGGGCGGAGGCAAGCGAGGTCGCCACGATGGTCAGCAGCGAGGTGCCGACGGTGAGGTGCATGCGCACGTCGGCGTCGATGCCGAGCCAGGTCAGGCCCTGGTAGAGCACGGGCACGATCACGATGCCGCCGCCCACTCCCAGCAGGCCCGCAAGGATGCCGGCCAGCGCCCCGGTTGCCAGCAGGCCGCCGGCGAAGGCGGCGAGGTAGCCGAGTTCCATGCGTCTCAGGGTCCTGTGAAGCTGTTACCAGCCGATCGCGTCGGGCAACCAGGTCGCCAGGCTGGGGAAGAAGAACAGGCAGGCGAGTCCCAGAATCTGCAGGCCGATGAAGGGCAGCACGCCACGGTAAATGTCGCCCGTGGTGACGCCCGGCGGTGCCACGCCCTTCAGAAAGAACAGCGCCCACCCGAAGGGCGGCGTCAGGAAGGAGGTTTGCAGGTTCATTGCCACCAACACCCCGAGCCAGACCATGTCAATCCCGGCGTTCTGGAAGATCGGCAGGAACAGGGGCAGGGCGATGTAGGTGATCTCGATCCACTCCAGGAAGAAGCCGAGCACGAACAGCAGCAGCATCATGAAGATCAGCTGCCCCTCGACCCCGCCCGGAATGGCGGCGAACAGGCTCTCCACCAAGCCGTCGCCGCCCAATCCCCGGAAGGCGAGGCCGAACGGCTGGGCGCAGATCAGGATGAAATAGACCATCGCGGAGGTGGTGAGCGAGGCGCGCACGACCTCCCGCATCACCGTCATATTCAGCCGGCCGCTCACCAGCGCCAGCAGCAGACTGCCGAAGGCGCCCATGGAGGCCGCTTCGGTCGGCGCGGCGATGCCGGCGATGATCGAGCCGAGCACGGCGATCACCAGCGCCATCGGCGGCAGCACGACCTTGAACAGCTTGACCGATAGCTGCGCGCGGGTGAGCTGGTTGCGCTCTTCCGCGGGGATCGGCGGCAGGCTTTCCGGGCGCAGCAGCCCGATGATCAGGAGGAAGGCGCAGAAGATCACCGCCAGCGTCAGGCCCGGCACCATCGCGGCGGCGAATAGCGTACCGACACTCTCGCCCAGGATGTCGGCGAGCAGGATCAGCACCAGGCTGGGCGGAATGATCTGTCCCAGCGTGCCGGACGCGCAGATCGTGCCGCAGGCGATCCGCTTGTCGTAGCCGCGGCGCACCAGCGGGGCCAGCGCCAGCAGCCCGGTGGTGACCACGGTCGCGCCGACGATGCCGGAAGCCGCGCCCATCAGCACCCCGACCACGATGATCGCCAAGCCCATGCCGCCGCGCAGGCCGCCCATGGCGTGCCCAATCACGTCGAGCAGTTCCTCCGCCATCCGCGACTTCTCGAGCATCACGCCCATGAAGACGAACAGCGGCAGCGCCATCAGCGTGTAGTTGGTCACCACGCCGTAGATCCGTGAGGGCACCAGGCCGAACAGCATCGGGCCGAAGCCGATGTAGCCGAACACCAGGCCCGACACCGCGATGCCGATGCCGACCGGCACGCCGAGCAGCAGCAGCCCGAAAAAGCCGCCGATCATCAGGAGCGACAGGATCTCGCCGGTGAGCATGAAGGTCCGCGTGTGGTTGGCGGGGAGAAGGAGCGAAAGGGCCGGCCGGTCAGCGCGTCTCAACCCTGTGGCCGGCGACGCGCAGTGCGCTTTCGATCGCCAGTTCGACGCCTTGCAAGGCGAGCAATAGGAACCCGAGCGGCAGGCAGGCCTTGATGATAAAGCGGTTCGCCAGGCCCCCGGGGTCGGGCGAGCCTTCACCGATCCGGTAGGCCTGCTCGACGTAGGGGATCGAAAGCTGGATCGCGACGACGGCCAACAGGACGGTGAGCACCGCCGTCAGCAGGTCCACGGCCGCTTGCTTGCGCGCGCCGAAGTGCTCGTAGAACACGTCGACGCGCACGTGGCCGCCGCGGCGGATGCCGTAGGCCATACCCAAGAGGGCGATGGGGACCAGCAGGTGCCACTCCAGCTCCTGCGCCGCCACGCTGGAGAAGCCCAGCAGATAGCGGCCCAACACGTTGCCCGCGACCAGCAGGACGAGCGCCAGCATCAGCCAGGCGACCGCCTGGCCGAGATGGTCGATCGTCCGGCCCAGCACCCGGCTGGCGCGGATGGCGGTGCGTGCGGCGGTCCCCATCGTGACCGGCCGGTCAGCTGGAGATCAGGTTGTGGTACGGCTTCTCGCTGATCGCCGCCCAGGAGCGGTGCTTATCCCGGAACGCCATGAAGGCGTCGTGCACCTTCTTGGTCTCCGGGTCCTCGCTCGCCTTGCTGGCGAGCACGTCGGCGGTGATCTCCTTGAGCCGCAGCACGACCTCATCCGGTAGCGTCTGGGCGACCGTGCCGTGGTTCTCCACCAGGTCTTTGAGCGCGTCGGCGTTGTTCGCCTCGCACCAGGCGTGGCTCTCCAGGTTGCAGGCCATCGCGGCGGTGCGCACGATCGCCTTGAGATCGTCCGGCAGTTCGTCCCACGCGCCCTTGTTGATCAGCAGTTCGGTGGCGTTGGACGGCTCGTGCCAGCCGGTCGTGTAGTAGTACTTGGCTGCGTTCTGCAGGCCGATCCGGCGGTCCTGGTAAGGGCCGACGAACTCCGCCGCGTCGATCACCCCACGCTCCAGCGCCGGGAAGATTTCGCCGCCGGGCAGCAGGCGGACGTCGACGCCGAGTTCCTTGTAGACCTGGCCCGCAAGGCCCGGGATGCGCATCTTCAGGCCGTCGAAGTCGTCGACGCTCTCGATCGGATCGCGGAACCACCCGGTCATCTGCACGCCGGTGTTGCCCATCGGGAAGGCGACCACGCCGAACGGTTCGTAGATCTCGTGCCACAGCTCCAGGCCGCCGCCGTGGTACAGCCAGGCGTTCATGCCCTGGAAGTTGAGGCCGAACGGCACGGTGGTGAAATACTGCGCGGCGAACTTCTTGCCTGCCCAGAAGTAGGCGTTGGCGGCGTTGGCCTGCACGGTGCCCTGGGAGACGGCGTCGAACCCCTCCATCGCCGGGATCAGCTCGCCGGCGGCGAAGTGCTGGATCTTCAGCCGACCGCCCGACATCGCGTCGACCTTGGCGCAGAAGTCCTCGGGGCTGCCGGGGCCGGTGACGTAGAACGGGGAGTTCGGCGGATAGGCGTTGGTCATCCGCCAGGTGAAGCTTTCCTGCGCCCGTACGATGGCGGGCGCGGCGACGCTGACCGCCGCCCCGCCGGCGATCGAATTCTTCAAGAAGTCCCGACGTTGCATCGTCCCAAGCCTCCGATGGGTGGTTTTTGTACCCATCGGGTCGACGCAAGGCGTGTGCCAAGACCTTGGGTTATGGATTCTGTGTAGGTGTGCTGCGATGCGGTATGCGGCGTGCGGAAAAACTGAGCATCTTGGTCAAGAATAGACGCAAGTGCTCCGAAAGTAGGCAAGTGGACTTAGTAGGACGCCATTCATGGGCGTGCCAATACACGTGCGCGTAGTGGTGGCGTATCTTCCTACACCGAACCCACATCGCCTTATGAATCGGGCAGTTGTAAGCCGCTCGTCAAGTCGGTCTCAACGCCATAGATGGCCTTGCCATCGGAGAAGGCCTGCCGCTACCCGCCGTACTTTGCGATGAACGCACGCACGTCGAGGGCGCGGAAGTCGGGCAAGGCGGACTTCAACTGCTCGTGCGGCCAGTCCCACCACGCGATCCTCTGCAGGGCGTCGGCGATGTCGGCGGGAAAGCGTTCGCCAATCGGCTTGGCAGGGGTGCCGCCGACGATCTGGTAAGGCGCGACGTCGCGGGTCACGACCGCGCCCGCCGCGAGCACCGCGCCGGTGCCGACCGTGACACCCGGCAGCACGACCGCGCCGAAGCCCATCCAGACGTCGGGCCCCAGGGTCACCGGATGGTCGCGCCGCCAGTCGAAGAACGCTTCTTCCCGCTCCCCCAGGCCATACTGGTCGGCGCGGTACTGGAAATGGTGCTGCGAGGCGCGCCAAGTCGGGTGGTTACCGGGATTGATCCAGGTGTGCGCGGCGATCGAGCAGAAGGGGCCGACGGTTGCCCGCTCGATCGCGGCGTTGTCCATGACGTAGCTGTAGGCGCCGAACCGCGTTTCGGAGACGAGCGTCCGCGCGGCGACCAGGGTCCAGGACCCCATGTGCGACTCCCGCACGACCGCGTCGGGATGGATCGATGGGCCGTCGCCGCGCAATGGCGGCTGCCGGTCCTGCGTATCACCGGCCGCGGCGATGTAGGTCAGGTCGTCGTATTGTGTGTTCATGGCCCGCCTCTCTAGCCCGCCGGCGGTGAAACCTCGATGACAGGCGTCGATGTTTCCGTTTGCCGCGCCCACTTTCGTCCGGTTTTGGCCGCAGCGCTGTCATCGCGCTGCAACACAGCTAGCGGGCTGTCAAAGAAGGTTAACCGAACCGCAAGCGGGCTGTCGCACCCGGGCTGTAGCACCTCATCTCAACGCGAAACGCTGCCGTATCCGGCGCGGCCAGGGGCCGCTGCTGAGGGATCGGTTGTTGCCGCCACCAAGGGAGGGGGCCGAAAATGCTGGACGTGCGCAATCTGACCAAGCGCTACGCCAATGTGACCGCCGTCGACGATGTCAGTCTGCGGGTCGATGGTGTCGGTATGGTCGGCGTGATCGGACGCTCCGGTGCCGGCAAGTCGACCCTGTTGCGTTGCATCAACCGCCTGACCGACGCCACCGAAGGGTCGATCACGTTCGACGGCGTTGAGGTCAGCCGTCTGACCGGTCGGGACAAGCGCGCTTGGCAGCGCGACTGCGCCATGGTGTTCCAGCAGTTCAACCTGGTCCCGCGCCTGGATGTGATGACCAACGTGTTGCTGGGCCGGCTGAACACCACCGCGACGCCGAAGAGCCTGTTCAAGCTGTTCGACGCCGACGAGCGGCGCGAGGCATTGCTGGCGCTCGACCGTCTGGGGATCGCCGAAACCGCGCTGCAACGCGCCGAGACGCTGTCCGGCGGACAGCAGCAGCGCGTCGCGATCGCCCGTGCCCTGATGCAGCGCCCGCGCATGGTGCTGGCGGACGAGCCGATTGCCTCGCTGGACCCGCTGAACGCGCAGATCGTGATGCAGGCGCTGCGCAGTATCTACGACCAGGACGGCATCACGGTCGTTTGCAACCTGCACACCTTGGATACCGCCCGCAGCTACTGCGAGCGGGTGATCGGCATGGCTGATGGCCGCGTGGTGTTCGATGGCCCGGTCGCCGAACTGACCGACGCCAAGGTGCGCGAGATCTATGGCGCCGACAGCGAGCTCGACGAGGCCACGACCTCGACCGCGATGCCAGGGACCGCGATGCCAGGGACCGCGATGCCAGAGGCAGAGCCCGGCCGCGCGGGGGCGTTCGAGCGAGAGCCGGCGCTCGGCACCGCCTGAACTGTCGCGCCAGCCGCAATCGGGGACGGCGAACGCCGTGAACAAAGGGGGCGCCGGTCGGGAGGAGGGCCCGCGCCGGCCGCGGCCGTCGGACCCGTCACGTCGCCCCCAGCGACGATAACAATACCCTTCCCGCCAAAACCACGAACGTACCCCCCGCTTCATCCCAAGGAGAGGCATATGAACGCCTGGAAGAAGATCAGCCTGGCCGCTGCGGCTGCCGTCATCGGTGTAACCGGCGCGAGCGTGGCACAGGCTCAGGAGCGTCCCGAAGCCGGCATCGATAGCTTCCGCGTCAGCATCATCGGCGGCGAGAACGAGCAGGACCGCCTGCGCAAGTACCAGTGCATGGAGGACCGGTTCGAGAGCCTGCTGGGCGTCGACACCAAGCTGTTCCCATCGTCCGACTATGCCGGCACGATGGAAGGCCTGCTCGGCGGCACTCTGGATTACGCCTTCCTGGGCTCCAGCGGCTATGCCGGCATCCACATCGAGGACCCGGACGCGGTCGAGCCGGTGCTGAGCCGCATCCAGACCAACGGCGCCAAGGGCTACCACTCGATCATGCTGAGCCGGAAGGGCTCCGGCATCGAGACGATCGAGGACGCCAAGGGCAAGCTGCTCGGCTACGCCGATCCGAACTCCACCTCCGGCTACCTGATCCCGGTCAGCGCGTTCGACGAGATGGGGATCAATCCGGACGACTACTTCGCCAAGACCACCTTCTCCGGCGGTCACGAGCAGAACGTCCTGGCGTTGCTGAACGGCGACGTCGACGTCGCCGTGACCTGGACCTCCGGCGTTGGCGAATGGGAGAACGGTTTCACCTCCGGCAACCTGCGCAAGATGGTCGACAAGGGCATGCTCGACATGTCCGAGGTCCAGCAGGTTTGGATGTCCGACCTGATCCCGAACGGCCCGGCGGTGCTGCGCACCACCCTGCCGCAGCAGGTCAAGGTGGCCGTGAAGGGCTCGCTGATGACCATGCCCTGGGATGACCCGGAGTGCTTCTACCAGACCTTCGGCGGCAATTACGCCGGCTTCTTCGAGGTCAACCACGACTTCTACCAGGGCATCGTCAACGCCCGGCGGAAGGAGATCGAGCAGGCCGAGGCGAACTAATCAGTCTCGACTGAACGCCGCTCGCCGGTCAGCGCGGCGGGACGCGGTCCGATCCCGTGCCCCGTCGGCTTCCCGGCGCCCTTTTTCGAATAGCCGATATCCGCGCACCCGGAGCCACCAATTAATGGCCAGCGATTCCTCCGCGACAGGCAGCGGGCTGTCCGGTAGCGCCGCGCGGACGCTGAGCGACCAGCGGCTCGATCAGATCGAGGCCAGCTACGCCAGCGTCGTCCGTCGCCGCAACCTCTATACCCTGCTGATGGTTGTGGTCTGCACGGTGATCATCGTCGGCGGTTTCCAGACGGCCGAAGAGGCCAATAGCGGCACCTTCTGGGGCGGCATCACCGCCTTCTTCGACTACCCCGCCGATATCATCGGCGAGGCGGTGGCGCGCGGCTGGGGCTGGTTCGCGGTGGTCTGGAAGTACGTGCCTGCCCTGATCGAGACGATCAACATCGCAATCCTGTCGACCCTGATCGGCTTCGTCGGCGGCGGGCTGCTCAGCTTCGTCGCCAGCCGCAATCTGGTCGGCAGCAAACCCTTGGTCTGGGCGATGCGCCGGGTGATGGACATCACCCGCGCGCTGCCGGAACTGGTGCTGGCGCTGTTCGCGGTGCTGGTGATCGGGCCGGAAGCCTTGGCCGCGGTGTTCGCGATCGCTTTTCATACCACCGGCGCGCTCGCCAAGCTGTTTTCCGAGGTGAACGAGAACGCCGACATGCGTCCGGTGCACGGCCTGCAGGCGGCCGGCGGCAGCTGGGTCCAACGGATGCGCTTCGGCGTGTTGCCGACGGTGCTGCCGAACTTCCTGTCCTATGGCCTGCTGCGTCTGGAGATCAACGTGCGCGCTTCGGCGATCGTCGGCTTCGTCGGCGCCGGCGGCCTGGGGCAGGCGCTCAAGACCAACGTCGGCTGGAAGCACGGCGCCGACGTCGCCGCGATCATGTTCCTGCTGATCGCAACCATCATCGCCATCGATTACTTCTCGACCTGGGCGCGCCGGCAACTTACCGGCAGCGCGGGCGTGATCTAGGCCGCGCGGAAACGTCTCCCATGACCGTCAGCACCAACAGCGCGCACGCCGCCCCGGGAGCACCCGATCAGGACCGGCTGCGCGCGCTTGAAGCCAGTCAGCCGCATGCGATCCAGACCAGCTGGCGCCAGCGTCTGATCCCGATCGGCGCGGTGGTTGCGGCCATCGCCTACCTCGTGTTCTCGGTTTTCTACTTCGAGGTGCCGCGGGTCGTGCGGGAGGCACGCGGCGATCTGATCGGCCTCTACGCGCTCGACATGTATGCCCACAAGGTGCACGTGACCAAGGAGGTCGGCGCGCCCGAGGAGGTCACGGTCCAGCTCGAGGGCAGCCGCTTCAACGAGTACGATACGCCGCCCGAGTGGGTGAGCCTGTCCGGTGCCAGCCAGACGGTCGACCTGGGCGATAGTGGCTCGGTTGTGATGGAGCCGGGGCTGGTGACGATCCGCCCGGCCGGTGGCGAGCCGATCCGGGTGCGTGCACGCGAAGATGGCGTCAAGGTGCTCTCCGCCGACGTGCCGGACTGGCTGCAGATCAGCGAGGCCAAGGTCGATGGCCGGCTGGATACCTGGGCGCGGGTGCAGATCACTAAGTCGAAGGTGGAGGTCCACCGCTACTTCCTCGGCTGGGAGAACTTCTTCTACACCTTCGACAGCGAGCTGAAGGGCAAGTCGCTGGGCGAGTTGATCGACCTGGCCTTCTTCTCCGACGAACAGCTCTCCTTCGACATGCCGAACTGGCAGTTCATCCTGGCGGAGTTCTGGGAGAACCCGGAGTGGCAACATGGCGTGATCTTCTGGGCCATGGTGCAGACGCTGGTCATGGCGATCGTGGGGACGTTGTGCGCCGCCCTGATTGCGCTGCCGCTGTCCTTCGCCGCAGCTTACAACGTCAATCCGCTGGGCGGCGTGCGCTTCGGCGTCAAGCGGCTGTTCGACAGTTTGCGCGCGGTCGACCACCTGATCTGGTCGCTGATCTTCATCCGCGCCTTCGGGCTCGGACCGCTGTCCGGCATCTTCGCCTTCATGTTCACCGAGACCGGCACCTTCGGGAAGCTGTTCTCGGAGGCGATCGAGAACATCGACCGGCGGGAACCGGAGGGTGTGCAGGCCACCGGCGCCAGCCGGCTGCAGAAGTACCGCTTCGGCGTGCTGCCGCAGATCCTGCCGGTGTTCGTTTCGCAGCTCCTCTACTTCTTCGAGTCCAATACCCGCTCGGCGACCATCGTCGGCGCGCTCGGCGCCGGTGGCATCGGGCTGAAGCTGATGGAGACGATCAAGACCCGTCAGGATTGGGAGAACACGGCCTACATCGTGCTGATCATCGTGCTGGTCGTGATCGCGATGGACTCGGTCTCGGGCTGGCTGCGCAAGCGCCTGATCGGGTCGGCGGAAGGGAGCTGAGACAGGCGACGTGAGTGTGAAAAAAGTTCTGTTCGTGACCCTGGACCAGTGGCGCGCGGACGCGCTGGCGGCGCATGGTCACCCGTGTGCGCGCACCCCTAACCTGGACCGGCTGGCGGGCGAGGGGGTGAGTTTCCGCAACCACTTCGCTCAGGCGAGCCCGTGTGGTCCAGCACGGGCCTCCTTGATGACCGGCCTGTACGCCATGGTTCACCGGTCGGTCCGCAACGGTGTCCCGCTGGACAGCCGGTTCACCAACTTGGCGCTGGAGGCGCGCCGGCTCGGTTTTCAGCCAACCTTGTTCGGGTACACCGACACCACGCCCGACCCACGCACGCGGCCCGCAGGCGACCCGGCGCTGCAATCCTATGCGGGGGTGCTGCCAGGCTTCGATATCGGCTGCCCCATGAACGAGGTGTCCTGGCCCTGGCTCGCCCACCTTCAGGCCAAAGGCTACGACCTGCCGGCGCGACCGTCGGACATCTACCGGCCGGTCGACGGCGGTGCCGGCTTCGCGGGACCGGAGCGGCACCCGCCGCGCCCCATTTACACGGCGGAGGATAGCGATACGGCCTTCCTGACCGATCGCGTGCTGGAGTGGCTGGGGCCGCGGACGGGTCAAGGCTGGTTCATCCATCTCAGCTACCTGCGTCCGCATCCGCCGCTGATCGCGCCAGAGCCTTGGGCCAGCCTGATCGATCCTGAGAGCGTGCCGTTGCCCGCGCGCCCGCGGTCCCTGCCTGCGGAGCGGGCGGCGCATCCGCTGCACGACTGGTTGCACGCCAAGCACGATGCGCCCGACATCTACACCGGCCACGATACGACTTTGTGCGCGCTGGGCGCGGCCGAATTGCGCCAGATGATTGCGACATACTTCGGCCTGCTGGCGGAAGTCGATCATCACCTCGGCCGGATTCTCGACCAACTACGGGCGACCGGCGAGCTTGACGAGACCCTTGTCGTGGTCACCGGCGATCATGGTGAGCTGCTTGGCGAACGTTGGCTGTTCGGCAAGGAAGGCTATTTCGACAGCGCTTTCCATGTACCGTTGATCATTCGCGACCCTGATGCGGAGACCACCCGCGGTACAGAGGTCGCGGCGATCACCGAGGCGGTGGACGTCGTGCCGACGATCCTGGATACCCTTGGCGGCGTCGTCCCTGAGGTGTGTGACGGCTGCAGCCTGCGTCCTTTCGTTCGGCAGGGGCGCACGCCGGCCGGTTGGCGCGAGACGGCAATGTTCGAGTTCGATTTCCGCGATGTGGCCAAGCTGGAAGCTGAACGGCATCTGGGGCTGGCGCCGGACGAATGCGCGCTTGCCGCGCTGCGCGGGTCGCGCTGGAAATACGTGCACTGTGCTGGTCTGCCGCCACTGCTGTTCGACCTGGAGGTCGATCCCCACGAAAGCCGGAACCTGGCAGGCGATCCAGCCTATGCGGCGATCGAGCGGGATTGCGCCCAGGCGCTGTTATCCAAGCGCCTTCTGCACGCCGACCGAACCTGGACGAACACCCTGTTGAGCGAGGGCGGGCCCACGATCTACCGCGGTCCGCGCCGGGCGGCGCAACGGGAGCAGGGCGCGGCATGAGCCAGGGACCCTACGACCTGGCAGTCGTCGGCGCGGGCATCGTCGGGCTGGCGCATGCCCTGGCTGCGCGACGGCTGGGCAAGCGGGTGATCGTGCTGGACCGCGAGGCTGCCAACGTCGGCGCGTCGATCCGCAACTTCGGTTTCGTCACTGTTACCGGCCAGGAACGCGGCGCGCAGTGGTGTCGGGCGCTGCGCAGCCGTGACGTCTGGGACGAACTTGCCGGTCCGGCCGGGATCGCCAACCTGCATTCCGGCCTGACGCTCGCGGTGCAGACGGAAGAAGGTCTGGCGGTGGTCGAGAGTTTCCTCGCCACGGAAATGGGCGCGGATTGCCGGCTGCTCGATCCCGACACGGCGCTGGCGCGCTATCCGCATCTGAATCCTGAGGCGCTGCAAGGCGTGTTGGAAAGTCCGCACGAGCGCCGGGTAGAAGCGAGGCAGGCGATCGCGCGTCTGACGCATTGGCTGGCCGAGGCGTTGGGCGTCACGTTCGCCTTCGGCGTCAACGTGCGCGCGGTCGATCCGCCCCGGGTCGAGACCAGCGCTGGACCGGTGGAGGCCGGTGCGATCGCGATTTGCCCCGGCAGCGATGCCACCGGCCCGTTCGCTGAGCGGCTGGCGGATTATGGCCTGTCCAAGTGCAAGCTGCACATGCTGCGTGCCGCCCCGTTGCCCGGCACCTACCGGCAGACGGCGGCGGTGATGGGCGACCTGTCGCTGGTCCGCTACCCGGGCTATGCCGATTTAGCGGAGGCCGCCGATCTGACCGAGCGGTTGGAAGCGGAGCCGAGTGCTGGCCATGCGCTTGCCCACGGCATCCACCTGATCGCGGTGCAAAGCGCCGATGGCTCGCTGGTCCTGGGCGACAGCCACGCCTACGCGGACGCGCCCGATCCCTTCCAGCCGGCGGAGGTCGACGACGCGATCCTGAACGTCGCGCGCGCCACGCTGGCGCTGGACGATGTCCGCGTGACCGAGCGCTGGACCGGGGTCTACGCCGCCTGCGCCGGGCGGGAGAATCTGATCGACCGGCCGCGCCCCGACGTTCGGCAGGTGGTGATCACCTCCGGCACCGGCATGTCCACCGCTTTCGCGCTCGCCGAGGAAAGCGTTGGCGAGCTGTTCGATCGCGATCCCAGCGCGTCCCCCCTGCCGGTGTGAGGGCAGGGCGCGGCCGCTGGGCAGTCCAAGAGACAACGGGAGGCCCCATGTTCGCCTATCAACGCCGCTACACCGGGCCCGTGCGTGCCGTGGTGCTTGACTGGGCGGGCACCACGGTGGACTTCGGCTGCCTGGCACCGGCAGCGGTGTTCCAGCGTATCTTCGAGGATGCGGGCGTCGCGGTCTCGGTGGAAGAAGCGCGTGCTTTCATGGGCCGGCACAAGCGCGACCACATCGAGGCGATGCTGGGGACCTCCGCGATCGGCCAGCGCTGGGAAGCAGTGCACGGCCGCGCGCCCGAAGCCGCGGACGTTGACCGTCTGTTCGACGCCTTTGTCCCACAGCAGCTCGCGGCGTTGGAGATTCACAGGGCGCTGATTCCGGGCGCGGTGGAAACGGCGGCGGAACTGCGCCGGCGCGGTATCGCGCTTGGCTCCACCAGCGGCTACACCCGCGAGATGATGGACCGCGTGCGCGACAGCGCGGCGGCAGAAGGGTACGTGCCGGATGTCGTCGTCGCGGTCGACGAGGTCGCACGCGGCCGCCCGGCCCCGTTCATGGCGCAGCGGGCGATGGAAGCCTTGGACGTCTGGCCGGCCGCCGCCTGCGTCAAGGTCGGTGACACGGTGAGCGACGTTGAGGAAGGGCTGAACGCCGGGATGTGGACCGTCTCGCTTGCCATCTCCGGCAACGAGGTTGGGCTGTCGTTGGCCGACTGGCAGGGGCTGCCCACCGAGCGGCAGGCGGCGCTGCGTGAGGTTGCTGCCACCCGGCTGGCGCGTGCGGGTGCCCACCAGGTGGTCGACACGATCGCGGACCTGCCGGCGGCGCTCGACGCGATCGAGGTCGCCCTGGCACGGGGCGCGCAGCCGTAGGCGCTACGGCTCGACCGTCAGCTGCACCCGGTCGGCGGCGTAAAGGGTCTGGCTGACCTCGACCGGCCGGCCGTCGGGGTCGACGTTGAGATTCTCCGCAACCAGTACCGGTGCGCCTTCGGCCAGCGCGAGCAGGCGCGCCTCGCGTCGGCTGGCGGGACGGGCGGACAGGCGGGTTTCCCGGCGGGTGTAATCGCCCACCCCGTACTCCGCGAGTGCCGGCGTGATCGCGCCGTGGCGTTCGACCGCGTCGGCCAGTCCGGGAAAGCGATCGCCGGGGAAGTGTTGGTGCGACAGGTTGATCGGGACACCGTCGGCGGTGCGCAGCGAGTCCAACCGCTGCACGTTGGCCCCAATCGGGATCTGTAGACGCTCGGCGATCGCCCGGTCGGCTTGCACTACCGCAGCGGCGAGCAGCTTGCCGCCCGGCGTTTGCTTGTTGCGGCGGATATTCTCGGAAAAACGGGTACGCCGGGATAGGCGGTAGTCGATCAGTTCGGTGCACACGAAGGTCCCGCGGCCCTGCGCGACCGTGACCAGGCCGCGATCCTCGAGATCGGCTACTGCCCGGCGCGCGGTGTGGCGGTTGACGCCATAGCGCTGGGCCAACGCCGCCTCGGTTGGCAGTTGAGCGCCCGGTCGCAGGGCGCCCGCGTCGATTTGGGCCTCCAGCTCTTGGGCGATCTGTCGCCAGATCGCAAGCCCGCCGCGGCGTTCCAGATCGGCCAAGATGATCCCCGTTAAGTTCTTGATGGGAAAGGCTTCACGAAAGCTTCATACCCCCGGTCTTTACACCCGGACCGGTTCGCCGCAGGCTAGCATTTAGTCATATAGACATCTAGACAAATCTGCGAGTTGTCGAGCCCGTGAGCGCGTCTCCTGATACCCATGCCCACGATGCGGGCATAGCCGACCCCGGTGTGCCGTCGTCCGATCCTGTCGCCCGTCGGCAGCGTTGGATGGGGGCGTTGGCGAAAGCCGATCCGGGTCAACTAGCCGGCTGTTGGTCAAACCTGCCCGCGTTGCCGGACTGGCAGCGGCTGCGCGCACCGGAGACGGGGATGGTGATGACCCGCGGGCGGATCGGTGGCGATGGCCGCCGCTTCAACCTGGGCGAGATCACGATCACCCGCTGCACGGTCCGGATCGTCGACGGGACGGCCGACGGCATCGCCGGACACGCCTACGTCATGGGGCGCGACAAGACGCACGCCGAGCGCGCTGCGGTGCTGGACGCGTTGCTACAGGACCCGGCCTGGGCCGACCGGCTGGAGGCCGTCGTGATCCGCCCGCTGTTGGACGCTGCCGCCGCCCGTCGCGCCGCGGCGGCCCGCAAGGCGGGCGCCACCAAGGTCAACTTCACCACCGTTACCCGCGGAGATGACTGACACCATGGCGCCCGCGTTCCAAATCACCGGAGATGCCGGCCTGCAGCCTGGCTTCGCCGATCCTGTTCACGGCGCGCAGCAGGCCTTCCGTGGTCTCCTGCAAGCGATGGCCCGGCCGGGGACGCTCCAGACCTGCGGTCAGGAGCTGGCGCCCCCAACCGGCCTGTCGCCGGCGATGGCTGCCGTTTGCCTAACGTTGGCCGATGCCGACGCACCGCTATGGCTGGCCCCGGCGATCGCGACGGAGGCTGCGGTTGGCTATCTGAAGTTCCACTGCAACGCGCCGGTGCTGGACGACGTTGGGCAGGCGGCCTTCGTCCTGACGGACGCTGCTGGTTTGCCCGCGCTGGATGCTTGTGCGCAGGGGCTCGATCGCTATCCGGACCGCAGCGCCACCCTGGTTATCGAGGTGCCGCGCCTAGAGGCCGAGGGGCCCGACGCCTGGACGCTGGCGGGCCCGGGGATCGAGGACACGGCCAGGCTGGCGACCGAGGGGCTGCCCGGCGACTTCGTCGACCGTTGGCGGGACAACGGGGCGGCCTTTCCCTGTGGGGTCGACCTGATCCTGACCCACGGCAGCCGCCTGGCGGCGCTGCCGCGCACCACTCGCATTACCGACGCGCAGGAGGGGTAAGGCGATGTACGTGGCCGTTAAAGGCGGGGCGGAAGCGATCGCCAATTCCCTACAGTTGCTGGCCGAGACGCGGCGCGGCGACCGGACGGTCTCCGACCTGGGCGTCGACCAGATCCGCGAGCAGTTGGGTCTGGCCGTCGACCGGGTGATGGCGGAAGGCGCGCTCTACGACCGCGCGCTGGCCGCGCTCGCCCTGAAGCAGGCCTGCGGCGATGTGCAGGAGGCGGTGTTCTTGCTGCGCGCCTATCGCACCACGCTGCCGCGTTTCGGCTACGCCCGCGCGGTCGATACCCAGGCGATGGCGGTGCGCCGTCGGATCTCCGCGACGTACAAGGACGTGCCGGGTGGGCAGGTGCTCGGACCCAGCTTCGATTACACCCAGCGCCTGCTGGACTTCCAGTTGTTGGCCGATGGCCAGATTCCCCAGGCGCCGGAAGACGCGCAGGACCCGGTTGCCGAGGAGATGCCGGGCGTGCTGCAGCACCTCGACCGCGACGGCTTGATCGAGCCATCTCCGGCCGACGACGGTACGGAGAGCCCGGCCGATATCACCCGGGAACCGGTGACCTATCCCGCCGACCGTGACACCTGGCTGCAGATGCTGGCGCGTGGCGACGAGGGCTATCTGCTCTCGCTCGCTTATTCCACCCAGCGCGGTTACGGCAACGCACACCCTTTTGCCGGGGAGATCCGGCTGGGTGAGGTTGCGGTCGGTTTCATACCGGAAGAGCTCGGCTTCGAGATCGAGATCGCGGAGATCACCCTCACCGAGTGTCAGATGATCAACCAGTTCAAGGGGTCGGAAAGCAGCCCGCCGCAGTTCACGCGCGGTTACGGCCTGACCTTCGGCCATAACGAGCGCAAGGCGATGTCGATGTCGTTGGTCGACCGGGCGCTCAGGTCACAGGAACTCGGCGAGCAACTGGTCGCACCGGCGCAGGACCAGGAGTTCGTGCTCTCGCACAGCGACAACGTCGAGGCGTCCGGTTTCGTCCAGCACCTGAAGCTGCCGCACTACGTCGACTTCCAGTCGGAACTGGTGATGCTGCGGGAGCTGCGACGACGCTTTCACGACAAGCAGGCGACGCGGGAGGCGGCGGAATGACCGCGCATGCCGAAACCGCCACGACCGAACAGACGGTCGAAGGCTACAACTTCGCCTATCTCGATGAGCAGACCAAGCGGATGATCCGCCGTGCCCTGCTCAAAGCCGTCGCGATCCCGGGCTATCAGGTGCCGTTTGCCAGTCGGGAGATGCCGCTGCCTTACGGCTGGGGCACCGGCGGTATCCAGGTCACCGCCAGTATCCTGGGCGCGGACGATACGCTGAAGGTGATCGACCAGGGGGCGGACGACACCACGAACGCGGTCAACATCCGTTCCTTCTTCGCCCGCACGGCCGGGGTCGCGACCACCACCGCGACCACGGAGGCGAGCGTGATCCAGACCCGCCACCGGATTCCGGAAACGCCGCTGACCGACCAGCAGATCCTGGTCTACCAGGTGCCGATTCCGGAGCCGCTGCGTTGGCTGGAACCGCGCGAGCGGGAGACGCGCACGCTGCATGCGCTGGGCGAATACGGCCTGATGCAGGTTTCGCTCTACGAGGACATCGCCCAGCACGGGCGAATCGCGAAGACCTACAACTATCCGGTCCAGGTCGCGGATGGCTACATCATGGCGCCCAGCCCGATCCCCAAGTTCGACAACCCGAAGATGCACCGCAACCCGGCGCTGCAGCTGTTCGGCGCCGGGCGGGAGAAGCGCATCTATGCGGTGCCGCCCTACACGGAGGTGCGCAGCCTCGACTTCGACGACTACCCCTTCGATGTCGAGGATTGGAGCACGCCCTGTGCACTGTGCGGGGCCACCGACAGCTATCTCGACGAGATCGTGACCGACGATCAGGGGGGGCGGCGCTTCGTCTGCTCCGACAGCGACTATTGCGCACAGCGCCGCCAGGACGGCGCTTCGGGAGAGACGGCATGAGCGCGCACGACGCCTGCAACGCGGATGAGCCGATCCTGTCGGTGCACCATGTCGGTAAGCGTTTCGGGCGCGTGCAGGCGGTCGACGACGTCTCCTTCGACCTGTTTCCGGGCGAGGTGCTGGGCATCGTCGGCGAAAGCGGTTCCGGCAAGACGACCCTGGTGCGCACGATCGCCGGGCAGGAGACGCCGGACAGCGGTGCGGTGCTGTATCGCGACCGCTGGGGCGCGCTCGTGGATCTGCACGCCCTGCCGGAAGGCCGGCGGCGTCGGCTGCACCGCACCGACCTGGGGCTGGTGCAGCAGAACCCGCGCGACGGCCTGCGCATGGGCGTTTCGGCCGGCGCCAACGTGGGCGAGCGGTTGATGGCGCTCGGCCAGCGGCACTACGGCACGATCCGGCAGAGCGCGCACGACTGGCTTGCGCGGGTCGAGGTCGACACGGCGCGCCTGGACGATCCGCCGGCCAAGCTGTCGGGGGGTATGCAGCAGCGCCTGCAGATCGCCCGCAACCTGGTGTCGGAGCCGAGGTTGGTGTTCATGGACGAGCCGACCGGCGGTCTCGACGTGTCGGTCCAGGCGCGGCTGCTCGACCTGTTGCGCGGGCTGGTCGCCGAGTTGGGGCTGGCGGTCGTGCTGGTGACGCACGACCTCGGTGTGGCGCGCCTGCTGGCGCACCGGTTGATGGTGATGCAGCACGGGAAGGTGGTCGAAACCGGGCTGACCGATCAGGTGCTGGACGACCCGCAGGCGGCCTATTCGCAGCTTCTCGTCTCCTCGATCCTGCCGGTGTAGACCCATGAGCCAAGACACGACTGTTCAAGCGCCAGCCGGCCCGATGATCGAGGTGCGCGGCCTGTCCAAGGCGTTCACGTTGCACCATCAAGGCGGGGTGCGCCTGCCGGTTCTGGACGCAACCGACTTCCAGGTTGCCGCTGGGGAGTGCGTGGTGCTGCGCGGGCCCTCGGGGGCCGGCAAATCCTCGCTGCTGCGCTGTCTTTACGGCAACTACCTGGCACAGTCCGGAACGATTCAGGTGCGTGGGGCCGACGGTTGGGTTGACGTGGCCAGGGCGCCGGCGCGCCGGATCCTGGAGTTGCGGCGCACGCACCTCGGCTACGTCAGCCAGTTCCTGCGTGCGATCCCGCGTGTGCCGGCCGAGCAGGTGGTCGCCCAGCCGGCGATCGACGCCGGGATGCCGCCCGACCAGGCCCGCGACCGCGCGCGGGCGATGCTGGCCCGTCTGAACATCCCCGAGAACCTGTGGCATCTGCCGCCGGCGACCTTCTCCGGCGGCGAGCAGCAGCGGGTCAACGTCGCCCGCGCGTTCGCGCGCGACTTCCCGATCCTGCTGCTGGACGAGCCGACCGCCTCGCTCGACGCGGCCAACCGCGATGTGGTGGTTGCGTTGATCAACGCAGCCCGCGAACGCGGGGCGGCGATCGTTGGCATCTTCCACGATCCAGGCGTGCGCGAAGCCGTCGCGACCCGGATTTTCGATCTGCCCGGCAAGGCGGAGGCCGCATGACCGTCCCCAAAGCCCCAGCGAACCGTAACGCGCCGGCCGGCATCGCCGGGCGCGGCGGCAACGACGAACTGATCCTGACCAACGCCCGCGTGGTCGGGCCGACCGGCGTGTGGCATGGCCACGTCGTGGTCCGCGAAGGAACCATCGCCGAGTTCGGCGAAGGCGACGTCCGTATGCCCGGCGCGGTGGATCTGGAAGGTGATCTGCTGACCCCGGGGTTGGTCGAACTGCATTCCGACAACCTGGAGCATCACGTCCAACCGCGGCCGAAGGTGCGCTGGCCGTTCCTGCCCGCGATCATGGCGCACGACGCGCAGATCTGCGGGGCCGGCATCACCACCATCCTCGACGCGCTGCGTCTGGATGACGACGAGGTCGGCGGGGCGGCGGGCCATTCCGCCCAGTTGGTCGACGCGATCGCGGAAGCCGGCCGGCGCAACATACTGCGCGCGGAACACCTGCTGCACCTTCGCGCCGAGCTGCCGGTGCCGAACCTGGCGGAGACCGTCGAGCCGTTCACCTTGAACCCCAGCCTGCGGCTCGTCTCGCTGATGGATCATTCGCCCGGTCAGCGGCAGTTCCAGGACCTCGATGTCTGGAAAACCTATTACCAGGGCAAGCACGGCTATACCGAGGCGCAGCTGGCGACGCTGGCCGTGGAATTGCAGGAGCGCGCTGCCCGGCACGGCACGCACAATCGTAAGGCGCTCGCCAAGCTCTGCGTCGACCGTTACATCCCGCTTGCCAGCCACGACGACACGACCGAAGAGCACGTCGCCGAAGCCGCAGAACTCGGTGTGAGCGTCTGTGAGTTTCCGACCACGCTGGCGGCCGGGAAGGCCGCACATCGCGCGGGGATCGCCACCGTTGCCGGCGCGCCCAATGTGGTGCGCGGCGGTTCCCACTCTGGCAACGTTGCCGCCGACGAACTGGTCGATGCCGGGGTGCTGGACTGCCTCTCCAGCGACTATGTGCCGGTCAGCCTGCTGCATTCGGTGTTCGTCCTGCATCGGCAGACCGGGCGGGATCTGTCGGACGTGTTCGCGCTGGTCACCCGTAACCCGGCGCGCATGGTCGGTCTGACCGACCGCGGCGAGATCGCCGCCGGCCAGCGCGCGGACCTGCTGCGCGTACGCGACCAGGGCGACGCCCCGGTCGTCTGCACCGTCTGGCGCGCCGGCCGCCGGGTCGCCTGATCCCGCTGTTCCCAATGGGCCTGTAGGGCGGGGGCGCCAACGTGACCACCCCCGCCGTACGGTATTGATTCAGACCTTCAGATCAGCCGGGCGCGCAGGGCGGCGCTGGTGCGTTCGACCACGATCACCAGGGCGAAGATCGACAGGATGATCGTCGCCGCTTCGTTATAGTCGAACATGTCCATCGCGGCCTTGAGTTCGATGCCGATGCCCCCCGCGCCGACCAGGCCCAGCACGACCGAGGAGCGGGTCGCCTTCTCCAGCGCGAACAGCGAGGTGGCGACCATCGAGGGCATCGCCGCCGGCAGCACCGCGCCCAGGATGATGCCGCTGCGCCGGGCGCCGAGTGCGCTCAGCGCTTCCTGGGGGCCGGGGTCGGCTTCTTCCATCGTTTCCGCGAAAAAGCGCCCGCAGAAGCCGAGCGTGTCGACTGTCAGCGCGAGCACGCCGGCGAACGGGCCGAGCCCGACCGTGATCACGAAGAAGATCGCCCAGATCAGATCCGGCACGGTCCGCATGAAGGTGATCACCCCGCGTGCCAGGTAATACACCGCCTTATTGGGCGTCTGGTTGCGCGCGGCCATGACCGCGAAGGGGATCGACAGCGCCACGCCCAGGACCGTGCCGACGACGGCCATCTGGAAGGTCTCCAGCATGGTGGCGCCGATCGACTCCATACGCCCGAAGGCTGGTGGGAACATCTCGCCGGCCAGCCGGCCCATCGAGGGGATGCCCTCGACGAAGGTGGTGACCGACATCTCGGCGGCCTGGAAGCACCAGATCACGAACGCCGCGACGGCGACGTAGAGTGTGAACGACAGCGCGTCCGGACGCGCCAGACGGTCGGGCAGGTCGCGTGTATGCCGGGTTTCGCGGGTCGGGTCAGACATGTCTTGGCTCTTGCGGCTGTGCCGGGTCGGCGGATGGGGACGGGGCGTAGAGGTCGCGCAGTTGGTCGAAGTCGACCTCCCCAACCCGGCGGTCGAACATCACCTGTCCACGCTTTAACGCGAGCACGCGGTCGCCGTAGCGCTGCGCGTGGGTGAGGTCGTGGCAGGTGAACAGCACGCCGATTCCCTCGTCGCGCATCAATTGGGCGAACAGCTCCATCACCTCCTCCCCGGCCGTGGGGTCGAGCGAGGCGGCGGGCTCGTCGGCGAACACCAGGCGCGGGCGCTGCATCAGCGTGCGTGCGATCGCGACGCGCTGCGACTGCCCGCCCGACAGGCGGTCCGCCCGCCGGCCCGCAAGGTCCGCCAGGCCGACGCGGTCCAGACAGGCCAGCGCCTCCACGCGCAGCCGCGCGGGCGCGGTTGCCTGGAACCAGTTGCGCGGGCTCGACAATCGGGCCTGAGCGCCGTGCAGCACGTTGGACAGCACCGACAGACGAGGGACCAGATTGTGCCGCTGGAAAACGAAGCCGACCTGCGCGCGCAGCCGACGCAGGTTGGGACCGCGTGCGGCCATCACATCCTGACCAAGCAGGTGTATGTCGCCCGCGTCGGGCTCGATCAGGCGCAGGCAGCAGCGCAGCATGGTTGACTTGCCGCTGCCGTTGGCGCCGATCACGGCTAGGCTCTCGCCCTCGTGCAGCAGGAAGCCGGCATTCTGCAGAACGTCGGCTTCGTCCGTGCCATAGCGCTTGCGCAGGCCGCGAACGTTCAGGTGGGCCGCGCGTTCGGCGTGGGGCACGGAAGCAGCCGCCCCCGGTGCGTGCGCACCCGGGACGGCCACTGTCTCGGCCGGTTGAACCGACATCAGTTGCCCACGAACTCGGCGAACTTCGGCCGGTCGATCGTGCGATACGCCTCGCGGACGTATTCGTAGTCGCTGGAGTCCACGTTGGCGATGAACTTCATGCCGCCGTACTTCTTGTTCTCTTCGCCGCCGTCCTGCACCACGGCCTTGACGAAGGCATCGGAGTTCTCGGTGATCGCCGTGCGGACGGCGTCGACCATCTCCGCGTCGACATGGGTGCCGGCGAGCAGGACGTCGTTCGGCAGGTCCGGGCCGCGCGCGATCACACGGAAGGCGCCCGGGGCCAGGTCGGACTTCGCGCGCAGGCGCAGGTAGTCGTCCATGTAGTTGGTGCCCCAGGCGGCGATGTCGCCGCGGCGCAGGCTTTCCAGCCCGATCTTCTGGGTGGTGTGCACCAGCTCGACGTCCTCCATCGGGTCAATGCCGTAGTCCATCAGCAGCTGCGACGGGCCGAGGTGCGAGGAGGTCGAGCCGACGTCGCCCACGGCGACCTTCTTGCCTTTCAGGTCGCGCACCGAGGTGATGCCGCTATCGGCCATCGTGATGATGGCGGAGAAGTAGTCCGGCCGGCTGAAGCCCAGCACCGGCTTGGCGTCGGTCAGCTTGTTCATGACTACGAACTCGGCCGGACCGGTCAGGATGAAATCGACCTTTTCGCTCTTCAGCAGTTCGACCGATGCGGTGCGGCTCGTCACCGGCGCGAACTCAACCTCGTAGCCGGTCTTCTCCTTGAGCAGGCTGGAGAAGGCGTCCCAGTCCCGGCGCAGCTGCTCCAGGCCGGAGACGTCGGTTACGGTCATGGTGATCGTGTCGTCGGCGGCCTCGGCCGGCGTGGTCGTCGGCGCGGCGAGCCCGAGCGCGACGGCCGCGGCCGACAGATAGGTGATCCAACGCATCGGAGTATCCTCCCGTTCTTTG
Organism: Rhodovibrio salinarum DSM 9154; assembly: GCF_000515255.1. NCBI lineage: Bacteria > Pseudomonadati > Pseudomonadota > Alphaproteobacteria > Rhodospirillales > Rhodovibrionaceae > Rhodovibrio > Rhodovibrio salinarum. The sequence goes on along the minus strand of NZ_KI911559.1, from coordinate 3,521,374 downwards.
GTCAGCGCGCGGCTTTGCACGTGGCTGGCCGCGCGCATGGCTATGGCGCCGTCTTCAGGGGCGCGACCTCCGCGTCGCGCACCCCAGACCATGGCCGAAGAGGCGTGACGGGAAGACCAAGAAACGGTGTCAGGAACGTTAAATCTACATGAATATACCAATGACGAAATCGTCTAATCATTTAAGTATAAGAAAATACATTCAACATAACTGTAATATGACCTTTCGCGCAAAGGAGAATATAGAAATCCCGAGCCCATCGAGAAGGCGTGAGAAGGGAATTGCTTGATGCATGCGAAGGGTCAGGACGCCGCGACTAACAGCCTTCAAGCAGACGACGTATCGCAATCGGTGTTGCAGGCATCCGAGGTGACCCTGGTCGGCGGGCGAACCCTGCTGCCCGACGGGTCCCTCGAGGATGCGTGTGTCACCTTAGCCGACGGTCGGATCGCGTCCGTACATGCGGACGAGGGCAGGCCGACAGCGCGCCGGATCGACCTGGCCGGTCGGCTGTTGCTGCCGGGCATCGTCGATCTGCATGGCGATGCGTTCGAACACGTATTGATGCCGCGTTCCGGCGTGCGGTTCCCGATGGCGGTGGCGCTGGCCGAGATCGACCGGCAGCTGGTCGCAAACGGCATCACGACAGCCTTCCACAGCTTGACCTACAGCTGGGAGCCGGGGCTGCGCGGGCGCGACACGGTGGTCGAATTGATGGCGGCATTGGACCGTCTGGGCCACGAGTTGGCCTGTCAGCCGCGCGTGCATCTGCGCTTCGAATTGCACAACGTCGACGCGGTCGACGAGGTGGCCGCGTGGCTGGACGCCGGGCGGATCGATCTGCTCTCGCTGAACGACCACCTGGAGATGATCGTCGGCCGGCTTGAGCGGTTGGACAAGCTTGCGCAATATGCTGAGCGTACTGGCCTTTCGATCGAGCAGTACCAAGAACTCGCCCAACAGGTCGCCCGGCGCGGATCGGAGGTACCGGATGGCGTCGCCCGGGTGTGTGCGGCGGCACGCGCGGCCGACGTCCCGATCGCAAGCCACGACGATGAGACTCCGGAAGCCTGCGCGCACTTCCACGCCTTGGGGGCGCGGTTGTGCGAGTTTCCCTGCAATCTGGAAACCGCCGAGGCGGCGGCCGCCACCGGCGATTCCGTGATCCTGGGCAGCCCGAACGTGGTGCGCGGCGGCAGCCATGATGCCCGTCTGACGGCGGAGGATGCCGTGCGTGCCGGTCTGTGCGATGTGCTGACCACCGACTATTACTATCCCGCCCCGCTGCTCGCCGCCTTCCAGCTGGTCGCGGGCGGTGTTTGCGACTTCGCCGCAGCGTGGGATTTGGTCTCCGGCGGTCCAGCGCGTGCGGCCGGGTTGAGTGATCGGGGGATGATCGCTGTTGGTCAGCGTGCCGACCTTCTGGCCGTGGACGATAGTGTGCCTGGCGTGCCGCGGGTCTCGGCGACCTGGACCGGTGGCCGAATGGTCCATCGCACCAGCCCAGAGGTCGGCGGGTAATCTGCATCTGTTGGGTCCCGCGTTCGTTCGGGCCGCTGGCTGTAAGGCGGGGTGCGGCTGAAAAGCGCAGATGCACATGAGAAGCAGTTGCAATAACGGGTGCGATTTGTCAGCATCCCGGTGAGCCTGCCGGCAGATAGGTCGTCGGGCTCTCTCATGTGCAAATCCTGGGCCCGGCGCGTTCGCCCGTCGGGCCTTTTTTCTGCCCGCCTGCCTTGTCGGCCACCGCATGGCGAATAGGGCGGACGTGAGGGTCAAGCGCGCCGGCGTGCGTTTCCTTATTGCGAATGATTTGCAGTTGCACTAATCTGGGGCTGCGCGGTATCGGCCTGCCAAGCGTCGTGCCGCCGCGGACCGCAACAGCTGCGTGCGAGAGCGAGATGACCAGCACGGCCTTCGAGAACCGGGAGACGGCGGACCTGTCGAGCGGCGGCATGTTCGCGCTCTGGTGCCTACGCAAGCGGGTCTATTGCCTGAAACAGGGCGAAGATCCGCAAGAGAACCTTGGTCACGGCTTCGAACTGGCCGGCATTCGTTCGGCCATGCGCGACTTTGAAGTGCTGTTCAAGTGGCTGGCCCAGAATGCCACCCGTCCGATTCAGCTCGGGGACCTGAAATGCGGCCGGGTTTCCCCGGACGAGGGTCTGTTGCTCGCGGCCCTGGCCGCTTTCCAGCGTCAGGACGCCGCCTCGGGGCGGCTGCTGCTCGGATGCTTCATGCCGCGGGTGGCGTGCCTCCACGCCGCGCCGACGGCGGCCAAGTTCGCAAGCGCCCTGACGCAGGCGGAACTGCCGATCGATCTCGTAGAGCCGCAAGCGTGCGTGACGGAGCGCCGTCATCCGGAGGATCGACGCGCTGCGCCCTCTGCCGCTGTCCCCTCAAGCGTATTGGTTCACTGAAGGAGGTGCCGAGATGGCGAGACTGTCGACCAACGACATCCTCGACTTCGCCATCGTTTTCCTGGCGGACGAGGCGGCGCCGCGGCTCCGGGAGATTCCCTGCCACATGCGTCAGCTGAGCGGGGGTTGGTTCAGTCCCTGTACCGAAGTCATCCGCGGCCGGGTCGAAGCGCTGGTGGCCTGCAGCTTCCTGCGCGTGTCCAACGATAACGCCTTTCCGGCCGAGCGTCGTGTTCATGCGACGGATGGCGGGCTCGCTTATGCCCAAACACTGCCGCGCAAGGTTGCGCCGCAAGCATGCCTGCCGTTGCTGGTCTGGCGTGGGCTGCAGATGTCGCTCGCTGGGCGAATGACCAGCGATGCGCGTTCGGCGTTGATGCTCGAACTGGCCCATCACGAAGCCGCTCTGCCGCCAATGGCGGACTTGGCGAACGACTTCGCGGCCATCCAGCAGGGTGGCCTACATGGGGCGGGGTGACGGCGTGAACGCACGGCAGCGCGCGCCGGCAACGAGCATGGCGGACGACCCGGGCCAGTCGATCCAGGGCTACCGCGCGGCCCGGCGCCGCCTTGTCGCCCGTGTCGCTGTGAACCCCGTTGGCGTCTGGGCAACTGGCGTGATGCTGGCGCTCGTTGCGACCAGCGCCCTCGTCGCGGGCGTCTTCAGCCTTTCGCTCAGGTAAGCGCCCAGCGGTTCGGTGGCCCTCAAAAGGCTTGGCTCTCGATTGTTGGAGAGGACGACATGACGGTCATTACGCAGTTGGATACAGCGAGTGGCTTGGACACCGCGGGCAATGAAGACCCGGGCGCGCAGGTCGCCCAAGCCCTGAGCCGGGTGGCGGGCGAGGCGGCCGTGGTGCGGCTCAAGATCCAGGCTCTGCGCTGGCAGTATGCGGGCTTGCAGCGCCGCGCGCTGGAGGACCTGCTGATCGAGCGCGAGGGCGAATTGAGCCGTCTGCTGAATACAGCCGCGGTACGGCTCCGGACTTTGGGATACACGGTGCCGATCGGACTGACGGGGGACCGCGCGAACTCGTCGATCAGCCTGGAGGCCGTGGATGGCGATCATGATGCCCAGGTGCGCAGCCTGTGCGACGACATTGGGCATCTGATCGCCAGCTGCCGGACGACCCATGCCATCGCCCAGACGATCGATGCCCGCACGGCGGATCGCCTAGCAGAGCAGATCCGGACGTTGGAGAAGAGCGTCTGGATGCTTTCGGCCCAGGCATCGCACGACTAACGCCTGGTGTCGCCCGGACCCGGCGCTCGGGTTTTAAGCGTTCAGCTTCCGGGCATGCGGAGCGGTGCATTCGCTCGGATGTTTTGTCGCATCGCTCGCCGAGAGTCGCCAAACGGCTTGACGCTACTGCAGTTCATTCTCAATATTATCCCGTGTCGTGGAGGAGGATACGATGATCGGAGATTGCGGGTTCGGGCGGTCCATCGTGCGCGGTTTGCGTGCGGCTTGGCAGCGCGACACAGCACGCCGTCAGGAGGTGCAGGAACGGCTGCTGGAAAACCCAGGGCGCGCCGAGGGGCGCGTCGCGGATTGGTCGGTCGATCGGATCGTCGAATACCTGCGGCGCGACAGCCGGCGGACGATGCGGTTCGCGGACGTCGAGTCCTGCGAGCTGACGGGGGACGAACGCCACCTTATGAGCCTGCTGGAGGATATGCGCGACCAGCAGGCGCAACAGGCCGAAATGAAGGCGCAATGGCTGGTCAAGCCGGCGAAGATCGCCGGCCTGCTGGAGCGCATGCGCCCGCTCGCCGACATTGCCAATCGCCATGATATGACCGATGCGGAGCTGCATCGCCAGAGCGCCCGCGCCATCATGGACGCGTACCAGCATGGTGCGGTCTGACCAGCGCCCACACTGGTTCCTGTAGAGCCGGTTCTTTATAAATTTGCTGTATTTGGGGGAGGGCCCGGCGGCCGCGCGGAGCCTCTAGACGGAACGTAGATCGGTGCGCTGTTCGAGCGCCTCGGCGCTTTCGCGTCGTTCCGAATAGCGGTCGACCAGATGCTCCGCATGACCACGGGTTAGCAGCGTGAACTTCACCAGTTCCTCCATCACGTCGACCACGCGGTCGTAGAGTGGCGAGGCGCACATCCGGCCGTCGTCGCCGAATTCCTGCCAGGCCTTGGGCACGCTCGACTGGTTCGGGATGGTGATCATCCGCATCCAGCGTCCCAGCAGGCGCATGCTGTTGACCGCGTTGAACGACTGCGAGCCGCCGGAGACCTGCATCAACGCCAACGTGCGCCCCTGGGTCGGCCGGATGGAGCCGAGCGCCAGCGGCAGCCAGTCGATCTGCGCTTTCATCACCCCGCTCAGGTTGCCGTGCCGCTCGGGCGAGCACCAGACCTGCCCCTCGGACCACATCGACAGCTCGCGCAGTTCTTGAACCTTGGGATGGTCGGCGTCCGCATCGTCCGGTAACGGTAGGCCGTCTGCGTGGTAGACGTGCGTCTCAGCGCCCATCGCCTGCAGCAGCCGCTGCGCTTCGTAGGTCAGGAAGCGGCTGTAGGACCGTTCACGGAGCGAGCCGTAAAGCAGCAGGATGCGCGGAGGATGCGTCGGTCCCTCGGCGCCGGCGTCGATGCCGGGCACCTTGAAGGCGCGCGGGTCCAGGTTGCCGGGCAGACAACTCACGTGGTCGTCCTCCGGGCTTGGGCGCCGGACAGCCAGGGCGCGTCCGGGAAGTAGCGCCGGCCGAGCCAGAGGGCGACGTTCACCAGCGCGATCAAGACCGGGACCTCGATCAGCGGGCCGATCACGGTGGCGAACGCGACCGCCGAGCCGAGCCCGAAGGTCGCCACCGCGACCGCGATGGCGAGCTCGAAGTTGTTGCTGGCGGCGGTGAAGGCGATCGAGACGGTGCGCGGATAGTCCGCCTCGACCAGCCGTCCCATGGCGAACGAGATCAGGAACATCACCAGGAAGTAGATCGCCAGCGGCAGCGCGATCCGCAGGACATCCACCGGCAACTGCAACACCATCCCGCCTTTGAGCGAGAACATTGCCAGAATAGTGAACAGCAGGGCGACCAGCGTCAGCGGGCCGATCTTCGGCGCGTAGACCCGATCGAACCAGTCCCGGCCCTTGAGCGCGATCAGGCCGTAGCGCGAGACCACGCCGAGCAGGAAGGGGATGCCGAGGTAGATCGCCACCGCGTGTGCGATGGTGGCGAATTCGACCTCGACCACACGCCCCTCAAGTCCGAACAGCGGCGGCAGCACGCTTAGGAACAGCCAGGCGTAGACGGAGAAGAAGGCGAGCTGGAACAGGCTGTTGAAGGCGACCAGCCCGGCGGCGTACTCGCTGCTGCCGCGCGCCAGCCGGTTCCACACCAGCACCATCGCGATGCAGCGCGCCAACCCGATCAGGATCACGCCGGTCATGTAGTCCGGCCGGTCGGCCAGGAAGGCGACGGCGAGCGCGAACATCAATACCGGCCCGATCAGCCAGTTCTGCACCAGCGACAAGAGCAGCACCCGCCAATCTGCGAACACCCGCGGCAGTGCCTCGTAGCGGACGTTGGCGAGCGGCGGGTACATCATCACGATCAGGCCGATTGCGATCGGCACGTTGGTACTGCCCACACGCGCGCTTTCCAGCAGCGCCGGCAACCCTTCGACGGCGCTGCCAAGCGCGATGCCGAGTGCCATCGCGGCGAAGATCCAAACGGTCAGGAAGCGGTCCAGCAAGGCCAGACGCGGACGGCTGTCGGAAGCCATGGCGGTATGATCCGGTCAGGGTGGTCGACAGATCAGCTGTCGGCGGAGGTTTCGGCCGTCCCTTGGCCCAGACGGTCGATTTCGGCCTGCAAAGACATGCGATCGAGTGTGCTGATCGGCAGGTTGATGAAGATGCCCAGACGGGTGTTGATCTGCCGGAAGACGTCGGCCACGAACGCCCGCTTCTCCGCCGCCGAACCGTTGGCGCCGGACGGGTCCGGGAACGGCCAGTGGGCGGTCATCGGCTGCCCGGGCCAGACTGGGCAAACCTCTCCGGCCGCCCCGTCGCACAGCGTGAACACGAAGTCGAGCCGGGGCGCGTCGTTGCCAGCGAACACATCCCAGCTTTTGGAGTGGACGCGAGAGGTATCGAAGTCGGCGCGCTGCAGCAGATCCAAAACCTCTGGATTGATCTGGCCGGCCGGATGGCTGCCCGCGGAGAAGGCCTGGAACCGCCCCGCGCCGGTTTTATTCAGGATGCACTCCGCCATGATCGAGCGGGCGGAGTTGTGCGTGCAGAGGAACAGCACGTTGAAGACGCGTTCGGTCATGGCGGGGCTCCGGTCTGACACGATGGTTGTCTAGCGTTGCTGGTGAACTTCGCAGTCCTGGTCAGTCTTCAGGTCCGAACAGATCTCTGGCCGGCCGCCGCAGCAGTCCTCGGTCAGGAACCGGAGCAGCGCGCGCGTGCCGGCGATGTCGGCGGCATAGACGATGTGCCGGCTCTCCCGCCGGCTGCGGACCAATCCGGCCTGCTCCAACTGCTTCAGGTGGAACGACAGTGTCGCCGGCGGCACGTCCAGCCGGGCGGCGATGTCGCCGGCGTAGCAGCCATCGGGCGCGCAGCGGATCAGCAGGCGGAAGATGCCGAGCCGCGTCGGCTGCGCGAGCGCTGCGAAGGCTGTGGTCGCAGTTTGTGTTTCCATGTTTCCAGAAATATCAAAATATCATCCCGACCGCAATGCCTTTAACACGCCACCAGGGCGCCGGCGGATCGGATGCCGGCGCCCTGGTGAACCTCACGTGAACTGTTTGCGCAGGAAGTCGGAGACCCACTCGCTCGCCATCACGACGATGAAGATGGCGATCAGGATGATCGTGACCTGGGGCCAGTTGAACAGGTTCATCGCGCTGTTCAGCGTGATCCCGATGCCGCCGGCGCCGACCAGCCCGATCACGCTGGATTGGCGGATGTTGATGTCCCAGCGGAAGGTCACGACGCCGACGATGGTGGGCATGATCTGCGGCAGGATGCCGTAGGCCAGCACCTTGGCACGGTTGGCGCCGGTCGCCTCGATCGCCTCCACCTGACCGCGGTCGATCTCCTCGATCCCCTCGGCGATCAGCTTGGCGGTGAAGCCGATCGAACGGATGCCGATCGCGACCACGCCGGCCAATGGGCCCGGCCCGAAAATCGCGGCGAAGATGATCGCCCAGACCAGTTCGTTGATCGAGCGCGAGGTCACCACGATCACCCGGGCGATCCACAGGGTGGTCCGGTTCAGGGTGGTGTTCTGCGCGGCCATCAGTGCCACCGGGATCGACAGCAGGCACGCCAGGATCGTGCCCAGCGTCGCGATGTTGATGGTCTCGACCATCGGCGCGATGATCTCGCCGGTGAACGACCAGGCCGGCGGCAGCATCCGTCCGGCGAGGTCGACCACCTGTTCCGGGGCGTCGAGCACGAACGGCCAGTGCACGTCCAGCCCCCAGACCGCCCATAGCACGACCATCAGGCCGATGAGCTGCAAGGCGAAGCGGCGCAGCGTTTCCTGCCGGCTGCGCCGACGCCAAACGCGTCGGCCAGCCGGGGTGTAGATGCCGTCGGTCATCATCGGATCGCCGGTCATGTGATACGCGCCCGGATGACGCCGCTCGCCCATTCCGCGACCAGCACGATGGCGATGATCGACAGCAGAATGGCGAACGAGAAGTCGTACTCGTAACGGCCGAAGGAGTTGTACAGCGTCGCCCCGATGCCGCCCGCGCCGACGATGCCCAGGATCGTCGATTCCCGCAGGTTGATGTCCAGGCGGTAGATGCACAGGCCGATGTAGCGCGGCAGCGTTTGCGGCTGCACGCCGTACAGCAGCACCTTCAGCCAGCTTCCGCCGGTGGCCCGGATCGCTTCGACCTGGCGCGGGTCGATGTCCTCGATGTCTTCGGCCAGCAGCTTGCCGACGAACCCGGTGGAGGCGATCGTGAGCGTCAGCATGCCGGCGAACGCGCCGAAGCCGAACGCCTTCACCAGGAAGATCGCGATCAGCACCTCCGGCAGCGTGCGGACGATGCCAAGGTAGCCGCGTGCGGCCAGATAAACCGGCCGAGGCACCATGTTGCGGGCCGCGCAGACGGCGATCGGGACCGACAGCACCACGCCGATGGCCGTTGAGAAGATCGCCATCTGCAGGCTTTCCAGGATGCCGTCCAGCAGTAATTGCCAGCGGGAAAAGTCCGGCGGCACCATCGCCTGCGCCATGTCGATCGCCTTCGGAATGCCGGCGATGAAGCGGTCCAGGTCGAAGTTCACATCGTCGATGGCGTAGACGAGGTAGGCGCCCAGCAGAACGACAAGTCCCCAGCGCAGCCACGGGCTGCGGATCATCGGTGGCTTGCGCCAGGTGCGCCCGGCCGTGCCGCGCGCCGGTTGGGCGGTGTCGCCGGGCGCGCTCATCCGGCCGCTCCGTGCTGGCTGGCGGGGGGCGCGGTCTGTGGGTCGTCGTCCGCTGCGCCGTCGGTTTCGGCCGTGCGGCTGGCCTCCAGCGCTTCGGCGTCCTCGGCGGCGTGGCGGATCGTCTGGCGCCAGTCGGCCTCGCCGAAGATGCGGGTCAGGATGTGCTCGTCGACCTGCTCGGGCCCGCCATCGAAAACGATTTTGCCCTGCGACAGGCCGACCACCCGCTCGGCGAACATCAGCGCCAGGCCGACGTCATGGATGTTGATCAGGGCCGGCAGCCCGCGTTCGCGCGCCAGGTCGGCGATCAGGGCGAGGATGGTGCGCGCGGTCTTGGGGTCGAGCGAGGAGGTTGGCTCGTCGACCAGCAGGATCTTGGGCTCCTGGATCAGCGCGCGCGCGATGCCGACGCGCTGGCGCTGGCCCCCGGACAGAGCGTCGGCGCGGTTGTTCTCGTAGCCCGCCAGCCCGACGCGCTCCAACAGTTCGAAGGCGCGGTCGATATCGGCCTGCGGGAACTTGCGGAAGAACGCTTGCCAGAAGGAGACGAAGCCGAGCCGGCCGGACAGGACGTTCTCCATCACCGTCAGCCGCTCAACCAGATTGTACTCCTGGAAAATCATGCCCATGTGCCGGCGCATCTTGGCCATCTGGTCGCTGTTCAGCGCCGTCACCTCGGTGCCGTCGAGCCAGATCTGGCCTTCGCTCGGTTCGACAAGGCGGTTGATGCAGCGAATGAAACTGGATTTGCCGGCGCCGGACGGCCCGATCACCGCCACCACCTGACTCTTCTCGACTTTCAGCGAGCAGGCGTCGAGCGCCTTCTGGCCGGTGGGGTAGGTCTTGGTGAGATTATCGACCTGAAGCATGGATACCGCGGAAGATCTAAGCAGGAAAAGGGCCCGGTCCCGGCGGGTGGCCTATGCCAACTGCCGGAACCGGGCTGTCGATTGAGTGTACGCGTTTGAGCGCGTACGCGCGGAATATTACCCGCTGATGTTGTCAGTCGTGTACTCGACCTCGTTTTGCTCCTGAATGGTGCGGATCACCTGCCAGTTGTTCTTGTAGGTGATCGGCAGGAAGCCATCGACGTCGGAGAACTCCTTGCCGAGCGACGTGCCCTCGAACTCGAAGGTATAGAACGCCTTCTGGATCAGCAGGGCCAGGCGCGGATGCAGGTTGTGCGCATGGCCAAAGCTGGTGGTCGGGAAGGACTGGCTCTCGTGGATGATACGGATGTCGTCCAGGTCGACCGCGCCGCGCTCGGCCATGCGGTCCAGGACGGAGGACGCGATGGGCGCCGCGGCATAGTCGCCATTGGCGACGCCGAGGATGCTGCGGTCGTGGCCGCCGGAGTAGGTGACCTCGTAGTCCTCGCCCGGGACGATGCCGAACTGGCTTTCCAGCAGTGCGCGCGGCGCCTGGTTGCCGGAGTTCGAGGCCTGCTCGGTGTGCGCGACCGTCTTGCCATTCAGGTCCTGGATGCTCTCGATGTCGCTGTCGGCCGGCGTGATGACCTGCATTTTGTAGCCGTACTCGCCTTCATCCGTGCCCATGATGGCGAACGGGTTGAAGCCAGCGATGTTGACGCCGAACGGCGTCGAGCCGGTGGACAGGCCGGCAACGTGCAGACGGCCCGAACGCAGCGCCTCGATCTGCGCGGCATAGGACTGCGCGGAGAAGAAGCGGATGTCCTTGCCGGTGACCTCCTCCAGATGCTCCATCAGCGGCTGGAAGGTCTCCTTGTAGATCGCCGGGTCCTCGACCGGCACGTAGGAGAAGATCAGCGTGTCCGGATCGGTCCATTCGCTCTCGTCCAGCGGCAGGTCCGCGACCATGTCGCGGTTCATATCGCAGTAGCGCTCGGCCAGCTTGCCGCGGTAGTCGCAATCGGTCATCTGCGCGTTGGCGCTCTGTGCCGTCGCGCCGACACCCGCGATCAGCGCGGCGGTGGCGACGCACGCCTTCGCCAGCTTGGTGATGTTCACAGACATAAGTCTCCCCTCGTTGGTTGGGCTCCGTCAGGCCGCCGCCAGGGTGTGCAGAGGCGCCAAAACGGTCGGCGGCAGGGTCGCGTCGGGGGCCGCGACGCGCCCCCCAATGCGCGCTCCTGGGTCCAACATCGCAACGATGACAGGGTGATTAAGCTCGGCTTGCACTTTTGTGAAAGCAGGCCTGTGCAGCTCCAAACGGTTTTCATGAGTCGGGGGATACTCAAGGCGTTCAGCCGCTATTATCACAGTCAAAATAATATCAATTCACTGGAGGAGTAAACGCTGTCAGTAAACTTTCATGTGCCCGCAAAAAGCTTTTCATCGCTTCGATTGCATCCCTACCCACGCCGTGTGTGCGAGCGGCATTCACCCGTTACAAAGGACAGGGATCATTCGTATGAAGCGTACGTTTCTCTTCATGAATATAATGTTGGCCGCCGGTGTGTGCAGCGCGATGCCCGCGTCCGCGCAGCAGGCGCATGAGGCAACGCTGGCCGGTCATGCCTATCTGCAGGCCGATACCTTCGTGCCGATCCCGGACGATGCGCCGGATGCGCTCGGCGTCGCGGCGAAGTTCGCGGGCCCGGACAACCTCCGCACCGAGCAGTTGGGGAGCATCGAGACGAGCTCGTTCATGTCGGCCAACGGTGCACCGCGCCTGACCGATGCCGACCGGCCGCACGCGGGTCAGCCGGTCCAGGGGTTTTCCGGCATCAAGCCGGCCGGCGACGGCGCCTATTACGTCATGGCGGACAACGGTTTCGGCAACAAGGCAAACTCACCGGACGCTATGCTGATGGTCCACAAGGTCGCCCCGGACTGGGATCGTGGCGAGGTCGAGCTGGAGGAGGCGATCTACCTCAAAGACCCGAACAAGGTCGTGCCCTTCCAGCTCACCAACGAAAACACCGGAACGCGCTACCTAACCGGTGCCGACTTCGATCCGGAAAGCTTCCAGATCGTCGAGAACGCGGACGGCGAAACCCGCTTCTGGTTCGGCGACGAGTTCGGTCCCTACCTGTTCGCCACCACGCCCGAGGGCGTCATCACGGACTTCCACCAAGTGCGGGTCGGTGGCGAGATCGTGCGTTCGCCCGATCACTTCGCGCTCAAGCTGCCGACCGAGCCGGACGGTTCCGTCGACTTCTCGGTGCGCCGCAGTCGCGGTCTGGAGGGCATGGCGGCCAGCCCGGACGGCGAGACGCTGTATCCGATGTTCGAAGGCCCGCTGTACCGCGATGGCGGCTACGAGTCCTCGGAAGAGGGGCATTACCTGCGGATCGTCGAGTTTGACGTTTCCGAGGGCGCGTTCACCGGCCGCAGCTTCAAGTATCAGCTTGAGCAGGACGGCCTGTCGATCGGCGACTTCAACATGATCGACGACAATAGCGCGTTGGTGATCGAGCGCGATTGGGGGGAAGGCGTGCCAGCCCAGGCGTGCGAGGGGGCACCGACCGCCGATTGCTTCAACAAGCCCGCGCAGTTCAAACGTGTCTATACGATCAGCTTCGAAGGCGTTGAGGACGGCGGGTTCGTCAAGAAGCTGGGGTACATTGATCTGATGAACATCCAGGACCCGAACGATAAGGCCGTCCTGGGCGGCGAGGGCGATCGCTTCACCTTCCCGCTGGTGACGATCGAGGACGTCCACATGGTCGACGATCGGCACATCATCGTCGGCAACGACAATAATTACGGCGTCTCGATGGGTCGTAAGCTCGGCGCGCAGGACCACAACGAGTTGATCCTGCTGGAAACGCCGGGCCTGCTGCAGCAGGCGCTGCAGGATTAAGACGAGAACGGTGCGATCGGGCGGGGCGGCTGCGAGGCGGCGGTTCCGCCCGATCCTATTCTAGAAGCCAGGCAGCCAGTAGGGGTCGTTCGAGCGACCGTTGCGCCCTTGCGGGGACGGCGTTTCCTGGCCCCAGCGGCTCGGCAGTCGCCCAGCGTCGCCTCCTGGTCTCGCTGCGAGGAAATCCAGCTGGATCCGCTGGAAGACTTGCGCGATTCGCGATGGCGGTTGGGCGGCATCGCAATAGCGCAGGGTGGTGAACACGCTGGACAGTCCGCGCGGCAGGAAGACCTCCGACTGGCCTTCGACCAGACGCTGCCAGGCCAGGAGGCAGGTGGCGTCGCCATCGCCCGTGAGCACGACATAGGCATAGTCGCCGTAGGCATTCTGCGCCGTTCGAACCCCGCTTGCCGTATAGTCGGTGGGGAACTGCTCCTGGATCTCGGAGTGGAGCCATTCCCGGTCCGGTTGGATGCTGGGGACGCGGGTGCGGATCTCGGGACGGCTGAGCGAAGAGACGAGCCCTGGGCGCGGCGGCCGCAGGTGGGCGATCACCTCGTTCGAGCCTGGAATGCTCGTGTTGTTGGACAGGATCAGGCGGTGGCTTTCGCCGAAATCGTAGACCCGCACGAAGCCACGAATGGCTGTGAGCTCGGGACGGGCATCGCTCTCCGCTGGCTCGGAAGACTGCGCTGCGGACGTGCCCGAACTCGGCGCCACGATCTCGAACACCGTGTCGGCCGGCGCCGCTTGCTGCCAGAGCGGTGCCACGGCTTCCCGGCGGTCCTCGTAGCGCTGCGGGGCCGTGCAGGCGGCGAGCGTCAGGCCGAGGAGCGCGCACGCCGCCAGCCCGCCGAGGGTCGGCCTAGCGCGTGTACTTGCGAACCACGGCCAGGGCATGGCGGGTGTCCTCCGTGCTGAACTGGATGTTGAGGTCCGAGAAGATCTGGGCGGCACGGCCGTTGTTCCCAAGGTTATAGTTCGCCCACCCCTGAATGACCTTGAGCCCGCGCGTCGGGGCGGCGTACCGGCGCCGGATCTCGAGAATGCGCAAGACCTCCGCGTAGCGCTGGCGTTCCATCGCGATATAGGCGTATTTCGCCAGCGCTTGGGCCTTCAGACGGTCCGTCTGCTCCTGGGGCAGGTCGGCGTCCTGCAGGGCCTGCATGGCGCGTTGGACTTGTCCCAGGGTGATCAGCGAGGTCGCCTGTCCGAGCAGGGCGTCGCGACGCAGCCGGACCCAGTCGGTGCCCGCCTGCTGTTTCTCATCAAGGAGCGAGAGCGCCTGTTCGAACCGGATTTCCGCTTCGACGTGCCGGTTGAGCCCGACGAGACACCACCCATAGGCCACGGCTTCCGCCGCGCCATAGTCGGCGGTGCCTTCGATACCCTGGGCTTCCGCCAGGCAGGCGCCGTAGTCCTCGCGTTGCATCGCCTGCATCAGCGGGCTTGCCGGATCCCCGACCTCCAGCGTGTCCGCGATCTCAGGATATTGGTCGCGCCATTCGTTCAGCGTTTCGCGTGCCGCTTCCAGCCGTCCGGCCTGGGACAGCGCCAGCACGCGCCCTTCCGCGGCCTTGGCCGACGGTGCCCAGGTCAGCGCCCTGGCGAACCAGTCCGCACTCTGGTCGAAGCGCTGACTGTTGTAGTGCTCCCAGCCGAGCGCCATTGCGAGCGTGGCATTCTCGTACCTTGTCGCCAGGCTTGCGTAGCGCTTGAGATGTTCTGGGCCGACGGTGCCATCGTTGGCCAGCCGGTCGGTTGCGATGCCGACCAGCAGGTCGCGTATCTGCCGGTTGCCGGCATGGGCGCGCGCGGTTTCTTCCGCCTGTTCGGTCTTGCCCTGGTCGCGCAGCGCCAGCACGAGCCCCAGACCCGACGCGCTGCCGCCGCCCCAGGCCTGGGACCGCTCGAACCACGTTTGGGCCTGTCGGTGCTGTTTGCGCTTTTGGTGATACCAGCCAAGCGTGCTGGCGGTTTCCGGATCGTTGGCCTGTTTGGCCTGATCGCCGTACCGGGCCAACTCGGCGCTGCTCAGGTTGACCTGTCCGTCGGCCGCGGCCGCCAGCCTCGACTGGTCGAGATAGCCTTCGATCCGGGCGATTGCGCGTTCGGTCTCCGGTCTCTGGGCCACGTTCCTGGCGACGCTCAGGAGGGTGCGGGTGGCTTCCGGCGGCAGGGCGGCGTGCGCCTTTTCGAGCGTCGCGACCCGTGCCTCGGGAGCCGCGCAGTCCCGCAGCGCGCTGGCAAAGCGTGTGCGGGCGCGCTCGGGCTGGTCGGTCGCCGCATAGGCCTCCGCCGTGCGCCAGATCAGGTCGATCGACTCGCAGGTCAGAAGGCCGGGATTGGCCTCGGCAATCTGGATTACGGTGTCCTGCGCGCCGATGTCGGAAGCGCTGACTAGGCGCTGGCGCTGCCGGGCGCGTTCCAGCGCCTGCATCATGTCCGCAGGCGGTTGCCAGTCCGGGTTGGCTTGACGCAGCTCGGCGATGCGCGCGCGCACGGCGGCGTACGCACCCTCGCCGTACAGGTCCCAGAGCGGCTGCACGTTCGGCCCCGATGGTTCCGCGCCCAGGTTTTCGGGTGGCGTCCAGCCCGGCTTGATCCGCTGTAGGCGCTCGACCTCGGCTTGGAACTTCGCATCCTGGCCGCTTTGCTTGTAGTAGCGCAGGGCAGCCAGATCGCTGGCGGTGATCTCGCCCGACCGGCGTTGCGACCGGAACTCCCGCGCGTCGATCGACGCGGGCGGCACGATTTCCAATTGCCCGCCGTCCTGCGCATGGGCATCGCACAGCGCCAATACGCTGCTGGCCATCAGGCTGAGCAGGAGCGTAGGGGTTAACAGCCGCATGACGTCTCCCCGCCCTCGGCAAGACAGGCCAACAGGCTCAGGACCGCGCCGTAGTACTGTACGTTCTCATCGCGCAACGCGCGGCCAAGCTCGTCCGGCGTTGGCGCTGAGGGGCTCCCGGTCACGAGTCGGCGCACGGCGGCGTAGCCGATGTTGGGGCCGGCGCTGAGGATCTCGTCGCTGCGCAGGTCGACCTCTAGGGGCAGGCTGCCGGACGCGCCAGAGCCCGTCCAGAGATCGCGGAAGGGCGCCAGCAGTTCGCTCGTAATCGGGGTGTCGCCCCAGCGCAGGTAGAGCGGGATGCGCACCGCATTGTATCCGAAGACCCCAGGGAACATGTCCGGCTCGGGCAGGCGAAGCTGGCCGTCGGGTGTCAGCACGACCCAGTCCGGCGGCAGGTTCCAGCGCCCGAAGCGCGCCTTTTGCAAGAGCTTGCGGCCGTCTTCGGCGAGCTCTCGCCATATCGCCCCGTCCGGCCGTGCGGCGAGGCGCTCAAGGGCCGGAAAAATCCAATACGCCAGGCTGATCACGACGTGGTCGTTCTCGTGCACGAACCCTTCCGGCCCCGGCAGCAGCACGGTGTAGCCGCCGACCTCGCGCACGAGGGTGTCACGGATCGCGCGCGCCAGCTCTTCGCCCCTGCGTGTGTAGTCCGGGTTATCGAATTTCTCACCCGCTTCCAGAAGGGCATAGGCGACCAGCAGATCACCGTCGCTGGCACTGTTCGGGTCTGGATAATGGTCGGGGCCCTTCGGCTGCCATTTCCACACAAGCAGCCCGTCCTGGCGGATCATCAGTCGGCTGTAGGTCCACTCGAAGATCCGCGCGAACGCGCCCGGGTCATCGTGCGCCTGGGCCAGCACGAGCCCGTAGCCCTGGCCTTCGGAATGGCTGATGTCATCATTGGCGGTATCGACGACGCGCCCGCTGGGCGCGACGAAGCGGTCCTTGAACGCCTCCCAGGGCGGACAGGTGTCGGCGGCGGCGGGCGTACAGATCGACGTCATCAAGGCGATCACGCCGATAACGGGCCAACGCGGGCGGCTAGACTTCGGCATGATATCCCCGGCCCGTTTTCTCCAGAAGCCTGTAGAGCAGGTACCCGAAAACAAGGCATAGCCCGAGGATAAGACCGGCCAGGATCCAGGGCCGGTCGCCCAGCCAGTTGGCGACGATCAGCATCCCCGTGCCGATGTCGACGGTCCCGCGGGAGATATAGTAGCGGTCGCGGGCCCGCCAGCTCATGACCTCTCTCGCATCGCTGCCGAAGAAGGTGACGGCGCCGTCCAGTTGGCCCCAAACCGCCCGCTGCTTGAGCCGTTCCGCCGCGCGCGACAGCGCCTGGTTGGAGCGGGCGATCACGAGGGTGCGGCTATGTCCCTTGGACCCCGGGATCTCGTATTGCAGGACGGCGAACGTAACCGGAAAGTCCGGGGCCGATTCCGGGCCGACGCCGATCAAGTCGTAGAATGCCTGAAGCTGCTCGGAGACCCAGGCCTCAAGCCTGCTTTGCGTGGAGTTGGTCTGCGGTTGCCGTTGCGTCTGCCTTCCCAGGATTTCGGCAAGGCGCGTGCGATCGACCGGTGCGCCATTGAGCAAGTCCGACCGGACCGCCTCGATGGTCGCAGCCGCCAGGGTATCGCGTGCGCCCCGGTCGTCGGCGGGCTGCGTCAGATCGAAACTCGCATCGCTGCGATCGCGCAGGTTCGTGATTAGCGTGATCAGTGCCGAACGTACCGATTCCTGGCGCAAATCGCCTTCCAGGACCACCGGCCCGCGCTCGCCGGAATAGGGGAAGCCCGTCGTGCCGGTCAGATGCAGGTTGGGCATCTGGTACAGGAACGACATGTCGTTGAAGGACAGCCGGCTTGCGCCATCGATCTCGAAGCGCGGTGGACTGCCGTCATTGCCAAGCGCGCTCGGGCAGGGCTCACCGTCGGCGACGGGAGTAAGCGCCTCGAAACCTAGGGTGTTGAGCCCGGGCCTGAAGCTGGTCATGGGCAGACGCAGGGTGGTTTGTTCCTCCTGCACGCTATTGCCCGGCTGCAGGTCTTCCACTTTCAGAATTCGGCCGTTCAGGCGGATGATCAAGCGGGCGTCCGGGCCGACCGTGCCGACATGGCGGTAGCGCAGGTCGATGACGCCGTCGTGTTCGCGCCGCGGGAAGAGTGCCGCCGGCAACCGGAATTCCAGGTTTTCATTCAGGACAACACCGTTCGACGCCTGGGTCGGCCGCCCGAGGTCGGTGAAGGTCTGTGTGCTGTGCGGCGGCATCAGCTTCGCGCGTGATGGCTCTGGGATCGGCGAGACCGTCTCGCCCGCAATGCCCGCGAATTGCCGGGCCGCGATCAAGACCTCCTCGGTGGTCCGTCCGGAGACGAGCAGCAGCGCCCGGTCCGCCGTGTCGCCGAGCGGATTTAGGGAGACGTGCGGGCCGACGATGTCACGCGCCACTGGGCTGCCGACAAGCGTGGCCACCTCGTCGCGCGTGTCCACGGCGACGTAGATCCCGGGCTTGAGCTGCGGCACGGCGATGCCGCCGTACGCTGTCTGAGGCGGACGGGCCTGCTTCGGGAGCGTGACACGCGCGGTGTCGAACCGCAGGTCCTTGGTCGCTGCGCGGGCGATGAAGCCTTGAGCGATCAGTCCGCTCAGCTGGGTGGCGCGCTCGGGCGATGTCGATTCCGGGGCCAGGAAGCGGATCGCCTGACCTTTGAAGACGCCGGAATTGAGCCAGGTCGCAAGATTTGCGGCTGTCACCCTGGGTGCCGGGTCGGCGTAGCGGAGCGCCAGCCGTGTCGCATCCAGATCGATGTCGCTCCAAAGATCGAAGTTCGATGCAACGCTGCAGGCAACCCGGTGCGTGTGCCAGGCGGCGAAGGTTAGGGTGTTGCGGCCGTAGTCCAGCAGTCCTGGTGGAACCTCAACCTTCACCTCCGCAGGCCCCGTGAGCGCCGCCGGGCGAACCTGTGCGATCGTTTCCCCGTTGAGTTCGATCGCCAAGCGCGAGTCATCGGGGAGAACATCCGCGCTGTTGCGGAACTGGGTGACGAACTGGACGCTTTCGACCCGTTCGGGCTCAGGGACCTGGAAGACGATGTCCCGGCGCGCCCGTGCACCCGTCAGGCGTAGCTGGTCGTCGAGACCGTCCACGTTCAGCGCCGGTTTGAGCGTCACGGTCTTCTGTCGGGCGGCGGCGTTTTCCCGTAGGGTTCCATACGCCATGGGGGGCGCCGGCAGGCGTCGATCGGCTTGCGGCGAGATCTGATCCGATGAGGCCGTGCGGCCAGCTCCGCCGGTGGCGCGCTCGGGCCCGGGCATCGCCGGGTTGGCGGTGGGGGGCGCGGGGGCTTCGTCGGTGGCTGGTGGGTAGATGACCGTCGGCGTATCGTCGGCCAAGCCCGGCCCAGCGCAGACGAGCAGCGCGAGCCCCGTTATCGCGGCGATCCGCACGGCATTAGCCACCATCGACGAAACCTTCCTGCCGGCGCTGGCGTGCACGCGTCGGCGTTGAGTCATCCTGGCGCCGGCTTGACAAGGTCCAACGGATGAAGAAGGCGGTGGCGGCAAGGCTGAGCCGGACGAACCGGCCGAAACCGGCCAGGAAGCTGCTGGTTTCGCGTCGCTCGCGCGTGGCCGCGATCCAGGGACGATGGTCGCTGTACACGATGTCGACCATGACGCGTTCTTCCGCCAGCGTGCGGGGAACGTACCGTCCGCGAATGTCGGTCCCGCCGTTGCGGGTGTGCACCCCGATCACCTCGAAGGCGACACTATCGGGCTCACCGGCATCGGATTGCGGCGCGCCGTAGGTGGTTGGCGCCAGACGGATGAGATCGCCCGGTGAGATGATCGAGACCGCGACCGGGTCCGCCACGAAAATACGTGCTCCGGTCGCCGAGGCGTCCACGACGTGGCCGGCCACCTCCGTGTCCGCGTTCAGCAAGATCGCGGGTCGGTTCACGGCCGTGCGGGGCATCTTGCGCCGTTGCGGGCGTTCCAGCAGCACGCCCAGGGCGGCCAATCCGATCAGGAGGTTGATCAGGTTCCAGGTGCTGACGATGGCGTAGACGTCGCGCAGGTCGGGCTGTTCGATCAGCCGTCCGACCGCGACGACGAAGCCGACGACCATGAGTGCGTTGAGTCCGAGCAGCGGTGCTGCGGCCGGCGACAGATGGCTCGTGTCCATCGACTCGCCCTTCGGCGTGACGGTGAACTTCGGGGCTTTGGGATGCAGGATGACCTGGACGAGCGCGCGCGCAAGATAGGTGCACTGGATGAATTCATAGAGTTCCGACACCAGCGGCGGGCGATAGGCGCCGTACAGATAGTGCGAGATCATGAGCACCGCGGCCAGAGCCGGCAATGTATGCACGATGAATTCGTCGACCCCGGCAACGTAGATCTTCGCGCCGGTGAACAAGAAGATAAGCGGGGCCAAAACCATGATCAGTCTGGCGAACGGAAACAGCCAGAAAATCATGCTCGACATGTAGCAGAGGCGCTGAGCAAGGGAGAGGCCGCGTTTCAAAAGCGGATTGTTGAAGATGAAGATCTGGGCCATGCCCTGCGCCCAGCGGGTGCGCTGGGTGAGGAAGGTCTTCAGTGTCTCCGGTTGCAGCCCGGCGATCAGCGGCGTTGAGACGTAGCGGCTGGTGTATCCCATGGCATGCAGGTCCAGCGCCGTTTCGCAGTCTTCGGTGATCGACTTGCCGCTGAACCCGCCGGCTTCTTTGAGCGCGGCCCGGCTCAGAACCGCCGCGGAGCCGCAGAAGAAGGTGGCGTTCCAGTTATCCAGCCCCGGCTGGACCGTGTTGTAGAACATCTCGTGTTCGCTGTTCTGGCGGGCGAACGAGCCGAGATTGCGCTCCTGCGGGTCCGAGTTCAGGAAGAAGTGGGGGGTCTGCACCAGGAACAGATTGGGATCGGTCAGGAAGTGCCCGACCGTGTATTCGAGGAACGCCGCCGAGGGCACGTGATCCGCGTCGAAAACGGCGACAAGATCGCCACCGGTCTGCCAGAAGGCGTTGTTGAGGTTCCCCGCCTTCGCGCGTTCGTTGCGCGTGCGGGTGATGTAGCCGCAGCCGAGCTCCTGCGCCATCGCTTGCAGCTCGGCGCGGCGGGCGCGGGCCGCGGCCGCCGCTTCGGGATCGGCCGCATGGCATTTCTCGTCGGTACCGCCATCGTCCAGGAGGTAGACGCGCAGCTTCGATCTCGGATAGCGCATCTGCTGGCAGGCCGTGAGCGTGGTCAAAAGCAGCGCACGGTCTTCGTTGTAGCTCGGCACGAAGACATCGACGGTCGGATACTGTTCCGGATCGTCCGGCAGGGGCGGCGTTGGCCAGCGGCAGGGACGGGCGACCGCGAAGAAGCCGATCAGTAGCATTATGATCGTATAGACCTCGGCGCCATACAGCAGGACGCCGGGGATGAAGGTGCCCCAGTCCGCGTCGAGCGGGATCGTCTGCGTGGTGCGCCAGATCAGGTAGCGGGTGACCAGGAACAGGCCCACGAGGACAAAGAAGATCCGCCAGCGCTCGCGCCCGCCCAGAACCTTGACCAAGACCATCACGGTAATCAGCACGACGCTCAGGAAGCCGTTGATCGCCAAGCTGAACGGCAGGGCCGCAAGCCCGATCAGAGCGATTGCCGCGATTACACTGAGAATGCTGGTCATTGGCTAAAGCGGATCGTTGGAGGGCGGATACCCGGTGGCGCATGGGCGGCGCGCCTGTCAGGCGGGGGTTAGTTGACCTGGCCCGACAGCAACCACATCAGGCCGCCAGCGATCGCGCCAATCGTCACCAGCCCGACCAGCAGGTCGTAAAGTTGGCCGCCACGCCCGCGCTTCGGCGCCCCATCCGCCGTGTCGACCGGGGCGCGGCGGTCCGGGCTATGGGGGTGCGGGGCGAGGCGTTCGGATGTCGGTTGGCGTTGCGCGTTCGTGTTGCTCGCATGCGGGGGCGGCCCCGCCGGCGTTTGCGGGGGGACGTGCATGCGCGGCGACGGTGTATCGCCGTCGTGAGCGGCGGGCACGGATTTCGGTTTGGGCGCGTCCGTTTCCCGGGATGCTGCGACGAGTGACTGAGCGACGCGATACCAGGCCTCTTCCGACAGGTCTTCCTGATGCTCGCGGAGTTTGCGCATCCGTTCGTCTTGCGGCAGCTGCACCAGGGCTTCCGCCGTTTCGCGTGCCCAGGCCTGCCATTCGCTGTAGGCGCGTTCGCGCTCGCGTTCGACGCGTGCGCGCAGGCCGGCTGGCTCTGCCATCATGAGCGCACCAGCTGCGGAGACTGCGGGATCGCGGCGATCTCCTCGCCAAGCACCGGTGCGAGCTGGTCCGTGGAATCCAGGAGCCAGTCTGCGAAGGCGTACATCGATCGCGCGGCCGTCCCGAGGGGGATATCGCACGTGCGCGCGACCTCCCGCGATGGCCTTTGGACCAGCTCATCGAAGCGCCCCGCGTTCTGAAGGTACGGCCACGCTGGGATGCGCACCGCCTTCAACGGGACGCCGGGGAAGGGGCCCACGGAGTGTCCGAAGAACTTGCCATCGCGCTGATTGTAGATGGCCATGAACTCGGCTTCCGGGAACAGTTCCCGCAGCACGTGGGCGTTGTTGCTCGCGGTGCGCCAGGATTCCTGCTCGGCCGTGGTCACGATCAGGATCGTGAGGTTGGCGCCGTTGTTGAGCAGTTCGCGCCCGCTGGCCTGCGCCCACCGACAGAACGGGAAGGTTACGCCGGCGCCCATGTCGACCAGGCTGCGTTTCCGGTCCTGGAGTTTCTCGGCGATCTCGTCCCAGTAGGTGAACAAGATGTCCGGGTTCTCGTAGATCTCCGAGACCTTTTGCCGTTCGATCGGTCGGTAGTCGACCAGGTCGCCGAACAGCTTGCGCAGACGTGGCATCTTTTCGCATTCGATGATGCGAAAGGGTTCGTGCTGATCCAGCAGTACCAGCGCAAGCAGATGCGTGACGAGCGTCTTGCCGACCCCGCCCTTGTCGTTACATACGATTATATTACGCATCGGAACTCCGTAGGTTCGTACCCTGGGGCATGCGGATCGCCGGTTAGCATTCGTCCCGCCCGGTGGCGCGGGACCCGTGGGCCTCGTCTCCGTAGATGAGGGCTTCTTCCTGCTGTCGCTGGCGTCTCAATGCCGAAAGGCCGCCAGCGTTTTTTGCAGGCGGCCGGTGCGTGTCCCCACCCTTTGCCGCGCTGTTTTCTCGAGCAGACTGTTGGATGCTTTCCGCCAGTGCGTTGTTGGACTGGGTTAGGCTCTCGAGTGCGCTCGATATGCTGGAGAGCTGTGCCAGGAGCATGTCGAACTTCGCTTCGAGACGGGACGCCAGCCCGGTATCCGCCTCTTGCAGGCTGACGCCTTCCTGGGCCGAGGTCGAATGGCGGTCCGTTTCCGTCAAGACGAAGTCTCCTCAACGTTTAAGTCGAAAGGGGCCTGCGTTCTGCTACTTTTAGGTGCATATCTCCGTATAGTTCTCGCACGGAGATGCCTGTTGCATTCAGATGCTTCTAATTAGCGCAAGCATCCTTAATAGAAGGTGGACGAGGTGGTCGGTATCGACAACGCCTCTAAACGACCTCTCTGGGCTTGGTCCATTTGATTGGCTACCAGCCAGGAGACGGACACCTTATTGCAGGTCGGAATGGGTGTTGGTTCGGGCCGATCCCGCACCCGGGGCTCGGATTCGTGACATGCCGGTTAAATATTGCGTTGTGCATGACCGTGCGGCTTGAATGCCATGGTATGTCTGGTACCGTTCCGCCATGCCTTGGGATGGTTCGCAAACCTGCACATATCTGTTCGTTGAAGCGGAACGCTTGTTGGATGAAGGGCAGGTCGCCGCGGCTCGTTTACTTTTCAACCGGGTCGCCGACACCTGTTTGTTCGAGCGTCATCCCTGTCCGCGCGCCGGGACGTGCCGGACCGCCGCCGACCGGGTCGCCCGGCGTCTGGACGCCACGGTGGATGTCTAAACTCAGAAGTTTCTTGGCGAATTCGTCTGCAGCCGTCCTTGAAGCTCTGGCGTGTGCCTGCCCGCTCAGGTAGTCTCGTTGCGGTCATGTAACGAGTGGCGGGCGGAGTGGCGGCAGCCGTGCAGTTGGACCCCAGACAGGCCCTGGCGTTGTGGCACGCCGTCGTACTGGCCGGCATGGCCCGTGGCCAGCCGGATTTGACGACGCGGCAGATGGCCGTGCTGTTGCAGGTGTTCATGGCCGAGCCGCCGCATACGGTGCGCGGCCTTGCCGGTACCCTGGGTGTTTCCAAGCCGGCGATCACCCGCGCGGTCGACCGGCTGGAGGAACTTGGCTTCGTGCGCCGGCGCAAGGACGAGGACGACAAGCGCAGCATATTCGTTCAACGCACCGTGAAAGGTTCCGTTTTCCTGCGCGAGTTCGCCGATGTTGCGAGCCAGAAGGCGCGCGAGGTGTAGGCGCGATGCGCGTGCCCGACGCAGCCTGGCGTTCCGTGCCGCACGACCTTCCCTTGGCCCGGCGCGCGGGCGCGCGCTAGGCTCCTCGGCGCCATGACCGCCATGATCACGCACATCGCTTTACACGTCGCGGACGTCGAAGCCTGCATCGCGTTCTACCGCGATGTGTGCGCACTTGAGATCGTGCATGAACGTGCCGCCGGCTCGGGCGATGGCCGGGTTGTCTGGATGGCCGCAGCAGGGCAGGAGACCAGTTTCGTGCTCGTGCTGCTGCCGGGCGGCCCGGGCGCCCAGCGCGCGGCAGGCGATTTCTCGCACATCGGTTTCGCGGTTGCGCGGCCCGCGGGCGTGGACGAGATGGCCGAGGTCGGACGCGCGCGTGGCTGCCTGATGATGGAGCCGGTGGACGAAGGCTATCCGGTCGGCCGGTTCGTCTGTCTGCAAGATCCAGACGGCAATATCGTCGAGTTTTCTTACGGCCAGCCGCTCGGTCCTGGGGCGTCCGATGGGAGCGCCGAATGAGCCGACACGATCCCGCGACGCTTGCCGACCGGATTCCGCAGGGCGACCGCCGCGCGCTCGCCCGCGCGATCACATTGGTGGAAAGCACGCGCGACGATCACCGCCGCTTGGCGGAGGAGTTGCTGGAACGCCTGCTGCCCCTGACCGGCGGGTCGACGCGCATCGGCATTTCCGGCGTGCCGGGTGTGGGCAAGTCGACCTTCATCGAAAGCTTCGGCCGGCACGTGATCGATGCCGGTCACCGGGTCGGCGTGCTCGCGGTCGATCCGACTTCCTCGCGCTCCGGTGGCTCGATCCTGGGCGACAAGACCCGGATGCAGGAGCTGGCCCGCGATAAGGACGCCTTCGTACGACCGTCGCCCACCGGCGGCACGCTGGGCGGCGTTGCCCGGCGCACGCGTGAGGTCATGCTGCTGTGCGAGGCCGCGGGCTTCGACGTCATGCTGATCGAGACGGTCGGCGTCGGGCAATCGGAAACGGCCGTGGCCGATATGGTCGACCTGTTCATGCTGCTGCTGCTGCCGGGCGGCGGCGACGAATTGCAGGGCATTAAGAAAGGCATCTCGGAGATCGCCGACCTTTTGGTCGTGAACAAGGCCGACGTCGACCCGAACGCCGCCAACGCCGCTGCCAGCGAATACCGCAGCGCCCTGCGCATGCTGCGCCCGGCCTCCGACAGCTGGCAGCCGCCGGTGCTGACCGCCGCCGGGTTGAGCGGCAAGGGCGTCGACGACGTCTGGGCCAAGATCCAGGACTACCGCCAGGCGATGGAGGCGAGCGGTGCGCTCGCCGAGCGGCGGGCGGGGCAGGCGCGCGCCTGGATGTGGAACGAGCTGGAGGAGTCGCTGATCGCGGCCTTCAAGAAGCATCCGGAGGTGGCGCGCGACCTGCCGGAGTTGGAGCGTGCGGTCACGCGTGGCGATCTGCCGGCCGCGGCCGCCGCGCGGCGGTTGCTCAAGACCTTCCTGGGCTATTCGCCGTCGGATGCGCAGGATAGCCGTCAGCAGGGGGCGGCCCAATAGGCACGGCGTATGCCAGCAGCCTTGACGCCGCGCGCGCAAGCGCTTAGAACCCGCCTCCGTTGGCTGGCACGCGTGCCGGCCCGAAGGGTTATGGGCCCGGGGATCCGGCGGACTGGATGGCGCGGGCGATACGCGCCCCGGTCGCCTGTGCGCCCGGCGCCAACGCACACCACGAGCAAGCAAGCGGGATCGAACGCCATGGCACGCCGTTGCAGCTTCACCGGCAAGGCGGTTCAGGTTGGCCACAACGTCAGCCACGCCAACAACAAGACGAAGAAGCGGTTCCTGCCGAACCTGCAGGTCACCTCGCTCTATAGCGACATCCTGGACGAGATGGTGCGCGTGCGCATCGCCGCGAAGGGTCTGCGCACGATCGAGCACAACGGCGGGATCGACCACTTCCTGATGACCTCCAAGGACAAGGACCTCGGCCCGGACGCGCTGAAGATCAAGCGTCGGATCGAGAAGGTCCAGGCCAAGCAGGAAGGCGCTGCGGCCTAACGCACGCCCTTGCGCCTTGAACGCGTTACGGCCCGCGGGGGATGCCCCTCGCGGGCCGTTCGTGTTTGTTCGTCGCAGTGATCACGCTCACTCGCCGGTCAGCGCGAACTCCAGCAGCAGGGTGCGCTGCAAGAAGTTGAAGTTGTCGTCCGAGAGCAGGTAGATACGCGTCTCCCCGTCGACGCGCCGCGCCGCCACGCCTTCGAAATTGTCGACGATGTAGGGCGCGCGGAAGTGCGCCAGTTCGGGACCGTCCAGGCGCGCGCCCGGTTTTACCGTCTCAAGCGGGATGCGTTGCAGGCGCACGCGGGCACCGGCGAGCGGATTGTAAGCGCGGGTCAGCACCACAAGGTCGCCGCCCGGCAGCTGCGCCGCACCGGTCGGGCGGTAGCCTGCCCGGCGGGCGAGTTGGAGGGCGCGCCACGTGCCATCTGTGCCGCGCAGCCAGCCGGTGTAATCCCGGTCGCCGTCGTCCAGCCGCGCTTCGACCAGCAGTAGCAACCGCCCGTCCGCCAGTTGGGTCAGCGCCTCCGCTCCCTTGTTGCCGTTGGCGCGTGCTAGACCTTCGGGCTCGGGCACGCGCGTGGCACGGGCGTCCAGCCCATCGGGATAGGCGCGCAGCCGATGCAACTGCTCGAAGCCGACGACCGGTACGCCATCGATCAGGGTCAGGGACTCGCCGTCCTTCTGCCAGCCCTCCGTGACCGGAGCGCCGTCCAGCTTGCGGTAGGCGCCCATGCGCACATCGGTGAGCCCTGCCAGGTGGCCGTCCGTCATCGTCGGCCGCGCATCGACCCAATACCCCTTGTCGCCGGCGATCAGCAGCCGTCCTTGCGCGGTGAAGGCGAGGTCGGACAGGCCGCCGAAATTCGGGTTGTCGGAGGTGAGGGCATAGCCCGCCCGCCAGGCGAGCGCGCCGATCCTCTCGACCTCGCGGTCGTCGTGCAGACTGACGGGCGATGCCTCCACCTGGATGCTCTCGGCGCGCGCGGGCAGGGCGAGCAGCAGCGCTACGAGGAGGAGCGGCAACAGGCGCAGCATGACGGACCTCTGACGGGAGTGGAACGCGGGTCCGTTATACGTGGGACAGGCCGGCACGCGTAGGGCAGGGTGGGATTGATTGTGCATCACGGCCTCGTCTGCCGCTGAGGAGACGAGGCCGCGCGCCCAAATCGCGTTCCCTGAAGGAAACCGCGCTACCCTTTCTTCGCGATCATGTCGGCCTTTTCGACCAGCTGCTCGGCTTGGCGGATCGAGGCGAAGTCGATCAGCTTGCCGTTCAGCGTGACCGCGCCCTTGCCTTCCTTCTGGGCCTGGGCCATCGCTTCCAGGATGGCGCGCGCCTGCTCGACGTCCGTGTCGGAGGGGGCGTTGATCTCGTTGGCAAGCGGGATCTGGCTGGGGTGGATCGCCCACTTGCCCTCGCAGCCCAGCACGGAAGCGCGGTTCGCCTGGGCGCGGAAACCCTCGGCGTCGGAGAAGTCGCCGAACGGGCCGTCGATCGGGCGCAGGCCGTTGGCGCGCGCGGCGACCACCATACGCGCGATCGCGTAGTGCCACATGTCGCCCCAATGGTAGTCCCGGGCACCGCCGTCCTCGGGCGTATCCGTCAGCACGCCGTAGTAGGGGTTCGGCCCGCCGATCGCGGTCGTGCGCGCCTTGGTCGAGGCGGCGTAGTCGGCGACGCCGAAGTGCAGGCTCTCGTTGCGCGGACTGGCGGCGGCGATCTCGTGGATGTTCTGCATGCCGAGCGCCGTCTCGATGATCAGCTCGAAGCCGACCCGCTTCTTCCGGCCCATCGCCTGCTCGACCTGCGTCACCAGCATGTCGACGGCATAGACGTCGGCGGCGGTGCCGACCTTGGGGATCATGATCAGGTCCAGCCGGTCGCCCGCGTTTTCCAGCACCTCGATCACGTCGCGGTACAGGTAGGGCGTGTCCAGGCCATTGACCCGCACCGACACCGTCTTGTCGCCGAAGTCGAGCTCGTTCAACGCCTGCACGATGTTCTTGCGGGCCTGCGGCTTGTCGTCCGGGGCAACAGCGTCCTCCAGATCGAGGAACACCACGTCGGCGGCGGACGCGGCGGCCTTCGGCAGCATCTTCTCCGAGCTGCCCGGTACGGCCAGCTCGCTCCGGTTCAGGCGCGCCGGCGCTTCTTGGACCGTCTTGAAACTCATGCTGGTACCCCTCCCACAAATCGTTTGTTTCGCAGGTGCGAAACGTGCCGCCTCCCCCGGACTTTTGCAAGGTAGCTGACACGACTGTGGCGTGTGGGTGCGGTGCGCACCGGCGCGGTCAGCCGTGCAGCAGGCCGTCCAGCTTGATCCCGGCCAGCGGGTGGCGTTCGCCCACCAGCGCCTGCAGACGGGCATCCAGAACGTGGGTGTAGATCTGCGTCGTCGAGATGTCGGCATGCCCCAGCATCTGCTGGACCGACCGCAGGTCCGCGCCGTGTTCCAGCAGGTGCGTGGCGAAGGCATGACGCAGTGTGTGCGGGGAGACCTTGGCGACGTCGACCCCTGCCTCCTGCGCCAGCGTCTTCAACTGCTGGGCGAACGCGGCGCGGGTCAGGTGGCCATCTCCCTGACGGGCGGGGAACAGGTAGGCGTTCTTGCGGGTGTCCAGCCAGCCGTCGCGCACCGGCAGCCAGTCGCCCAGGGCCGCGCGGGCCGGGGTGCTCAGCGGGACCATGCGCTCGCGTCCGCCCTTGCCGCGCACGACCAGCATGCGCGGATCGCGTCGCACGGCATGGACGGGCAGGGTGACCAGTTCACTGACCCGTAGGCCGGTGGCGTAGAGCAGTTCCAGCATCGCGCGCAGGCGTACGCCCGCCACGCCTTCGCGCGCCGCTGCGGTCTGCAACAGCGTCTCAACCTCCGCCTCGCTCAACACTTTGGGCAGGGAACGCCCCTGGCGCGGACCGTCCAACGGCTCCGTCGGATCATCCTCGCGCACGCCTTCGGAGAACAGGAAGCGATAGAATTGGCGAAAGGTGGACAACCGCCGGGCCACCGTACGCGGCGACAACTGCTGGCCGCCTAGCCAGCCGAGGTAAGCGCGCAGGTCGTCGGCGCCGGCGGAGTCCAGGCTTTCCCCGCGTCCGGCCAGAAAGCCGGCCAGCGTGCCCAGATCGTGCAGGTAGGCCAGCCGAGTATTCTCTGCAGCCGCGCGTTCGCCGCCCAGCATCTCCAGGAACCGTTCGGCGGCGTGCGCATCGCGGTTAGAGAGCTGCTCGGCTGACATGCTGGTTTCGCCCCTGTTTTGGCGCATGCAATCTGATCGCGCATTCTAAGGCCGGTCTGAGGTCGCGCACACCTTCTGGACGGCCGCGCCCATGCGGCCGTCGATCGCGAGTCGGTCCTAGCCGCCCGCGACGCGTTGCCAGACCTGGCGGAAGAGGTGCACCACGAACGCATGCAGGCAATAGCGCTGGTAGGTCTCGCGCGCGGTTTCCGGATCGACGCCCAGCCAGCTGCGACGGCCATGCCAGTCGACGCGGCGATAGCCGTTGCGGGTCACCGCGAGTTCCACCCGCTCGCGGCCGTAGACCCGCGAGAGGAGTGTCTCCGCCGGGCCATAGCGATCGCTCGCCGTCTTGGTCATGGCCGACCCCAGCCATCACGGGCGCCCGTCGGTCGCGCATACACTGCTTCAGGCCGTCGGCCTGGCCGGCGGCGCGCACCTGGATCCGGGCAACGCGACGTCGCCCGGCCAACGCATTCGATCTTCTAATATAGAAACCCGTGGGCATGACGACCACGGCGAACGGTTGATTTTCATGGATTCGCTAGCGTGCCGACGTCAGCTTTCCGCTCAGACGCCTTGGTAGATTGCTGCCTGCAGGGCAAGCCGATGGGCCGTGTCGTCCAGGCCGACTTGCTTGAGCGCGGTCACGGCCGACCCCAGCGCGAGCGGATGGCAATGGCCGAGGCCTTGCGGGCCCAGCACCAAAAGGGTGAGCAGCACCGTCTCGCCGCGCCGCCCGGCCTCGCCGGCTTCCCGCAGGGCGAATAACAGCGCGGCCGGTGGGGCGGGCTGCGGGGTAGCCGGTGCGTCCAGCGCGACTTCGACCCAGCTGCGTTCGGGGGCCTGACCCAGCGCGCTCAACAACGCACGCAGCGCACTTTCCCGTTGGGTCGGCGGCGCGTCGTCGGGACCGTCCTGCGCCTGGTGCCAAGCCGCCAGCCCCCCATTCGCGGGCACTTCGTCAGCGCCCGAAAGCATTGCATAGGGCCATAGCGCGGTGACGGCCGCGGCCGCTTTCGGGTTGATGATCGCTTCCTGCTGCGCCATGCGCAGCCACTGGCCGGCCGCCTTCGGCCTATCGGCCGCGTAGAGCGCGCGCCCAGCGGTGGCTGCGAACCATGCCAAGTCCGGCCGCACTTGGATGCTTTCAAGTGCATCGGCGAGCAGTCGCGCGGTCGCGATGAACGCGCCCGGCGAGCGTTCGCTCAGCAACTGGCGAAAGAGCTCGGCGCGTGCGGCCGGCGAAGGTTCCTGCTGGGCGGCCTGATAGAGCAGCGCGCGTCGACGGACCGAGGCCATCTTGTCGCGACCGCGCTCAGGCGCCTGGCTGGCCGCGTTCAGTGTCCCGTCGGGGAAAGTGAAACGGTCGTAGAGCGCCCCCAGACGGGTTGGCGGAAGGATGCCCAGCGCGACGCTGCGTTCGGCCGCGCGGGTGCGCAGCGCGAGATCCCCGTTCTCTGCGGTTGCCAGGGAGGCGAGGGCACCGACCGACAGGCCATGCCATGGGGCCTGGGGGAACGGCAGCCCGCCAGCCACGATGAGGCCCAGCTCCAGCGGACCGAGCGACTCCGGCAGACCGTCGGGCAGGCGGTCGGCGCCGGCCGTCGCGGCCTCGTAGAGGGTCAGGAAGCCGGTCTGATCGGGATCCGCTTGCTCGCGCAGCAGGCGCACGGTCAAATCCGCCTGGGCGACCGCGCCGTCGGCGAATTGGCATAGCGCCAACGCCTTCTGCCAAAACGCGCCGTCGGACTCGCGCACCGCATTCCGCACCGCGGTGCAGGCCGCTTCCCGGTCGTGGCGGAGCAACAGGGCCTCCACCCGATGGCGCAGCACGCCTGGACTGCGGGTGTTGCGGGGGAGGGCGTCGATCAGCCGCATCACCGCGTCGGTTGCGCCAATCGCCGCCAGCCGGTCGACGCGCAGCGCCAGGAGATCGCGGGTACCGCCCTGGGCGTGCTGGCGTTCCGGCGCCACCGCTGGGGACAGCAGCAGCCGGCGCGCGAGATCGCGCAGGACGGGGGCGTCGAGATTCCCGGGGAGGCGTGGCAGCAGCGCTTCCACCCGGCGGCGTGGGGTGCCGGCCCACATGTCCGCCCCCAGTGCGCCGCTGTTGGAATCCAGAACCCCAAGGGTTTCCAGGCTCATCTCGTCGAGCTGGTCGACCTCGATGCCCTCGGGAGCGCGGCGGGGGGACGTCTGTGAAGAGTTTCCAGCCGACTGGTCTTGCCCACCCTGCGACGTGCCGTCCGGCGGGGGCGCGGAGTCCACCTCTTCCGGCGGCCCCAGACGCAGAGGTTCGCCGATCGGGTCCGCACTCTGCGGTGGGGTGTCGGCGGAGGGAGACCCATCGCCCTGCGTTTGTGCGCGGGCCGGCCCGGTGGTCGTGCCGGTAAACAGCAGCAGAGCGGCCAAGCCAGCGATAAATGCCGCGCGGCTACTCCGCGAAGCGGTCATTGGGAATGGTCTTCTCCACCGTATGCGTCGGTGCCGGGATTTCCCAGGTCGTGAGGAAGATGCCGCCGGCGACGATCGCGCCCAGAACGACGACGACAAGAAAGAAACTCAAACGGCCCATTATCACGCACTGATTTCGGTGGTCTGGAAGGTGTCTTCGAGCAGCGGTTCACGAGCAATTTCGGAAGCGGGGAAACGCGCCATGGTTGGCACGCGCTTGCCCCAGCCCGGCAAACTCGTGATAGGTTCGCAGTATGGCGAATTTGCGGCAGTCTAGCTGGGCATCTGGAGCGGTGCAACGCGCCCTCCGCGCCGTCTCTCGGCGCTTGGGAGGCGAGGTGTGAGCGCGCGTGACCGCCCCCAGAGCACAGCGGCGGAACCTTCGGCGGCTGTCGCGCCGGAGAATGCGTTTCCGCGCACGATCGTGCTGGTCGGCCTGATGGGGGCGGGTAAGAGCTGCATCGGCCGGCGGCTCGCACAGCGTCTGGATGTCTGCTTTTCTGACGCCGACCAGGAGGTCGAGCGCGCGGCCGGGATGACGATTCCGGAAATCTTCGAAAGCTACGGCGAACCGTCGTTCCGGGATTGCGAACGTCGGGTGATCGCGCGGTTGCTGCGGATGTCGCCGCACGTGTTGGCGACCGGCGGCGGGGCGTTCATGAACGATCGTACCCGCGCGCTGATCAAGGCGCGTGCGATCTCGGTATGGCTGCGCGCCGATCTGGACCTGCTGGTCCGCCGCACGGCCCGGCGCAATACCCGCCCGCTGTTGCAGCGTGGCGACCCGCGGGAGATCCTGAGCGATCTGATGGCCAAGCGCGAGCCCGTCTATGCCGAGGCGGACGTGGTTGTCGACAGCGTCGATGGCCCGCCGGAGACGACGGTTCAGAGGGTGGAGGCGGCGGTGGCCGACTACATCGCCCGCAACAAAGTGGGGCCGCCGGAGCTGCTGGAGGACGACGGCTGCATCCGCCCCCCAAACGAGGACACAGGACGGTGAACGATCAGACGGGCTTTGAGACGGGGACGGGGGCATCTTTCGCTGCGGTCAGTGGCGAACCCTCCGGTGTCGAGCGGTTGCATGTCGACCTGGGGACGCGCAGCTACGATATCTATGTTGGAAGTGGAGTCCTGGCGCGGGCCGGCGCGTTGATGGGCGCGGTGCTGCGGCGCAAGCGCGTGTTCGTGATCACCGATCAAACGGTCGCCGATTTGCATCTGGCGACCCTGGCGCGTGCGCTGGACGACGCGGGTATCGCCTATGAGGCGTTTGTCTTGCCGGCTGGCGAGAAGACCAAAAGCTGGGCGCAGTTCCAGCAATTGGTCGATTCCCTGCTCGAACACCGGATCGAGCGACGGGACACCATCGTCGCCCTGGGCGGCGGCGTGATCGGCGATCTGGCCGGTTTCGCCGCAGCCAGTGTGCTGCGCGGCGTTGACTACGTGCAGATCCCAACGACCGTATTGGCGCAGGTCGATAGCTCGGTCGGCGGCAAGACCGGGATCAATTCCCCACATGGCAAGAACCTGGTGGGCGCCTTCCATCAGCCGCGTCTGGTCTTGGCCGATACGGGGGTGCTGGACACGCTGTCCAAGCGCGAGCTCTTGGCCGGCTACGCCGAGGTGGTGAAGTACGGCCTGATCGACCGGCCGGAGTTCTTTTCCTGGCTGGAAGCGAACGGGGCTGACGTGCTCGACGGTCGGGCGGAGGCCCGGCGCAAGGCGGTGCTGACCTCCTGCGTGGCCAAGGCGGACATCGTCGCGCGCGACGAAACCGAGAGGTCGGGGCCCCGCGTGCTGCTCAACCTGGGGCACACCTTCGCTCATGCGCTGGAAGCGGAGTGTGGCTACGCGGGCCAGCTGTTGCACGGCGAGGCTGTGGCGATCGGCATGTGTCTGGCAAGCGACCTGTCGACCGAACTTGGCCTCATGGCCCGCGAGGAGGCGGTGCGCGTGCGCAATCACCTGGCCGCGGTCGGGCTCCCCACCGGTCTCGATCACCTGCCCAGGCAGAACTGGAACGTAAAGCGCCTGCTCGACCACATGAGCCGCGACAAGAAGGTACAGGACGGCCGCGTTACCTTTGTGCTGATGAAGGGTATTGGCGGCGCTTACCTGGAACCGGACGTGGCACCGGAAGCGGTCGAGGCGTTGCTGACCCAGGCGCTGGCCGCGTAAGCATGAGGCGCGACTTCGCGGGCCTTGCCGGCCACGACGGCGCAGCTTTCGTTCCCGTCTTTCAGGATAAGCAATGACGACCGAGACGCTCCTCTCGATTCTGGCGATCCTGGGCCTGCTGGTGTGCTCGGGCTTCTTCTCCGGGTCCGAGACCGCGATGACCGGCGCCAGCCGGGCGCGCATGCACGCGCTCGAGCAGCAGGGGTCGCGTGCCGCCACGATCGTCAACCGGATGTGGCTGCGGAAGGAGCGCCTGATTGGCGCGATCCTGCTCGGCAACAACCTGGTCAACATCGCCGCGTCCGCGATTGCCACCTCGGTCGCGATCACGTTGGTCGGCGAGAACGGCGTGTTCGCCGCCACGGTGGTGATGACGCTGCTGGTGCTGATCTTTTCCGAGGTGCTGCCGAAAACCTACGCGATCCACCACGCCGACCGGATGGCCGTGTTCGTGGGCCCGATCCTGCGGGTCTTCGTGGTCGTCTTCGGGCCCGTCAACCACGCGATTTTCCTGGTGGTGCGCGCTACGTTCAAGATCTTCGGCGTCGACATCGGCTCTCCGATCGGCGCGGAGCAGAGCGAGGAGGAACTGCGCGGGGCGATCGATCTGCACGCCGGCGGTAGCGAGGAGGTCCGCCAGGAACGGCAGATGCTGCGCTCCATCCTGGACCTCGGCGACGTCGAGGTGGGCGAGATCATGACCCACCGCAAGAACGTCGTGACCGTCAACGCCGACCTGCCGATCGACGAGCTGATCACCGAGGTTCTCTCCACCCCCTACACCCGCGTGCCGATGTGGCGCGGCACGCCGGACAACATCGTCGGCGTGATCCATGCCAAGGAGCTGTTTCGGGCGGCGAAGGAGTTGAGCGGTCAGGAGGAGAAGATCGACGTCGCCGAGGTCGCCAACCCGCCCTGGTTCATCCCCGACGCGACCGATCTGTTGAGCCAGCTGCAGTCCTTCCGCCAGCGTCACGAACACTTCGCCATCGTGGTCGACGAGTACGGCGAGGTACTGGGCATCGTCACGCTGGAGGACATCCTGGAGGAGATCGTCGGCGACATCGCCGACGAGCATGACGTCGAGATCGAGGGCGTGCGCCAGTTGAAGGACGGCGCGGTGATCGTAGAGGGGACGGTGACGATCCGCGACCTCAACCGTCAGTTCGAGTGGAAGCTGCCGGACGAAGAGGCGTCCACGATCGCCGGCTTGGTGCTGCACGAGGCGCGCCGGATTCCGGAAATCGGTCAGGTATTCGTCTTCCACGGTTTCCGGTTCGAGATTCTGGGCCGCCAGCGCAACCAAGTCACCTCGCTCAAGGTCACCCCGCTGGACGAAAACGGCGAGGAGGCCACCGAGACGGCCGAGGCGGAGGCTTAGGAGCCGGGCTCCGCCCACTCAGCCCTTCCGTCGCCGCGTTCGCGTGCCTACCTTTCAGCCATCATGACCACGCTGTTCGAAAGTCAGGCGCCCCGTCCACTGGCCGACCGCTTGCGGCCCAGCCGTCTCGATCAGGTGTTGGGGCAGCAGCATCTGCTTGCGCCCGACGCGCCGATCGGGCGGATGGCGGCCAGCGGGCGGCTGTCCTCCATGGTCCTGTGGGGCCCGGCCGGCTGCGGTAAGACGACGATCGCCCGGCTGCTGGCCGATGTCACCGACATGGCGTTCGAGCCGCTGTCGGCGGTCTTCTCCGGCGTTTCCGACCTGCGCAAGGTGTTCGAGCGGGCCAAGCAGCGCCGGGGCGACGGGCAGGGTACCCTTCTGTTCGTCGACGAGGTGCACCGCTTCAACCGTGCCCAGCAGGACGCCTTCCTGCCCTATGTCGAGGACGGGACGGTCGTTCTGGTCGGTGCGACGACCGAGAATCCCAGCTTCGAGCTGAACGCCGCGTTGCTGTCGCGCTGCCAGGTCTACGTCCTGAAGCGGCTGGACGACGAGGCGCTGCAAGCCCTGCTGGCGCGCGCGGAGGAAGAGCAGGGCGGCAGCCTGCCGCTCGCCGAGGACGCGCGGGCGGCCTTGATCGCGATGGCCGACGGCGACGGGCGCTACCTCTACAACATGGTCGAGGAGCTGGCCGCCTATCCGGCCGACCAGCCGCTCGATACCCAGGCGTTGATGCAGGTGGTGCAGCGCCGGGCGCCGGTCTACGACAAGGCGCAGGAGGGGCACTACAACCTGATCTCCGCGCTGCACAAGGCGCTGCGCGGGTCCGACTGCGATGCCGCGCTGTACTGGCTGGCGCGCATGCTGGCAGGCGGTGAGGACCCGATCTACATCGCTCGGCGCCTGACCCGCTTTGCCAGCGAGGACGTCGGGCTGGCCGACCCGCAGGCTTTGCAGCAGACGCTGGCCGCCTGGGACGCCTACGACCGGCTGGGCAGTCCGGAGGGGGAGTTGGCGCTGGCGCAGGCGGTGATCTATCTGGGCACCGCGCCGAAGTCGAACGCCAGCTACATGGCGTTCAACGAAAGCAAGCGGGCAGCCAAGGAGACCGGCTCGCTGATGCCGCCCAAGCACATCCTGAATGCGCCGACCAAGCTGATGCGCGAGATCGGCTACGGCGCCGGCTACGAGTACGACCACCACGCCGAGGATGGCTTCTCCGGCCAGGACTACTTCCCGGAGACGATGGAGCGCCGGCAGTTCTACCGTCCGGTCGAGCGCGGTTTCGAGCGTGAGGTCCGCAAGCGTCTGGACTACTGGGCCAAGCTGCGCCGGCAGCGGCAGGCTGAGGAGTCTTAAGTCCCTCAGTCCGCTTTTGAATGGTCCGGCGATGCGTTTCCCGCAAACCCGCCATGATCGATCTCTGCCTTGTCGTGATGGCGCCGGTCTGATTTGTGATCAGGGGGTTATATAAAAACTGACGCGTAGGGAGGCCGTATCGCGGGCCATGAATGACTTTATTACACCGCAACGTGCCCACGCCGCCCTGCTGACGGTCGACGCACAACGGGATTACGTGAATCCGGAATCTCCGGTGAAGTCCGCCGGGGCCTACCACGCGCTGGAACCGCTTAGCCGACTCGTGCACAGCGTACGCGAGTCCGGCATGCCGATCTTCCACGCCGTGCGCTTCTACAAGCCCGATGGCAGTAACGTCGATCTCGCCCGCCGGCGCGCCGTGGAAGAGGGCATGCGTGTGCTCATGCCGGGCAGTCTCGGCTCCGACCTGATCCCCGAGGTTGCGCCCGAAAATCCGCCGCGCCTGGACCCGCATCTGCTCCAGGATGGCGGCGTCCAGGAACTCAGTCGCCGCGAGGAAGTCTTCTACAAGCCGCGCTGGGGTGCCTTCTATCGCACCCCTTTGGAGCAACGTCTGCACAACCTGGGCATCAATACGCTGATCATCGTGGGCGCCAACTTCGCCACCAGCGGTCGGGCCAGCGTGTTAGAGGCTAGCGAGCGGGACTTCCGCGTCGTGATGGTGCCCGAGGCGTGTAGCGGTCTGCGCGAGACCGGCGCCAACGACCTGGCGCGCATCGGCGTCAGCCTGATGCGTCTGGAGGAATGTCTCGCCTGGAGCGAAGGCCACCACCGGCCAACCCAGGCAGCTTGAGGTCTTGCGACCGCCCTCAAGACAGCGCTTTCATTTGCCTGTCATGAAAACCGGGTAAGCCGCCTTACCTTGAGGTGGTTTCGACATCCGGGCCAGAGCGTTATGGGGGCGGCGTGAGCGATAGCAGGGAAGATGTCCCCGCCCGGTCGCAGGGTGGGCCGCTGGACGTTCTCTGGATCTTCCTGAAGCTCGGGTGTACCTCGTTCGGCGGGCCGGTGGCGCATCTCGGCTATTTCCGCAACGCCTTTGTCGAGCGCCGGGGGTGGCTGAGCGAAGCCGCCTATGCCGACCTCGTGGCGCTGTGTCAGTTCTTGCCCGGCCCGGCGTCCAGCCAGGTCGGCTTCGCGATCGGATTGGGGCGTGCGGGCATTCCGGGCGCGCTCGCCGCCTGGCTCGGCTTCACGCTGCCGTCCGCCGCGCTGATGCTGGCCTTCGCGCTTGGCGTCGGGGCGGTCGGGGATGCGCTCGGCGGCGGCTGGATCGCCGGGCTGAAGCTGGCGGCGGTCGCGGTGGTGGCGAACGCGTTGCTTGGCATGGCGCGCACGCTGTGCCCGGACCGCTCCCGCGCGACCTTGGCGGTTGCTGCGTTGTGCACGGTCGTCGCGTTACCGGGCGTGTGGGGGCAGGTCGGCGCGATCCTGGCCGCCGGCCTGGCCGGGCGGCTGTTTTTGAGGGCGCAGGCGCGTGAAAGCGGGCATGGGGACCTGCCGGTATCCGTCGGCCGTACGACCGCAATTGCTTGCCTCGTCCTGTTCTTCCTCTTGTTGGGTGGGCTACCGCTTGCCGCCGCGATGGGGCAGGTGCAGGCGGTGCAGTTGCTTGATGCCTTTTACCGCGCTGGTGCCCTGGTGTTCGGTGGCGGCCACGTCGTGCTGCCGCTGTTGCAGGCGGAAATGGTGCCGACCGGTTTGGTCGGGGCTGAGACCTTCCTGGCCGGGTACGGTGCGGCGCAGGCGCTGCCGGGACCGCTGTTCAGCTTTTCCGCCTTCCTGGGCGGGTCGGCCGGTGGCGTCGTGGCCAGCTTGGTCGCGTTGGGGGCGATCTTCCTGCCGGGATGTCTGCTGGTCATTGGGACGCTGCCGTTCTGGGCGCGCTTGCGGGCGCGCACAGACATGCGTGCAGCCTTGATGGGCGTGAACGCCGGTGTGGTTGGCCTGCTGGCAGCCGCCTTTTACGATCCGGTGTGGACGTCGGCCGTTCACCGGCCGGCGGACGTCGCCGTGGCGGCCGGGGCGTTCCTGCTGCTGGCGGTTTGGAAGGTTTCGCCGGTGTTCGTGGTGGGGCTCGGCGCGGTCGCCGGTATCCTGCTCGGTGCGGGCTGAGCCGCGAGGCGTTGCCTCCCACGGGGTTTGCAGCCGTACGCTGCCGTCTGCTATCGACCCGGCTCCTTTGCACGTCATCTGTGCGAGATCGCTTCACCCGCTTCCTGGGAGCGCCATGACCGGCGTCGAGACCCGAACAGTCGAGCAGGCCGATGACGGCCAGCGCCTCGACCGCTGGTTCAAGCGGCATTACCCGGCCCTGTCCTACGGCCGGCTGGCGAAGCTGCTGCGGACCGGGCAAATCCGCCTTGACGGCAAGCGGGCCAAGCCGGCCAGCCGGGTGGCGACCGGGCAGGAAGTCCGCGTCCCACCGCTACCCGATACCGCGCAGGCCGCCGAGCGTACGGCCCCGCAGCCGAGTGCGCAGGACATCGCCGAAATTCAGGGTCGCGTACTCTACCGCGACGACTGGCTGATCGCGCTCGACAAGCCGGCGGGCCTGGCGACCCAGGGGGGCAGCAAGGTCGGCCGCCACCTCGACGCCATGCTGGACGCCCTGCGCGAGCCCGGCGAGGAGCGGCCCAAGCTGGTTCATCGCCTGGACAAGGATACCAGCGGCGTGCTGCTGCTGGCGCGCAGCGCCAAGGCGGCGAGCGGCCTGACACAGGCGTTTCGGGACCAGTCGACCCGCAAACTCTATTGGGCGCTGACGGCTGGGGTTCCAACGCCGGACGCGGGGCGGATCGACCTGCCGCTTGCCAAGCTGAAACGCGGCAGCGGGGAGAAGATGGGCCATGCTCCCGAACAGGGGAAACCGGCAAACACGCTCTATCGCACGCTGATGACCTGGCACCGCACGGTCGCCTGGGTCGCGCTCAGCCCGCTTACCGGGCGCACCCACCAGCTACGCGCGCACCTGCACGAGATCGACACGCCGATCCTGGGCGATGCCAAGTATGCTGCGCGTGCCGCTTTCCCCGAGGGGGTCGAGGTTGAGCAGTTGATGCTGCATGCCCGCGAGATCGCGCTGCCGCACCCGGGTGATGGGACGACCCTGCGCCTGCATGCCCCGTTGCCCAAGCATATGGCGGATGCGTTCCAGCAGCTCGGCTTCGATCCGATGCAGGGCGACGGCGTCTATCCCGCCGACACCGTGTAGGTTCACCCGCGATGACCGACCGTCCGCACCCCTATGCCCTGATCGTGTTCGACGTCGACGGCACGCTGGTCGACAGTCAGGCTGGGATCGTCGCGTCGATGGCGGATGCTTTCGCCGAGATCGGGCTGGCCGCGCCGACGGCCGAGCAGACCCGCCGGGTAGTCGGTCTGTCGCTGGACGAGGCGGTGGCGCGCCTGCTGCCGGGCGGGCTCGAGGACCCGCGGCTGGACAAGGCCGTCGACGCCTACAAGCACGCCTTCATGGCCCGGCGTGCCCGGCCCGACTATGACGAGCCGCTGTTCCCCGGCGTCCGGGAGGTGCTGGCCGCCCTTGACCATCCGCAGGTGTGTCTGGGGGTTGCGACGGGCAAATCCCAGCGCGGGCTGGAGGCCACCCTGGCGCATCACGATCTGACCCGCTTCTTCGTCACGACGCAGACGGCCGATGGCGGTCCCGGCAAGCCGCATCCGCGCATGCTACAGGCGGCGATGCGCGCGGTCGGCGCCGAGCCGCAGGAGACGTTGCTGATCGGCGATACGGTGTTCGACGTCGAGATGGCTGGCAATGCCGGTGTTACCGCCTTTGGTGTAGGCTGGGGCTATCACGATGCTGCGGAGCTGTCGCGCGCGGGGGCGCATACGATCTTGCAGTCGTTCGATGAACTGCGCGCCCGGTTGGAAGGGACGGTGCCATGAAACGCTTGAAGTGGATCGCCGGCAGCCTTGTGGTTCTGATCGTTGCGGTGTTGGTTGCGGGCTATGTCGCGCTCGCCTCGCTGGACCTGGAGAGTTATCGCGGCGAACTCGAACAGCGCGCGGAAACCGCCCTGGGTCGCGAGCTGAAGCTGACCGGCGCGATGAGCCTCAGCATGGGGCTGTCGCCGGGCGTGCAGATTGACGGCGTCGAGATCGCCAACACGGACTGGGGCAGTCGCCCGCAGATGGTCACGGTCGAGCGTTTCGAGGTCGAGATCGGTCTGCTGACGCTGCTGACCGGTGAGTTGCAGATTCGTCGGCTGGTCCTGATCGAGCCCGATATCCTGTTGGAGGTCGGCCCGGATGGGCAGGGCAACTGGGCGTTCGGGGAAACGGGCGCACAGCAGGATGCCGCTTCCAGCCAAGAGGCCACGCAGGTGCCTGACATCGCCAGTGTGCGCATCGAGGATGGCACGGTCCGCTACCAGGAGCAGCGGACGGGGCTGCAGCTGACTTGGAATCTGGCGACAGCCAGCCTGGAGACGGCCGGCGATGGTTTGTCGGTGCGCGCGGAGGGCAGCTATCAGTCCGTCCCGTTCCAAGCGGATGGCACGCTTGGGGCGCTGTCGACCCTGATGGCCGGCAAGGGGCGCTATCCGTTCGACCTGAAGGTAACGACCGAGGACGCCGAGATCGCGCTTGCCGGCGCGCTGGACCAAAGCGGCCAGGACGTGACCTCGGATGCGGAGGTGCAGGCCCGGACCAACAGCTTGGCGAACCTGACCGCATTGTCCGGTCTGCCGGACCTGGAGCTTCCCGACATTGGCCCGGCAAGCCTGCAGAGCCGTGTGCGCAAGACAGACAGCGGCTATCGTCTGAGCGGCCTGAATGTTGGGTTGGGCGAGAGCGACCTTGCTGGCGAGGCCACGCTGGACGTGTCGGGCGATCGGATGCGCGTGACCGCCGATCTGACCAGTTCGACCCTCGACCTGCGTCCCTTCACCGCGGGCGTGGAGTCAACCGGGGGTGGAAGCAACCCGGATCGGGTGTTCCCGGATACGCCTTTGCCGTTTGACCTCTTGCGACGGGCCGATGCCGACCTCACGCTGAAGGTGGGCGTGGTCAAGCTGTCCAACGACTTCGACGCGCAGGAGCTGCGGTTGAGCGCGCGGGCACGCGATGGTCGCCTCGAGCTTGCGCCGCTACAGGCCAAGCTCGCCGACGGCGCGGCCGACCTCTCGGCCACCCTGGATGCCCGTGCGTCCCCGCCGGAGCTGTCGCTCGACCTCGACATCGCCAAGTTGGACTATGGCCGGGTGCTGCGGGACCTGAAAATCAGCGACGGGGTCGATGGCAAGGTCGATGTGCGCGCCGATCTCACCGGGCGCGGCGAGACCCCCCACGCGATCGCTGGCAGCCTGAATGGCGGGCTGGAAATCGTCGGCGACAAGGGCCGGTTCGACAATGCCTTGCTGGATACAACGGGAGCCGGCTTGCGCGATCTCCTGGCCGTGTGGCGGGAGCAGGACCAGGACATGAACCTGAACTGCGCGGTGGCCCGGTTCGGCGCGGAAGACGGCGTGCTGAACAGCCGTGCCTTGCTGGCCGACACGCAGTCGGTCTCGTTTGGCGGCACCGGCGATATCGATCTGGGCGAGGAGCGGATTGACCTGCGTGTCACGCCGAAGGCCAAGCAGACCAGCCTGATGAGCCTGGCTGTGCCGGTGCGGGTCTCGGGCCCGCTGCTCGATCCGTCGGTGGGGCCGGACCCGCTCGGCGCGGCGAAGGCGACCGCGTTCGTCGTCGGCGCGGCGGTCAACCCGCTGGCGGCGCTCGGCGCGCTCGTCGTCTCCAGCGAGTTTCAGGACGAAAACCCCTGCGTGGCCGCGCTCGCCAAAGCGCGTCAGGGCGGCACGGGCGAGGCCGAGGAGGGCAATGGCGGGGTTGGCGGCTTCTTGGAAAACATGGGCGAGTCGCTCGACGACGCGCTCGGCGGCGGCGCGAACGGCGACACGGACAGTGGCAGCGACGGCAACCGCTTCCTCAACAGACAGAACGACCGATAGATAGGCCGACAGCCAAGATGCGCAGCTTTCAACGATTCTACACCGACGCCGCGGCGGCTCCGTATGACGACGGCTATGCCGTCACCCTGGATGCGCGACCGGTCAAGACGCCTGGGGCCCGGGTTGATCTGACCGTGCCGACCCGGCCGCTCGCCGACGCGATCGCCCAGGAATGGGCCGACCAGGGCGAGCAGGTCGATCCGCCCAGCATGCCGCTCACAGCCCTGGCCTGTACCGCCCATGACGTGGCCGGGCCCCGGCGACAAGACCTGATCACCGCGATCACCCGCTACGCCGAGACCGATCTGGTTTGCTACCGTG
This sequence comes from Rhodovibrio salinarum DSM 9154, assembly GCF_000515255.1. Lineage (NCBI taxonomy): Bacteria > Pseudomonadati > Pseudomonadota > Alphaproteobacteria > Rhodospirillales > Rhodovibrionaceae > Rhodovibrio > Rhodovibrio salinarum. The sequence goes on along the minus strand of NZ_KI911559.1, from coordinate 3,478,458 downwards.
CGCCCAAGCCGCCGGTGTTGGCGGACCGGGAGCAGGAGGTCTGGCAGCCGTTGTTGGACTGGCTGGCGCTTACCTTCGATGCCCGGCTCGACACCACTACCGGCATTCTGCCGATCGAACAGCCGGCAGCGGCGAAACAGGCGCTGACCGCTGCGGTGGCGCGGTATGACGCGATGCATCTGGCCGCGCTGTCCTCGAGCGTGCACGCGGCTGGATCGATCGTCGTTGGCCTGGCCCTGATCGAGGGACGTTTGAGTGCCGAGCAGGCGTTTCATGCCGCGGAGGTCGAGCGGACCTACCAGATCGAGCAGTGGGGCGAGGATCTGGAGGCGTCGCAGGAGCGGGAGACGCTGATGCGGGATCTCGATGCGGCGGAACGGTTCGTGGCGCATCTCGGGGGCGTTTGCTGAGGGCATCCCCGCCTGCCGCGTGGCCCCTTCCCGATCCCGTTAACGTCAGCACGCTCATCACGGGCAAGATGGGTCGATCTTGCCCGACCGTGCATTTGCGATGCGATGGCCACTGCCGAGTAGGGTAGGTTTAGGCGCATTTTTCCAAGTGTGTGTTCGCTGCGGCCATTCCATTGGGCGCATAGCCACAAATGCATCTTAGGTTTTCGTTCCGAAATTCTGGATCTTAGGTGTGGAATTTAATCATTCTAATTAATACCCAAAAGCGTAGAACTCGAAACATCTACAGGTATTCATCGGAAACCAAAGAGCAAAAATTCCGTAACTTGGATATTTACACGTTTTTAACGTAACGCGCGATATGACCTTTCTGGTTCGCGCTTCAGGTGTCGCGCTCGCGGCGCCGGCGTTCATTTGGAAAGACGAGGGCACACATGCCTTGGCCGACACTCTCGTTGCGCGTGAAGTCGATACTCGTTGTCGCGCTCCTTTTGACGGTGGCCTCCGTCGTATTGGGTGCGATCGACGTTACGGAAACGCGGTCTACGCTTTCCGATCGGCTCACGGCTTCTTTGGACAAGCTGGTTCGCCAGCAGAGCCAAGCGCTCAGCGGTCCGTTGTGGAACATGAACTACGAGGCCGCCGCCGATAATCTCGAGACGCTGAAGACGGAACCGGCTTTTCAGCATGCGGTTGTGGTCAGCGATGGCGAAAAAATCGCCGAAGCGGGTACGGCGAGCCAGAACGTCCTGACCCGGACGGCGACGATTGCTCACGGGGACACCACTCTCGGTCAACTGCGCCTGAGCCTGTCCACCCAGCCGATCGATGCGGCCGTCGCAGCCGCGGTCCGCAGGACGGTGATCGAGACGGCCGTCATCCTGCTGATCGCCGTCGGGGTGAACCTCTTGGCCCTGAACAGCGTGTTGCGGCCGGTCAACGCCATCGGGCGTGTAATGCGTCAGGTGGCCGAGGGGCAGGATGCCGCGATCCCGTTCCAGGAGCGGCGCGATGAGATCGGCGGTATGGCGCAGGCCGCCCAAGTCTTCAAAGACAATCAGGCCGAAATGGCGCGCCTGGAAAGCGAGAAGCAGGAGACCGAGCGCAAAGCCTCGGAAGAACGCTTGAAGCAGCGCCAGGCGGTGGCAAACGACTTCGAACAAACGGTCAAAAGTACCGTGACCGAGATGGGCAAGTCGTTCGACCTCGTTCACCGCGAAGTCGGGGAGCTTACGGCGACCGCGCACCGCAACCGGCAGAGCACCCAGGAAGCCAGCGAGGCCAGCAGTCGCGCCCATCAAGCGGTCCAGTCCGTGGCGTCGGCAACCGAGGAGCTCAACGGGTCCGTCCGGGAGATTGCGAGCAACGCCAATCAGTCGACCGAAGTGTCTCAACGCGCCGCCGATCGCGCCAAGACGACACATGAAACGGTGGGCGCGCTCGATAGCGCCGCCGGCAAGATCGGCGAGGTGCTCGACCTGATCCGCGACATCGCGGAACAGACCAACCTGCTGGCGCTGAACGCGACGATCGAGGCGGCCCGCGCTGGTGATGCCGGCAAGGGCTTCGCCGTCGTGGCCGGCGAGGTCAAGCAGCTTGCGACCCAGACCCAGAAGGCGACGGACGAGATCGCCTCGCACGTTGATGGGGTGCAAGGCGCCACGCGGCGCGCGGTGGAGGAGATTAGCGGCATCGCGACGACCATCCAGCAGGTCGACGAATACGTCCAAAGCATCGCGTCCGCGACACAGCAGCAGGACGCGGCGACCCAGGAAATCGCCGAGTCGGCGCAGCAAGCAGCCGCGGCCGCCCAGGAGGCTCAAGCACACCTGGGCGAAATGACCGACGCGGTTGCCGCTGCCGCCGAGAGTTCAGGCAAGGTCAGTTCCGCCGTCGACGGGCTGCACGGCGACCTGACGGATCTCGACCACAAGACCGACGCCTTTCTCACAGACATCCGTTCCGCCTGATCGGTGAGCGCGATCCACCGTATCCATCCACTGCATTGGAGAGCTAGGCATGAAGCGCCCTCTTATCCGTATGTCGATCGCCGTTGCGGCTCTGGTCGGGTCGATTGCCACGGCGATGGGACCCGCTTTCGCGGCCTCGCCGGTCGACAAATTGAGTTTCTACAGCGAGCAGTACCCACCCTTTAACTACCAGGAAGACGGGGAGCCGAAGGGCATCTCGATCGACCTGCTCGAGGCGATCCTCAAGGAAGCCGGGGCCGAGACCACGGTCGGGGACGTTCAGTTCGCCCCTTGGGCCCGCGGCTACGATCTGGCCCTCAATCGCCCCGGTACCGTTCTGTTCGCCACGACCCGCACGGCAAAGCGTGAGGATAAATTCCTATGGGTCGGTCCGATCACCGCGACCCGTATCGGAGTTCTTGGCGCGCAGGGGACGGCGGACGTGTCCAAGCCCACGGACCTGAACGGCGCGCGGACGGCGACTATCCGGGACGATGTTGCCGAGCAACTCTTGACGGAAGCTGGCGTGTCGGAATCGGCCCTGATGCCGCAGGGCAAGGCCAAGCCGATCGTGCGGCTCCTGGAAGCCGGACGGGCGGATTATTGGGCCTACGAGACGAATGTCGCCCAATATCTGCTGGATGCGCATGGCGCCGAGAAGCCGTACGAGGTCAAATACGTCCTGAGCGAGAGCGAGCTATACTTCGCGCTGAACAAGGAGACGCCGCAGGCTCAGGTGACCGCCTTCAGAGAAGCCTACCAGGCCGTTGTCGACAGCGGCCGTCGCGACGAGATCGTTGCCGGGCACTAGGCTTATCCCTGCGTTCTCGTCGTTTGATCGTATGGATTGCAGAAGGGGGCGGATTCAGTGAGTCCGCCCCCTACCTTTTCATGATGTTCGGTTGTCGGGCCTTTTGGCAGACCTGAGATAAAACCGCCCAGGATACCCGATACAGGCAAATACCCGATGTACCCTGCAACGGATCGGATGCTGACCCCTGGCGCGTTCGACCGGGCGGTGCGGGGCGTCGTGCATCTAGCAATGCCGCGCGACGCGGATTGAGCAAACGATAGCGTGCGGGGTGGGTTGGCTTTGGATGCCTATTTTTGGCGATCAGATCGTGCGGAGCCTACCTAAGTTCTGCTTAACGGCTCTGAATCTAGGTTTTTTGGGGCATCCAGAGCTGGATTTCAGATCCACTTAAAGGCGGGTTCTAGAGGTGGTCTACATGGTCGGCCAGGGCGCACCTTTAAGGGATATTAATGTTTCTTGTCTGAACTACAAGCTGGGCGCGGTGAATGCCATGTTATGCTTGGAGATGGGCAATGGAACGCTTCTTGGGACGGTTCTCCGTTTCCGCAAAAATCCTGCTTGTGGTCGGCTGTTTGGGTCTGGTGGCCGTTCTTGTGGCAGGTGTCGGGACCTATGCCCTGGATCGTGTGACTGCGGCGGCGATCGCGATCGAGGAAACCGGGGATGAGGTCAAACTGGGCGGGCGTATCTCCCAGGATGTCGTCGAGTTGAGTCGTGCCGAGTACGTTGTGGCGGCGGATCCGACCTTGGTTGAGGAAGCGAGAGAGAGCGTGCGGGAAATCCGTTCGACCTTTCGCGACAAGATTGAGGCCGCCCAGGCGTTGGCGGATGGAAACGACCAGCAGATGCTGGATGCGATCGAGGCCAGTTACCAAGCCTACCTGAATGATATCGAAGCGACCTTTGCGGCGGCAGAACGCGTGTCGAACGTGAATCTGTCGGAGGCGCACCAGGCGGTCGCCGCATCGGTACGGGAGAGCCGGGAACAGGCAAGCGAGCTGCGTGCAACGGCAAGCGATTATGTGGCTTCGGTCGAGGCCAAAGCAGACCAGACGACCGAAGAGGCTCACAATATTGAGGCGCTGGCCATGACGGTGATGTTGGTCGTTGCCGGTGCTGGCATTGCCGTCGGTTTGAGCGTCGGATGGCTGGTATCGCGCAAGGGGGTGGTGCAGCCACTTGCGCGTGCGGTTACGAGCATGAACAGCTTGGCCAAGGGGCAGTTGGACGTCGAGATCGCCGGGGACGACCGCCAGGACGAGGTCGGTGATATGGCCCGCGCGTTGGTGGTGTTTAAGGACGGTGCCCTTCAGAACCGCCGTATGGTGGAGGAGCAGGCTGCCGAGGCACAGCGGAAAGAGGAACGGGCCCGCCAGGTGCAAGAACTCACGGACGTCTTCGAGCGGGAAGTGGAGGAGGCCATGGAGACCCTCGCCTCGGCCGCCCAGGAGCTTGAGAGCACATCCCAGTTGATGGCGTCCACCGCGGAGGAAGCCAACACCCAGACGGAGTCGGTCGCCAGCGCGTCCACCGAAGCGTCGAGCAACGTGCAGACGGTCGCCTCGGCCGCCGATGAGCTGACCACGTCGATCGAAGAGATCGGTCAGCAGGTCAACAGGACATCCGCCATCGCCGAACGGGCGGACGAGCAGGCGCAGGCGGCAACCCAGCGGATCGAGCAGTTGAAAGGGGCGGCTGACAAGATCGGTGAGATCGTCACGCTGATTTCGGATATCGCCGAGCAGACCAACCTGCTCGCCCTCAACGCGACGATCGAAGCAGCCCGGGCCGGCGACGCGGGCAAGGGCTTTGCGGTTGTGGCCAACGAGGTGAAGTCACTGGCCTCGGAAACCGCCAAGGCAACCGAGCAAATCTCGGGGAAGATCACCGAGATGCAGCAGGGCGTGGAGAGTACCGTCCCCGCGATGCAGACGATCTCCCAGACGATCCAGGAACTGAACGAAATCGCCGCGTCCGTCGCCTCCGCAAGCGCGGAACAGTCGGCGGCGACGGCCGAAATCTCCCGGAACGTCCAGGAAGCCGCGCAGGGTGTTCAGCAGGTCTCCGAGAACATCGACGGCCTGACGGAGGCGTCGCAAGGCACGGCGTCCGCGGCGGAGCAGGTGGCGACCTCCTCGAACCAGGTTGCCGAACGTGGCGAAACCCTAAAGCAGCAGATCACGACCTACGTGAGGGAAATGCAGGCAGCCTAGCGTCTGCTCGGCCTCTGCCCTGCTTTGGTAGCGAACCAGGGCAGAGAGCCGCTGTGATGACGCAAAAGCCGTTGGTCAGCGTTGTCTACGCCTTGGCGAGGGCGCTGACTGACGCGTTTGGCCGATAGAGTCCACAGGCGGGAGGGCGCCGCTTCACAGGCTCTCTAGCTTCGCCGTTTTGATCTTTTGGGCATGTGCCCGGATGTCGAGCTGCTCAAGACGGCTGATTGCTTGGTGAAGATTGTCGGTCGCCGTGCGAGAGCTTGCAGCAAGCCGACGCAGTTCGGCCACTTTGGCGCGCAACGTCTGAGGATTGGAAACCCCGCCGACTGGATTGTGTGCGTCGACTGGATTGTGACGACGCGGAAAGGTGATGACGGTCGACATGCTGTTCTCCTTGTTGGCTGTACGTAACTTGCCGTGGGAGCTGCGTTCTGTCCCGGGTACGGACGGTTAAGCGTGCGGAGAACTCGGATAGCTCCCCATCCGTAAGGTTAGTGCCGGAAATCGTGGGCATAGGTGTGGGCCACCGCTGCTTGTTCAAGGAGCGCCGGCGATCATGGACGGAGCCAAGGCGCCGATCTTTGCCAAAGCGCGCCGCTGATAAAGGGGAGTTCGTTAGGTGAAGGCCTGGGAGGACTGCATGCAATCGAAGCGCGTGTTCTTAAGGGGTAGAACAGTTGCGCGCTGTTGTTGATGCCGTTCTTTAGGTTCGTCCCGAGTCCTTCTCGGAGGGCATGTTTTGGTGGATTCACAACAAAAGGGGGTTCAACGGAAAAAAGCTTACCTCTGGCAACCAGGCATTAATGTTCTGCCGGTAGCATTGTGAGATTGCTCGCGAACGTTTTGCAGGCGCCTGCTCGTCACAGTCGTTCCCCGGTTTTGACCGGGGCTCTGTTGGCAAGGGCGTTTGCGAGGCGAACAACCCAGGTTGGGCAGGCAATGCCGCTCTGGCGCCGTGTGAACCAGGCAGGTTCGGTGGTTCGACCGGAGGGGAATGAGAGATTCGAGAGGGTTGCATGGCAGGCGATTCCGGTGTGCGGGGGCTGTTCTCGCGTTTGACGATCAAGGGTAAGATCCTTGCAGCCATGGTCGGGCTGGTCGTGGTGGCGCTCGCCGCCGTGATCGTCCCAATGATCCAGATGGCAACCAGCGAGACGGGCCAGACAGCTCGGCAGCTGACGGCGGAGATCTCGCAAAAGCATGACAATGCTGTTGAGCAAAAGCTCAACAAAGGCATGGTGGTCGCCCGGATGGTCCGAAATGTCCTTTTGGAACTCCAGGACCAGGACATGGCCGACCGCGACCTTGCCAACGGTGTGTTGCAGGATTTTCTGGAGCGGAACCCGGACATGCTCGCCGTCTGGGTGGCGTTCGAACCGAACGCGTTCGATGGCAAGGACACCTTCTACGCTGGCATTGGAAACCACGACGAGACGGGCCGGCTCGTTCCCTATTGGTATCGCGGTGCCGATGGCGAGGTAAGTGTTGAGCCCCTGGTCGACTACGACAAGAGCGGGGCGGGAGATTATTACCAACTCCCGAAAAAGAGTGGGCAGGAAGTCGTTCTGGAGCCCTATATCTACACAGTCGGCGGCGAGGATATGCTGATTACCTCCCTGGCCACCCCGATCATTGAGCAGGGCAAGGTGATCGGCGTGGCCGGCGTTGACATGGGTCTGGATGATCTCCAGGCGCAGCTATCCGACATTCAGCCGTATGGGACGGGGTTCGGGTCGCTGGTCAGCAATGGCGGCACGATCATCACCCACCCGGACCTGGGTAAGATCAATCAGACGCTGGCCGATCTCGGCCTGTCCAAGGAGATGGCGGAAGCGGTTCAGCAAGGCCGTACGTACGAAGTCGAGGATCACGAGGCTTACGACGGTAGCGGCGCGATCCGCTTGGCCAGCCCGATCGATATCGGTGAGAGCAAGACCCCCTGGTCGTTCGTCGTCACGGTCCCGAAGGAGAAGGTCTTTGCCTCCGTCGCCAAGCTACAAAATAACGGCCTTCTGATCGGCGGCGTGGCGGTTCTGGGCGCGGTCGTCGTGGCGTGGCTGCTCGGCCGTGCGATCAGCAAGCCGATTCTCCGGATCACGGATACCATGAAGCACCTGGCCGAAGGGGATCATAGCGTCGAGGTGCCGGGTCTTGGCCGGCGGGATGAAACCGGTCAAATGGCCGACGCCGTCGAGGTGTTCAAACAGAACGCGATCCAGGCCGAAGAACTGAAACGTCAGCAGGAAGAGGCCGAGCGCAAGGCGGCTGAAGAGCAGCGTCGGGCGCGGCACGAGATGGCCGATATGTTCGAGAACTCGGTCAAGGAGGTCCTGGGAACTCTCAACGCAGCGGCAGGCGAACTGGATACGACCGCGCAGCAGATGTCGTCGACTGCGGAGGAGACGAGCAGCCAGGCCACCTCGGTTTCGAGCGCGGCCGGGCAGGCGGCCAATTCGGTGCAGACGGTGGCGTCGTCCGCCGACGAGCTGTCCGCGTCGATCAAGGAGGTGAGTTCGCAGGTCTCCCGGACCTCCGGCATGGCCAGCAAGGCCGAGAAGGAAAGCACATCTGCGATCGGCTCGGTCGAAGAGCTGCGCTCGGGGGCGGAGAAGATCGGCGAGGTCACGGCCCTGATCGAGGAGATCGCCGAACAGACCAACCTGCTGGCGCTGAACGCGACGATCGAGGCTGCCCGTGCGGGCGATGCCGGGAAGGGCTTTGCGGTGGTCGCTCAGGAGGTCAAGCAACTGGCGCAGCAGACCGCCAAGGCGACGGAGCAGATCTCCGAGCAGATCAAGAGCATGCAAGGTTCCGTCGAGACCGCCGTTCCGATCATCCAGGGCGTTGCCGACGTCATTCGGGAGTTGAGCGAAGCCTCGGCGAGCGTGGCCTCGACGGCCGAACAGCAGACCGCCGCGACCGACGAGATCGCCCGGAGCGTCAGCGAGGTTGCCAAGGGAACCGAAGAGGTCTCGCAGAATGTCGACGGTCTGCAGCAGGCCTCGGAGCAGACCAGTACTGGTGCCAGCCAGGTTTTGTCGGCCGCGCAGTCCGTCACCGCCACGACCGGGACCTTGCAGCAGAAAGTGGATGAATTCCTGCAGGAGGTCCGAAGCGCCTAGCCAGACGTAATCGGCAGGGGGCGCGAGGGCGCGGAGGCCGGGGGCGGCTTCCGCGCCTTTTCTTTATGTCGGTCTCGCCACAGCTCGATCGGATTCCCCGCACGGTTGTTACGCCACGATGAAAGCGTCCGCTTGGTTTCCGTCGACACGGCGTGCTATGGCGTTATACCGCACAGCAAAAAAGACCATCGCGGTCCAGGTGGTGTATCGCTGGGCAGCCACGGTTCGGGGGAGGCTATGCAGGAGATCATCCGTCAGCTCGACGAGAAGCGCGCCCGTGCCCGTGAGGGCGGTGGCCAGAAGCGGACCGAACGTCAGCATGCCAAGGGCAAGCTGACCGCGCGTGAGCGCATCCAGTTGCTGGTCGACGAGGACTCCTTCGAGGAGTGGGACATGTTCGTCGAGCACCGCTGCCACGATTTCGGCATGGACCAGCAGCGGATTCCGGGCGATGGCGTGGTGACCGGCCACGGCACGATCAACGGCCGTCTGGTGTTTGTGTTCAGCCAGGACTTCACGGTGTTCGGCGGCGCTCTCTCCGAGGCCCATGCCGACAAGATCGTCAAGGTCATGGACAAGGCGATGGAGGTCGGCGCGCCGGTGATCGGCCTGAACGACAGCGGCGGCGCGCGCATCCAGGAGGGCGTGGAGTCCCTGGCCGGCTACGCCAAGGTGTTCGAACGCAACGTCGACGCCTCCGGCGTGGTCCCGCAGCTGTCCCTGATCATGGGGCCGTGCGCCGGCGGGGCGGTCTATTCGCCGGCGATGACCGACTTCATCTTCATGGTGAAGGACAGCTCCTACATGTTCGTCACCGGGCCCGAGGTGGTGAAGACGGTGACGCACGAAGAGGTGACGGCCGAGGAACTCGGTGGCGCGATCTCCCACACCAGCCGTTCGGGCGTTGCCGATCTGGCGTTCGACAACGACGTCGAGGCGCTGCAACTGACCCGCCGCTTCTTCGACTTCCTGCCCGAATCGAACCTGCAGGACCCGCCGGTCCGGCCCACGCCCGACGATCCGAACCGGGAGGAGCCGTCGCTCGACACGCTGGTTCCGGCCTCGCCCAACAAGCCCTACGACATGAAGGAGCTGATCGAGAAGGTCGTCGACGAAAAGGACTTTTTCGAGATCCAGCCCGACTTCGCCAAGAACATCATCGTCGGCCTGGCCCGGATGGAGGGGCGCACGGTCGGCATCGTCGCCAACCAGCCGATGGTGCTGGCCGGCTGCCTGGACATCGATAGCTCGCGCAAGGCCGCGCGCTTCGTGCGCTTCTGTGACTGCTTCAATATCCCGCTCGTGACCTTTGTCGACGTGCCCGGCTTTCTGCCCGGCACGACCCAGGAATACGGCGGCATCATCAAGCACGGCGCGAAGCTGCTCTACGCCTTTACCGAGGCGACCGTGCCCAAGGTTACGGTGATCACCCGCAAGGCCTACGGCGGCGCCTACGACGTGATGTCCTCCAAGCACCTGCGCGGCGACGTCAACTACGCCTGGCCCAGCGCCGAGATCGCGGTGATGGGCCCGAAGGGCGCGGCGGAGATCATCTTCCGCGAGGATGCCAAGGACCCGGACAAGCTTGAACAGCGCGCGGAGGAGTACCGGACCAAGTTCGCCAACCCCTTCGTCGCTGCCTCCCGCGGCTTCCTGGATGACGTCATCATGCCCCACGGCACCCGCCGGCGGCTATGCAAGTCGCTCGCGATGCTGCGCAACAAGCAGCAGCAGACCCCCTGGAAGAAGCACAGCAATATTCCGCTGTAGCACGCGGCGCCAAGGCAAGAAGTGCAACCGACAGACGACGGACGGTACCCTGTGTTCGATAAGATCCTGATCGCCAACCGTGGCGAGATTGCCTGCCGTGTCATCCGCACCTGCCGGCGCCTCGGCATTGCGACGGTGGCGGTCTACTCCGACGCTGACACGGCCGCCTTGCACGTCGAGATGGCGGACGAAGCCGTGCATGTCGGTCCGCCGCAGTCGGCCGAGAGTTATCTGCGGATCGAACGCATCGTGCAGGCCTGCAAGGATACGGGCGCGCAGGCCGTGCACCCGGGCTACGGCTTCCTGTCGGAGAACACCGACTTCGCCCAGGCGCTGGCGGACGCCGGGATCGCCTTCATCGGCCCGCCGGCCGGGGCGATCGCCAAGATGGGCGACAAGATCACCTCCAAGGGTCTGGCGAACGAGGCCGGGGTCAGCACCGTACCCGGCCACATGGGCCTGATCGAGGACCCGGAGGAGGCGGTGCGAATCGCCGAGGAGATCGGCTATCCGGTGATGATCAAGGCCACCGCCGGCGGCGGCGGTAAGGGCATGCGGATCGCCCGCGACGCGCAGCAGATGCGCGACGGCTTCCGCGCCGCCCGCTCGGAGGCCAAGGGCAGCTTCGGCGACGACCGCGTGTTCATCGAGAAGTTCATCGACGAGCCGCGCCACATCGAGATCCAGGTGCTGGCCGACAGCCACGGCAACGTCATCCACCTGGGCGAGCGCGAATGTTCGATCCAGCGCCGCCATCAGAAGGTGATCGAGGAGGCGCCGTCGCCGTTCATGGACCCGGAAACCCGGGAGAAGATGGGCGAACAGGCCAAGGCGCTGGCGCGCGCGGTCGGCTACGTCACCGCGGGCACGGTCGAGTTCATCATGGACCGGGACAAGTCCTTCTACTTCCTGGAGATGAACACCCGCCTGCAGGTCGAGCACCCGGTGACCGAACTGGTCACCGGCCTGGATCTGGTCGAGCAGATGATCCGGGTCACCGCCGGGGAGAAGCTGCCGATCACCCAGGAGGAGTTGCGCCTCGACGGCTGGGCGATCGAAACCCGCGTCTACGCCGAAGACCCGCTCAGAGGCTTCCTGCCGTCAATCGGGCGGCTGCAGTACTACGACGAGCCCGCCGAGGCCGAGGGCGTGCGCATCGACACGGGCGTGGTCGAGGGGTCCGAGATCTCGATGTACTACGACCCGATGATCGCCAAGCTGTGCACCTATGGCAGTACGCGCGACCAGGCGATCGAGCGGATGCAGCACGCGCTCGACGCCTATTACATCCGCGGTATCAACCACAACATGGCCTTCCTGGCCGACGTCATGGCCAAGGCGCGCTTCCAGTCGGGCGAGCTGTCGACGAACTTCATCGACGAGGAATACCCCGACGGTTTCCACGGCACCCAGCCGACCGACACGGTCAAGCAGCGCGTGGTGATCGTCGCCGCGATCCTGCAGCGCGCCGCCGCCGGCCGGGAGGCCCAGATCGGCGGCCAGATCAGCGGCCACGGCGCCCACGTCGGCGACGACTGGGAGGTTTTTCTGGAGGACCACCGTGTGCCGGTCACCGTCAGCCACGGCGGCGACGGCCGCTGGCGCGTGGTTACGCCGGAAGGCGAGGTCGAGGTGCACACCGAGTGGACCCATGGCGCGCCGCTGTTCCATGCCAGCATCTCCGGTCGGCCGGTCACCGTGCAGGTCGACCGGGTCGGCGCGCGCTGGCGCCTGACCCACGGCGGGGCCAGCATGGAAGCCCGCGTGCTGCGCCCGCACGCAGCCAAGCTCGCCGCGCTGATGCCGAAGAAGGAGCCACCGGACTATTCCAAGTTCCTGCTCTCCCCGATGCCGGGCCTGCTGGTCAAGCTGCTGGTCGAGGAGGGCACCCCGGTGAAGGCGGGCGAGGAACTCGCCGTCGTCGAGGCGATGAAGATGGAAAACGTCCTGCGCGCCGAACGCGACGGCACCGTCTCCAAGGTGCACGCCCAGACCGGCGCCAACTTGGCGGTCGACCAGGCGATCCTGGAGTTCGACTAGGTCTGTTTTCTCCTTAACCAGGCACCGGGTCGCTGAGGACGGGATTTGGCCGCTCCGATCATTGGAGCTTCGGCAGGCGGCTGGATGCCTTCGCGGCTTTTCGGTGATCTGGGTCTGGGGACGAAACCGTATGGATATGCGGTAGTTGCCGCGTGTTGATCCGCGCAGGTGTCCGGTCCCGGCCGCGCCCTGGCGGGTGGCAGTCGCCCGTGATGGCTGACAGCCTGGGCTTAACGGCGTAACACTGACCGTCGGTGCGCTCGGCGATCAAAAAGACAACACGCCGGCGCCAGAACGCGATCCGTACGGGGAGGAGCCGCCATGCCCGCCAACCAGGGCCCGAACCTCGACTTCCAGCTTGGCGACACCGCCGACATGCTGCGCGACACGGTGGCTTCCTTCGCCGCCGATCGGATTGCGCCGCTCGCCGATAAAATCGACCGGGAGGACTGGTTCCCGCGCGAGCTGTGGCCGCAACTGGGCGAACTCGGCCTGCACGGCATTACGGTCGAGGAAGACTGGGGCGGCGCCGGCATGGGCTACCTGGAGCATGTGATCGCGGTGGAGGAAATTTCCCGTGCCTCCGCCTCCGTCGGGCTCAGCTACGGCGCGCACTCCAACCTCTGCATCAACCAGATCCGCCGCTGCGGCACCGATGCGCAGAAACAGCGCTACCTGCCCAAGCTGATCTCGGGCGAGCACGTCGGGTCGCTGGCGATGAGTGAACCGGGGGCTGGCTCCGACGTCGTGTCGATGCGGCTCAAGGCGGAGAAGCGGGGCGACCGCTACGTCCTGAACGGCACCAAGATGTGGATCACCAACGCCTCCGAGGCGGAGACGCTGGTGGTCTACGCCAAGACCGATCCCGATGCCGGCGCCAAGGGCATCACCGCCTTCATCGTTGAACACGACATGCCCGGATTCCGCATCGCGCAGAAGCTGGACAAGCTCGGCATGCGCGGCTCGCCCACCTGCGAACTGGTGTTCGAGGACGTCGAAGTGCCGGCGGAGAACGTCCTGGGCGAGCTCAACAAGGGCGTGCGCGTCTTGATGAGCGGCCTGGATTACGAGCGCGCGGTGCTCGCCGCCGGGCCGCTCGGGATCATGCAGGCGGCGATGGACACGGTGATCCCCTACGTCCACGAGCGTAAGCAGTTCGGCCAGGCGATCGGCGAGTTCCAGTTGATGCAGGGCAAACTCGCCGACCTGTACACCCGGATGAACGCCGCGCGCGCCTACGTCTACGCCGTCGCGCGCGCCTGCGACGCCGGCAAGCCGGTGCGCAAGGACGCCGCCGGCGCCATTCTGCTGGCCGCCGAGACCGCCACCTGGATGGCCGATCAGGCGATCCAGACCCTGGGCGGCATGGGCTACATCAACGAAACCCCCACCGGGCGGCTGCTGCGCGACGCCAAGCTCTACGAGATCGGCGCGGGCACCAGTGAGATCCGCCGCTGGCTGATCGGCCGCGAGTTGTTCGAGGAAACGGGGTGAAAAAAGCGTCCGCGCCTCACCTAATTCGTCCCCTAGCCGTACCCGGGACGCATCGCTAGTGTCGCAGCGCACAATTCACCGTTCCAGAAGGGCGCGACATTGCCGACGGCGCTGATCACGGGCTGCAACAGAGGGCTGGGGTACGAGTTCGCGCGCCAGCTGACCGGGCAAGGCTGGCGGGTGCATGCCTGCTGCCGGCAGCCGGAGAAGGCGCGCAAGTTGAAGAGCCTCGATCCCGGTGACGGCGAGCTCGTCCGCCACCGTCTGGACGTTACCGACGGGCTGCAGCTGGCCGGGCTGGGGCGCGAACTGGCGGACGAGCCGCTCGACCTGCTGATCAATAACGCCGGGATCTTCGGGCCGCGCGGCGGCTTCGGCAAGATCGCCTACGAGGACTGGCTGCAGGTGTTCAACGTCAACACGCTGGCGCCGATGCGCGTGGCGGAGACGTTCGCCCGCCACCTGGAGCGCGCGGAACGGGCGCGCCTGCTCAACGTCTCCTCCAAGCTTGGCTCGATCGCGGCGAACGAGACCTCGGGCGCGCACCTCTACCGCTCGTCCAAGGCGGCGCTCAACATGGTGACCAAGTGCCTCTCGATCGACCTGCAGGAACGCGGTGTGATCGTCGCCGCCGTCCATCCGGGCCACGTCGCGACCGACATGGGCGGGCGCGATGCCGTGATCGCGCCGGAAGACAGCGTGGCCGGTCTGCTCGCTTTGGCCGGCCGGCTGGGCCCGGACGACAACGGCGGCTTCTTCGCTCACGACGGGACGCCGCTGCCCTGGTGAGAGGCGTGCGCCTCTGATGAGACTCTGGAGCCCGCTTCGGGCCTGACGTGCCGCCTCTTCCCCCATCTCCGCCCGCGTGCCAGCATTCCGTCAGCTACAAGATGGGGAGAACGTGCATGCCGGCGCCGATCGAGTTCTATTTCGACTTCTCCAGCCCCTACGGCTACCTCGCCGCGCAGGAGGTCGAGGGCGTTGGCCGGCGGCAGGGGCGGGAGGTCGTCTGGAAGCCGTTCCTGTTGGGGGCGGTGTTCAAGACCACCGGCTCGGCGCCGCTGCTCGACATCCCGATGAAGGGCGACTACGCCAAGCGCGACATGGACCGTTCGGCCCGGCGGATCGGCGTTCCCTTCCAGTTGCCCACGCCGTTTCCTTTTTCCGCCGTCGCTCCGGCGCGCGCTTTCTATTGGCTGGCGGATCAGAACACGATGGCGGCCAAGGATCTGGCGATGGCGCTGTTCCACGCCGCCTTCGGCCAGGGCCACGATATCTCCGCTCCTGACGCGGTCGCCAAGACGGCCGCGATGCACGGCCACGATCCCGCTGCGGTGCGCGCGGCGCACGACGATCCGGCGGTGAAGCAACGCCTGAAGGACGAGGTGCAGGCGGCGCAGGACAAGGGCGTGTTCGGCTCTCCCTTCCTGCTCGTCGATGGCGAGCCCTTCTGGGGCCACGACCGCCTGGGCGACGCGGAGGCCTGGGCGAAGACCGGCGGCTGGTAGCCGCAGGGGCTTTTCGCCTTGCCCATCCTGGGATCGCCCGCGCATCCTCGCAGGCAATGACGAAACCGGCGCTTGGGTCCGGCCGGCAAAAGCATGAAGGGGAGGCGATGAGCGTGCTGAAGAGCGCGGTCGATCCGCGCGCGCAGGCGTTCAAGGACAACGCCGAGGCGATGCGTGCCCTGGTACGCGACCTGAACGACAAGGTCGCGACGGTGAAGGCGGGCGGCGGTGAGCGCGCCCGGCAGCGCCACCTGGACCGGGGCAAGATGCTGCCGCGTGAGCGGGTGCGCGGTCTGCTCGACGAGGGCGCGCCGTTCCTGGAGGTCTCCCAACTCGCGGCCTACGGCTTGTACGACGATGCGGTGCCCTCGGCCGGCGTGATCGCCGGGATCGGCCGGGTGATGGGCCGCGAGGTGATGATCGTCGCCAACGACGCGACGGTGAAGGGCGGCACCTATTATCCCGTAACGGTGAAGAAGCACCTGCGCGCCCAGGAGATCGCCGAGGCGAACCACCTGCCGTGCATCTACCTGGTGGATTCCGGCGGGGCGAACCTGCCCAACCAGGACGAGGTGTTTCCCGACCGCGACCACTTCGGCCGGATCTTCTACAATCAGGCCAACATGTCGGCGAAGGGCATCCCGCAGCTGGCCGCGGTGATGGGCAGCTGCACCGCCGGCGGTGCCTACGTCCCCGCGATGTCCGACGAAGCCGTGATCGTGAAGAACCAGGGCACGATTTTCTTGGGGGGGCCGCCGCTGGTGAAGGCGGCGACTGGCGAGGAGGTGAGCGCCGAGGAGCTCGGCGGCGCGGAGGTGCACACCCGTACGTCCGGCGTTGCCGACCACCTGGCCCAGAGCGATGCCCACGCGCTCGCGATCCTGCGCCGGTTGGTCGGCAACCTGAACCGGCCCAAGCACCACGGCCTGGAGGTCAGGGAACCGCGCGCGCCGGCCTACGACCCGGAAGAGCTCTACGGCATCGTGCCGCCGGACCTGAAGACGCCGTTCGACGTCAAGGAAGTGATCGCCCGGCTGGTCGACGCCAGCGAGTTCGACGAGTTCAAGGCGAACTACGGCACCACGCTGGTCTGCGGCTTCGCCCACCTGCACGGCTATCCGGTCGCCATCCTGGCCAACAACGGCATCCTGTTCTCCGAATCGGCGCTCAAGGGCGCCCATTTCATCGAGCTCGCCAACCAGCGCGGCATCCCGCTCGTGTTCCTGCAGAACATCTCCGGCTTCATGGTCGGCAAGAAGTACGAGACCGGCGGCATCGCCCGCGACGGCGCCAAGCTGGTGACCGCCGTGGCGACCGCCCGGGTGCCCAAGTTCACGGTCGTGATCGGCGGCTCGTTCGGGGCTGGCAACTACGCCATGTGCGGGCGGGCCTACGCGCCGCGCTTCCTGTGGATGTGGCCGAACGCGCGGATCTCCGTGATGGGCGGGGAGCAGGCCGCGACCGTGCTCGCGACCCTGCGGCGCGACGCCAAGGAAGCCCGCGGCGAGGATTGGCCGGCGGACGAGGAAGCGGCGTTCAAGGATCCGATCCGCGCGCAGTACGAGCAGCAGGGCCACCCGACCTACGCGACCGCCCGGCTGTGGGACGACGGCGTGATCGACCCCGCTGACACCCGCCGCGCGCTCGCGCTCGGCCTCTCGGCCGCGCTCAACGCGCCGGAGGACCCGCCCGCGACGCCGACCTTCCGGATGTGAGGCGCCGGATCTGGGGCTGGGGCTGCTCCGGCGCGCCGTCGTCACGGCCGCAGCGGTGGCTTGCCTCTCCTCCAGGTTAGCGGAGAACGTTAGGGTGCAGAGGAAGCGCCCGGCATGTTCCGACTCTGGGCCCCGCGTCTACGTTTGCCGCCCGATCAAAAGACAGAACGACGAAAGGACCGCCGCATGGAACGCCCCTTCTTCCTCGAGGAGATCGACCAGCGTGGCGTCGTCCACATCGCCCTCACGCGCCCGGACAAGCACAACGCCTTCAACGCCGAACTGATCAGTGAGCTGACCAGCAGCCTGCGGGGCTACGACGACGACGATCGGGTGCGCCTGCTGCTGCTGACCGCTCAGGGCAAGTCCTTCTCCGCCGGCGGCGACCTCAATTGGATGCAGGCGATGGCGGCCAAGAGCGAGGACGAGAATCTGGAGGATGCCCGCGCGCTCGCCGGCCTGATGGAGGCGTTGGACAGCTTCTCCAAGCCGACCATGGCGCTGGTGCAGGGGCCGGCGATCGGCGGCGGGCTCGGCCTGGTCGCCTGCTGCGACATCGTGGTGGCGAGTGAGTCAGCCGTGTTCGCGCTGTCGGAGGTACGCCTCGGCCTGATCCCGGCGGTGATCCAGCCCTACGTCCTGCAGGCGCTCGGCGAGCGGGCGGTGCGCCGCTACACCTTCACCGCTGAGCGGTTTTCGGCGCAGGAGGCGCATCGCCTGGGCCTGGTGCACGAGCTGACCGCCTGGCACGACCTGCGCACCCGCGGCGAGGAACTGATCGAGGAAGTGCTGAAGGGCGGCCCCACGGCGCAGGTTGA
Organism: Rhodovibrio salinarum DSM 9154; assembly: GCF_000515255.1. Classification (NCBI taxonomy): domain Bacteria; kingdom Pseudomonadati; phylum Pseudomonadota; class Alphaproteobacteria; order Rhodospirillales; family Rhodovibrionaceae; genus Rhodovibrio; species Rhodovibrio salinarum. The sequence goes on along the minus strand of NZ_KI911559.1, from coordinate 3,460,581 downwards.
GGCGAAGGCGCACCTGCGCGCCCTGCGTGCGACCGCCCCCGGCGGGGCCGTGAACGAGGACGCTGCCCAGCGCATCGCCCGCCTGCGCGCCAGCCCGGAAGGGCAGGAGGGCATCGCCGCCTTCCTGGACAAGCGCAAGGCCGGCTGGCGGCAGGACGATTAGCGGCCATGCTCGCTTCCGTCCTGATCGCCAACCGCGGCGAGATCGCCTGCCGGATCATCCGCACCGCGCGGACGATGGGGCTGCGCACGGTCGCGGTCTATTCCGACGCCGACCGCCACGCGCTGCACGTCGCGCTGGCCGATGACGCGGTGCGCTTGGGACCCGCTTCGGCGGCGGAGAGCTACCTGAACGTCGATGCACTCACCCACGCGATCCGCGTTTCCGGGGCCGAGAGCGTGCATCCGGGCTACGGCTTCCTGGCGGAAAACGCGGACTTTGCCGAAGCGGTTCAATCCGCCGGGGCGACCTGGATTGGCCCGCCGCCGGCCGCGATCCGGGCGATGGGCTCCAAGGCCGCGGCCAAGGCGCGCATGGCCGAGGCCGGCGTGCCGCTGGTGCCGGGCTACCACGGCGACGACCAGGACCCGGAGACCCTGGCGCGCGAGGCGGAGCAGGTTGGCTATCCGCTGCTGATCAAGGCCTCGGCCGGGGGCGGCGGCAAGGGCATGCGCGTGGTCGAGCGGGCCGAGCAGTTCGCCGACCAGCTCGACGCGGCCAAGCGCGAGTCCAAGGCCAGTTTCGGCGACGACCGCGTGCTGCTGGAGCGCTACCTGCAGAAGCCCCGGCACATCGAGGTGCAGGTGTTCGCCGACAGCCATGGGAACGCCGTGCATCTGTTCGAGCGCGACTGCTCGCCGCAGCGCCGCCACCAGAAGGTTCTGGAAGAGGCGCCGGCTCCGGGCATGACGGCGGAAAAGCGCGCCGAAATGGGCGCGGCCGCCGTCGCCGCCGCGCAGGCGATTGGTTACGTCGGCGCCGGTACGGTGGAGTTCATCGCCGAAGGCGCGCCCGGCGCCGAGTCCTTCTACTTCATGGAGATGAACACCCGTCTGCAGGTCGAGCACCCGGTGACCGAGGCGATCACGGGGCAGGATCTGGTCGCCTGGCAACTACGCGTGGCCTCGGGCGAACCGCTGCCGCTAGCCCAGGGCGAGATCCCGCTCAACGGCCACGCGGTCGAGGTCCGCCTCTACGCCGAGGACCCGGCGCGCGACTTCCTGCCGGCAACCGGGCCGCTCACCCGCCTGCAGCTGCCGGACGGGCTGCCCGGCGTGCGCGTCGACACCGGGGTGCGCGAGGGCGATACGGTCACCCCCCACTACGACCCGATGCTGGCCAAGCTGATCGCCCATGGCCCGGACCGGGCCACCGCGCTGCGCCGACTGGGGCGCGGGCTGGAGGCGACCCAGGTCGGCGGCTGCGTATCCAACCTCGGCTTTCTGTGCCGGCTGGTCGACCATCCGGAGATGCGCGCGGGCCCGGTCGACACCGGCTTCATCGCGCGCGAATCGGGGAAGCTGCAGACCCGCCCGCCGTTGCCCGACGACGCGCTGGCCCTGGCGGCACTGGCCGAATCCGAAACCCGTGCCCGGGCGGTTCGGCACGAGGCCGCGGCTTCGCCCGACCCGCATTCCCCCTGGCACGCCGCCGACGGCTGGCGCCTGAACGATGACCGCCATCTCGACCTGAGCTTCCTGGATGGGGAGGCGGAGCAGGCCGTACGCCTGACCTTCGCGCGCGAGGCATGCCGCCTGGCCCTGCCGTCGGGCACGGTCGAGGCGCGCGTGCTGTCGTCGCAGGCATGCGGCGAGTCGGCGCTTGATCTGACGGCGGAGATCGGGGGCCGCAAGGTCGCGGGCTGCGTTCTACGCGAGGGCGAGTCGCGCACCGTGTTGCTCGGCCCGCAGGCCTGGAAACTGACCCGCCGGGGCCGGCTCGCCGGGGCGGCCGAGGCCGAGGCCCCGACCGGCAGCCTGACCGCGCCGATGCCGGGCAAGATCAGCCAGGTCGCGGTCGAGGCGGGGCAGGCGGTGGCGCGCGGCCAGACCCTGATGGTGCTGGAGGCGATGAAGATGGAGCACGCGATTCGCGCGCCGGCGGCGGGTCAGGTCACGCAGGTGCATTTCGCCGCCGGCGACCAGGTGTCCGAAGGGGTCGAGCTGCTGCTGTTCGAGCCGGCCGCCGAGACGGAGAAGGAGGAAGCATGAGCCGCCGCCCGTCCAGGGTCACGGTCGTCGAGGTCGGCCCGCGCGACGGTCTGCAGAACGAATCGGATGAGATCCCGGTCGCCTCCAAGGTGCGGCTGATTACCGCGCTCGCCGACGCCGGCCTGCCGGTGGTCGAGGCCGGCGCGTTCGTCTCGCCCAAATGGGTGCCGCAGATGGCGGGCAGCGCGGATGTGCTGGCGCAATTGCCCCTGGATGGTCCGACGCGCTTCCCCGTGTTGGTGCCGAACGACAAAGGCTACGACCGGGCCAAGGCGGCGGGCGCGCGCGAGATCGCGGTGTTCGGCGCGGCCTCGGAGACCTTCAGCCAGCGCAACATCAACTGCTCGATTCAGGAGAGCCTGGGACGGTTCGCGCCGGTGATCGCGCAGGCGAAGCGCGACGGCCTGCGGGTGCGCGGTTACGTCTCCTGCGTGCTCGGCTGTCCGTACGAGGGGGCGGTGTCGCCGCATCGAGTCGCCGAGATCGCCAAGGATCTGGTCGCGCTCGGCTGCGACGAAATCTCGCTGGGCGATACCATCGGTGTCGGCACGCCGGATGCGGCGGTGCGGATGCTGGACACGGTCGCCGCCCGCGTGCCGCTGGAGCGGTTGGCGGTGCATTTCCACGACACCTATGGTCAGGCGCTCGCCAACGTCCTTGCCTGTCTGGAGCGCGGGGTCGGCATCGTCGATTCGGCCGTTGCCGGCCTGGGCGGCTGCCCCTACGCGCAGGGGGCAAGCGGCAACCTGGCGACCGAGGATCTGCTGTACCTGCTGCACGGCCTGGGCATCGAAACCGGTGTGGACCTGGCGGCTGTGGCCGCCGCCGGGCGCGTCATCTCGGATGAACTGGGGCGACCGCCGGCCTCCAAGGTCGCCCGCGCGTTGGCCGCTGGCAGCCGGGCAGGGGGCGAGTCGTGACGTTGCACCTGAAGAAGCTCTGCGTCGGTGTGGAAACGCCCGAGCAGCTGGAAGCCTGGATGCCGCAGCGACTCGACCGGGCGGAGCGGGAGTTGGGGCGTCGCGTGCTCTGGCACGTCACCCGCCAGGTGCCCAAGCGCGCCCCGGAAATTCTGGAAGGTGGCTCGCTCTACTGGGTCATGAATGGGCGCATGCGCGCCCGGCAGCCGATTCACGATCTGCGCGAAATCCGCGACTCGGAGGGGCGCCGGGCCTGTGTGATCGAACTCGCCCCGGAACTGATCCGCGTCAGCGCGACGCCGCACCGCCCGTTTCAGGGCTGGCGCTACCTACAGCCGGAGGAGGCGCCCGCAGATGTCGGCCGCGCCGACTCGGATCCGGCCGCCGAGATGCCCGATTGGATGGTCCGCGAACTGCAGGATCTGGGGGTGCTGTAGGCCCCCCCCCCGGATTCGTTATCGATTCGAGGTGTGGTTTTAGGCTGGCCGATGGGCCTGAGCGGTGCGGGAGACTGGGATTTTTGGTGTTTTGTCATGGGGGTGTAAGGGGGCGGTAAAGGAGCTTTCAAAATCGGGTCTTGTCATGAGGGTATGGGGAGGTCTATACACCGCGCTCACCGGCGACGCGGTGCTCCCGAGGGGGTCACGGCGGCGTTCGGGGGTGACGGCGGCGACATGGGCCGCGCTGACGACAAGCGATCGATCGAGCGAGATCGGGGGTTGTCAGGGCGGATCGGCGTCGTTAGATTGCTTGTCCCG